>CAVSKS010000008.1:0-201613 GCA_963728605.1 uncultured Chloroflexia bacterium | reverse complement strand
AATGCGGCGGATTCCATGATCATGCCGTTGATGCAGTAGCCGCACTGCACCGCCTGCTCCTCGATGAATGCCTGCTGCACCGGGTGCGGCTTTTGTGGCGTGCCGAGCCCTTCCAGCGTCACGACTTTTTGGCCGGACTTGATCGAAGAGAGAGGCGTGACGCACGACCGGACGGCGCTGCCGTCGACATGGACGGTGCAAGCGCCGCACTGCGCGAGGCCGCAGCCGAAGCGTGGTCCCTTGAGTGCGAGATTATCGCGCAGTGCATAGAGCAGCGGCATGTCAGGGTCGTCGATGGTGATCGACACCCGCTTGCCGTTTACATTGAGGGATTTGGTAGCCATGTATTTCCTCCCGTGGGTTTGTGCCTTGCGGTCGGTTTTTTGGCGGCGCAGAAAGGCGGCGTCGCATTGGCGCTCCGAAACGAGCGCGAAAGTACGGCAGATGCCTAGGCCTCTTATGTGATCAGCATACGCCTACCTGCGTTGACGCCCAAGATGTTTCGAGTGCTTCGGGGTCAGCCCATCGACGACTTGGCATCCCGAAGCGCACCGACTGGCGCGATAGCAGGTGGGAGATATGCAAGCCGTGGAGGCTGCAGGCGAGACAGGGTGTCCCCAGTGGGCTATGGAAGGGCTACTCTTCGCACCTCGGCACTATCCCATGAAAATCGCTGCCACTTTCGCTGACCCGCAGCGCCGCAACGTCGCCGTGCTGGCGCTGGCGCAGGCGCTGTTCATGTCGGTGCAGGCCATGGGCATCGCGGCGACGCCGCTCGCGGCCTACATGCTGCTCGGGCCGGACGACAAGTGGCTGGCGACGACGCCGATCTTCCTCGTCCACCTCGGCATCATGGGCACGACCATACCGGCCTCGCTGCTGATGGGGCTCATCGGGCGGCGTGCAGGCTTCTCGATCGGCGCGCTGTTCGGGATTCTGTCCGGCGCTGGTCGCGCTGCGCGGCGCTCTACCGGCAGAGTTTTCCGCTGCTGTGCGTCGGCGCGCTGTTCTGCAGGGCATGCAGGCGGCGTTCTTCTGGTATTTCCGGCTGGCCGCCGCCGATGCTACGGAGCCCGCTTTCCGCGCCAAGGCGATCTCGCTGGTGATGGCGGGCGGCGTGCTCGCCGGGCTTCATGGGCCCGCAGGTGGCGAAATGGGCGGTCGACTGGCTGGCGCCGGTGACGTTCGCCGGCGTCTATGTGGCCATGGCCGGGTTCTCGGTTGCCGTGCTGGCGCTGGTGCAGCTCGTGCGCATTCCCCGGTTGAGCGCGGAGGAGCGCGCCGCGCGGCGGCCGGCCGATGTCGGAGATCACGCGGCAGCCTGCCTATCGCGTGGCGCTGGCGGCATCCGTGTTCGGCTATGCGGTGATGACGCTCACCATGTCGGCGACGCCGCTGGCCATGCTCGCCTGCGGGTTCGGCTTCACCGACAGCGCCACCGTGATCCAGGCGCACATCATCGCCATGTTCCTGCCGTCGTTCTTCACCGGCCACCTGATCAACCGCTTCGGCGTGCTGCCGGTCATCGCGGCCGGCGGCCTGATCGAGGTGGGCTGCGCGCTGGTCAACCTGGCCGGCGTCGACTTCGCCAATTTCCTCATCGCCAACGTGCTCGTCGGGCTCGGCTGGAACTTCGCCTACGTCGGCGGCTCGACGCTGCTGACCACCACCTACACGCCGGCCGAGCGCGCCAAGGTGCAGGCGAGCCACGACTTCACGGTCTATGCGGCCACGGCCTCGGCGGCGGCGCTGTCGGGCGTGCTGGCGGCCAAGGCCGGCTGGATCGTCATCAACCTTGCGGCGCTGCCGCTGATGGCCATCGTCACCGGAGCCGCGCTGTGGCTGATGGCGCACAGGCGCCGGGCAGCAGCGCCGGCGCCGGCTGAATAGAACTACGCCGCGAGATCAGCGATGACCGAGCCGTTCGATCCCGCGAACCACCGCCTCGCCCCTTCCCGCTACTTCGAGGACTTCAAGCTGGGCGAGGTCTTCTACATTCCTTCGCGCACGGTGACGGAAGCGCAGTTCCTGGCGTTCCAGGCTGCGTCCGGCGACAATCATCCGATCCACTACGACCGCGAATATTGCCGCCGTCACGGCCATCCGGACCTGCTGGCGCACGGCTACCAGGTGCTGATCCAGACGGCGGCCGGCGCCGGGCTGTTTCCGTTCCTGGTCGAGGACTCGCTGATGGGCTTCATCGAGCAGTCGTCGCGCTTTCTCAAGCCGGTCTATGCCGGCGACACGCTCTATCCGCGCCTCGCCGTCAGCGAGCTCAAGCCGCAGCGCACGACGGGCGTGCTGACGCTCGGCCTCGACCATCCACAACCAGAAGGGCGAGCTGGTGATGGAGGGGATGCAGAAATACCTGATGAGAAAGCGCGGAATCGCCTGGATGACGCGCGCAGGAGTTGGTGTCGCAGCGCGTGGCGCGATCTCGCGCACGGCATGGCTGCGAAGCCGCTTCCGGCCGAGCGCGTGCTGGAAGATCTGGTGCGCGCCTATGGCGAGCCGCATCGGCACTATCATACGCTGAGCCATATCGCCGACCTTTCTGCATCTCCTGGACGAGCAGGGGGCGTCGCGGACGGCGATGCTGTCACGCTGGCCATCCTGTTCCACGACGCCGTCTACGACCCGGCGCGGCAGGACAACGAGGCGGCCAGCGCAGAACCTTGCGCGGTGGCGCAGCTGACGTTGCTCGGCCTTTCCGCAGCAGCTCATGGCCAAGGTCGAGCACTACATTCTGGCGACCCCAGCATGGCGCGTCGGCGCCGGTGGGCGCGAGATGCCGACCTGCACTGCTGCTCGATCTCGATCTGTCGGTGCTGGCCGCGGCACCCGATCGCGTATCGCAGCTCTATGCGCAGTGCGATCCGCGCACGAATACGCGGCGGTGCCCGAGCGCTGTATCGGCCCGGGCCGCCGGCGCGTGCTAGAGAGTTTTCTGGCGCGCCCGCAGATCTATCGCACCGAGCGGCTGCGAGCGCTTCTGGGAAGCATCCGGCCGCGCGCAATATGTCCGGCGAGATCGCAGCGCTGACTTAGCGCCGCGGACGCGTCAGGGCCAGATCTGCACGTAGGCCGAACGCTCGCGTTCCGAGTTTCGCCGAAGCTGGCGTTGTAGTCCTTGACCAGTGTCTTGAAGTGATCGGACTTCTCGAACCGGCGGAAGATGTCCTCGCTCGCGAACTCGTAGACGGCCATGTACTGGAACTTGTCGTCGCCGAGGATCTTGCGGTAGCGCCGCGCGCTTGCCGCGCCGTTGTACTGCAGCAGCTGCGGCGCATGCTCCTCGTTGTACCACTTGTTGAACGCGGCTTCCTTGTCCTTCGTGATGGTGGCGCGGACGACGAAGATGGTGATGGCCATATGTTCCTCCAACGCTTCCGTGCATAGCGGAATGCCCGGGAACAGTGAACCATGGATATTGCGGGTTACAAGCGCAATTCGATGTAGGAGCTAACTCAGGCGAGCCTACTCCGCCGCCACCAGCATCTCGGCCGGCTCCACCTTGGCGGCGCAGAACTTGAACTCCGGGATCTTGCCCATCGGGTCGAGCTGCGGGTTGGTGAGCAGGTTGGCGGCGGCCTCCGCGAAGCAGAACGGGATGAACACCATGCCCTCGGCCACGTCGCGGTCGGCGCGCGCCTTCAGCGTGACCTCGCCGCGCCGGGTCGAGACGCGGACGAAGCCGCCGGGAGGCACGCCGAGCCGGTCCATCTCGCGCGGGTTGCAGGCCGGCGATCGCCTCCGGCTCCAGCGAGTCGAGGTTGGAGGCGCGCCGCGTCATCGAGCCGGTGTGCCAGTGCTCCAGCAGGCGGCCGGTGGTGAGCACCATCGGATAGGCCTCGTCGGGCAGCTCGTCGGGCGGCAGCAGATCGGCCGGCACGATCTTGGCGCGGCCCGATGCGGTCGGGAACGACTGCGCGAAGATGATCTCGTTGCCGGGCTTGTCGGGCGCGTCGCAGGGATAGGTGACGGCATCCTCGCGCACGAGCCGCTCCCAGGTGATGTTCTTGAGCGACGGCATCACCTCGGCCATCTCGGTGAACACCTCCGAGACGTGCTTGTAGTTCCACTTGAGGCCGATGCGCTGCGCGAGCTGCCTGGATCAGCTCCCAGTCCTGCCGCGCCTCGCCGGGCGGATCGATCACCGGGCCGCCCGATCTGCACCTGCCGGTTGGTGTTGGTGAAGGTGCCCCACTTCTCGGCATGCGCGGAAGCCGGCAGGATCACGTCGGCATGCCAGGCCGTCTCGGTGAGGAAGATGTCCTGCACCACGAGGTGCTCGAGCTTGGCCAGCGCTTCGCGCGCGTGCTGCACGTCGGGATCGGACATCGCCGGGTTCTCGCCCATGATGTACATGCCCTTGATCACGCCGTCCTTGATGGCGTGCATGATCTCGACGACGGTCAGCCCGCGCTTGGGCGGCAAGCGTCGTGCCCCAGAACTCCTCGTACATGCCGCGGATCGCGGGATCCTCGACCGACTTGTAGTCGGGGAACACCATCGGGATCAGGCCGGCGTCGGAGGCGCCCTGCACGTTGTTCTGGCCGCGCAGCGGATGCAGGCCGGTGCCCGGGCCGGCCGATCTGGCCGGTGACGAGCGCGAGCGCGATCAGGCAGCGCGCGTTGTCGGTGCCGTGGGTGTGCTGCGAGATGCCCATGCCCCAGAAGATGATGCGAGCGCTCCGAGCGGGCGTAGAGGCGCGCCACCTCGCGGATGGTCGCGGCGGGGATGCCGCACACCGGCTCCATCGCCTCCGGCGTGAAGTCCTTCACCTTGGCCTTGAGGCTCTCGAAGCCCTCGGTGTGGGCCTGCACGTACTGGATGTCGACCATGCCCTCGGCGACGATGACGTTGAGCATGGCGTTGAGCAGCGCCACGTCGCGGCCGGGCTTGAACTGCAGCATGTGGCTGGCGTAGCGCGCGAGGCCCTGGTTCTGGCCGCGCGGGTCCATCACGATCAGCTTGGCGCCGCGCTTGGCCGCGTTCTTGAGGAAGGTGGCGGCGACGGGATGGTTCTCGGCCGGCCGCGCGCCGATGACGATGATGCAGTCGGCAGTCCTTGGCGGCCGTGAACGGCGCCGTGACGGCGCCGGAGTTGACGCCCTCCATCAGCGCCGCAACCGAGGAGGCGTGGCACAGCCGCGTGCAGTGATCGACGTTGTTGGTGCCGAAGCCCTGCCGGATCAGCTTCTGGAAGAGATAGGCCTCCTCGTTGGAGCCCTTGGCCGAGCCGAAGCCGGCGATGCGCCTTGCCGCCGTCGCGCTGTGTGGATGGTCTTGAGGCCGCCGGCGGCCTTCGCCAGCGCCTCCTCCCAGGTCGCCTCGCGGAAATACTTGCCGATCTCATCGCGCCGGATCTGCAGGTTGGCGTCCTTCGGCACGCCGTCGCGGCGGATGAGCGGCTTGGTCAGCCGGTCGGGATGATGGATGTAGTCGAAGCCGAAGCGGCCCTTGACGCACAGCCGGTTGTTGTTGGCGGGCCCGTCGCGGCCGTCGACGTAGAGGATCTTGTTGTCCTTGACGTGCACCTTGGTCTGGCAGCCGACGCCGCAATAGGGGCACAGCGTATCGACCGACTTGCTCTCGTAGTTGACGCGCTTGCCGGCCTCGTCGAGCAGGTTCTTCTCCATCAGCGCGCCGGTCGGGCACACCTGCACGCACTCGCCGCAGGCCACGCAGGTCGAGTGGCCCATGCCCTTGTCGAAGTCGAACACGACCTTGGCGCCGTGGCCGCGGTAGGCCATGCCGATCACGTCGTTGGCCTGCACCTCGCGGCAGGCGCGCACGCACAGGCCGCAGTTGATGCAGGCGTCGAGGTTGACGGCGATGGCCGAGTGCGTGCTGTCGGCGGCGGGCCGCTCGTCGCGCGGGAAGCGGCTGCGTGGGCGTGACGCCCATGGCGTCGACCCAGTTCCAGAAGCTCGGACTTCGGATCGTGGCTGCCCTCGCGTGCCGGCTGGTCGGCCATCAGCAGCTCGAACACCATCTCGCGCGATTTCTTCGCGCGCTCGGTCGCCGTCTTCACCTTCATGCCGGCGGCGGCCTTGCGCTGGCAGGAGGCCGCCAGCACGCGCTCGCCCTCCACCTCCACCATGCAGGCGCGGCAGTTGCCGTCGGCGCGATAGCCGGGCGCGGGATGCCAGCACAGATGCGGGATCTTGGTGCCGTGGCGCTGCGCCACCTGCCAGATGGTCTCGCCGGGCTCGGCCTCGACCGGCTTGCCGTCCAGCTCGAAGGTGATCTTGGTCGTCATCGCCGTCCTCAGCTCTTCAGCTCGATCTCGACGAACGCATACTCGAAGTCGTTGGCATTGATGACGTTGTGATGCACGCCGGCCTTGCGGAAGTAGGATACACCGTGCTTCAGCTCCGCAAAGCTTTCCTCGCCCTGCGGCGACACGAGCTTCAGCCGGCCGTTGCCCGAGGGCACCACCACGTAGTCCATCTGGTGCACGTGCTCGCCGGTTTCCGCGCCCGGCGCGAAGCGCCACTCGGTGACGCGCACGCGCTCGTTGTCGACCTGCACCGGTCGGGAACGCGCTCTGCGTGGCAGCGCGTGCTCACCGCAGTCCTCCGGGAAATACTTGAACACGCACCGACCGGGTTCGGCGCCGCCTGGCCGAGGCCGCAGATCGAGGCGTCGGCCATGACCTGGGACAGGTCGCCGAGCAGCTCGGCGTCCCAGTTGCCCGCGCTCATCAGCTTGACGGCCTTCTCCGTGCCGTTGCGGCAGGGCGTGCACTGGCCGCAGCTCTCGTCCTCGAAGAAGCGCATGAGATTGAGCGCCACGGCCTTCATGTCGTCCTTGTCGGACAGGATCACAACGGCGTGGCTGCCGACGAAGCAGCCGTGCTTCTCGAGCTGGCCGAAATCGAGCGGGATGTCGGCCATGTAGGCCGGCAGGATGCCGCCCGAGGCGCCGCCCGGCAGATAGCCCTTGAAGTGGTGGCCGTCGGCCATGCCGCCGCAGAGCTCGATCAGGTCCTTGCAGGTCGAGCCGGCGGCGGTGAGCACGACGCCCGGCTTCTTCACGCGGCCCGAGACCGAGTAGGAGCGCAGGCCCTTGGCGCCGTTCTTGCCCTGGCTGGCGAACCACGCCGCGCCCTTCTCCAGGATCGCCGGCACCCAGTAGAGCGTCTCGATGTTGTTGACGAGCGTCGGCCGGCCGAACACGCCGACCTGCGCCACGTAGGGCGGGCGATGCCGCGGGTAGCCGCGCTTGCCCTCGATCGAATTCGATCATGGCGCTCTCTTCGCCGCAGATGTAGGCGCCGGCGCCGCGGCGGACGTGGACCTTGGTGTGCTTGGCGAGGCCCGCCGCCTCGAGCTTGGCGATCTCCGCTTGCAGGATCTCGAGCACGGCCGGGATACTCGTCGCGCATGTAGATGAAGACCTGCTCGGCCTCCACCGCCCAGGCGGCGATCAGCATGCCTTCGAGGAACTTGTGCGGCTCGCGCTCGAGGTAGTAGCGGTCCTTGAAGGTGCCGGGCTCGCCCTCGTCGCCGTTGACGGCCATCAGGCGCGGGCCCTTCTCGCGCGCGCACCAGGCCCCACTTGCGCCCGGTCGGGAAGCCGGCGCCGCCGAGCCCGCGCAGGCCGCCATCGGAGAGCGCGGCGATCACGTCCTCGACCTTGCGCGCGCCCGACAGGCAGGACGCGCAGCACGGCATAGCCGCCGGCTTTCGACATAGGCGTCGAAGTCCTGGTAGGCGGGCATCTGCGGGATGCACCTCGCCGCGCGCGGCGAGCTGCTTGAGCTTGGCGACCGTGGCATGGTCGACGTGATGGTGGCCGACCTCGGCGGCCGGCGCCGTGTCGCAGGAGCCGATGCAGGGCGCGCGCACGACGCGCACGCCGGGCAGCTCTCTCGCTCTGCAGCGTCGCCAGCAGCTCCTCGGCGCCCGCCAGCATGCAGCTCAGGCTGTCGCAGACGCGCACCGTCACCTGGGCGGGCGCGTGCTCGCCATCGCCCACCACGTCGAAGTGGGCGTAGAACGTCGCGACCTCGTAGACCTCGGCCATCGGGATCCTGCAGTTCTTCGGCCAGCGCGTGCAGGTGTCCGGCCGGCAGGCAGCCTTCCTGGTCCTGGATCAGGTGCAGATACTCGATCAGCAGCGCGCGCTCGCGCGGCCGGTCGCCCAGCAGCGCCTTGACGGCGGCCGACCTCGTCCTCTGAGCACGCGGCCGCGCGGGAAACGGCGCCGCCTTGCGCCGCCCGGAGCCCGGATGGATGGCGCGGCCTCCGGCCCTGCGCATGCCGTCGCTCTTGCGATGTGTCGTTCATGCTCGGGCGCTCGATGGCCTGACACGCGAGTTCAGGCTCGCGCCGATGCGCCCGAGTCGAGGCGCTGGCATTTGGCATACCATATGCCATATCTCGTCGCGCTGTCGAGGACAGCGCGGTCGACGGCATGGGGCAGCGGCTCGCGCGACACGCGACGACGCGCTGCATCGCGATGGTGACGCACCTGCGCACGCAAGCGACCGCTGCGTCGCATTGCCTCGACGGCGCGGCGTTGTCGCATTATCCGTGACAGCTGCGCACGGTAAGCATCGGAGGCGCGTCACGAGCGGCAGGCATGCGCAGCAGATGGCGAGGATGCAGGACACATTCGGGAGGTAATGCGGCCATGATCGAACAGTGGCTGCAGCAGTTCGGATCGGCGTGCTCGGCGACTATGGCCCGCTCGGCGATCGAGGTCCTCAAGATCATCGGCATCAACATCCTCCTCTCCGGCGACAACGCCGTCGTCATCGCCCTGGCCTGCCGCGCCCTGCCGCCGCGCCAGCGGTTCTGGGGCATCATCCTCGGCGCCGGCGCGGCGGTCCTTCTGCGCATCATCTTCACCGTCATCGTCCAGTATCTGCTCGATCTGCCCTGGCTCAAGCTGGTCGGCGGCCTGCTGCTGTTCTGGATCGCCATCAAGCTGCTGGTCCAGGACGAGGCCGACGAGGCAGACATCGCAGCGGCAGACAACCTCTGGGAGGCCGTGAAGATCGTCGCCATCGCCGACATCGTCATGAGCCTCGACAACGTGCTGGCCATCGCCGGCGCGCGGCGCAACGGCGACACGATCGGCTCATCATCTTCGGCCTCGTGATCTCGCATCCCGCTGGTCGTGGCCGGCGCGACCCTGATCATGGCGCTGCTGACGCGCTATCCGATCCTGGTCTGGGCCGGCGCCGCCCTGCTCGGCTGGATCGCGGGCGAGCTGATTGTCGACCGACCCGATCCTGCAGCACTACGTCGCAGGCTTGGCACGCCAGCTCGGCGTGCCGACTCCGAAGTTCGATCTGGCATCAAGGCGTCGAGGCCGGCTCTGCACTATCGGCCGCCACGCTGGCGCCGTGATCGTGCTGCGTCTGGGGCTGGATGCTCCTGCGACGGCGCAGCCGAGGTGCGGTCGGCGTGCCCGGCGAGCATAGGCGGCCGAGTCAGCGCTGCCCGGTGGCGGACAGCGACTGGTGCCGGCGTGCGGCAGCTGTCCTCGACGGCGGCTCAGTAGCCGAGCCAGGCCTCGAGCGGCCCCTTGGGCAGCGGCACGAGGAACCATTTCTCGAACATGAAGAACAGGGCGAGGGCACGAGCGAGGCCGACGCCCAGCGCCTTGAACGGGTTCTCGCGCCCGATCAGCGATCATGAACGACGAAAATGAAGATGGCCGAGGCCACATAGATGCCGACCGGATATCGTAGGCCGATCGAGGCCGCCGATCAGGCACGTAGACGAGGCTCGGGACCAGCACTGCCAGCACGCGGCCGAACGGCCGCAGCGGACAGAAGATCTCGCCGGCGCCGTGGCCGCGCAGGGCGCCGACCAGGTTGACCAGGCTGGAGACGCCCAGGATCACCGCGACCCAGAAGGGAAATAGCCGGGCGCCGGCCCCTCGCCCTCGCGCCAACCGAAGCCGAGGCGCATGCTGTCGAAGATGACGATGGCGCAGCCGCCGAGCAGCACGCAGCGCAACGACGATTTCCATCGTCCGGTTCGTGGCCAGCGGCCGGCTGTCGTCGGCGCCTTCGTCGCTTCTGCATGTCGTGCATCGCCTTCGCTGTGACGGCTGCGCATCGTTCGAGTGAGGGCCGGCGCCGGCGATCGCCGGCACCGCCGCTCGCGTCTCACTTGCCGGCCGCCAGGAAGCCCGCTTCCTTCATCAGGTCGTAGTGGAGCTTGTCGTTCGCCTCGACCCACTTCGCGAACTCGTCGCCGGTCATGAAGGTCTGGTTGAACGCGCCGTGCTCCATGAACTTCTTCCAGTCGTCCGTCGCCATCACCTTCTTGAAGAGGTCGACGTAGAAGGCGACGTGCTCGGGCTTCACGCCGGGCGACATGAAGATGCCGCGCAGCATCTGGTACTCGGTGTCGACGCCCGCCTCCTTGCAGGTCGGAATGTCCGACCACGCCATGTCGGCCGTCACCTTCTGCGTGTAGACGCTGCGCTTGGCGTCGAAGATGCACAGCGGGCGCAACGCGCCGGCCTTCCACTGCGAGACGGCCTCGATCGGGTTGTTCACCGTGGAATTGACGTGCTTGCCGACGAGCTGCACGGCCACCGCGCCGCCGCCGGCGTAGGGGACGTAGGTGAACTTCTTGGGCGCCGTCAGCTTCTCCAGCGCCACCGTGATGATCTGGTCTTCCTGCTTGGAGCCGGTGCCGCCCATCTTGAAGGTCTTGTCGTCGCCGGCCTTCACCGCCTCGATGTATTCCTTCGCCGTCTTGTAGGGCGCGTCGGCCGGCACCCAGAGGACGAACTGGTCGAGCGCCAGCATGGCGACCGGCGTCATGTCCTTCCAGCTGAAGGGCACGCCGGTGGCGAGGGCGTCGTGAACAGGTTCGACAGCGTGATGATGATGTTGTGGGGGTCGCCGGCAGACTTCTTGACCTCCAGGAAGCCTTCGGCGCCCGGCGCCGCCGCCCTTGTTGACGGTGATCATCGGCTGCTTCATCAGGTTGTTCTTGGCGACCACGCCCTGGATGAAGCGCGCCATCTGATCGGCGCCGCCGCCGGTGCCGGCGGGAATGATGAACTGCATCGGCTTGGTCGGCTCCCAGCCTTGCGCGGCGGCTGGCGATGCCGGCATCAGGGCGGCACGCGCCAGCGGCGCCGGCAGCGACCAGGCTGCAGACAAAGCCGTGCAAGCCGAGCCGTTCGAGTGCTCTGATGTTCTATCATGGTCTCCTCCTTGGTTTGGTTGATTGATTTGTTCGTGCCTATTACTGCTCCCGTCCACGACGGCGGCCCCCGCCGGACGCCGCGACGGGTCGCCCGATCGAGCTGCCGACGCTTTCCATCAGCCAGCTCGCAAGCGGCCACAACAGCAGGACCATGCCAAGCGTCATGATCGAGCCGACCAGCCAGTTCGACCAGAAGATCGCCAAGCTGCCCTGCGAGCCAGCATGGCCTGCCGGAAGGCCTCCTCGGCCTTGTCGCCGAGCACGATGGCGAGCACCAGCGGCGGCAAGCGGATAGCCGAGCTTGTTGAACACGTAGCCGACGACGCCGAACGCCAGCATCATCCACACGTCGAACATGCTGTTGTGCACCGTGTAGGCGCCGACCGCGCAGATGACGAGGATGATGGGCGCGATGATCGAGAACGGCACGCGCAGGATGGCGGCGAACAGCGGCACGCACGTGAGGACGATGATGAGCCCGACGATGTTGCCGAGGTACATCGAGGCGATCAGGCCCCAGACGAAGTCCTTCTGCTCGATGAACAGCATCGGCCCCGGCTGCAGGCCCCAGATCATGAGGCCCCCAAGCAGCACGGCGGCGGTCGGCGAGCCGGGAATGCCGAGTGTGAGCATCGGCAACAGCGCGCTGGTGCCGGCCGCATGCGCGGCCGTCTCGGGCGCGACCACGCCCTCGATCTCGCCCTTGCCGAAGTTGTCACCGCGCTTGGAAAAGCGCTTGGCCAGGCCGTAGCTCATGAAGGAGGCCGGCGTGGCGCCGCCGGGCGTGATGCCCATCCAGCAGCCGATGATGCAGCTTCGGATCGACGTGACCCAATAGCTCAGAAGCTTCTTCCAGGTCTGCAGCACGGCATTGAGCCGGATCGTGGCACCGCCCAGCGGGTGCCGGTTCCATCCGCGCTGCCAGCTCCGACAGGAGCTGGGCGGGCCGGAGATCTGCGCGACCAGTGAGCCGGCCCTCATCGCCCTCGGCGGCGGCCCGGACGAACGGGACCACACCTGCGCCTGCCACTTCCGCGGGCCTGGCGCTGCGGCGGCCCGCTCGGCCGCCACGGACCGGATGCTCCCGGAGGATCAGCCCCGGCTCAGTTGACCCGAGGCGGCTCGTCCTTCTCGTCGATGGGCGCGACCTCGCCGTAGCGGTCGCCGATGACCGTGTCCGTGGCCGCCACCGTAGTCGCCTCGGCGTCCGCCCCCATCTTGTCCGCCCGGATCGACGCCAGGGCGGTCTCCGGCGTGCCGCGCCGGACGGGCGACATGTCGATGTGGGCGACGCCGACGTCGGTCTCGAGGGCCTTCTCGGCGAAGTGACAGGCGGCGCCATGATCGTCGCCCAGCGGGTAGATCGGCGGATCGACCGTCCGGCACTCCTCGGGCTTGCCGAGCCGCTCGTACAGCCAGCAGCGGGTGTGGAACCGGCAGCCGCTCGGCGGGTTGACCGGGCTGGGCACGTCGCCCTGTAGGACGACCCGCTTGCGCTTGCGCTCGGAGACCGGGTCCGGGACCGGCACGGCGGACAACAGCGCCCGGGTATAGGGATGGCCAGGTCGCGCGTACATCACCTCGGGCGGGCCGATCTCGACGATCTTGCCGAGGTACATGACCGCCACCCGGTCGCTGATGTGCTTGACGACGGACAGGTCGTGGGCGATGAACAGGTAGGTCAGTCCCAGCTGCTGGCGTAGGTCGGTCAGGAGATTGAGGACCTGGGCCTGGATCGAGACGTCGAGGGCCGAGATCGGCTCGTCGCAGACGATGAACTCCGGTTCCACCGCGAGCGCCCGGGCGACCCCGATGCGCTGCCGCTGGCCGCCCGAGAACTCATGCGGGTAGCGGCTGACGTACTTGGGATCGAGGCCCACGATGCGCAGCAGGTCGGCAATCCGCTGCTGGCGGTCGGCGCCCCTGGCCAGGTGGTGGGTGTCGATGGGCTCGGCGATGATGGAGCCGACCGTCATCCGCGGATCGAGCGAGCCATATGGGTCCTGGAAGATGATCTGCATCCGTCGCCGCATCTTCCGCAGCGGACCGGACTTCAGCTGGCCGATGTCGATGCCGTCGAACTTGACGGTCCCGGCGGTGGGCTCGCGGAGCCGGATGAGCGCCCGGCCGGTGGTGCTCTTGCCGCAGCCCGACTCGCCGACGAGGCCCAGCGTCTCGCCCTTGCGGATATCGAAGCTGATGTCGTCGACCGCCTTGACGGTGCCGATCTCGGTCTGGAAGATCCCCGCCCGGATCGGGAAGTAGACCTTCAGGCCCTCGACCTCGATCAGGCGCTCCTTGCTGCTGGCGTCGGCCCGGTAGGCGGGAGCCTCGGCGGTCGTCATGCGATCCACCCATCTGGCTGCGTCGCCCAGCAGCGGGCCATGTGGCCGGTGTCGCCGCGCGCGGTGAGCTCCGGCTCGTCCTGGCGGCAGATGTCCCGGGCAAACCGGCAGCGTGGCTCGAACCGGCAGGCGTCCGGCGGGCTGATCAGCAGCGGCGGCAGGCCCTCGATCGTCCGGAGCCGGTCTCCACGCACGTCATCCAGCCGGGGAAGCGAATTGAGCAGGCCCCAGGCATAGGGCATTCGCGGCACCTCGAACAGCTCATCGACCGAGCCCGTCTCGACGATCCGCCCGGCGTACATGACGTTGACCCGGTCGCACATCCCGGCGGCGATGCCGAGGTCGTGGGTGATCATCAGGACGGCCGTGTGGAACTCGTCGGACAGCCGCTGGATCAGCTCCAGGATCTGGGCCTGGATCGTCACGTCGAGGGCCGTCGTCGGCTCGTCTGCGAGGATCAGCTTCGGATCGCACGACAGGGCGATGGCAATCATCACCCGTTGCCGCATTCCGCCCGAGAACTGGTGCGGATAGTCCTTCAGCCGGTCCTTGGCCCGCGGGATGCCGACCTTGCCGAGCAGCTCGACCACCCGGTCGTAGGCCGCCTTTTTGGGGATCCCCATGTGCTCCCGGATCGCCTCGGCGATCTGGTAGCCGATGGTCAGCGTCGGATTGAGGCTGGTCAGCGGGTCCTGGAAGATGAACCCGATCTCCTTGCCCCGCAGCTGGCGCATGTCGTCGTCATCGAGCTTGAGCACGTCGATCCCGTCGAAGATGATCTCGCCGGCCACGATCCGGCCGGGCGGGTTGGGGACGAGCCTGGCGACCGACAGGGCGGAGACACTCTTCCCGCAGCCGGACTCGCCGACGAGACCAAGGGTCTCGCCGTAGCCGACTTCGAAGCTCACCTCGTCCACCGCCTGGACGACGCCGTCCGGCGTGAAAAAGTGGGTCGACAGGCCGCTTACCGTGAGCAGCTTCTCGACCTTGGGCCGATTGGTCAGGCCGGCGCGGGTCGAGCTCTTGAGCTTCGTCCCGCTATCGGGCGTGACCTCGATGACCTGCCGTGCCGGCGAGCCGGCGGTTGTGTCCTCCGTCCGAGTCACCTATTGCTTCCCCTTCAGCTTCGGGTCGAGCGCGTCGCGCAGGCCGTCGCCGAGGAAGGTGAAGCTGATGAGGGCCATCGCGATCGCGATCGCCGGGAACAGGACGAGGTGCGGCTCCGAGGTCATCCACTTCTGGCCCTCGGCGATGAGCGTGCCCCACGACGCCCGCGGCGGCTGGACACCGATGCCCAGGTAGGCCAGGGTCGCCTCGGCGAGGATCGCGCCGGGGATGCCGAGGGTGACGGCGACGATGATCGGGCCGATGCCGTTGGGCAGGAGGTGCTTGGTGACGATCTTGCGATCGGATACGCCGATCGCCCGGGCCGCCTCCACGAACTCGGTCTCCTTGAGGGCCAGCAGCTGGCCACGCACCAGGCGGGCCACCGTGACCCACGACGTCACGCCGACGGCGATGAAGATCATCAGCAGGCCGTCGAGCGCCCGGCCGAACGCCGTCTCCCGCCAGACGACCGTCATCAGGATGATGAACAGGATGTCGGGGAAGGCGTAGATGATGTCGGTGAACCGCATCAGCAGGTTGTCGAGGCGGCCACCGAACCAGCCCGCCAAGGCTCCGATCGGGACGCCGATCAGCAGGATGACGAGCTGGACGACGAACGCCACGCTGACGCTGATCCGGGCGCCGTCGAGCAGACGGCTCAGCAGATCGCGGCCCAGCTGGTCGGTGCCCAGGATGTGGCCCGCGAGTCCGGGAGACAGCGGTCCGCCGCCCGCGGCCGCAACCGCCTTGAGGTCCTGCGCCGCGTAGTGGTATGGGGCGAGGAACGGGCCGAAGATGCCGATGAAGATCAGCAACAACGCCAGGAACAACCCGACGATCGCGAGCCGGTTCTTCCGCAAGCGACCGAACGCGTCACCCCACAGCCCGGCTGATTTGCGCTCTTTTGCGACGGGGCCCGAGATGGGCCGGCTGATGGTCGCCATCGCTCTCGGGCCTCCTAGCTGTAGCGAATACGGGGGTCGATGTACGCGTACAGCACGTCGACCACCACGTTGAGGAAGGCGACGGCGAAGGCGTATATCAGCGTCATCGCCATCAGCAGGCTGTAGTCACGGGTCGTGATCGCCGTCAGGTAGAACTGGCCCATGCCCGGGATGTTGAAACTGCGCTCGATGATGAACGATCCGGTGACGAGGTAGGCCAGCGTGGGCCCGAGGATCGTGACCACCGGGATCAGGGCGTTGCGGATCATGTGCCGCGAAACGACGGACTGGCCGCTGACGCCCTTGCTGTGGGCCGTCCGGATGTAGTCCTTGCGCGTCACCTCGAGCATCGAGGCTCGCGTGTAGCGGGCGATCACCGCGATCGGGAAGCCGGCCAGGGCAACCGTCGGCAGGACCCAATAGTTGGGTGCCTTCCATTGGCCCGTCGGGAACCAGCCCAGCTGGACGGCAAAGAACAGGATCATCAGGATCGACAACACGAAGGTCGGCGTCGCAACGCCGATGATCGATATGCCGGTCGAGAGGTAGTCCGGCCAGCGGTTGTGACCGAGGGCGGCAAAGATCCCGAGAGGGATGCCGACGAGGACCGATAGCACGAAGGCCATGATGCCCAGCTGGACCGTCGTCCCGAACCCGTCGGCGACGATGTCATTCACTCGCCGGTCGGTGTAGCGATAGGACGGGCCCAGGTCGCCAGTGATGAACGCCCCAGCCCAGTTGAGGTATTGGACCGGGAGCGGGTCGTTGAGCCCGTACTCGGCGTTGAGCCGGGCCACCACGGCGGCGGGGAGCGCCTTCTCCCGGGCCCACGGACCGCCCGGCACCGAGTGCATCAGCAGGAACGTGATCACCGAGACCACGAAGAGGACCGGGATGATCCAGAGAAGCCGTCTGGCTACGTAGGTAATCACGGCACGTACTCCGCAGTCTCGGTAGCGGTTGACGTATTGGTTACGGTGGGCCGGCCGTCAGGGCCGGCCCACCGCTGGTTCCGTCCGATGGACGGAGCTCAGTGCTCCAGGATCTGGATGGTCTCGTAGAAGTGCTCACCTGGCACCTGCGAGTCCATCGGGGTCAGGGTAAGACCGCTCACGTAGGGCTTGATCAGCTGCGAGCTGACGCCCCAGCGGAGGAACAGTGAGGCTGCATCGTCGGCCAGGATCCGGCCGGCCTGCTCGTACAGATCGCGCTGCGCGTCCTGGTCGGACTCCGCGGCGGCCTGGGTGATCAGCTCGTCGAACGCCGGGTTGCAGTACTGCTGGTCGTTGTTGCCGCCACCGCAGGTGAACAGGCCAGCCAGCTGGTTGTTCGCGTGCGGATAGTCGGCGCCCCAGCCGTTGCGGGCGATGTCGTACTCACCGGCGGTGCGCTGGGTCAGGAAGACGCCGAACTCGCTGCCGATCTGGTCGGTCTGGAGGCCGAACGCGTCCGTCCAGGCCTGGGCCAGGAAGGCGACTCGCGGCTCGTGGCCGGAACCGGTGTTGAAGCCGAAGCGGAGCGGTGCAAGCTCAGAAGCAGCACCGACGCCGAGCTCCGAGAGGGCCGTCGTCATGCTCGCCTGGGCTGCGGCCAGGTCGAACGGATACGGCTCGTAATCCTCGATCGAACCCGGGATGCCGGGCATGACCATCGTGCCGGCGACGACGCCGGTGTTGGCGAAGGTCGTCAGCTTGAAGGCTTCCTTGTCGATCGCCTGGGTCAGCGCGATCCGGAAGTTCTTGTTGGTCGTGGGGCAGTCCTTGGCGTCGGCGCAGCGCGCGAGCGTGCCTTCACCGGAGGGATCCACGCCGTTGTTGTAGTTGTAGTAGGTGATGCTCAGGGCCGCCGGCTCCGTGTACTCAAGCGACATCTCGGCATCGGCCTTGACGCGCTCGATGTCCTCGGACGGGACGGGCAGGAGCATGTCGATCTCGTCGGCCTCGTAGGCCGCCATGGCCTGCGCCGGCTCGGGCGACATCGACATATGGATCTCGGTCAGCGTCGGCTTGACGTCGCCATACCAGTTCTCATTCGGCGTCAGCACGATCTCGCTGTTGTGGTTCCAGGTCTCGAGCTTGAAGGGGCCAGAGCTCACGTAGTTCTGTGCTTCGAACGCATCAGCCGACTCGATCCAGTCCTGCTGGATCGGCACGCCGACCCACAGCGTCATCGCGCTGAGGAAGTACGTGGCCGGGGTGTTCAGCTCGACGACGAAGGTGCTGTCGTCCGGTGCCGAGACGCCGAGGCCCTCGAGGGCGGCGTCGATCTCAGCATCCGGGGGCAGGGCCTCCGGGTCCATCCCGAACAGCTCCTCGGAACCGGCGACCTCGGCCATGACGTACGAATACGGGGCCGCGGTGCGCGGGTCGATGAGACGCCGCCAGCTGTAAACCAGGTCACCGGCGACGATCGGGTCGCCGTTGCTGTACTGGGCGCCCTCACGCAGGGTGAAGGTCAGCGTCTGCGCGTCGTCCGAGACCTCGTACTCGGAGGCGAGGGCCGGAACGACCTCGAGGTTCTCGTTGATGTAGACGAGCGGCCGATGGAGCGCCCGCAGGACGGTCAGTGAGTTCGAGTCCTGCGCCTTGTTCGGGTCGAGCGTCGGCGGCTCGCCGGCGATATCGACATTGAGGACCTGCTCCGCGGCGAGGTTGCCGCTCGGCTCCTGCGACTGCGGCTCGCCGCTCGAGCCGGGCGGAGTGCTTGCTCCGGGAGACGTGGACGGGCTGGCCGTCCCCGGTCCACACGCGGCCGCGACGATCGCGAACACGCCGAACAGAGCAAGTAGACGTTTCTGTGCCATTCAGTGATCCCTTTCACTGGTTACCCGTCGTCACGGTTCCCTGCCGGAACGTCCGGGGCTCTCGGGCACGTCAATGGCCGCCCATGCGACCACGACGCCCTAACGCTTCGCGACAGCCGATCCTCCCATCGCTGCCACAGTGCGCGGAAGCACCCGCGGTCTCGATGTGGGCCGCGGGCTCAAGAACGCGCCTATCATTCACGCCGGGGTACCGCCCGTCAAATCCTTCTCGATTGTCAGGCGATCGTCAGTCCGGGCAAGGCATCTGCCGCCCGGTCATGCCCCGCCACCGGAGATTCGGCTGGCGCGCGGCGGTGGTTTCGTCCAGTCGCCGCACTGGCGCTTCGTGGGGAGCGGATCGTACAGCCTCGGGGTCGGAACCGGCTTCGGCGGCGATCGCGATCAGCGCATCGGCGAAGGCGTCGAGCGTCTCGACGGCCTCGGTCTCGGTCGGCTCGATCAGCATTCCCTCCTCGACGATGAGCGGGAAGTAGATCGTCGGCGGGTGGAAGCCGTGGTCGATGAGGCGCTTGGCGATGTCCAGCGTCCTGACCCCGGTGCGCTTCTTGATGCCGGCCGCCGACGCCACGAACTCGTGCTTGCACGGCCGGTCGTACGGGATCTCGTACGCCTCGGCGACGCGATGCTTGAGGTAGTTGGCCGCCAGCACGGCGTCGTCGGAGACCTCTCGCAGGCCGGACGCGCCGTGGGCGCAGATGTAGGCGTACGCCCGGACGAGGACGCCGGTGTTGCCGACGTAGCTGCGCAGCCGGCCGATCGAGGTCGGCCGCTCCGACGGCCGCTCCAGCCGGAACGAGCCGTCCGAATCCCGGAGGACCCGGGGCGACGGCAAGTACGGCACCAGCCGCTCCCCCACCCCGACGGGGCCGGCGCCGGGCCCACCGCCACCGTGCGGGGTCGAAAAGGTCTTGTGGACGTTGAAGTGCATGACGTCGAAGCCGGCCTCGCCGGGCTTGAACCGGCCCAGGATGGCGTTGAGGTTGGCCCCGTCCATGTAGGCCAGCGCGCCCGCCTCGTGGACGGCGTCGAGCAGCTCGCCGATCCGGCGCTCGAACAGCCCGAGGGTCGACGGGTTGGTGATCATGACCGCCGCTGTCCGGGGACCGAGGGCCGCGCGGAATGCGTCGACGTCGACGCCGCCATCGGGCGCAGACGGGATCGTGATCGTCCGCAGACCGGCCATCGTGGCCGTGGCGGGGTTGGTCCCGTGCGACGAATCGGGGACGAGGACGTCCGTCCGCTCGGTGTCGCCATGGGCCATGTGGTACGCCCGGATCATGAGGATGCCGGTGAACTCGCCCTGGGCACCCGCCGCCGGCTGGAGCGTCACCGCGTGCATCCCCGAGATCTCCGCGAGCAACCGCTCCAGCGACCAGAGCAGCTCCAGCGTTCCCTGGGCGGTCTCGTCGGGGGCCATCGGGTGGAGGCCGGCGAAGCCCGGCAGCCGGGCGGCCCACTCGTTGAGCTTGGGGTTGAACTTCATCGTGCACGAGCCCAGCGGGTAGAAGCCGGTGTCGATCGCGAAGTTGAGCTGGGAGAGGTTCACGTAGTGTCGGACGACCTCCGGCTCGTTGAGCTCCGGCAGGGCGGGCGCGGTGTCGCGCAAGGCCGCTGCCGGGATCCGGGCCAGGGCATCCTTGGGCGGGTGCGGGACCTTGCCGTCACCGCGGCCGGGCCGCGATCGCTCGAAGAGGTTCGGCTGGAGCTTCTCGCCGACGACGCCCATCAGCCCACCTCCGCCGGGACCGCGGACCGGGAGGTCGACCCGGCCAGCTCGACCGCCAGCGCGGCGGCGAAGCGGTCGACCTCCTCGGCGGTCGTGACCTCGGTGGCGCAGACCAGCAGCGCATCGGCGACGCCCGGATCGTCCGGCTCGGCGTCGGCGAGGGCCAGCCCGGCGAGGATCCCGCGATCGAGCAAGCGCCGGTGGACTCGCCGCGCATCGGGTACGCGGACGGCGAACTCGTTGAGGTACGGCCCGGGGTGGAGCCGCTCTGCGCCGGCCGCGGCAAGGGCCGCCTCCAGCTCCGTGGCCCGGGCAGCGCCAAGGGCCGCGACATCCCGCAGCCCGTGCGGCCCGATCGCCGCCAGATAGATGCTGGCCGCGAGCGCCAGGAGCGCCTGGTTGGTGCAGATGTTGCTGGCCGCCCGGTCGCGACGGATGTCCTGCTCACGCGCGCGCATGGTCATGACATAGGCTCGCCGGCCGTCGAGGTCGGTCGTCGCCCCCACGAGCCGACCCGGGATCTGGCGGACGAGCTCATCGCGGCAGGCCAGCAGGCCGAGGTACGGGCCGCCGTACTGCGGCGGGATCCCCAATGGCTGGCCTTCCCCGGCCGCGATGTCCGCGCCGTACGCCCCGGGCGGGGCGAGGACGGCGAGCGACACCGGCTCGACGACCGCGACGAATAGCGCACCGGCCGCATGAGCCAGGTCGCCGGCACGGCCCATCGGCTCGAGCAGGCCGTAGAAGTTCGGCTGGCCGAGGAGCACTCCGGCGACCGGCCGGTCGGTCTCGCCCAGCAACCGCTCGAGGGCATCAAGATCCGTAGTCCCGGCGGCCGGCCCATCGGCGACCAACGGGATCTCGTCGACCTCCAGGCCCGGGCCGAAGTATGTCCGCAGCGTCGCGCGGTAGTGGGGGTGAACCGCATGTGAGATCAGGACCCGCGACCGCCGCGTCTGGCGGCAGGTCATGAGGGCGGCCTCTGCGGTGGCCGCCGCGCCGTCGTAGTGCGAGGCGGAGACGACGTCCAGCGCGGTCAGCTCGGCGATGAGCGACTCGTATTCGTAGATGCTCTGAAGGGTCCCCTGGCTGACTTCCGGCTGATAGGGGGTGTAGGCCGTGTACCACTCGCCACGGAGGAGGAGCTGGTCCACGACCGGCGGGCTCCAGTGGCGGTAGACACCGGCGCCCAGGAACGACGCGAGGTCCGTCCGGTTCGTCGCCGCCAGGCGGACCAGCCGGGCCGAGAGGAGGAGCTCCGGTTCGGGGTCCGGGAGGTCGAGGGCCGTGGCCCGCAGCGCTTCGGGGATGTCGGCGAAGAGCTCGTCGACGGAGGTGATGCCGATCGCCGCGAGCATCCGCTCGCGATCGGTAGCGGTATGGGGTCCGTAGGCCATCGGCCGGTCAGCCCTCCGAGATCAGCGCGCCGTAGGCGGTCGGATCCAGCAGCTCGTCGAGCTGGGCGGCATCCGTGACCCTGACCCGGAGCATCCAGCCGGCGCCGTACGGATCCTGGTTGACGAGCTCCGGCTGGCCGGCCAGCGCCGGGTTGCCCTCGACCACCTCGCCGGCGACCGGGGCAAAGAGGTCGCTCACCGCCTTGACCGATTCGACCACCCCAAAGGTCGAGAACTGGTCCAGCGCGCGGCCCGGATCCGGCAGCTCGACGAAGACGATGTCGCCGAGCTGGTCGGCGGCGTACTCGGTGATGCCGATCGTGGCCTCGTCACCTTCCACGCGGACCCACTCGTGGTCCTTCGTGTACCGGAGATCGGTGGGCACCATCCTGGCGGTTCCTCCTTCGACGAGGCATGGGGGTCGGACTGTTGGCTCCCCGCTGGTCCATTTCGGAGCCTTCGGAGGACCGAGGCGACGCCCCGCTAGCCATCGGTCCGAGGATTCGCTCAGCCTGGCCGCTTGTAGAACGGCAGGGCGACGACCTCCGCGGCGACCTGCTGATCCCGGACCTCGACGCTCAGTATCGTACCCGGCTCGCCGTCGGCGGGCGCGACGTAACCCATCGCAATGGGCACGCCCAGGGTCGGCGACTGGGTCCCGCTGGTGACCACGCCGGTCCGCCGATCGCCCGCCAGGATCGGGTAGCCGTGACGGGCGATCCCGCGACCCGTGACGGTCAGGCCAACCAGCCGCTTCGCCGGGCCCTCACGGGAGATCCGCTCGAGGGCGGCCCGGCCGACGAAGTCCCCGTCCTTGTCGAGTTTTACTACCCGGCCAAGGCCGGCGTCGTACGGGTTCGTGTCGAGGTCCAGCTCGTTGCCGTACAGCGGCATGCCCGCTTCCAGCCGGAGCGTGTCGCGAGCACCGAGACCGGCGGGGATGAGCCCGGCATCGCGTCCGGCGTCGGCGAGGACGTGCCATACGCGCTCCGCCTCGCCCCAGTCGATAAACAGCTCGAAGCCGTCCTCGCCGGTGTAACCCGTCCGGGCGAGCAATGCCGGGATCCCGGCGACGACCCCCTCCGCGATGCCGTAGTAACGAATGGTCGACAGGTCGACGTCGGCGATCGGCTGGAGGATCGCCGCCGCGCCGGGTCCCTGGATCGCGACCAGGGCCGTCGTCAGGGATCGGTCGTCGAGGACGGCCTTGAAGCCGGCCAGTCGCTCGGCGAGGGCATCGCTGACCACGTCCGCGTTGCCGGCGTTGGCGACCACCAGGAAGCGCTCGTCGGCGAGGCGGTAGACGATGAGGTCGTCGACGATCCCACCGTTCGCCGAGCAGATCATCGAGTACTGGGCCCGGCCGACCTTGAGCGAACCGGGATTGCCGACGAAGGCGAAGGCCAGCCCCGCAGCCGCGTCGGGGCCCTCGACGAACAACTCGCCCATGTGCGACAAGTCGAACAGCCCGGCCCGCTCGCGGACGGCCCGATGCTCGTCGATGATCCCCTGGTACTGGACCGGCATGAGCCAGCCCCCGAACTCGATCAGCCGCGCACCCAGCGCCCGGTGGACGCCGACCAGCGGCGTCAGGCGCGGCTCACCCTGGACGGGGTCGGTCACTAGGCGCCCGCCTCGGTGACCGGGGTCCCAGGCTCGCTCGTTGCCGTTCTCGTGGCCGGCTCTGCTGGCCTGTCGCCCGGTCCAGGTCCGGCTGCGTGGATCAGGCCCGCGGCAAGGTCGACGAGGGCCCGCTCCGTCTCGAACGTCAGCATGGCCGGCGCCTCCCGGAAGGTGACCCAGCGGACATCCGCGAACTCGCGGTCGTGGCGGGACAGATCGCCGCCGGTGGGTTCCATCAGGAAGTAGTGGACGGTCTTGTGGATCCGCGTCCCGTGCTGGACGAACCAGTACTCGATCGAGTCGAGCGGGCCCGTGATCCGGACCTCCAGCCCGGTCTCCTCGCCGACCTCGCGCAGTGCCGTCTCCTCACGGGTCTCGCCGGCGTGGGGCGTGCCCTTGGGCAGGGTCCAGGTCACGCCATCGCGGTCGCGCCGGCGCATGCCGACGACGAGCGAGGGCACACCATCTTCGAACCGAACGACGATCCCGCCGGCAGACGTGGCGGTCGCGGCCCTCAGGCGCGCCACGGCGCCGGTGCGGCGCTCGAACGGCGAACCGATCCGGACCGTCCCGAGCGAGCCCAGTGCATCGCGACACCCGGCCGCGGCGGCCCTGCGACGGGCTGCGTGCGGGCGGGCTGAACGGCGCGCCAGGTGGCCCGCAGGCGAACGTAGGGACCGAGGTCGGCGGTCCGCAGCACCGTCTGGCCGCTGGGCGAGGGCGAGAAGGAGCCGGTCGGACGGAGCCCCAGCCGGCGCTGGCGGGCGCGGCTCGACGGATGCACGAATCGTGCCGCCGGGCGCGCCGCAAACCTCGCGGCGATGCTGTGCTCCATGGGGCGCAATGGTACTGCCTCAGCCTTCGCTTGCAAGTGAAGTTCGCAGCTCATTGGCAGTCGCCGGTGTCAGCGCGCCACGCTCCACGGCCAGCTGGATCTCGCGCTCCGCTGCCGCCCGGTACAACGCCAGGGCACCGGGCGCGTGGACCCGCAGCGTCGCGAGGTGGGCATCGAGCGTGCCGCGGTCACCGCGGGTGATCGGCCCGGTCAGGGCGGCCCGGATCCCGAGGGCCCGGGCGTTGCCCAGGGTCTGCTCGACCAGCGGGCCGTAGATCGCGAGTGCGCCCGCCTCGTCCAGCCCGGCCACGCGCCCCAGCTCGGCGATGGCATCGAGCAGGGCCACGAACCCCCCGGCGGCCAGGACCGCGGCGGCGTGGTAGGCGGCCTTGGAGCCCGGGGCAAGCCGGACCGGCGTGGCGCCCAGCGCCTCCGCCATCCGCGCCAGGAGTTCGGCAAGGTCGTCGTCACCCTCGATCGCGATGGTCGCGCCGTGGAGCGCGGCGACGGCTCGCTCCGTGTCGGCGAAGGCGACCAGCGGATGGAACGCGCCGACCTGGGTCCCGGCCGCCATCGCCGGCGCGAGGACCTCCGCGCCCAGTGCGCCGCTGGTATGGATCATCGCCTGGCCGCTGTACATCCGGAGCCGCGCCGCGAGCGGGCCGATCGCATCGTCGGGGACGGCGAGGATGATCAGCTCCACTTCCTCGAGGAGGGCGTTGGGCTCGGCGAAGGCGCGGACCCCGTCGACCTGGTGCCGGAAGCGGTCGCGACGGGCCGGGTCGCGGCTCGCCACCGCGGCCACGGGCCAGCCGGCACGGTCAAGCGCGATGCCCAGCGCGGTCCCCACGGCACCCGCGCCGACGATGCCGATGACCGGCGGCTGGTCCGGCTCGCTGCGGGCGTGGGGATGGGGGTGATCATGCTCGTGGGTCTCGTCGCCGTGGCGGTGGCGTCCGGGCGGCGCCGGATCGAGGTCGAGCCCGGCCTCGCGGATCGCCTCCGCCGTCGCATCGTGGTCGCGCTCTCGCTCGGGTGACTGGTGGGGATCCCCCGGCGAGGGCGCGTCGTCCGGGTCCGGCCGTTCGTCCTCGGTCCAGGCCCTCATCGGCCGACGGGCCGTCCGGCCGCCACTCCGCGGTACTCTTCCACGCGACGAGTGTACCGAGAGAGCGAGAGACACCCCGCGTGCAGACCGATCCCTTCTCCGCCCGAGCCTCCCTCGGCCCGGGGCTGCCCGATTACGTCCGCCTCGAAGCCCTGTCGGGGAACGTGAGCCTCGAGCGCGCGCCGGTCACCTTGCGGATCCTCCTGGAGAACGTCCTCCGCCATGCCGGCGGCGGCCTGATCCAGCCGGCCGACGTCGAGACCCTGGCCGCCTGGCGCCCCGGTCAAGCCGCCGAGGCCGAGGTCCCGTTCATGCCGGCACGGGTCCTGCTCCAGGACTTCACCGGCGTGCCGGCCGTCGTCGACCTGGCCGTGATGCGCGACGCCATGGCCGAGCTGGGCGGCGATCCCGCCCGGGTCAACCCGCTGGTGCCCGCGGACCTGGTCATCGACCACTCGGTCCAGGTCGACATGTTCGGCAACGAGCGGGCCTTCGCCTACAACGTCGAGCGCGAGTACGAGCGCAACGGGGAGCGCTACCAGCTCCTGCGGTGGGCGCAGACCGCGTTCCGGGATCTGCGGGTCGTGCCGCCGGGGACCGGGATCGTCCACCAGGTGAACCTCGAGTACCTCGCCACCGTCGTCACCGAGCGCGACGGGCTGTGCTTCCCCGACACCCTCGTCGGGACCGACTCGCACACCACGATGGTCAACGCCCTGGGCGTCCTGGGCTACGGGGTCGGCGGGATCGAGGCCGAGGCGGTCCTGCTTGGCCAGCCGCTCTACCAGCCGATGCCCAGGATCATCGGCGTCCGGCTCGGCGGCGAGCTGCCGCGCGGCTCGACCGCCACGGACCTCGTCCTGGTCGTGACCGAGATGCTGCGCAGCTACGGCGTGGTGGGGGCGTTCGTCGAGTTCACCGGCGACGGACTGGCCGGCCTGTCGCTCGCCGATCGGGCGACGATCAGCAACATGAGCCCCGAGTTCGGGGCCACGGCGACGCTCTTCCCGATCGACGACGAGACGCTCGCCTACCTCCGCCTGACGGGCCGGTCGGCCGAGCGGGTCGACCTGGTGGAGCGCTACGCCAAGGCCCAGGGGCTGTGGCGCGAGTCCGGCGCGACCCTGGACTTCGACGACCTCCTCGACCTCGACCTCGCCACGGTCGTGCCTTCGGTCGCGGGTCCTCGTCGGCCGCAGGATCGGGTCCCGCTGGAAAGCCTGCGAGACAACTTCCAGACCAACTTCCCGGACGGGCTGGCGGCCCTTGACGACGCCGGCGTCGAAGCCAAGCGACCGGAGGGAGGTCATGTGGAGGAGGCTTCCGCCGCGTCCTTCCCGGCCAGCGACCCGCCGTCGTTCGCCCACGATGAGGCCGCGGACCGCCCGGCCCCCGCCAGCCAGCCCATCGAACCGGAGGCTGGCGGCTACCGCGGCTACCCGCCGGTCCGCATCGAGGTCGACGGTCAGGAAGCCACGATCCGGACCGGTTCGGTGGCGATCGCCGCCATCACCTCCTGCACCAACACCTCGAACCCGACGGTGATGGTGGGCGCCGGGCTCCTGGCCAGGAATGCCGTGGCCCGCGGCCTGACGGTGGGCCCGACGGTCAAGACGTCGCTCGCGCCGGGCTCGAAGGCGGTCACGGGCTACCTCGAGGCCGCGGGCCTGATGGACCCGCTCGAACGGCTCGGGTTCTCCCTGGCCGGCTATGGCTGCACGACGTGCATCGGCAACTCGGGACCGCTCGACGTGCCCGTGGCCGAGGCGGTCGAGGCGAACGACCTCGTGGTCGCGGCGGTGCTGTCGGGCAACCGCAACTTCGAGGGCCGGATTCACCCGCTGGCCCGGGCGAGCTATCTCGCCAGCCCGCCGCTCGTCGTGGCCTTCGCCCTCGCCGGCCGGGTCGACATCGACCTGACCCGCGAGCCGCTGGGGATCGGCGACGATGGCCGGCCGGTGATGCTCGACGACATCTGGCCGAAGCCGGACGAGATCCGGTCCGTCATCGCCGATTCCGTGGACCCGGCCCTCTTCCAGCGGACCTACGCGGTCGTCTTCGACGGCGATGAACGCTGGCAGGCACTGCCGATCCCGGAGGGCGATCGCTACGACTGGGACCCGCGCTCGACGTACATCGCCCGGCCGCCCTACTTCGACGGCGTCGGGCCGGTGCCCGCCCCGATCAGCGACATCGTCGGCGGCCGCGTGCTCGCTTTCGTGGGCGACTCGGTGACGACCGACCACATCTCGCCCGCCGGGTCGATCGCCCCGTGGTCACCGGCCGGCGACTGGCTCCAGGAGCGCAACGTCGCGCCGCTCGAGTTCAACTCTTACGGTGCCCGGCGCGGCCACCACGAGGTGATGATCCGCGGGACGTTCGGCAACATTCGGCTCCGCAACGCCCTGGCGGCCGGCAAGGAGGGCCCGTACACGGTCCACCTGCCCGACGGCGAGGAGCTGTTCATCTATGACGCCGCCGTGCACTACCGCCGGGAAGGCGTGCCGCTGCTGGTCCTCGCCGGCCGCGAGTACGGCACGGGCTCGTCACGCGACTGGGCGGCCAAGGGTACGGCGCTGCTCGGCGTCCGGGCCGTCCTCGCCGAGAGCTTCGAGCGCATCCACCGATCGAACCTGGTTGGCATGGGCGTGCTGCCGCTCCAGTACGCACCCGGGGAAACGGCCGCTTCGCTGGGCCTGACGGGCCGGGAGGCCTACACGATCGAGGGGCTGGCGGCAGGCCTGGTCCCGCACCAGCGACTGACGGTGACCGCCCGCGACGACGAGACCGGCGGGGAGCGGCGCTTCGGAGTCGTCGCCCGTCTCGACGGACCGATCGAGGTCGACTACTACCGCCAGGGCGGGATCCTGCCCACGGTCCTCCGCCGCCTCGCCGCCGAGGACTGACAAACGCGAAGCCCCCGGGCGAACCCGGGGGCTTCGGGGGAGGAGGAGCGCGGTCAGCGGCCGGTAGGCGTCCCTACGTACGTTCTCAGCCGCCGGCGGACGACCTGGTTGTGTCGACGCCGGTTGAAGAGGCCGGTGATCTCGTGCCACCAGCGCACCATCTGAAGTTCCATGCCTTTCTGCGTCCGCGGCGGCTTGGTGCCGCAGCGGTTGGACATCAGACGCGGGACCGGGGCAACTAGTTACGCGGGCCCCATACCCAACGCCCTGCTGACCTGATCAGCCGCCGAATGTGCGCTGGATTGCTTCGTCGAGGTCAGTCCAAGGGACCATCTGAGCCGGCAATGTCCGTCGGCGTGTGACCGGTGTTCCGGTCGCCAGGATGGCAATTCGGTCGGCCGGGTCGGGGTCACGCGGGTACCGGACCAACCAGAAGAGATCTGGCCAATTGGCACGTGCCTGGCGAGCGGCGAGCGTTCGGGGATCGGGTGGAGGCGTGCCGTCGGACCAATCGAGGACCTCGGCGGTTGGCTGACTGTCGCGCTCGTCGTCGGACATCGCAACGCAGCGCATGAATACGATCCGCTCGTCCGCCAGTACGAACGAGAACACGTCGCCGATCTTGACCGGCGAAATCGACCGGAAGGGTCGGCGAATGCGAACCGGAGGCCGCTGAGGCGTGGCGAGTTGCCGGCCCAGGCCTTCCAGGACAACTCGGCGACGCCGTTGAAGGTTGGCGTCATGCTCGAACCGCGCGAGGTCTTCCCCGCTCGCGATGATGCCCGCCGCCCTGTCGCGGACCCGATCCTCGAGCCTTCCGAGCTTCCACTGCGTGTCAGCGAGCGCGAGCCAGAACGCGCAGGCTTCGTGGTGGTCATCCAGGGCCGAGCCCCATTGCTCAATCAAGGCGTTGGTCGCAGCTTCGGCCGTCAGGCCATCAGCAACGAACGCACGGAAACCGTTTCGAACGTCTGCGCCGGCGTCGTCGTCATAGAGCCCGGCGCCCGAGTAGCTCACGCCACCCATCGTGCCTGCACCGACGACGCCACGTCCACCGAACCGTGATAGATGGCGGGAGGTCTCGGTCAGGGAGTGTGGTGGGCGATACTGGATTCGAACCAGTGACCCCGCGGATGTGAACCGCGTGCTCTAACCACTGAGCCAATCGCCCGCCGAGTCCGGAATCATACCCGAAGGCCCGGCCAGCGGGCCACGATCTCCTCGCCCGTCAGGCCCTCGACCACGATCAGCTTCTGGCGTCCGGCGGCGCCGGCGACGAGGCGGACGGAGCGGCGGGCGATCCCCAGCTCTTCGGCCAGCAGCCGGATCAGGGCCTGGTTCGCGGCCCCTTCGATGGGCGGGGCGGAGACGCGGGCACGCAGGACCCCGTCGACGACGCCCTCGACATGATCACTCCCCCCGCGAGGTGTGAGCCGGACGGCGAACCGAACCTCGTTCTCGGACAGGACTCAGACGACGCGCATGAGCGCATACAGGACGACGAGGACGATGATCGGGGAGAAGTCGAACATGCCGGTCTGCGGCAGCGCTCGCCGGATCGGGCCGAGGATCGGCTCGGTCGCCTGGATGATGAACGCCGATGCGGCGTTGCGGCCAAGCGGATCCACCCAGCCGACCAGCACCCGGGCGAAGATCAGTGCCGTCATCGCGACCAGCAGGAAGTTGATGAAGTTCTGGACGAATGCGCCCACCCGATGAGTCTACCAGCGTCTGTTTCTCGTGCCGCCGATCGATGATTGAACGCTCGGCCGGGCGTCCGACTCAATACCCTGCGGAAGCGCCCGCCGGGCGCCCTCCAGAGGGATTGGTGGATGGATCGGGATCTCGTCGAGCAGGCGCGGCGTGGCGACCGGGAAGCCTTCGGCGTCCTGGCACGCGTGCGCGGCAACGGGCTCTACGCGATCGCGTATCGAATCCTCCGCGACGTCGACCGGGCCGAGGACGCCGTACAGCAGACGCTGGTGATCGCCTGGCGTGAGCTGCGACGGCTCCGCGATCCGGACCGGTTCGACGCCTGGATCAATCGTCTGCTCGTCCACAACTGCTACGCGGAAGCTAGAAGAACGCGCACCTGGAGCGCCAATGTCCGGGTCCTGCCGGTCGACGGACCGGCGGTTCCCGACGATGCGCTCGGGGTCGCGGACCGCGACCAGGTGGAACGCGGGTTCCGAAGGCTCCCGCCGGAGCAGCGGGCCATTCTCGTCCTGCATCACTACCTCGGGCTGGAGCCGTCCGAGATCGCCGAGACGCTCGGCATCCCGGCCGGCACCGCCCGCTCGCGACTGCACTATGCCCACCGCGCGATGCGCGCGGCGCTCGAAGCGGACGCCCGACCCCGGGCGGCCGCCGGAGGACGATCGTCATGACCATCGGACCGCGCGTCGAGCTGGAGCTCGACCACTTCCTTGCCGAAGGCCCGGAAGTCGTCGCCGACCGGGTCATCGAGGCCGCCCTCCTCGAGATCGAAACCACGACACAACGGCTCGGCTGGTTCGGGCCGTGGAGGACCCCCAACATGACCGCTCTCAAGCTCCTTGCCGGGACCGCCGTTGTGGTCCTGGCCGTCGGAGGGACGCTCCTGTTCACGAATCTGGGCGGCCGCAACGTCGGCAATCCGACGCCGGCCCCGTCGGCCTCCGCGCCGGCCAGGTCGCTGACGCCGTTCACCTCTGAGCGCTATGGCTACACCCTGTCCGTGCCGTCGAGCTGGCAGCAGCTTCCGTCGACCCAATCGTGGCAGTACGGCCAGATCGCCTTCGCCCAGGCCGCGTACCTCGACCGGTTCACCGGCGCGTCCGCTGGCGACCCGTGGGTCGACGGTGGGGTCATCGTCGTCGGCAGCCAGACGCTGCAGGACGGCATCGAGCCGAACGCCTGGCTCGATGCTCACGTCGACCGTAACCAGGGCTCGAGCCCGGACGCCTGCGGCGGCGGCGAGGACGACTGGCAGACCACCGAGTTGCAGGGCAATCCGGCCCGGCGCGGCTCCCTGGTCTGCGATGGCCATCCGGTAACGGAGATCGCGTTCGTGATCGGCGACACGGGCTGGGTGATCGCCGCCGACACCGTGGTCATCGACGCGGTCCTGCCGACGCTGGTCCTGCCGGACTGACGAAGCCTCGTGGGGCCGCCGGTTACCCGTGGTGGTGGCCGGCGGCCTCGTCGTCCCCGTGCCCGTGCTCGTGGGACCGCTCGCCGAAGATCGCCCGGCCGATGCGGACGATCGTCGCCCCCTCCTCGACGGCCAGCTCGAAGTCGTCGGTCATGCCCATCGACAGCTCCGGGCCCAAGCCCGGCCAGCGATCCCGAAGAGCCTCGCCCAGCTCCCGCAGGGCCCGGAACGTCGCCCGGGCCTCGGACGCCGATGCGGCCAGCCGGCCGATCGTCATCAGCCCCCGTGGGTCGAGGTTGCGGAGCTCCGCCAGGTCGGCGGCCGACCCCCGCACGGCATCCGGTTCGAAACCGGCCTTGGAAGGATCGCGATCGACGTTGACCTCGAGGAGCACCGGCAGCGGCCGGCCCGGCCGAAGTTCGCCGGCAAGCCGGTCGAGGCGTCGGGCCAGGTCCACGCTGTCGACCGTCTGGATCATGTCGAACAGACCGATCGCCCGGCGGGCCTTGTTCGACTGTAGTGGACCGATCAGGTGCCACGTCACCCCGGCGACCTGACCGACCTTCGCCTCGGCCTCCTGGACGCGGTTCTCGCCGATCGTCGTGAAGCCGGCCGCGACCGCCGCCACAACCCGAGGCGCGTCGACCGTCTTGGCGACCGCGACCAGGGCCACGGTCGATGGCTCGCGACCTGCCCGGCTGCAGGCGCGCGCGATCCTGTCCAGGACCCGCTCGCGGGCCTGGGTAAAGGTGGCTAGATCACGGTCTTGAACTGGCAATTGGCCGCCGTAGGTGGTGGCGCGGCGAAGGCGTCACCGAGCAGCGGAGCGAGCGGGCTTCATGCCCGCGAGCGAGCAGCGGAGGTGACAACGCACGCCCCGCCGCCAGATACGGCGGCGCCTACTTGCGGCGGAGGAAGCTCGGGATCTCGAGGTCGTCGGCGTCGTAGGCAGCGCGCTTGACCGATGGCGAATCGCCGACGCTTCGGCCCACCGGCACGGGCGTCCGCATTGTCGCCGCTGCCTGGTCGTCGGCGGCGTCGTCCACCTCGCCGTTGCCGGTTTCGGTCCGCTGGCGCTCCAGCTCCTCGAGGAAGTCGCGCTCCCGCGGCTGCCGGACCGAGCCCTCCAGCGGCTGGGTTGCCGCCTCGCGACGGACCTCCCGCCGGCGGTTGCCGTCGAAGCCGGTGGCGATGACGGTGATCTGGACCTCCTCGCCGAGCCGCTCGTTGAAGCTCGTCCCGAAGATGATGTTGGCCTCCGGATCCGCCGCTGCGCGGATCTCCTCGGCGGCCTCGGTCACCTCGAACAGGCTCAGGCTCGACGAACCGGTGATATTGAACAGGATCCCCTGGGCGCCGGCGATGTTGACCTCGAGGAGCGGGCTGGCGATGGCCTCCCGCGCCGCGTCGATCGCCCGGTTCTCGCCCTCGCCCCGCCCGATGCCCATCAGCGCCGACCCCGCGTCGCGCATGATGGCCCGGACGTCGGCGAAGTCGAGGTTGATGAGTCCCGGCATGGTGATGATGTCGCTGATCCCCTGGACGCCCTGGCGGAGGACGTCGTCGACGACCTTGAAGGCGTCGAGGATCGAGGTGTTCTTCTGGACGACGTCCTTGAGCCGGTCATTGGGGACCGTGATGAGGGTGTCGACCTTGGCCTTCAGCTCTTCGGACGCCTTCTCGGCCACGAGCTTGCGCTTGTTGCCCTCGAAGGAGAACGGCTTGGTGACGACGCCGATCGTCAGGGCTCCGGCTTCCTTGGCCAGCTCCGCGACCACCGGTGCCGCACCGGAGCCCGTGCCGCCGCCGAGCCCGGCGGTGATGAAGACCATGTCCGAATCGGCGAGCGCCTGGGCGATCTTCTCCGAGTCCTCCTCGGCCGCTCGCTGGCCGATGTTGGCATCGCCTCCCGCGCCGAGACCCCTGGTGATCTTGTCCCCGATCCGGATCTTGTGGGGGGCATCCGATTGGAGGAGTGCCTGCGCGTCCGTGTTGCAGGCGATGAACTCCACGCCCATCATCTCGGCCCGGATCATCCGGTTGACGGCGTTGCTCCCTCCGCCGCCGACGCCGATGACGCGAATCAGCGCGAAGTTCTCGGAATCCGATCGCAGCGGCATGCCTCTCCTCCGGGGTTGTACCGGCTCCAGGTTCTGTGCTCGGACCTCGCGCGCGTGCTACCCGGGCACTGACGGCGGCTCCGCGGGATCGGGTCGGAGTCTACCACCGGCGAGCCGTCGCGGATCGGCCGAACCTGCGACGGTGGTCGCCGCGAGCGGTGCCAGCGGGCACCGCTTGTCCCTCAGCGACTGCTCCGGAGGGCACTCAATAGGTAGCCTTCCCTAGCCCATTTGCGTGGACACCCTGGTACCTGGGTCCTATGCTCCCCGGGCCGCAACCGCGGTGCATCGGAGGTTCGCGCGTGCTTTCCGTCACCCGCCGCTCGGCCGGGCTCCTCGCCGCCGTGACGCTGCTCCTGGCCCTGGCCGTACCGGCCGCGGCCGCGGAGCCCGGGTACGTCGTCCACGGCACGATCCTCGACGAGGCCGGCCAGCCGGTCGACGCCCACGTCACCATCACCGTCGAGGTCGTGGGCACGCCCGAGCTGCCCGGGCCGGCCCTCGGCTTCCCGACCTTCGACGCCCTCGGCGGGTCCTACGAACTGCTGCTGCCGGATTCCTACGACGGCAGCCTCGCCGAGTTCAGCGTCTCGGTCACCGGAATCGACGTCGAGTCGGTGCCGTTCGGGGAGGGCTGCGTCAGGCAGGTCGGCCAGCAGGGTTCGACGACCGTCGAGCTGCAGGCCGGCAAGGACGGGCTGCTGCCGCCGGTCGACGTCGTCACCCAGGACGTGGTCCTCGGCGAGGACTGCGGGATCCAGGGCACGCCGACCCCCAGCCAGGCCCCGACGTTGCCGCCGACCGACGGGACGCGCACGCTCGAAGGACCTTCCGGCGCTGGCGTGCTGGCCGCGATCCTCGCCGTCCTCGGTGGGGCGGGGTTGCTCGGGGCGAGGCTGCCCCGCACCGGACGGAGGCTCCGCTGACTCGCCACCGGCCTGTCCGCCGGGTCGCGGTGACCCTGGCCGGGGTCCTCTGGATCGCGAATGCCGGACTCGCCGCGGCCGGTTCGCCGCCCGCGGGCGTGGTACTCGACGCGGCGGTCACGGTGACCGTGACCCGCAACGCTGCCGACGGCGGCGCAGAGCCGCTGGCCGGCGCCACCGTCGACCTCATCGTCTACGTCTCCGACTTCCCGGAGGCGCCGATCCAGGAGCTCACCGCGATCGCCGATGCTGCGGGCGTGGCCGCCTTCGCCGGCGTTGCCCGAGGCGACGGCAGCGGGCCGGTCGTCCACCTTGCCGCCCAGGCCCAGCTCGAGCGGATCCTGCCCGACGGCGAATGCCTCACCTCGGAGTCGTGGTACGGGCTCGTCAGCGACGTCGAGTCAGCCGACGGCCTCGACATCCCGGTCCTCGCCGACGCGGCCAGCAGCATCGTCTGTCCCCCGCCGGGCGAGGAGGAGCTGCCGGCTGGGCTCGTGGCCGATGCCGGTCTCGAGGTCGCGGTGACCCTTGACGGCTCGCCCGTGGACGCGTCGGTCTTCGCCTTCGTGGCCTGGGACGGCTGGTCGACCGTCATCGAGGCCGCGGCGCCCGGTGGAACGGCGGTCTTCGAGAACCTGCCGCGACCCGAAGATCCAGGTCAACCGGTCGACGTCATCCTGTCGGCCATCAGCCAAATCGACGATGCCGTCATCGGCTGCACCTTCACCCGAACCGCCGAGGGTGGCGCATCGCTGGCCCTGACCGAGAGCGGCGTGGTGGCGACGGCCATCGAGCTCGTCCTCGCGCCATTCGACGCGCCGACGACGCAGCAGGCCGTGACCGTCGTGGACCGAGACGGCGCTCCGGTCGGTGGTGGCAGCGTCTTCGTTGTCCAGACCAACCCGCAGGACGACGTGGAGCCGTGGAGCTGCCACACCACCGCGGCCACGGACGGCTCGGTTTCGGTCCCCCTGTACGACTGGGGCACCGTGGACTCGCCGTCGAGCGTGGACGTCGAGGCGCACGGCCCCATCACGTCGACGGAGCTTCGCGGCGATTGCGTCCTGTCGTTCGGGCCGTATGGCCTGACGAGCTTCAGCCAGGCGCACGACGTGGTCGTGGACGTCGTCGAGCTGGTGACCGATGTCATCGAGCTCGACGCGGTCTGCTCAACGACCGGCGAGCCGTCGGCGCCGGGCAGCGGCGTCGGTGGTGGCGGGACCGAGCCGACCCTGCCGCCGACGGACGCCCGCCCGGCGGCGGCGCCGACCACCGCGTCGCTGCTGCCGGCCTTCCTGGCAATGATCCTCGTCGCCTGCGCGGGCCTGGCGTCGTCCGCCGCCGCCCTCCGGCGCCGGAGCCGCTAGCCCGGTACGAAGCTCAGCCGGACGGTGCGCGTAGCGTTGTCCAGGTTGGGATCGAGCAGGGCGATCGACTGCCAGGTCCCGAGGGCGAGCCGTCCACCGATGACCGGCACCGTCAGCGAGGGCGCGGCCAGCAGGGGCACGACATGATCCGCCCCGTGGCCCGGCGAGCCATGGCGGTGCTGCCAGCGATCGTCGCGGGGCAGCAACCGATCGAGCGAAGCGACCAGGTCATGGTCTGAACCCGCGCCAAGCTCCACGACCACGACGCCAGCCGTGGCGTGCGGCACGAACACGTTGAGCAGGCCGTCATCCTCCTGGCCGACGAAGTCCGCGCACGCCCGAGTCAGGTCGAACAGCCCACGTCCCGATCCCGTCCGGACCGTCAACTCGGTGGTTCGCATCCCGGGAGCTGCTAGGGGAACATGCTCCGGACGGCGTCGCGGAGCCGGCCAAGGACGCCCAGCGCCGGTGCCGATTCGTAGCGCATCGGCTCGCTGCTGCCGAGGCTGGCCGCGCCCCACTGGATGAGCCCAACGGCCGTCGAATAGGTGGGCGTCAGGAGGGTGTCGACCAGCCCGCCGATCCCCGATGGGCCGGCCACCCGGACTGGCATGCCGAGGACCTCCCGGCCGAGCTCCCCGACCCCCGCCAGCTGCGCTGCGCCGCCGGTCAGGATGACACCCGCCGGCAGCATCCCGGGCGCGGCGGTCATCTCGTTGCGGAGCAGCTCGAAGGTCTCCCGCATCCGGGCCTCGATGATCTGGCTGACCTCGAGACGGCTGACGGTCCGCCCGGCATCCTCGCCGAGGACCGCGACGCTGATCTCGTCGTCCTCGCCGACCGAGCGCAGGTCGCACGTCCCGTGGCGGATCTTGAGCTCCTCCGCCACCGGCAGCGAGGTCTTGAGCCCGATCGCCACGTCGTTGGTCACGTTGTTGCCGCCGATCGGCAGGACGGCGGTGTGGAACGGCGAGCCATCGGCGAACAGGGCCAGGTCGATCGTGCCTGCCCCGATGTCGGCGACCGCCACGCCCAGGTCCTTCTCGGTGTCGGTCAGGACGGCCTCCGCGGAGGCCAGCGAGTTGGCGACCAGCTCGTCGATCTTCACCCCGGCCTGGGCCACGCACTTGGAGAGGTTCTGGACGGCCGTGGCGGAGGCGGTGACGATGTGGGTCTCGACCTCGAGCCGCAGGGCGCTCATGCCCAGCGGGTCCTTGACACCCTCCTGGCCGTCGACGATGAAGCCACGCCGCTCGACGTGGAGCACGTCGCGGTTGGACGGGATCGACACGGCCCGGGCGACCTCGATCGCGCGGTTGACGTCCTCCCGCGTCACCTCCCGGTGATGCGCGGTGACCGCGACCTGGCCGGTGGAGTTGAGCGACTCGACGTGCTGGCCGCCGACCCCGACGAAGGCCCGGTCGATCTTCCAGCCCGACAGCCGCTCGGCCCGCTCGACGGCGTCGGCGATGGATCGCACGGTCTGGTCGATGTTGACGACGACGCCCTTCTTGAGGCCGGAAGCCGGGACGGTGCCGTGGCCCATGATCGTCACCCGCCCGTCGCGGCTGACCTCGCCGATCAGCGCGCAGATCTTCGTCGTCCCGACGTCGATCCCGACCAGGACCGCTTCTCTCTCCACGTGTTCGTCCGTCTCCCTTGATCCCTAGATGAAGTGGCGCCGGATGAGGGCCACGTTGTTGAAGATCCGCAGGCCGAAGGTGATCAACGCAACGAGATAGAGGTCGAGATTGAGGCGGTCGCCGATGAAGGTGAGGATGACCGCCACGATGGCGTTGGTGACGAAGCCGGTGATGAAGATCCGATTGTCATAGACCCCGTCGAGCTCGGCGCGGACGGCTCCGAGGACCGAATCGAGCGCGGCGAGGATCGCCACGGCGGTGTATCGGCTGAACTCGAAGCTGACGTTGACGTTGAGGACGAGCCCGGCAAGGACGCCGACGAGGAGACCCGCCAGGGGTAGGAGCACGCTTCCCGTCCTCTCTCCGGTGCGTTTGAGCAAGGCTACCCGACCCGGAGACGCCACGCCAAACGGCAGCGGGGGCCCGTCGCGGCCGGTGGCGCCAACTCACGGCGTGGGCGTCGGCGACGGTTGCGGGGTCTCCTTGGGGATGTACGTCCCGTCGATCGCGTTGGCCAGGATGACCTGCGCGATCCGGGCCTCGCCGGCGTCGAGCAGGATCTGGCGGAGGAGCTCCACCTGGCCCGGGACGAGCTCCGTCGTTCGGACCGTCGGGGTGTAGAAACCGAAGATCGCCAGCCAGAACTCGGGTTGCGGATCGGCGGCCAGGACGAAGCCGTTCTCGTCGTTGATGATCACCCGGAACGCCTGCGCTCGCGAGCCGACGTCGCTGGGTCGCAGGGCACCCAGCCGAGCGGCCGCGTCGAGGTCGACGGGATCCAGCCGGCTCCCCAGGCCGAGGCCCACCGACGCCGCCCGGCGGTCGTCCATGATCCGAAGTCCGCGGGCGTCGGGGACTTCCGCGAACAGGGCGCCCTCCCGGTCGACGAGGAACCGGCGGTCGCCGATCTTCCAGACGAGGATCGGCTCCCGTTCCTGGATCGACACCGCGACGGTGTCGGGCAGGCGAACCTCCACCGACGCGCCGAGGACGGTCGGCAGGTCGGCCAGCGACGCCTCGAGTACCTCGGTCCGGAGGCCGAACAGGTTGGCTCCCTCCGGGATGGCCAGCCGGCCCTGGACCGCGGCTGGATCGGTGAACCGGACGCCGATCAGCTCGAGGTTGGCAAAGGCAAAGGCCGGCGAGGCGGCCAGCCCGTAGATCGCGCCGGCGGAGGCGAGCATCGCCAGGGCCGCCCCGGCCCGGACCGCCGACAGGCCCGCCGACGCCCGCCGGATCGGCCGGCTGCGACGGGCGTGGCCCCCCGTCCGCCCGCGCGGGCGCTGGGTCATCGGTGGCTCACCTGGGCAGGTCGGCCGGCACGAGCCGGACCCCGGCGCGGTTGGCATGCCGCTCCAAGGCGAGGTCGACGATCCGCCGGCAGACTGCCGCGAAGTCGAGGCCGCCGGCCGATGGCATCGTCGGGAAGAGGCTGATCGGGGTGAACCCCGGGATGGTGTTGATCTCCGAGAGGTAGACCGTCTCGCCCTGGAGCAGGAAGTCGACCCTGGCGAAGCCCTCCGCGGCGATGCCCCGGTAGGCGTCGCGGGCAATCTTGCGCATCGCGGTGGCGATCGCGGCCGGGACCTCCGCCTGGACCGAGGTCTCGGACAAGCCCGGGGTGTACTTGGCCTCGAAGTCGTAGAACTCGTGGCCGGCGATGATCTCGCCCGGGCCGTACAGCTCGAGGTGGGCCGGATCGTTGCCGATCACCGACACCTCGAGGTCGCGCGCCCCTTCGAGGTAGCGCTCGGCGAGGGCGACGGTGTCGTACCGGAACGCGAGGTCCAGCGCGGCCGGCCGCTCCGCCGGCCCGTGGGCCAGCGTCATCCCGACCGATGACCCGAGGCCGGAGGGCTTGATCATCAGCCGCTCGTCGCCCGTGCCCCGGGCGAACGCCCCCAGCTGCCCGAGGACCGTGTCGCGGTCCTCCCGCCAGCGGACGGCCGGGATCTCGATCCAGTCGACGATCGGCAGGCCGATGCCCCGGCACAGCCGCTTGAAAAGCGCCTTGTCCATGCCCAGCGCGGACGCAGTGACGCCGGAGCCGGTATAGGCGAGGCCGGCGGCCTCGAGCAGCGCCTGGACCCGGCCGTCCTCCCCGAAGGGGCCGTGGAGGGCGACGAAGACAACCGGCGCCGGGTCGCGGCCGGATAGCTCGTCGATCGCCGCCCCCACCCGGACGGGGCCCAGGCCACCGAGCGCGGCCGGGTCGTCGTAGGCGGCGGCCGGCCGGCCGTCGCGTCGGTGGTCGGCCGGCAGTCGCCACCAGCCGCCGTCGAGATCGATCAGCCACGCTTCGACGTCGTAGCCGTCCGCCACCAGCGCCTCGGCGATCGACGTGCCCGAGACGATCGAGACGTCGTGCTCCGCCGAGGGACCACCCAGCAGGACCACGATCGGCGGCTGGGCCGCGGTCCCCGTCATCCCGGCCCGCCATCGGCCGGCCACGGCCAGCCGGTCCAGTCGCCGAGGAAGACGACCTCCTCCACCAGTTGGACGCCGTGCTCCTCGGCGATCCGCGCCGCGACCAGGTCGACCAGCCGTCGGACGTCGGCGGCCGAGCCCTTCTGGTCGTTGACGATGAAGTTGGCGTGCTTCTCGCTGACGACGGCGCCACCGATCCGGTGGCCCTTGAGGCCCGCCGCCTCGATAAGCCGGCCGGCCGAATCACCGTCCGGGTTCCGGAAGACGCTGCCGGCCGATGGCAACCCCAGCGGCTGGTGGGCCTGCCGCCAGCGCCGGATGTCGTCGAGACGCTCCTTGATTGCCTCGGCGTCCGCGTTGGCCAGCGAGAACGTGGCGGACAGGACGACTTCCCCGGGCGTCTGCTTCAGCCGGCTGTCGCGGTACGCGAAGCCCAGGTCCGAAGCGGCAAGCCGGGATTCCGATCCGTCGCCCGTGAGCACGTCGGCCAATTCGACGACCGCCGCAATCTCCGATTCGTGGGCGCCGGCGTTGGCCCAGACCGCTCCGCCGACCGTGCCGGGCACCGCCAGCCCGAATTCGAGCCCCGACAGGCCGGCCTTCTGCGTCTCCGTCGCGGCGCGGGCCATCGGGACACCCGATTCGGCGGTGTAGCGCTCCCCTTCGATCCGCGACCCTTCGGCCCGGTTCTGGATGACCAGGCCGCGAACCCCCCGATCGCTGATCACGACATCGCTGCCACGACCGAGCAGCAGGTGCGGCAGGTCGCGCGATCGAGCGAAGCGGACCAGGGCCCGCAGCTCCATCCGGTTGTGGGCGACCACGAACAGGTCCGCCGGGCCGCCGACCCGCATCGTCGTGAACCGGCCCAGTGGCTCGTCGCGCGACGTCTTGACGCCGATCCGGCGCTGGATCTCCGAGCCGATCGCGAGCGCGTCGAAGGGCGCCGTGGCGGCGTTCATCGGACGCCTCGCGAACGCCGCTCGATCTCGACGGAGTCGGGCAGCGGCCGGCGCTCGGCCATCGCCAGCAGGATCTCCGCGACCACGTCGGCCGCCGCCGGGCGTCCGAGCTCACGAGCTGCCGCTGACATCCGGACGTGGATGTCGGGGTCCTCGAGGATCGCCGCGGCGTCCAGCACGGCCTGGGCGTCGAAGGCCTCGTCCTCGACGAGCCGCGCCGCGCCGGCCTCGGCCAACACCCGGGCGTTGGCGCGTTGGTGCCCGGCGGCATGGGGGTACGGCACGACGACCATCGGCAGGCCCAGCGCAGTGACCTCGGCCAGCGTGCTCGAGCCGGCCCGGCCGATGACGAGGTCCGCGGCCGCCAGGGCGGGCAGCATGTCGTCGCGCAGGAACGGGTGGGGCTGGTATCGCCCGCGGCGGTCGTCCGGTAGCAGTTCCCGCGCAGCGAGGGCCGCGGCGTAGCCCTCCTCGCCGGTCACGTGGATCACGTGGACCCGGTCAACGAGGGCCGGCAGGACCTCGGTCACGGCGGCGTTGAACCGGCGGACGGCCTGCGAGCCGCCGAAGATCAGCAGGACCCTGGCGCCGGCGGGAATGCCCAGCCGCGTGCGCGCCGCCTCGCGATCGATCTCGCGGGTGTCGCGGATCGGCGTGCCGGTGACGAAGCACGGCCGGCCGGCGCCGGCCAGCGCCTCGCACGTCGCCTCGAACGAGACGGCGATGGCATCGGCCAGACGGGCGGTGACGCGGACGCTCCGGCCCGGGATGACATTGCCGTCCCACAGCAGGACCGGGATCCCCAGCGGCGCGGCGGCGAGGAGGGTCGGGATGGCCACGTAGCCGCCGGTCGTGAAGATCGCGGCGGGCCGCTCCCGGGCGAGGATTGCCGCCGCCTGCGGGACGGACGCCACCAGGCGCAGCGGGTCGAGTACCAGGTGGACGTCGCGCTCGACGGTCCGCAGCGAGCGCAGCACGAGCCGCCGCAGGGGAATCCCGGAACCCCGGACGATCGCCGCCTCGAACCCGCGATGGCCGCCGAGCCAGCTGAGCTCAGCGGCGTCCGGTCCGGCCGGCCGGAGCGTCTTGAGCGATCGGGCGACGGCGAGCGCCGGGTAGATGTGTCCGCCCGTACCCCCGCCCGCGATCAGCAGGCGCATCGTTCCAACTTCCTCGTTCCACGGTCTCACGCGAGATCGACAGCAGGATCCCGACTGCGGCAAAGCTGATGATGAGCGAAGAGCCACCGGAACTGATGAACGGCAGGGTGATGCCGGTCACGGGCAGCAGGGCGACGACGACGGCGATGTTGATGAAGGCCTGGATGCACAGCCAGGCGGTGATCCCCGCGGCGAGGAGGGCACCGAACGTGTCCGGCGCCCGCAGCGCGGTGCGGATCCCGGCGTAGGCCAGCACGACGAACAGCCCGACGACCATCCCGGCGCCCAGCAGCCCGAACTCCTCGCCGATGATCGCGAAGATGAAGTCGTTGCTGGCGTTGGGCAGGTACAGCCCGCCGGCCAGCCGGCTCTCGCCGAGCCCGGCACCGAAGACCCCACCGAGGGCCAGCGCCATCAGGCCCTGGATCGTGTGGAAGCCCGTGCCAAGGGGGTCGCTCCAGGGGTCGAGGAACGCCCGGATCCGGTCGATCTGGTAGCCCCGCAGGCCGGCGACGAGAAGGGCGCTGAAGGCGGCGATAGCGATCCCGCAGATATGGACGAGGTTCGCGCCCGCAGCGAAGAACATCGTGAATGCCGTCCCGGCGATGACGATCGTCGTACCGAGGTCGGGTTCCTTGAAGACGAGCGCAACGACCGGCGTGGCGATGATCAGGAAGGCGATCGTCCCGCCCCAGAAGTGCCGGATGCTGGTGCCCCGCTTCGCCATCCAGTGGGCCAGGTAGATGATCAGGGCCAGTTTGGCGAACTCGGCCGGGTGGACCGCCGGCAGCGGGCCCAGCTGGAGCCAGCGCGCCGAGCCGCCCACGATCCGAGGCTGGAGCGGGCCCATCGGTGGCAGGAGGACGAGGACCAGCACGGCCAGCGCGATGACGAACAACGCGATCGAGACCAGCCGGAGGTAGCGGTAGTCGACCCGCATCATCACGACCATCGCGATCACGCCGAGGACGCCCCACTGGATCTGGGGACCCACGAAGGCCAGCGTGTCCGCCTCGGGGCCGAGATAGGAGCGGATGGCGGACGAGGAGTAGACCATCAGGATGCCGATCCCCGCCAGGGCGACGACCGCGACGAGGATCAGGTAGTCGGGCTGGTGCTGATCGCGCCGGAGGACGGTCTTGGGCGTGGGCTTGGCCTTGGTGGGGTGACGCGGCCGAGCCTGCGGCTTTGCCGGGGCGTTGCCGGCGATCGTTCGGACGATGCTCATCGCGTCCTCCCCTCCCCCCGCCGGGCGGCCAGCGCCGCCACGGCCGTCTTGAACGCCCGCCCCCGGGCGGCGTAGTCCTCGAACATGTCGAAGCTGGCTGCGGCCGGGCTGAGCAACACCGTCGCCGTCTCGCTGCCCGGGTGCGTCGCCAGGGCGGCTCGGGCAAGGGCATCCGCCCGCTCGATGGCCGCGTCGAGCGACGGCGCGATCTCGACGTTCGGCTGACCGGCCGCCCGGAACTGCTCGGCCATGTGTGGCCCACTCTCGCCGATCAGGACGGCGGCTGCGGTCCGCTCGCCGACCTCCGACGCCAGGTCGGCGAGGTCCACGCCCTTGTCGCGGCCGCCGGCGATGAGGATGACGGGTGGGTCATAGGCACGCAACGCGGCGATCACGGCGTCCGGCTGGGTGCCCTGGGAGTCGTTCACGAACCGAACGCCGTCGATGACCGCAACCCGCTCGAGGCGATGCTCGACGCCGGTGAAGGCCGCCGCGGCGGCGCGGATGGCCCCGGGCTCCATTCCGAAGTCGATCGCCACGGCGACCGCGGCCAGCGCGTTCGAAATGTTGTGCCGGCCGGGAATTCGCAGCTCCTCCACCGGCAGGACCGGACCGGCCGTGTCGGCGGTGATCCAGCCGTTCCGGACACCGAGTCCGCCGGCCGGTGGCTCCCCCACCGAGTACCGGATAACGCGGGTGCGAGCTCCGTCCGCGTAGCCGGCGACGATCGGGTCATCGGCATTGAGGACCAGCGCGCCGTCGGGGTCGACGAGCTCGGCGAGCCGGTGCTTGACCCGTCGATAGGCGTCGAGCGTTCCGTGCCGGTCGAGGTGGTCGGAGGTGACGTTGGTATAGACGGCGACGGTCGTGCCGCGCGACAGCGTCGGCAGCTGGAGCTCAGAGAGCTCGTACACCACCCGGTGCCTAGGGGTGAGCTCCATGAGTCGATCGAGCAGCGGGACGCCGATGTTGCCGCCGAGAACGACCGGATGCGCCTCGTCGGCGGCCAGGATCGCGGCCGTCAGCGACGCCGTCGTGGTCTTGCCCTTCGTCCCGGTCACGCCGATCGTCGGCGCGGGGCATAGCCGGAGGAAGAGATCCGGCTCGGAGACGAGCGCGGGAGCGGTCGCGTCGCCGGCGTGCCGCGCGGCCACGAGCGCCTTGAGGGCGCCTCGGAGCCGAGGCTCGGTCGTCGGGTAGTCGGGGTTGATCGAGGGCGAGGTCGTCACCAGCTCGGCGTCCGCCCACGCGTCGGCGGGATCGACGTCGGGTCCCGCGAGAAGCCGCACCTCGCGGCCGTCGAGCTGCGCCGTTGCGTCGGCCAGCGCGTCCGCGGGCCGGCCGTCGTAGACCGTCACCCGGGCGCCCGCGTCGGCCAGGAACCGGGCCAGCGCGATCCCGCTCCGGGCGAAGCCCAGAACGGTCACCGGACGGCCGCGCAGGGCCCCCGCGCGCACGGCATCGAGGGTGAGGGCGTCGGGGTCGATCGGGCTGACCGTCGTCATCGTCGTCATACCAGCTGGATCGATGACAGGAACAGCGTTACACCCAGCAGTCCGGCCAGGATCGCGACGATCCAGAACCGGAGGGTGATCTTCTCCTCGTCCCAGCCACCCAGCTCGAAGTGGTAGTGGATGGGGGACATCCGGAAGATTCGCTTGCCGCCCGTGAGCTTGAAGTACAGGACCTGGACGATCACCGAGCCCGTCTCGACGACGAAGATCAGCCCGATCAACGGCAGCACCAGGATCTGCCCGGTGATGAGGGCGATGACCGCCAGCGTCGCGCCAAGGGCCAGCGACCCGGAGTCACCCATGAAGATCTGGGCCGGGTGGACGTTGAACCACAGGAAGCCCAGCAACCCGCCGATCAGCAGCGCGCACAGGAAGGCGATATTCGGCTGGTTGCTCAGCGTTCCGTCTGGTTGCGGGACCTGGTTTAGCAGCGCGATCAGGAGGAACGCCACGAAGGCGAAGACGAGCGTCCCGCCGGCCAGGCCGTCCAGCCCATCCGTGAGGTTGACGCCATTGGCCGCCGCCACGATCGCGAACGCGGCGAAGAAGATGTAGATCCACGGGTTGACCTCGACCGGCCCCACGAACGGCACCGAGATCGCGTCGATCTGGTAGGTCGACTGGATCTGGAACGCCGCCACGCAGGCGACGACGACGAGCCACAGCATCTTGGCCCGCGCCCGAATCCCCTCGCCCGTTCGGGCGTTGAAGTAGTCGTCGGCCGCACCCAGCAGGCCCACGAACGCGAGCGCCGCCAGGGGCGCGATGACGCCGCGCTCCGGGAGCCCGTTGAGGAGGACGTACAGGGCGAGGACGACCATGATCAGTAGCAGGCCGCCCATCGTCGGCGTGCCCTGCTTGACGTAGTGGGTCTCCGGGCCCTCTTCGAGGATCTGCTTGCCCATCCCCACCCAGCGCAGGAGGCGGATGTATGGCGGCATCAGGATCACGACGATGGCGAATGCCAGCAGCAGGCCCTGGATGAGCTCGATGGCCCTCACGTTGCCAAACCCGCGATCCGGGGCGCAGGCCGGTCCCCGCCGAGGTCGGCGGCGAGGGCGTCGACGAGCCGGTCGAGGCCGATGCCCCGCGAGGCCTTGACGAGGACCACGTCGCCGTCTCGGAGCCGGTGCCGCACCTGGTCGAAGGCACCTTCGGCATCGGCCGACCGGAGGATCCGGTCGGCGGGGAGGCCGGCGGTCGCGGCGCCCTCGGCGATCCCGGCCGCGCCGTCGCCGACCACGCACAGCAGCTCGACGGTCGCCGCGGCGGCGCGGCCGACAGCGCGATGGCCATCCTCGTGGCCATCGCCAAGCTCGAGCATCTCGCCGAGGACCGCCACCCGCCGGCCCGGCAGGCCGGAAAGGAGCTCCAGCGCCGCGCTGACCGAGGCGGGGGAGGCGTTGTACGAGTCGTCGACGACCGTCACACCGCCGGCAGTCACGAGCTGCGCCCGGTGGGGCGCCGACCACCCCCGGCCCAGGCCGGTGACGATGTCGTCGAGGCCAAGCCCCGCGGCAAGCCCGACCGCCGCCCCGGCGAGCGCGTTGTGGACGGCCATCCGGCCGAGCCCCGGGATCGCGACCGGACGTCGCTCGGTGACGCTCCGCAGGATGAAACGCATCCCGCCGGCGCCGGCGGATGCCACGTCGTCCGCGGTGACATCGGCGTCCTCGGCGAAGCCGTAGGTCGTCACCGCGGCGTCGGTCCGGTCGGCCATCCGCCGGACCCGCTCGTCGTCGGCGTTGAGAATCGCCACCCCGTCCCGCGGCAGGGCCTCCACGAGCTCGCCCTTCGCTCGCTCGATCGCCTCGATCGTCCCGATCCGGGAGAGGTGGACCGGCTGGACGGCGGTGACGACGCCGATCTCAGGGCGGGCGATTCGGGCCAGGTCGGCGATCTCGCCGCCGACGTACATGCCCATCTCCAGGACGGCCGCCTGGTGTTCCGGCCCCAGCCGGAGGACGGTCAGCGGCAGGCCGATCTCGTTGTTCAGGTTGCCCTCGTTCTTGAGCGTCAGGAGGCGTTCGGCCAGGACGGTCGCTGCCGCCTCCTTGGTGGACGTCTTGGCGATCGACCCGGTGACGCCGACGACGAGCGGATCGAACCGCGTCCGCCAGTCGGCCGCCAGCGCCTGCAGGGCGGCCAGCGCATCGACGACCTGGACGATCGTCACGTCGCCCAGGGCCGCCGGATCCGCCGGTGGCCGGGTGACGATCAGCGCGCCGGCTCCGGCGGCGACGGCGGCATCGAGGAAGCGGTGACCGTCGGTGTGCTCGCCCGGGAGGGCCACGAACAGCTGGCCGGGCTCGACGACCCGCGAATTGACCGCGGCCCCGCGAACCGGGCGCGCGGACCGGGCGAGCAGCCGGCCGCCGGTGACCTGGGCGATCTCGTCGGCCGTGAAGGCGGTCCCCGCGGCCTCCGGCGCAGGGGACACGACGTGGTCGTCGGTCACGGCGGTGAGTGTGGCACAGGCGCCACTCACCGGTCGGCGGTGACCGGCGGCGGACCGGACGGCCCGTCCGATGGCTGGACGGGCGGGCGGTCGGCCAGCAGGCCGGGTGTCTCGATCGCGTCGTGGGCGATCCGCCGGAACAGCTCGAACGACATGACCGGCATCTCGAGCGCGCCCACCCGGGCGGTCGTCGGGCGTCCCTCGTGGATCTGGACGGCAATCACGAGGTCCGGCTTGCCCGGCTCGCGGGCCACGTAGCCGACGAACGAGTAGTTGTAGAGGAGGTTCTTCCAGGCGCCCTTCTCGCTGTCCCAGATCTGGGCTGTTCCGGTCTTGCCCCCCACCTCGTAACCGGGGATCAGGGTCCGGTCGCGGTAGAAGGGCACCTCGGCGACGACGTGATGCATCATCCTGACCAGCGTCGGGCTGAGCTCCGGATCGAGGACCGTTGGTGGCGGCGCGATGGCGATCTCGTCGTCGCCGATGGCCTTGACGACGTGCGGCTTGACGAGCCGGCCGCCGTTGACCATCGCCGCGAAGGCCTGTCCCAGCTGCATCGGGGTCACGGCCACGCCCTGGCCGAAGGCGCCGTTGGCGAGGTCGACCTGGCGCCACTCGTCGATCGCGGGATCGCGCACCAGCCCGTTCACCTCTCCGGACAGGTCGACCCCGGTGGGGCTGCCGAAGCCCAGCCGGGTCCACGTCTCGTACAACTCGGTCGAGGCGTCGCGGGTCGTCTCGCCGAGCCCCAGGGCGACCTTGGCGGCGACCACGTTCCGGGAGTAGGCGATCGCGTCCTCGAACGTGATCCAGCCCATGCCCCGCTGGTCGGCGTTCTCGATGTGGGTCCGGCCACCGTCGAGCTTCAGCGTCTTGACGTCCTTGACCCTGGTCGTGGTCGTGACCTCGCCGGACTCGAGCGCCGCCACCGCGGTGAGCATCTTGAACACGGAACCGGGCTCGTAGACCCGGCTGATCACCGGGTCGAGGAACCGCGACGGGTTATCCTGGGCGATCGCCGCGTAGTTGCTGGCGTCGTAGGACGGATAGGACGCCTCGGCGTAGATCTCGCCGGTGTACGGATCGAGCACGACCGCTGAGACGCTGACGGCCTTGTCGGCCAGCCAGGCCGCGAGGATCTCCTGTTCGACGGCCAGCTGGAGGCCGGCATCGATCGTCAGCCGGATGTCCGAACCGGGGATGCCGGCGTCGTCGACGATCGCGCTCTCCGGAATCGGGCGGGCGTTGACATCCTTCTGGGCGAACACCACCCGCGGCGAACCGGCCAGGATCCCCTGGTAGAACTGCTCGATCCCGTACTGGCCTACGCCGTCGCGATTGACGAAGCCGAGGAGGTGGGCGGCCAGCGTCGTGTCCGGGCCGCCGCCCGCCTGGGGATACACGCGGACGGGCTCCGGCTCGAGGCTGATGCCTTCCAGGCGCTCGCCGGCGATCGCTTCCCGGATCGTTTCGGCAACCTCCGGCGCAATGTCCCGCTGCAGGACGACGTAGCGCTTGTCGCCGGCGAGCTTGGCGTCCAGCGCCGTCTTGCCCGCTGCGTCGAGGCCGAGGATCTCGGCGAGTTCCGCTACGGCGTCGCGACGGCCCTTCGTCGTCAGCTGGTCCGGGGCGCCAACCAGGCGCTGGCGGTCTGCGGTCGTCGCCAGGACCACGACCCCGCTGCGGTCATAGATCGCACCACGCCGGCTGGGCGTCTCGATCCGCATGGCCGTCTGGCGACGGGCGTCGGCGGCGAGGGCATCGCGCCGGGCGACTTGCCACCACGCCAGCCGCGAGACCAGCGCCGTAGCAATGACCACGAACACCACCAGCAGGACGAGCAGGCGGCCGCGGGAGTCGGTTCGTCCCATCGATCGATCGGTTGGCCGGCGCTACGGCAGGACGCGCGGTTCGGCGAGCTGGCCGAGGCCCGCGTCGATTGACAGCTTTCGGATGGCCGGTTCGCCGGCCCACCGGCCGAGATCGGACCGGAGATCGCGGACCTGGGCTTCGAGCTGCTCACGCTCGCGGATGAGGCGGTCGATGTCGTAGCTCGTGGCGGCGACGCTGATGGTCTGGGCCAGGGAGAAGAAGGCAAGGAGGAAGATCAGGACGATTCCACCGAGCACGAAGCCCATCCGGTTCGACCGGCGCTTGGCCCGGACGGCGCCGCGCAGGCGGCGGCGCGGCGGTGCCTCGGCAGCCTCTCGATGACCGGCCGGCCGGGGGACGAACGGCAGGTCGAGGAGGGAGCGTCGCCGAGCGCCCTGGTAAACGGCCATCAGTCGCCGACGGCGAAGTGGAGGCGATTGGTCCGAGGATCGAGGAACCCGAACGGATCGGCGCCGCTGGCGCCGGCCGGCTCGTCGTGGGCGAACTCGCCGTGCTCGGGCAGGCGGGCGCGCTCGTGCCGCTCGCGTAACTCGTGCTGGCGGCGGCCGTAGGCCTTGCGCCGGCTGGCCTGGTGTCGCTTGCTCACGGGAACCTCCTTCCGGTGCTCAGGCTGCGATCCGCTCGGCGGCCCGCAAACGGGCACTCCGAGCACGGGGATTGGCCGCGATCTCGTCGCTCGTCGGCGTGAGCGAGGGACTCGTCACCAGGCGCAGGCGCGGGTTCCGTCCGCAGACGCAGACGGGCACCTGCGGCGGGCAAACGCAGCCTCGCCGTTCGGCCTGGAAGAACCGCTTGACGATCCGGTCCTCGAGGGAGTGGTAGCTGAGGACGACCAGACGACCGCCGGGTCGGAGCAGCTCGACGGCCGCGGCGAGTCCCTCCTGGAGGGCGTCGAGCTCCTCGTTGGCGGCGATCCGGAGGGCCTGGAAGACCCGAGTGGCGGGGTGGACCCGGCGGCGACCGGGGGGTGGTTTGGGGGCGACCCGCTCGACCAGCGCGGCGAGCTCCTCCGCGGTCGTGATGGGCGCCGCCCGTCGACTCTCGATGATGGCACGGGCAATCCGGGGCGCGAACGGCTCCTCGCCGTAACGACGGAAGAGGGCGGTCAGCTCCTGCTGATCGAGCGTCCCGACGAGGTCCGCGGCGGACGTGCCGCGGGACGGGTCGAACCGCATGTCCAGCGGGCCGCCGGCGCGGAAGCCGAACCCGCGGTCCGTGTCCGCGAGCTGGAAGCTCGACAGGCCAAGGTCGAACAGCAGCCCGTCGACCTGGCCAAAGCCCGCCTCTGGCGCGACCGCGGCGAGCTCCCGGAAGTTCGCCTGGCGGAGGACGAGCCGATCGCCGAAGCGGGGCCGGAGCCGCGCGTCGACTCTGGCGATGGCCGCCCCATCGGCGTCGAGACCGAGGAGGCGGCCATCAGGCGTGGTCGCTCCCAGGATCCGCTCCGTGTGCCCACCGCCACCGACCGTGGCGTCGATCTGGAGGCTGCCCGGGGCAGGCGCGAGCGTCGACATGACCTCCTCCGCCAGCACCGGCAGGTGCCCAACCTCCATCTCTCCTCCAATGGCCGATGAACGGATCCGCAACGGATCCTGGAAGCGCATGTGGTGGCCTAGATCCCGAGCCCGTCGAGCGCCTGGGCCAGCTGGTCCGGGTCCTCGAGCGCGCGGGCGTACTCGTCCCAGCGAGCCGGTGCCCAGATCTCGGCGTGATCGCGCGACCCGACGATGACCGCCTCACCGGCGAGTCCCGCCCAGTCGCGCAGGTAGGCCGGAACGACGACGCGGCCCTGGCGGTCCAGGTCGGCCTCGAAGGCTCCGGCGAAGACGTAGCGCTGGAAGAGCCGGGCGTTGCCGTCCGTGATCGGCAGGCCGGCGACCCGTGTCTCGAGGCCGTCCCAGCCCGGCTGGGTGTGGATCGCCAGGCAACCGTCGAGCCAGCGCGAGACGACCGCCCCGGCCGCAAGCTGCGAGCGGAACTTCGCAGGGACGGCGATCCGTCCCTTGTCGTCCACCGAATGCCGGTACTCGCCGGTGAACACCTGTCGGGTCTGCCTCTATTTCTCGACGTGGCCGGGGCCGCCGAATCCGTGACGGCTGGGCTCGGACGGCCTGGCGTGGCCGGGTGAGCGGTGCGGATCGTGGGCCATTGCCATCGCTCCCCACTTCTCACCACTTCATGCCACTTGACGGCATGATAGCGCGCGCGAGGGCGCCGTCAATGGCGTATTTGCACCCATGCCTGGGTTGGCGCGGTGGCTCCGCAAGCAGCTGGTGCGCGGACCCGCTTCCGGCCCGTCCGCCTGAAGTCGATCGACGGCGTGACCAGCCCTATCGGGTCGGGGGTGGCATCCGCAGCTGATCGCCCGGGTGGATCCCGTTCCGAGCCCACGGGTTCCAGCGGTAGATCGTGTCGAGCGAGTGGCCGAAGTAGTTGGCCAGGTTGTAGAGGGCGTCGCCGCGCCGGATGACGTAGATCCAGCAATCGGGCTGGTTGGGGCACGGGGTGAGGTACTGGTAACGGTCGCTCGTCGGCTGTGGGGCCGGGGTGGCAGGTGGCGTCGGCGTCGGCGGGGGCGTTGGGGGCGGCGTTGGTGACGGCGTTGGTGACGGGGTCGGTGGCGGGGTCGGTTGTGGTGTCGGGGCGATCGTCGGTTCGGGTGTCGCGACCGGCGTGGACGTGGGGGTCGGCGTCCCGGTGATGCCGGCGACCTGCGGGCCGGGCGTGGCGAAGGCCGGTGTGCTGAGGCCGCCACGCGACACGACGAAGGCGAACGACAGCGTGGCCGACACGACGAGGAGCAGGCCGGACAGCAGGATCGGCGAACTGGGTCGCCGCGCCTTGACCCGTTCGACCGCCGTCTCGGCCTGCAGTCGCAGCGAACCGCGCAGGTACCGGGGACAGTCGGCGTGGGCCGCCGTCAGGCAGACCAGCTCCTGCTGGCGGAGCGATTGGGGCTTGGGCTCGCCGAAGGCCGCGCAGCGATTGACGTAGTCGGGCTCTTCCAGCGGGACGGTGAGTGATCCGTCGTCGACCGTGCCGCGAAGGAACGGACAGGTCGTGACGAACGGCGATCGCCCATCGAGCAAGGGAAGGGACGGCGACGGGTCCAGGGCGTCAGCACCTGACCCCGCTGCGCCAAACGGCGCACCGGTGTCCGCGCTCTGCGGTTCTTGCGACGCGTGCCCCTGCCGCCCCTGGTCCACCCACTCTCCCGGTAGTTGCCGCACGGTGGATCGGCGGCCGGAGTCTAGTACGTTTAGATTGTTGCCGTTCGTCCGATCGGAATGCTAGGCTGCCGAGCCACTTCGTCCGCGCGACACAGCGAGGCCCCAGCCCAACATGGCCCTCCCGCTCCCAATCGTCACACCGGAGCCGGACGCGTATCGACTCGCGCCGCACCGCATCAAGCGGTGCACCTTCCGTCGAATCATCCACGTCGACGCCACGGCTGATCGCCTGTACGACGTGGAATGCCTCCTCCCCGACCGGCGCGTGCCGATCCCCCTGGGCGACCTCGACTCGGCCACCCCGATCTGCAACGGCTGCACGGCCGCGCACATCTTCCGACCCGACGAGGACTAGGCGCGGGGCCTTGCGCCACGGCGCGGCTGGAACTTCATTGGTTCCAAGCGACCGCCGGCGCTGACCAGGCGGCCGATCAACCTCGAATCCGACGTCGTCTGGAACACCACTGGTTCCAATCGACCGATGAAGCCCTCTGGCGGCCGCTTCGTTCGTCACTTGGAACACGTGATGTTCCAGAGGCTGGGCCACCGACGCCGCTCTGGATCGCCCAGCGATCCAAGTGACCGCTGGGCCGCGCGCCGGGGTCCGGAATTCGGGTTTCGGGCGTCCGTTGGATCGCCCAGCGATCCAGGGCAATGCCATGGCGGGTGGAGGTTGTCAGCGAGGCGGTCTGTAAGCCGAGTTCTGTACCGTCCTTGCGGGCGGTGATGGCCATCCATCTGAGGCCGCCGGTTACCCGACGGCTCGTGCGGCCGACCCGAGGGCTGGGCAGCGCACCTCTCCCCCGGCGAACCGGGTTGCGCCCTCCTATTTGGCCTTGCTCCGGGTGGAGTTTGCCCGTTTCACTCCGACCGACGGCAGAGCCGCCGGCCGGCATCGTCACTGTGGCACTGGTCCTCGCCTCTCGGCGGGCGGGCGTTACCCGCCACCCTGCGCTGCGGAGCTCGGACTTTCCTCACGCCGGCCGGCGAACCGGCCAGCGCGCGACCATCCGACCGCCTCGCTGACAGTCCCGATTGTACGCGCAAGGACCAGCAGTGGCCCGAAACCGAACGAGCGTTCGGCGCTAACCGCCGACCGTCGCGTCCGGCCGAAGCAGGATCTCGCCGCCAGGTCCGCGGATGAGCAGGTTGGCGCCCTGGGGCGCAAGGTCCGTGGCGTCGTTGAGCGCGCGCATGAACGCTGCTTCCATCGTTCCGACCGGCCCTTCGCACAGGATCAGGGTGGTCGCGACGTCGCCGACCTCGATGGTCAGCCCGTCGATCGTGACCGGGCCGCCGTACTCGTTGCAGCCGGTCGACCCGACGACGAGGTCGTCCCGGAACGCCAGCGTCGGCTCCCTGCCGGCCTCGGGCACGACACCACCGACCTCGAGCACCCTCCAGCCCGTGCCAACGAGGCTGCCGATGGGTCCGGCCTCCCCCGGTTCGGACGCCTCCAGGCTGGCTGACGGCGGCGCTGCCGACCCGGACGGTGCAGCCGACGGCGGCGCGGGGCTCCCCGATGGCGACGGGCTCAGCGTCGCGGGACCGCAGCCCACGAGGACCAGCAGCAGGACGGGAACGGCGAGGAGTGGTTGTCGTTGAGGTCTCATGGTCGCCCAGACGCCGCGGGGACGGGCCGCGTTCCGCGGTCTAGGCGAGTCCCCGTCCGGTGATGATCGCCAGCGCCGCGATGACGACCGGCGCGGCCACGATCCGCCAGCGATGGAACCACCACGACCACACTGCGAACAGCGCCAGACCACCCCAGGCGACGGCAAGCAGCCAATCCAGCGGTTCCGACCCCAGGCGGAAGAGCAGCAGGAACCCGATCACCAGGTGCGCCGCCGCCGAAACGACGGCCGCGGCCTGGTAGGCGAGTCGGCCGAAGAGCCAGTCCCAGCGGACCGGCGCGTCCCGCGGCCAGTGTCGATCGTGCCGGGGATCGGTCGGCATCAGGCCGGCTCGGGCCGGAGCCCCCGCACGACCGAAGCCGGTCCACCCACGGCGACCCGGTCGATGGCCTCGTTGGCCAGGGCATCGGCGGCCGAGTTCTGCGCCCGTGGCACGTGCGTCGCCGACCAGCGGCGGAACCCGCCGAGCAGCCGTCGCGCCTCGATCGCCAGCGGGATGAGCTTCGCGTCCTTGATCCGCCAGCGCCCCGACAGCTGCTCGACGATGAGCTTGGAATCGAGTAGCAGGTCCACCTCGTCGGCGGCGAGATCGGTCGCCAGACGCAGGGCTCGCAGGACGCCCGTGTACTCGGCGACGTTGTTGGTCTGGACCCCCAGGAACTCGGAGATGGATGCGTCGGCCGGTGCCAGCGGATCGAGGGCGTCCAACCGGTCGGCGTCGATCAGGACGGCGCCGAGCGATGCCGGTCCTGGATTGCCCCTCGCGGCGCCGTCCGTCCGGATGATGAACCGGCGCCCGCCCGGCGCAATCGGCTCAGCCGGCCAGAGCTCCGGATCGCCGCTCAGCTGCTGTTCCCCTTGCCACGCAGCTTGCGGACAACGATCTGGATCGGGTCGTAGTACTTGTCCGCGACCCGCTCCTTGAGCGGGATGATCGCGTTGTCGGTGATCTTGATGTGCTCCGGGCAGACCTCGGTGCAGCATTTCGTGATGTTGCAGTAGCCGATCCCGCCCTCGTCCTTGAGGTACTCCCGCCGGTCGGCGGTGTCCATCGGGTGCATCTCCAGGCCGGCCGCCCGGACCAGGTAGCGGGGCCCCATGAACGGTTGCTCGGTCTCGTGGTTGCGCAGGACGTGGCAGACGTCCTGACATAGGAAGCACTCGATGCATTTGCGGAATTCCTGGACCCGCTCGATGTCCTCCTGCTGCCAGCGCCACTCCGCCTGGGGCGGCTCCGCCGGCGGCGAGAACGGGGTGATCCGGCGGTTGACCTCGTAGTTCCAGGACACGTCGGTCACGAGGTCCTTGATGAGCGGGAAGGCGCGCATCGGCTCGACGGTGATCGTCTCGCCCGCCTCGAAGTCCGAGAGCCGGGTCTTGCACGTGAGGCGCGGCCGGCCGTTGACCTCCGCGCTGCATGAGCCGCATTTGGCCGCCTTGCAGTTCCAGCGCACCGCCAGGTCTGGCGCCGCGTTCGCCTGGATCCAGTGGAGGGCGTCGAGGACGACCATCCCCTCCTCCGCCGGCACGTCGAAGTCCTCGAAGGTCGGCGTGGTGCCGGGCGTCCCGCGAAAGACACTCAGGTGCGCGTCGGGCATTCAGGTCACTCCGTGGTGATCAGCTGGCGGAGGTCGTCGGGCATCGGCGGCAGCGCCGAGATCACGACCTCCATGGTCTCACCGGCGAGGCGGACGAGGTTGTTCTGCCCGCCCCACGCCGGATCCAGGTCCGGGTAATCGAGCCGGCTGTGGGCCCCCCGGCTCTCGCGCCGCTCGCGGGCGCTGCGGGCGATGGCCTCACTGCAGATCAGCATGTTCCGAAGCTCGATGGCCAGGTCCCAGCCCGGGTTGAACGCCCGGCCGCCCCGGACCCGCACGTCCCCCGCCCGCCGGCGGAGGTCGACCAGCCGGTCGACGGCCTCGTCGAGGTCCTTCTCCGTCCGGAAGATCCCGACCAGCGAGCCCATGACCGACTGCAGCTCCTCATGCAGCCGGTACGGATCCTCGCCCGGCCGATCCTGCAGTGGCGCGTCGACCTCCGCGGCCGCGGCCTGGACCGCCGTGGGGTCGAGGTGCGGCTCGTCGGCCTGGTCCGCGGCGGCCGCCGCTGCCGCGGCTCCGGCACGCTGGCCGAACACGAGCAGGTCCGACAGCGAGTTGCCGCCCAGCCGGTTCGCGCCGTGCATGCCGCCGGCGACCTCACCCGCGGCGTACAGCCCATGTCGGCTGGTCTCGCCGGTGTCGGGCTCCACCCGGATTCCACCCATGATGTAGTGGGTCGTGGGTCCCACCTCCATCGGCCCGGCGGTGATGTCGACGTCAGCCAGCTCCTTGAACTGCTCGTACATCGACGGCAGCTTGCGGCGAACGTGATCGGCAGGCAGGTAGCTGATGTCGAGGAAGACGCCGCCGTGCGGCGAGCCGCGGCCCTCCTTGACCTCGGTGTAGATCGCCCGTGAGACGTTGTCGCGGGTGGACAGCTCGGGTGGCCGTCGGGCGTCGGTGGTCTTGCCGGCGCTCTGCGCGTCGACCCACTTGGAGGCTTCTTCGTCGGTCGCGGCGTACTCGTTGCGGCGGTCCTCGGGCAGGTACTTCCACATGAACCGCTCGCCGTCCTTGTTCCGCAGGATCCCGCCCTCGCCGCGGACCGCTTCGGTGACCAGCAGGCCGCGGACACCCGGCGGCCAGACCATGCCGGTCGGGTGGAACTGGACGAACTCCATGTCGATGAGCTCCGCACCGGCGAGGTAGGCCATCGCCTGGCCGTCGCCCGAGTACTCCCAGGAGTTCGAGGTGACCTGATAGGACCGCCCGACGCCGCCCGTAGCCAGGACGACCGCCCTGGCCGGGAACACGACCGGCCGGCCAGTCTGGCGCCAGTAGCCGAAGGCACCCTTGACCCGGTCGGGCCGCGAGATCAGGCGGGTGATGGTGCACTCCATGTACACCGCGACGCCGGCCGACACGGCCCTATCCTGGAGCGTCCGGATCATCTCCAGGCCGGTCCGGTCGCCGACATGGGCCAGGCGCGGGTGGGTATGCCCACCGAACGGTCGCTGCAGGATCCGTCCGTCCCGCGTCCGGTCGAAGACCGCGCCCCAGGCCTCCAGCTCGCGGACCCGGTCCGGTGCCTCCTGGGCGTGGAGCTGGGCCATTCGCGGGTGGTTGAGCGACTTGCCGCCGACCATCGTGTCCCGGAAGTGGACCTGCCAGCTGTCCTTCTGGGCGACGTGGCCCAGGGCCGCCGCGACGCCGCCCTCCGCCATGACCGTGTGGGCCTTGCCAAGCAGCGACTTGCAGACCAGCCCGACCGATGCGCCCTTGCTGGCGGCCTCGATCGCCGCCCTGAGACCCGCCCCGCCGGCGCCGATGACGAGGACGTCGTGCGGATGGCGCTCCGGGAGCTCGTTCACGGGCGGATGGCGGGATCGACGAAGAGCCCGAGCGCCAGGCCGCGAACGTACAGGTCAGCGAGGGTGACGGAGATGAAGCTCACCCATGCCCAACCCATGTGGTGGAGATTGAGCGCGGTCAGCCGCTGCCAGATCGTGTGCTGGACCTTCGCCCGGCGGGAGCACGAGAAACAGTCGAGGCGCCCCCCGGCCAGGTGGCGGAGGGAGTTGCAGGACAGCGAGAAGCCGGTCAACAGGATGACGTTGACGAGGAACAGAGCGCCGCCAAGGCCGATGCGAAGGTGGCCCTCCGGGAAGAACGCCGGGATCAGGTCGAGCCACAGGAACGTGAGCGGGATGAACGCCAGGTACAGGAAGTAGCGATGGATGTTCTGGAGGATGAACGGCAGGGCGTGCTCCATCGCGTACCCACGGTGGATCTTCGGCTCGCCAACCGCGCAGCCCGCCGGATCGGCGAAGTAGAACCGGTAGTACGCCTTGCGGTAGTAGTAGCAGGTGGCCCGGAAGCCCAGCGGGATCCACAGGATGAGGAGCCCGGGGCTGAGCCACGTCGGCAGCCAGTCGGGCCGGATCAGCGGTGAGAACAGCGGCGAGAGGTAGCCATCGACCTCATAGCCCGTCCCGAGCCACGGCGTCCAGACGATGCCGCTGAAGAAGAGGTACGTCGCCAGGATCGTGAACAGCGTCCCCTGGACGCTCGGCGCGATCCACCACCGATCGCGACGTCGCGTGACGCCCAGCCCGTTTGGCGCGGTGCCGGCCGGCTTGATGGTCGTGGGCGCGGACGTCATCGGGTGACGAGGCCTCCGGTCTGGACAAGATCGCTGCGGGTGCGGCCGCTACGTGGGCGCGCCACGGACAGGCGGCGCTCGTCGTCGGGCTCTGGAGCCATTCTAGCCAGCGGCCAACCGACGGGTCAGGAACGGGCGGCCGGTGCGGCGCCGGCCAGGCTGGCCATCCGCTCGATCACGGCGTCGGCGAACTCGCGGGTCCCGGCGGGCCCGCCCAGGTCGTACGTGGTCGCCTTGCCCTCGGCGATGACTTCGCGCAGGGCGGTCTCGACCCGCGTCGCCGCGTCGGCGCGGCCGAGGTGGCGGAGCATCAGGACGCCGCTCAGGATGAGCGCCGTGGGGTTGGCCTTGTTCTGGCCGGCGTACTTGGGCGCCGAGCCATGGACCGGCTCGAAGACCGCCGCGTCGATACCGAGATTGGCGCCCGGCGCGACGCCCAGGCCGCCGACCAGCCCGGCGGCGAGGTCGCTCACGATGTCGCCGTACAGGTTTGGCAGGACCAGGACGTCGTACAGCTCCGGCTTCTGGACCAGCTGCATGCACATGTTGTCGACGATCCGATCCTCGAACTCGATCCGGCCATCGTAGGCCGCGGCCACGGTCCGGCAGCTCTCGAGAAACAGCCCGTCCGAGAGCTTCATGATGTTCGCCTTGTGAACGGCCGTGACCTTGCGGCGGCCGTTGGCGACGGCGTAGTCGAAGGCGAACCGGGCGATCCGCTCCGAGGCCTCGCGGGTGATGATCTTGATGCTCTCCGCCGCATCGCGACCCACCCGGTGCTCGATGCCGGCGTACAGGTCCTCGGTGTTCTCGCGAACGATCACCAGGTCGACGTCGGAGAAGCGGGTCTCGACGCCCTTGAGCGAGCGGGCCGGTCGCAGGTTGGCGTACAGGTTGAGGGCCTGTCGTAGCGACACGTTGACGCTCCGGAAGCCGCTGCCGACCGGGGTGGTGATCGGGCCCTTCAGGGCAACCTTGTTCCGGCGGATCGAGTCGAGGACACCCTCTGGGAGGGGGGTCCCGTGGCGCTCGATGACGGCTTCGCCGGCCTCGACGACCTCCCAGTCGAACGGATCGCCGGCCGCATCGAGGACGCGCCGGGTTGCCTCCGCGAGCTCCGGTCCGATGCCGTCGCCCGGGATCAGGGTGACTCGTTGGGTCATGCGCCCGATTGTAGACCGGGCGGGCCGGACGACCGTCCGACGCCGCCCGGTGACGGGTCAGCGCTCAGGCGCGAGTCGCTGCCCCCCGGACGAGCAGCGGTGAAGCCAGGCGTCGAAGCGATCCGGGTCGCGGAGCGTGGGCGGATCACGCCAGGCCTTGACGAGCGCGTTCTGGACGGCGTCCCTGGCTTGTTCCCGGTCCCGGAGGATGAGCCGAGCGGCGGGCATCAAGGCGGTGGATCGCGGCGCCTGCCAGCACGGAAAAGGCGTCATGATCGCCTCGTCGCGCTCGCTCCACGAGTTCCCGCTGCATCTCGCCCCTCGCGGCGGGCCGGCCGATCTGGCCGTCCTCGATGAGTATGGCGAGGCGGCCCGGCCCCTTCGTTCCGAATCTCTCGGCCGCGGTACGCGCTACGATCCGCGCATTCCCCCGATGCCTGCCTTCAGGAGCCACCCGACCGCGTGAAGATCCAGGAAGCCGACGCCAAGTCGCTGCTGCTCGCCCAGGGCCTGCCGGTGCCGGCCTGGGAGGTCGCCCGCAGCCCGGCCGAGGCCCGAGCCGCCGCGGCGCGGCTGCTCCACCAGACCGGGCAGGTCGTGATCAAGGCACAGGTGCTCGTCGGTGGGCGGGGCAAGGCCGGCGGCGTCAAGCTCGCAGGCAGCGACGACGAGGCCGAGCACGTCGCCGACGCGATCCTCGGGATGGAGATCAAGGGCATCCGGGTCCGCAAGGTCCTGATCGCCGCCGCGGCGGACATCGTGAAGGAGTACTACCTCGCCGCAGTCCTCGACCGGGGGGCGCGGCGGGTGCTGCTGATGGGCTCGGCGGAGGGTGGCGTGGAGATCGAGCAGGTCGCGGAGGAGCATCCGGAGGCGATCATCCGGGTCCACGCAGATCCGATCCTCGGGCTCCAGGACTGGCAGGCGCGCGAGATGGCGTTCCGGCTGGGACTGGCGAAGCACCTCAAGGCCGCCGTCGCCATCTCGAAGGGCCTGGTCCGGACGATGCAGGCGAACGACGCGGACCTCGTCGAGATCAATCCCCTCGCCGTCGTCCGTGGTGGCGGGTCGCCCGGTGCCCCCGGCGGCGAGGAGCAACTCGTCTGCCTCGACGCGAAGGTCACCCTCGACGACTCGGCGCTGTTCCGGCATCCGACCCACGAGAAGATGCGCGACCCTGACGAGGAGGCGCCGGCCGACGCGGAGGCCCGCCGGCATGACATCAGCTTCATCCATCTCGAGGGCACGATCGGCTGCATGGTCAACGGCGCCGGCCTGGCCATGACGACCATGGACCTGGTAAAGCGAGCGGGAGGCGAGCCCGCCAACTTCCTCGACATCGGCGGCGGGGCCAAGGCCGACCGGGTCGCGGCAGCCATGCGGCTCATCCTTGCCGAGCCCAAGGTCGAGGCCATCCTCGTCAACATCTTCGGCGGCATCACCCGCGGCGACGAAGTCGCGCTCGGGCTCATCGAGGCCCGCAAGCAGCAATCGCGCGACGTGCCGATGGTCGTTCGGATCGTCGGGACGAACGCCGAGGAGGCGGCACGCTTGCTGGAGGAGGCTCACTTCGAGACGGCGGCGAGCCTCGACGAGGCGGCACGGAAAGCCGTCGAGGCCGCGCGGCGGGCGGCATGAGCATTCTCATCGACCGCGAGACCCGGCTCCTCGTCCAGGGGATCACCGGGCGCGAGGGCGAGTTCCACGCCCGGTCGATGCAGGACTACGGCACCAAGGTCGTGGCCGGCGTCACGCCGGGCAAGGGCGGGCTGCTGGGGCTCGACGGGACCGTCCCGGTGTTCGACACCGTGGCCGAGGCCGTTCGCGAGACCGGCGCGAACACGTCGTGCATCTTCGTCCCGGCCGGTGGCGCGCCGGATGCGGTGCTCGAAGCGGCGGCGGCTGGCGTCCGAACGATCTTCTGCATTACCGAGGGCATCCCGGCGCTCGACATGATCCCGGTCGTCGCGGCCGTCCAGCAGGCCGGCGCCCGCCTCATCGGGCCCAACTGCCCGGGCGCGACGTCCCCCGGCCAGTGCAAGGTCGGGATCATCCCGGCGTCGATTCATCGCGAGGGTCGTGTCGGGGTGGTCTCCCGGTCGGGCACGCTGACGTACGAAGCGGTCCAGGCGATGACCGACGCGGGGATCGGCCAGTCGACGTGTGTCGGCATCGGCGGCGATCCGGTCATCGGCAGCACCTTCCTGGACGTCCTGCGCCTGTTCGCCGACGATCCCGACACCGAGGCGATCGTGCTCATCGGCGAGATCGGCGGCGCAGCCGAGGAAGAAGCGGCGGCGTGGGCCGCCGAGCATCTTCGGGATGTGCCGAAGGCGGCCTTCATCGCCGGCCGCACGGCGCCCGAGGGCAAGCGGATGGGCCACGCCGGAGCGATCATCTCGGGCGGCTCGGGGACGGCCGCGTCAAAGGTCGAGGCGCTCGAGGCCGCGGGTTTCCGGGTCGCCGGTTCGCCGACCGAGCTGCCGGCGCTCCTCCGCGAGGCGGGGTATCGGGCGTAGATGGGCGCCGTCATGGACCTCGTCGCCGGCGACGACCGCGAGATCCTGCTGGCGATCTCGGTCGACGATTTCGCCTCGTTCGCCGACCGGTCACGGTTCGACGCCCACCTGTCGCTGGGCGGCGGGATCGACCCGACCTGGCTGGACTTGTTCTCGGAGGCCGCCCGGACCGTGACCAAACGGGACGACCCGGCGGACTTCCTCGACGCTCGCCGTGAGCTGGAAGGACCCAATGACCTGGGCGATCGGACCGTCGAGCGGGTCGACCCCCGCTGGGTTTCCGCGGTGGCGATGATCCACGATCGCGAAGTCGACGCCGTGGCAGGACGCTGGATCGACCTTCTCGAGGAGGAGCTGGGCGAGTTGCCGCGCGAGGAGAAGCCGTGGATCCGGACCCTCGCCGGCGACATCGTGGTCTTCGCCAGGACCGCCGATCGCTCGCCGGCCGTGCTCTTCGCCTGGTCGCTCTGAGGCGGACTACTCCTTCGGCGCCGGCGACCAGTTGTACGGCGGGGCCGGCACGCCGGCCTCCTCAGCCGCGGCCCGGATGTCGCGCAGGATGTCGCCGTCGGGGGGAGCGTCGGTGATCGCGTGGAGGCCGGTCTCGGTCTCGTACGCCAGGTCGTCGCCCAGCTCGGAGACGAAGAAGACGGAGCCGGTTCGGACGTCGTCGAGGAACTGGCTGTAGGTCCGTTCGTCCAACGGCACCTCGACGCCGTCGCGGACGTATCGCGGCGGCGCGACGCCGCCTTCGGCGGCGGCCTCGACGATGTCGGCGTAGACGTCCGTGTCGTCGCTGGGCGCGTCCACGTTGAACCCACCGAAGCTCGTCTCGGCGAACATCGAGAACGAGTCGTGGTAGACGAAATTGACCGTCCCGGACCGGATCTCGTCGAGGAACTCCTCGTACGTCGCCTGCCCGTCGGGCCCGCCCGGAGGGTCGATCGGGCCGCCCGGACCACCAGGCCCGGGATCGCCCGGGTTTGGCGTCGGGTCGGGACGGTCCCACACGGGCTGCCAGGCGCCTACCGCGATAGAGCCCGCGGTCGCCAGCACGGTCCCGCCCAGGAGCACGAAGCAAACCGCCAGGATCGCGACCGAGGACGATCGCCTCATCCGATTCCCAGGCTCGTCCAGGCCGGTCCGCCCGGCGCCTCGATGAGCTCCACGAGCACGCCGTGGCCCGACCGCGGATGGATGAACGCCACCGGGCCCTCGGCGCCTCGCCGGGGCGCGGTATCGATCAGCTCGACGCCGTCGATCTCGAGCCGGAGCAGCGTTTCGGCCAGGTTGTCGACCTCGTAGCAGACGTGATGGAACCCTTCGCCCTTCGAGGCCAGGAATCGTGCCACACCGGTCGTGTCGTCGGTTGGCTGGACCAGTTCGACCTTCGACTCCCCCACCCCGAGGAAGGCGATCCGGACGTGGTCGGACGGGATGTCCATGATCGTCTCGAGCTCGAGCCCAAGCCGGTCGCGGTGGAAGACGAGGGCCGACTCGATCGATTCGACGACGATCGCGACGTGGTGGACGCGGCCCAGCTGGCGAAGGCGGTTCACGCCGATGCCACCATCCGGAATCTCCTCCCCTAGACCGTGATCAGCTCGCGGTGCTCACCCCAGGCGTGCCGGAGCCGGTTGCTGATCTCGCCAACCGTAGCGTAGGCCTCGACCGCCTCGATCAAGGCCGGCATGAGGTTGTCCTCGCTCCGGGCGGCGTCCTCCAACCGGCGGAGTGCCGCTTCCCAGGCCCCGGGATCGCGTTCGGCCCGGACGTGCCGCAGGCCGTCGACCTGCCGTCGCTCCCCCTCCGGGTCGATCCGCTGGAGCGCGGGGCTCGTCGTGGCCTCGTCGCGGAACCGGTTCACCCCCACGACGATCCGCTCGCCGGCCTCGACCTCGCGCTGGACGCGGAAGGCGGCCTCCTGGATCTGGCGCTGCTGGAAGCCGGCTTCGATGGCCGCCAGCGTGCCGCCCAGGGCGTCGATCTCGTCGAGGTAGGCCTGGGCAGCCGCCTCGAGCTCGTTGGTCAGGGTCTCGACGAAGTACGAGCCGGCCAGTGGATCCGGCGTCTCGGTGACGCCCGACTCGTGGGCCAGGATCTGCTGCGTCCGAAGGGCCAGCCGGGCGCTCTCTTCGGTCGGCAGGGCGAGGGCCTCGTCGCGCGAGTTGGTGTGCAGGCTCTGGGCCCCGCCGAGCACCGCGGCGAGCGCCTGGACCGTCGTCCGGACGACGTTGTTGTCGACGCTCTGGGCGGTCAGGCTCGAGCCTGCCGTCTGGACGTGGAACCGGCACAGCATCGAACGGGCGTTCGATGCCCCGAACCGGTCGCGAACGATCCTCGCCCACATCCGGCGGGCGGCTCGGAACTTGGCCACCTCCTCGAACAGCTCGCTCCAGGCGGCGAAGAAGAAGCTCAAGCGGCCGGCGAAGTCGTCGATGTCCAGCCCGCGGGCGAGGGCCGCCTCGACGTAGGCGATCCCGTCGGCCAGGGTGAAGGCCAGCTCCTGGGCCGCCGTGGCCCCGGCCTCGCGCATGTGGTAGCCGGAGATCGAGATCGTGTTCCAGCGCGGCAGTTCCCGGGCGGCGAACTCGAAGACGTCGGTCACCAGCCGCATCGACGGCCGGGGCGGGAAGATCCACGTTCCCCTGGCGATGTACTCCTTGAGGATGTCGTTCTGGGTGGTGCCGCTGATGCTCGGCCGCGCCACCCCCTGCTTTTCGGCGGCAGCCACGTACAGGGCCAGCAGGATCGCCGCCGTCGAGTTGATGGTCATCGACGTGCTGACCTCGCCCAGCGGGATCCCGGCGACGAGGGTCTCCATGTCGGCCAGCGACGCGATCGGCACCCCGACCCGACCCACCTCTCCTTCCGCCTCCGGCGCATCCGAGTCGTAGCCCATCTGGGTCGGCAGGTCGAACGCCACCGACAGGCCGGTCTGGCCCTGCTCGAGGAGGTAGCGGAACCGGCGGTTGGTCTCCTCGGCGCTGGCAAAGCCGGCGTACTGGCGCATCGTCCAGAACCGGCCCCGGTACATCGTGGGCTGGACGCCGCGGGTGTACGGGAACTCGCCCGGCCTGCCAAGGTCGCGGCCCTCGTCGAGGCCCGCCGTGTCGGCCGGGGTGTAGAGGTCGGCGATCTCGATATCGGAGGTCGTGGCGAACCGCGGGAGGCGCTCGGGTGACGACTCGACGGCCTTGGCCCGGGTGGTCTTCCGCCACTTCTCGCGGCCGGGATCGGGGCTCATTCGAGCACCACGAGGACGTCGCCCATCTCGATCGTGGCGCCCGCGGCAACCGGCACCTGGCCGACCACCCCCGCCCGGGGCGCTCGGACCTCGTTCTGCATCTTCATCGCCTCCACGACGAGGAGGGTCTGGCCGGCCTCGACGGTGTCGCCGGGCACAACGGCGACCGCGGCGATCCGCCCGGGAATGCTGGCCCGAATCTCGAGCTGGCCGCCGGCCTCCGAGCCGGCCCGGTCACGGGTGGCCCGATCGCGGAGCGCCGCCCGGGCGGCATCCTCGACCTCGAGCTCGAACCGCCAGCCATCGACCACGACCTCGACCACCGGCGCGCCGCCCGGGGGTGTAGGACGGGTTTCGACCGGCGGGTTCGCCCGGCCGCCGCGCGCAACGTCCTTGGCTCCCTGGTCCGGGTCTATGAGCAGGGCTTCGTCACCGGGGAGGCGCGATGCCTGTGTGGGGATGACCCGGAGCCTACGGCTCATCGGGGCCAGCGGTCGATGGCCGCCTCGCGGCCGGCGGTCCGCCAGCCCGTCGGGCTCGGCCGGACTGTCGGCCGGGGGGGACCGCCCAGTCGAGCGGTCGCAGCAGCCGAGCTCGCCCTGTGCAGGGCCTCGGCCCGCAACCCTTCGACGGCCGGATCCCAGTGCTCGGCGACCCAGTCGGTCGAGAGGGCGCCGGCGGCGAAGCTCGGGTCGGTGGCCACGAAGCGGTGAAACGGCAGGGTCGTCTGGATCCCGGTCACGACTGTCTCGTCGAGCGCCCGGGCCAACCTCGCGATCGCCGAGGCTCGATCCTCGTCGACGACCATGACCTTGGCCACCAGCGGATCGTAGTCGGGCGGTACGCGGTCACCGGGCCGAGCGGCAGTGTCGACGCGGACACCCGGACCCGAGGGCATCTCCCAGCGCCCGATCCGGCCCGGAGCCGGGGCAAACGCCCGCGCCGGGTCCTCAGCCGACAGCCGGACCTCGATCGCGTGCCGGGCGGGCCGGGTTGCGGTGGCGGCGGCGTCGAGGATCGGCGGCGACAGGGGCGCGCCGGCAGCGATGGTGATCTGCTCGCGGACGAGGTCGACGCCGGCGACCAGCTCGGTGACGCCGTGCTCGACCTGGAGCCGGGTGTTGACCTCGAGGAACCAGAACCGGCGATCCTCGTCGAACAGGAACTCGGCGGTCGCGGCGTTGCTGAGGCCGGCGGCCGTCGCCGCCCGGACGGCCAGCTCGTGGACGTGGCCGCGCTCGTCGTCGGTCAGACCCGGAGCGGGCGCTTCCTCGACGAGCTTCTGGTGCCGTCGCTGGAGCGAGCAGTCACGCTCGCCGAGCGCCACGATGCGGCCGGTCGCATCGCCGATCAGCTGGACCTCGATGTGGCGGGCGGGACGGACCTCACGCTCCAGGTAGACCGATCCGTCTCCGAAGGCCGACCGTGCCTCGGCGGTGGCCGCGGCCAGCGCCGCCGGCAGGTCGCGGCCGGACGTGACGCGGCGCATCCCCCGTCCCCCACCCCCGGCCGCCGCCTTGACCAGCAGCGGAAAGCCCATCGCCTCCGCCTCGGCGACGAGCGCGGCGGCGAGATCCGGTCGGTCGGTGGCGGCTGGCTCGAGGGTCCCGGGGACGACGGGGACGCCGGCCACAGCCGCCGTCCGGCGTGCCGCCAGCTTGTCGCCGAGGGCGGCGATGGCCTCGGCCGGCGGACCCACGAAGGCGAGCCCGGCGTCCGCGACCTTGCCGGCAAAGGCCGCCGACTCGGCGAGGAATCCGTAACCGGGGTGGATCGCCTCGGCCCCCGTCGCCAGTGCCGCCTCGATGACCGCGTCCCCCCGGAGGTAGCTCTCCGTTGGTGGAGCCGGCCCCAGCCGGACGGCAGCGCCGGCGGCGGCCACGTGGCCGGCATCGGAATCGGCGTCGCTGTACACCGCGACCGTCTCGATCCCCAACTCCCGACAGGCGCGAATGATCCGGACCGCGATCTCGCCGCGGTTGGCAATCAGGAGCCGCCGAAACGGTGGTTGGCGGGCGGCCGCGTCTTTGCGCAAAGACGGCGGCGTGCTGGTCGTCACAGCGGGATGTTGCCGTGCTTCTTCCGGGGGTTGGTGTCGCGCTTGCCGGCCAGCATCTGCAGACCCGCGATGAGCCGGGGACGCGTTTCCGACGGCAGGATCACATCGTCGACGTAGCCGCGCGCCGCGGCGACGTACGGGTTGGCGAACTGGGCCTCGTAGTCGCGGACCAGTTGCGCTCGCTCTCCTTCCGGATCCGCCGCTTCGGCGATCCGGTCCTTGAAGATGATGTTGACCGCGCCTTCGACGCCCATGACCGCGATCTCCGCCGACGGCCAGGCAAGGTTGAGATCCCCGCGGACATGCTTGGAGCTCATGACGTCGTATGCGCCGCCATACGCCTTGCGGGTGATGACGGTCAACTTCGGTACGGTCGCCTCGCAATAGGCGAAGAGGAGCTTGGCTCCGTGGCGGATGATGCCGCCGTGCTCCTGGCCGACGCCGGGCAGGAAGCCGGGCACGTCGACGAACGTCACCAATGGAACGTTGAAGCAGTCGCAGGTCCGGACGAATCGCGCCGCCTTCGTCGACGCGTCGATGTCCAGGGCGCCGGCGAGGACAGCGGGCTGCTGAGCAACGATCCCCACGGCCTGCCCGTCGAGCCGGCCGAAGCCGACGATGATGTTCTGCGCCCAGCCGGGCTGGATTTCCAGGAACGCACCGTCGTCCACGACCCGCGAGATGACGTCGTGCATGTCGTACGGCTTCTGCGGGTCATCGGGGATGAGCGTGTCGAGTGCCGCATCCCGTCGATCGACCGGATCGCTCGTCGGGACGCGGGGTGCGTCCTCGAGATTGTTCTGCGGCAGGTAGCCGAGAATCCGCCGCGTCGTCTCGAGGGCCGTCGCCTCGTCCGGTGCCGCGAGGTGGGCAACGCCGCTGCGCGTCGTGTGCGTTGTCGCGCCACCGAGTCGCTCGGCGGTGACGTCCTCGTGGGTGACGGTCCGGACTACGTTCGGTCCGGTCACGAACATGTAGCTGGTTCCCTCGACCATCACGGTGAAGTCGGTGATGGCGGGCGAATAGACGGCCCCGCCGGCACATGGCCCCATCACGACCGACAGCTGCGGCACGACGCCGGATGCAAGGGTGTTGCGAAGGAAGATGTCGGCGTAGCCGCCGAGCGAGACAACCCCCTCCTGGATTCGGGCGCCGCCCGAATCATTGAGCCCGACGATCGGCGCACCGACGTTCATCGCCAGGTCCATCACTTTGCAGATCTTCTCGGCGTAGGCCTCCGACAGCGAACCACCGAAGACCGTGAAGTCCTGGCTGAAGACGAACACCAGTCGACCGTTGATCGAACCGTGTCCGGTCACGACGCCGTCGCCAAGAATGATCTGCTCGTCCAGGCCGAAGTCATGCGATCGATGGGTGACGAACGCATCGAGCTCGACGAACGAGTCCGGGTCGAGCAACAGCTCCAGGCGTTCGCGCGCCGTCAGCTTGCCTCGCTCGTGCTGCTGGTCGATTCGCTCCGCTCCGCCGCCGAGCATCGCCTCGGCACGGAGTTGCTGGAGTCGATCAATTCGCTCCTGATTGGTGGGCACCGCGTTCCTCCCGGGTGCGTCTTTGCGCAAGGACACCCTCCGAATCATAGTCGCGCGACCTTTTGCTCCGGCGGTGCACGGCGCGGGTCACATATCCACAGAATCGGTGAACAACTCGCTCATCGTGTGGATAACCGGGGTGCCCGGAGGCCCCCGCGCTGGAGTAGCATGACGGCACCCGTCCCCCCGCCGCGAGTGCCGCGCGGCGACCCCGTCCGTACCCCGTGAGGTGATGCCCCGGTGACGAATGTGATCGCGATCGCCAACCAGAAGGGCGGTGTCGGAAAGACCACGACGGCGATCAACCTCGCCGGCGCACTCGCGGAGGAAGGCTATCGCGTCCTCTGCATCGACATGGATCCGCAGGCCAATCTCACGGCCGGCATGGGGATCAACCTCAATACCGTCGAGCGGTCGATGGCTGACGTCCTGGCCGATGGCCGGGCGACGATCGACCAGATCATCCTGCCAACCGAGATCGCCGGGATCGATGTCGCTCCGGCCCACATCGACCTCGCTTCCACGGAGGGCGAGCTCTTCACTGCGCTGGGCCGCGAGCAGATCCTTCGCGACGTCCTCGAAGGCAAGGTCGATGCCTACGACTTCGCGTTGATCGACTGCCCGCCCAACCTGGGCCTGCTGACCGTCAACGGCCTCGTCGCTGCGAACAGCGTGATCATCCCGGTCCAGACGCAGTACTACGCGATGAAGGGCCTCAACAACCTGGTCAAGGTCATCAACATGATCCGGATGAAGCTGAACCGCGAGCTCCGGATCCTGGGCCTCCTGCCGACGTTCTTCGACAGCCGGACCAACCTCGCCCGCGACATGCTGGACGAGCTCCGCGTCGTCGGCGACCACCATGTGTTCGCGAGCATCGTCCGGACGACCGTCAAGCTCGGCGAGGCGCCGCTCGTCGGCCGCCCGATCACCACGTACGCCGGGGCGTCGGCCGCGGCACAGACCTATCGCGACCTCGCCAAGGAGGTGATCGACCTTGGCCAGGCCTGACTTCCGCGCCACCGCCGCGCGACGCCTGTCGGAGGAACGCGAGCTCTCCCCTGCAATCATCAGCCTGCTGTCACCGGAACGAGCCGGGCGGTCCGTCGGCGTCCGGATCATCCCGGTCAGCGGGATCGAATCGAACCCTGAGCAGCCGCGCCTCGCATTCGACGAGGCGACGCTCCAGGAGCTGGCCGCCTCGATTCGCGAGCATGGCGTGCTCCAGCCGATCCTCGTCCGGCCGCTTGGCAACAACCGCTACCAGCTGATCGCCGGCGAACGTCGCTGGCGGGCATCGAAGCTGGCCGACCTCGACACCATTCCGGCGCTGGTCGAGGAGATCGACGACGACACGGCGCTCGAGATCTCGATCATCGAGAATCTCCAGCGCGAAGACCTCTCACCGCTCGACGAAGCGGCGATGTACAACCGGATGATCCACGAGCACGGCTACAGCGTCCGCAAACTGGCCCAGAAGCTGGGCAAGGACAAGGGCTACCTCGAGAACCGCCTCCGGCTGGCCGACGCACCGCCAGAGGTTCGCGAGCTGGTGTCTGTGCGCAAAGACACCCTCTCCCACGCCTACGAGTTGCTGAAGGTCGACGATCCGAAGAAGCGGCGCAAGCTGGCCGACCAGGTCGCCCGAGGCGAGTTGTCGCTGGTCAAGCTGCGGGAGCGGATCGAGGGCCGCGGCCGGCGCGGGGTCCCCGACGGCAACGGCCACGATGAGCCGATCTACGAGCTGGCAGGCACGGAACCCGCCCTCCCGCTTGACGAGGCGCCGGAGGACCCGGCCTGGGGTCGGGGGGCCGCGGATCCGCCGGACATCGGCGAGGAGTCGCTCGTCGCCGCCAAGCAGCAGCTCTCCGAGGCGGTTGAGGAACTTGTCGCGGTGCTCCGGGCACCGGACGTGGTCCGGTCCATCCCGGAGATCGATCGGGCCAACCTCGCCAAGTACCTGACGATCGCCAAGCTCAAGCTCGAGAATGCCATCGCGGTGGTTCGAAGCACCGACGGCTGACACCGCAACGCAACCCCTCTCGAATCGAGAAGCCGGCACCGCCAGGGTGCCGGCTTCGTCGTTTGTGCAGGGGCGGGAGGACGGTCAGCCGCCCTGCTTGCCAGCGGCTCGGTTGGCGGCTCGTTCGGCCTTGGCTACGTCGCGCTCAGCCTTGGCGGCTGCGCGGGCAGCGGCACGCTCGGCCTTGGCGGCCTCGCGCTGGGCAGCCTTGGCTTCCTTGGCCGCCTCGATGGCCTCAGTGCAGGCCTCGGGTGTCAGGTCCGCCCAGACGATGGGCTCGACCTCCTCGCCCTCGGCGGGCTCGACGGCATGGCCGTTGTTGGACAGGCGGGCGACACAGGACACCCACGCGCCGTGGTTGCCTTCCCAGGCGTCGGGTGCGTTCTGGGCGGCCCAGCAGACGAGTCCGCCGTGGTTGGTCGGCTCGACGTCTGTGCAGTGGTCGCCATCTTCGGCGGTCTCGGTCTCCTCGGCCGCGGGGGCTTCGGCTTCCTCCTCGTCGGCGTCGTCGACGGTCTCCTCGACGGCGCCGGCGCGCACCGGCACGTCCTTGCCGGACGCTTCGCTGGCGATGGCGAGGCCGGGGTCCGCCGCCGGTGCCGGTCCCCCACCGGCAAGGGTCACCCCGGCGGAGAAGACGAGGGCGACGATGGCAACGAGGATTCCGCGAAGGCGGCGAGTGCGGTCAGTCACGATGGGAACATCCTCCCTGCGGGATGGCATGGCAGCGGGTGCATCCTGCGTACATTCACGATAACGAGCCCGTCAGCCGACCTGTTAGGGGTACCCTCGTTCGGAAGGACCCGTACCAAAGGTCGCGTCGCGGGCTCAGCGGGACGGCACCACCGCCAGCCACAGCCATGCCGCCGCGAGGAGGCCGGTCCCGAGCGCTTCGAGTCGCCAGCCCCGCTCGCGAACGGTCGGCGTGTCACCGCGCCCGAGCACTGCCCCGAGCCCGATCAAGGCTCCTGGCAGGCCGACCACAGCGGCTGCCACCGGGAGCGGCCGGCCGAGGGCGGCCAGCCCGACGAGCGCCACCGTCGCCACGGCCAGGTGCAGGGCCAGGTGCAATTGCCAGGCGCGCGACCTTCCCAGGGCCACCGCGATCGACGTCACCCCGGCCGCCCGGTCGCGCTCCGTGTCGGCGAGGGCGTTGGCGATGGCAAGGGCCGAGCCGGCCCCTGCCGCCGCCGGCACGAGGAGGCCGATCGGCGCGGGAAACCCGCCGCCGGCCCCGAGCCAGGCGTAGACCGGCAGGAGCGGCAGGCCGACGGCGAACGGCAGCCACGACCACGCCGTGCCCTTGAACCGCAGGTCGTACGACCAGCCGACCGCGAGGATCGCCACCCCGATGACCCCCGGACCGGGGCCGACGAGCCAGCCGAGGACCAGGCCCAGGCCTCCAAGGGCGACCGCCAGGACGGCCGCCTGGCGCCGCGCGACGAGCCCCGCGGGGATCGGCTTGCCGGGCTTGCGGCCTCGGTCGCGATCGACATCGATGACATCGTTGAGGGCCCCGATCGACGCCTGGAGGCTGAGCATCCCAAGGCCGAGCACCGCGGCGCGCGAGCGGTCGGCGCCCGCGACCAGGGCGATGGCGACGGTGACGGCGGCGTCGAGCGCGATCGGGAACGGGTGGACGAGCCGGACGAAGCCGACAAGACGCTGGGCGAGCGACGGCGGATCGCCCCGCCCGCCCGCCGGCGGCGGCTCAGATGTAGACGAGCTCGTGGAAGTTCTCGACCAGGTAGTTGATCAGCCGCTCGCGACCGTCCTGGACCTGTGACCGAATGCCGGGGACGAGGGCGTACAGGGTGATCGCCGGAACCATCAGGCGGCCCTGCCCATCGCGACCCAGCGACGCGGGCGGTCCGCCGCCGGCTGCGAACACCCGTTCGAATTGCGTCTCATCGAGGCTCGCCGAGCGGCGGAACGACTCGATGACCGGGATCACGCCGCGCCGGATGGCGATATCGCGCATCAGCTCCGCGGCCCAGGCGTCGACCTGTTCGTCGCTCTGCTCGGTGAGCCGGCGCCGGTACTCCTTCGGGTCGGCGGACAGGCCGGCCGTCGTCGTCATGGACTCCTCCATCGGGGGCCTCTGGGCCGTCGGGAAGTATGGCAGGTCACGGGGCCGGCTCATCCCCGGTCGGGCGAGAGCCTTCCGGCCAATCGTTGAACCGCTCGGTCAGCCAGCGGCCGAAGCGGCCGGGTCGGCGCACCTCAGGATGGTCGGCGACGAGGGTGTGGAGGGCGGTCCACGTCCGTTCGGTCATCGCTGCAAGTGCCTCCCTCGTGGGCCGGCCATCGGCCCGGATCGGCTCGCCGATCCGGACGCGAACACGACCCCCGAACCGGAGCCAGCTCGTGCCGTTGATCCCGATCGGGACGATCGGGACGCCCGACCGGAGGGCAAAGTAGGCCGCCCCCTCGTTGAGTGGCAGCAACTCCGACTCGCGGGCGTGGATCCGACCCTCGCCGGCGATCGCCAGTACGCCGCCGGTGGCGAACACGGCCCGAACGCGACGGGTCGCATCGAGCAGGTCGTCGTTGCGGGGCTTGTACGGCACGATCGTCCCCGTCCAGGCCATCAGCCGGTTCCGGCCACCGATCGCGATGTCGGCTTCCTTGGGCCCGAAGAAGTAGACCCTCGGTCGGATCGGCAGGGCGGCCATCAGGACGAACGGATCCGTCCAGTTGAGATGGCTGAAGCAGTAGACCGCTGGCGTGGGTGGCAGGCGCTCCCGCCCCTCGACCCGGAGACGGACGTAGCAGCGCACGACGGTGGCGGCGACGAGCCGCGCCAGCCAGTAACGGAGGGCCCGCCGGACCGGATGGATCCGGGGTCCCGGGAGGTACCGCGCCGGATCGGGTTCAGGCATGCCGGGGCGGCGTCAAGATCACGGCCTCGATGGCGCCGCGCGCCCGGCCGGTCACCCGCGCCGTGATCGCGAGCGGGACGTCGAGGCCGGGATCTGGCGTGGTTCCTTCGAGGCCGGGGCGGATTTGTCCGTGGCGGGCTTGGCGGCGGCACCTCGGGTGCCGGCGGGCTGCTGCTTCGGGGCCGCCGCGACCTTCGCCGCGCCGGCCTTGGGCTTGGTAGCGGCCCCTCGACGCCGCCCCTCTCGCGACCCCGGCTCGGGGATCGGCCGGCCATCGACGGCCGCGAACAGGGCCAGGGCGAAGGCGGCGACGTCGTCGGCCTCGTCGTCGGCGCCCCGGATGATCAGTTGCTCGACCTGGAACGACACCATCCGGTGGCCGGCCTGCGATTCGATTCCGAGCTCACCCAGCTGGACGCGGTTCCAGCGGGCCAGCTTACCGCCAGCCCGGGGTCCCTCGCCCGGCACGTTCACCCGGACGTTGCACGTCACCAGCCCGGGCGCCGTGGGCGCGAACACCGAGTACCGGACCTCGGGATCGTCGCCCCAGGCGACCCAGACGTGCGGATCGGGGTCACAGCCGAGGGCGGTGAGCAGGGGTTCGATGACGCCGAGCACCTTCGGTGTCATGGCGTCGCGGTGCGGGGCATTGGCTCGCCATTCGCTCAGGCGCATCGGACCGGTTCCCTCCTCCGTCCGAGACTAGCACGCGGCCGGACATGCGACGACGCCGGGCGGAAGATCGGGTTGCCCCGAGCCGCACGGCGTCGTCGTCGAGTGTCTGTGCGCGGTTCCTGCGCGAACCGCCGGGTGCGATCTAGGCAGTGGCGTCCTCGCCGCGGCGCGCGCCGAGGCTCAGAACCGCGACCACGAGCGCCTCGACCAGCGTCCAGCCGATCAGGGCGACGATCGCGGCGACGTCCAGCATGCTGCCCGAGTCAGCGGTGACCCGGTCGAGCTGGAACATCCCACGGAATGGCTCCACGAACGGGTCGGTCAGGCTGAGGATCATGCTTACGAGGTCGTTGCCGGGATTGGCAATCAGCAGCAGCAGCACGATCCGCAGGATCAGGGCCGCCTGGAGGATGCCAAACAGCAGGATCACGAAGCGGCGGACCACCTCGCCGCCGGTCGGGCCGTGGCGAACGGTGGTCTCGGTGGACCGGATCGTGTCCGGTGTGGTCGTCTCATGCACGACCTCGGTGGGCTCCGTGGTCGTCTCGCGCACGGTTGTGCGCCCGTAATCGGTCATCGTTAAACCCTCCATCAGGAGATGATGGGCGGACCCTAGACGAGGCCTCGCGGCGACCGGGCTACATCGGTGGCGTTGGCACCTTGCAACGCCGCGACAAGGTTTCCGGGCACGTTCCCGGCACACAAGCCCTGGCAATGCGTCCGTTGTAGGGTTCGAGGGCGCGGACGATCCTCAGGGAGGGATCCAAACCACGATGCGGCTCAATCGGTCGATGCTTGGTTGGGGCCTGTTCTTCGTCGTCCTCGGCGCGGTCCCGCTTGCGATCCAGGCGGGGCTCGTCAGCGAGGAGATGGCCGGTCGAGCATGGCAGCTGTGGCCGCTCCTCCTGATCGCCGGCGGCATCGGGCTGATCCTGCGACGAACCCCCGTCGAGCCGGTTGCCAGCCTGGCCGGCAGCGTCATCTTCGGCCTGATCGCGGGCGGGGTCATCGCCACCGGATCGATCCCCGTCGGCTGTGGCGGATCAGCCGAGGGAACGCCGTTCAGCAGCACGTCCGGGGGGTTGGGTGCGACGGCGACGGTCGAGGTGCAGCTGAACTGCGGCGAACTCCAGATCACCCCGCAGGACGGCGCCGAGTGGTCCCTGAACGGTCGCGCCGACCCCGACGACGTACCCGCCGTGGTCGCCAGCGCGGACCGACTCGAGGTGGACTCCGGGAACCAGGGGTTCTTCGGCGCCTTCCGGGACCGCCAGGTGTGGGAGCTCAGCCTGCCCCGTGAGCCGGCGATCGACCTGGATGCTGCCGTCAACGCGGGCGGCGCCGTGCTCGACCTGACCGGAATGCGGATCGGCCGCCTCGTCGTCGACGTCAACGCCGGCGACCTGCAGCTGCTGGCGCACGGTGCGACCGAGCTCCGAGAGCTGGACGTCGAGCTCAATGCGGTTGGCAGCCCCACCATCAGCCTGCCGAATCTCAGCTTCAGCGGGTCCATCGACGCCAACGTTGCGGGCTCGGTCCGGATCTGCCCGCCCGGCGGTGCCGGCCTGCGCCTTCACACCGACGACAACCCGACGGCGTCCAACAACTACGCGGAGCGCGGCCTGGTCCGCGTCGGCGACGCCTGGGAGACACCCGGCTTCGACAGCGCAGCGGTCCGGATCGAGCTGACCACGGACGTCAACGTCGGCCGGCTGAGCCTGGAAGCGGAGGGCAACTGCGGTGGATGACCGTCTCGTCCGCACCCGGGGTGACCGGATGGTTGGCGGGCTGGCCGCCGGGATCGGCCGGAAGCTGGGGGTGGACCCCACCTGGGTCCGGCTCATCTGGGTCATCCTCGCCTTCGCGACCTCCGGCGTCGCGGTCCTCGTCTACTTCGTCCTGCTGTTCGTGGTGCCGGAGGAGACCGATGCCGAGGCGGCGGCCGTCGCCGCTGCCGGCCCCACCCGGAACGCGGCCCCGTTCGCCGCCACGGACCCATCGTCACGTCGAGGGAACGACGGTCGATCCGCGGCCCTCGTCGTAGGGCTGATCCTGGTCGCGGTGGGGGCCTGGTTCCTCGTCCGCCAGTACCTGCCCTCGATCGACCTCCGTGCGTACTGGCCATGGATCTCCATCGGCTTCGGGGTGCTGCTGATCCTTGGGTCGTTCCGGTTCGGACGGCGCTCCGGCGAATAGGCCCGATTCGTGGACTTCGCGATCGTTCCCGAGGTGGCCGTTCTGGCCGGTGGTGCGCTCCTCGGTGGCCTGGTCCTTCTCGTCCGCGGCTTCGCCGGCTACGGGCGGGCGGCGCGGATCGCGGACACTTCGACGTCGCGGATCAGCTCGCTGGCGATCGGCGAGGTCCGGGTCTCGGGGACGGTCGAACCGGCCGGCGTGACGCTCGTTTCGCCGCTCCAGTCGACCGCATGCATCTACTACGGGTCGTCCATCCGGGCCTCGGACGGCGACGTCGAGCGGACGATCCTCGAGGACGAACGGGCGGTGGGATTCCGGGTCCGCGACGACTCGGGGACGGTCAGGGTCTTCCCGCGCGGCGCGGCGTTCGACGTCCCGGCCGTCCTCGACGAGTCCGCCCCGTCCGGGGAGACGCCGCCCGGCGTGCGCCTCCGCTCCGGGTCGGCCTTCGGGTCGAGCTTCCTCGACCGGGAGACCCGGATCGCGGCGCTGCTGACGGTCCGGCCGGCCGCCACCCAGGAGGAGGCCACAGGCGGCGTGCCCGGGTTCGGGATCGGCCTCGCCCCGATCGGTGGCAGCCGCGGTCGCCGCTACCGGGAGGCCCGGATCGAGCCCGGCCAGGTCGTGACGGTCGTGGGCCAGGTGCTGCCGTTCGACCAGCTCGAGGATCCGGACGGCGCCGACCTTGGCGGAGGGTCGGCCGGCGTCGCGGCGTTGCAGGATCCCGAGATCGCCGCCGACCTCGCCGAGGCGCGCGCGGCGGGCCTGCTCGAGGACACTCCGGAAGAGGCGTGGGGCAACGCCGCGATCCCGGGGTTCGGGATCGGCAAGCCGGTGTCGACACCGGAGCTCGACCCGGCGGCTATGATGCCGGCCCTGGCCCAGCCGGTCGAGGCCGAAGCGGCTCGTCGGACGTTCGACATCGGGCCCCATGACCTCGTCCTGGCGGCATCGGCGGACGTGCCGCTGGTCATCGCCCTCGGCCCGCCCGGCCACGCGGTTGCCCGGCAGGAGGGCCGGTTCCTGCTCGGCTTGCTCGGAGCGATCGTCTCCATCGTCGCCGCCGTGGTCCTCGCCGTCATGCTCAGCGGAGGGTTCAGCCCGTGAGTCCGATGACCGTCGCCGCGCTGTTCGCGGTGGCTCTCGTCGTGGTGGTCGTCGGGTTCCTCGTCCTCGCCACGTACAACGAGGTGGTCGCCCTGCAACAGCGGATCGACAAGGCCTGGGCCAACATCGACGTCGCGCTCAAGCAGCGGTGGGACCAGCTACCCAACCTGGTCGAAGCCGTCCGTGACGTGATGACGTTCGAGCGCGACACGCTGGCTGAGGTCACTCGCCTGCGGGGGGCCTACTCGCCGACAGCCGCCATCCCCGAGCAGGCCGCCACGTCGGAGGCGACCAGTGCGGCCGTTCGCAGCCTGTTCGCAGTGGTCGAGAATTACCCGCAGCCTGGTTCCCAGGCCAACGTCCTCGATCTCCAGGACGAGATCGAGCGCCTCGAGGGCGTGATCGCCGACCGGCGCGAGCTCTACAACGACCAGGTCTACCGGTACAACAGCAAGATCGCCCAAGTGCCGGCAGTCTTCCTGGCCGGCCTGTTCGGCTGGCGGCCGCGCGAGTTCTTCGCCGCCGAGCCCGCCGAGAGCGCCCGGCCGAACGCCTCGCTCGACGGCTGACCACGCTCTCCCGGCCCGCTACCCTGCCGCGCGCCGGTCAAATACGCACGCGATGCGTGTCGGACGGCCGATTCGCCCTATCGGAGGCGACGCATAGCCTTCGGCAGCTACCAGGGCCTGGCAGTTGGCGCATCGAGTCGGCTAGCACGCATCCCGTGCGTATCTGACGACGTCACGGACCCGTCACAGGCCGTCGGTAGACTTGGCGGCGTACGAAAGGAAGCTGCCACCGATGTTCTCGTTCCTCAAGCCGTCCGCGCCCCCGATGCCGACCGCGGCCACCGCGCTGCCCGGTCGCGCCGAGCCACTCCCTGCTCCCCCGCCCCACCTCGTCAACGGCCGCTCGCTGCTCCCGCCGTACCCCGACGGGACGAAGATCGCCGACTTCGCCCTCGGCTGCTTCTGGGGCGAGGAGAAGCTGTTCTGGCAGACCCCCGGGGTCTGGGTGACGGCGGTCGGCTACCAGGGCGGCATGACCCCGAACCCCAATTACCGCGAGGTCTGCACCGGCCAGACCGGCCACGCCGAGTCGGTTCGGGTGGTCTACGACCCGGCAAAGGTGTCATACGAGGAACTGCTCCGGAAGTTCTGGGAGGCGCACGACCCGACCCAGGGCATGCGCCAGGGCAACGACGTGGGGACGCAGTACCGATCGGAGCTGTTCGTCCACGACGCCGAGCAGCGGGCTGCCGCCGAGGCGTCGCTCCGGATGTACCAGGAGCGGCTATCGGCCGCCGGCTACGGCGAGATCGCGACCGAGATCGTCGACGCCGCCGACCACCCGTTCTACTTCGCCGAGGACTATCACCAGCAGTACCTGGCGAAGAATCCGCGGGGCTATTGCCCGAACCACGCGACCGGCGTGAAGCTGCCGGACGACTTCGTCGCCACGCCGCTGCAGTACGTGGACTGAGGTCAGGGCACAGACACAACGCGAAACGATGAGCCCGGCCGGCGGCTGCCCGCCGGTCGCGCCGTCGCGGTCATCCGGCGGAGGCGTCGTCCGTCAGGTCCCGGTCCTGCATCTCCCAGGTGTGGTCGAGCACGTGGTATGCCGTGTGGCGGAGCAGGTACGGGATCGTCCATTTGCCGAGCGGCTTGTCCTCCGCGTACCAGGCGCGCATCGCCCCGACGAAGCCATCGCGGTGTTGGGCGAGCCCTGTGGGCGTCAGGAGATCCTCCACCTCGGAAGTCGCGTCCACGCGCGCGGAGAAGTCGCCACCCTCGTTCGCAAGGACATGCTGAACGATCTTGTCCCGGGAGCGGCCGCCGCCCCGGGGGCCGAGCCGGAGCTCCGCCGAGACGCGAGCGGCTGTCTCGTCGAACTCGGCCCACGCCGCGCGCAGCAGCCGCACCTGTCGATCGAAGGTCGCCGCCTCGAACGGCTCGCGGTCGAGCGGCGAGGGCGCGAACGAGATGCCCCAGAAATCGGTCGACCCGGTCCCCGGGTATCGGCCGATGATGTCGGGGTCGGTCTGCTTCGCAAACTCCGAGCCCAGCCGGACGCGCTTTGCGACCGGGAGGTATCGCGGCAGGTAGCGGGCGAGTTTCTCGACCGCCGCATCCTCCGTCTTGCCGCCCCGTTCGAGACCAGGCCAGTCCGCCGCGACGGCGACCCAGCGCTTGCCCCTCGTGGGCTGTTCGACGAGTACGCGAAGCTGGGAGGTCATCGGCCCATCGTAACGGCCGCTGCTGCCCGTACGATGGCGCCGGAGGTGACCTGGTGACCGACCCGATCGCGGATCTCATCGGCGACTACCGCGCGTTCACGGCCTTGCAGCGCGACCGCCTCGCCGCACGGGGCATCGACATCGCGCCGTACGAGTTGAGCCACCTGGCGGTCCGCGTCCCCGAGTGGGACCAGTACGTCCACCTCCGGACGCTCCTCGAGCGGCACGCGATCGCCAATCGCGAGAACGTCTGGAACGGCCGCCCGATCTCGTTGATCGTTCCCGCCCAGCCGCTCGAGGTCCTCGACGGCAAGGTGGTCCCGCTCATCGAGCTCATCCCGCCCGTCCACCAGCGCGTCTACAAGATGGGGTTGGAGCACCTTGGTGTCGTGGTCGGCGACGATTTCGACGCGTTCGTCGAAGCCCACAAGCCCGTCCTGACGGGACAGCAATTCCAGGGCCCGAACAGCACACCCGACCCCGTCTACATCCTGTTCGAGGACTTCACCCACGTAAAGTTCTATCGACTTTCACTGCGGGCATCGGTCGAGCTCCATGGTGGCCGGTTCGAAGACCGGTTCCACCACGTCGACGACTGGGTCCCCCAGCGGCTCGTGACAGCGACCGGGCCGAACCCCCTGCCCCGGTGAACGGGCCTCCCGGGCACGCAAGCGGGCACGCGGAGGCCCCGGCCACGCGTTCGGTGCGCGCGTGTGGGGCCGGTAGAGTGGTTGCCGATGGCCACGCTCGCCCTGATCCTGACCGTTGCCTGGATCGCGATCGTGGTCGGCCTCCGGAGCCTGATCCAGCTGCGGCAGACGGGGCGGATCGGGCTCTACCGGGGCGACCAACCTGGATCGGCCCAGTGGTGGTCGCGCCGCATCTCGTCGGTCGGGGCCGCCCTGGCGGTTGCAGCGCCGCTGGCGGAGCTGGCCGGACTCGCCCCGATCCCTGTCCTCGACCAGCCGCCGCTCCGCGTCGCCGGCGTCATGCTGTTCCTGCTCGGCGTCGCCGGCACGGTCGTCGCCCAGCTGGCGATGGGCGAATCGTGGCGGGCCGACGTCGACCCGGATGCCCGGACACCGCTCGTGACCTCCGGCCCGTATCGGTTCGTCCGGAACCCCATCCTGACCGCGACGGCAGTGACGGTCACCGGCCTCGCGCTGATGGTCCCGAATGTCCTGGCGCTCGCGATGCTCGTCCTGTCGGTCACCGCGATGCAGCTCCAGGTCCGCCTCGTCGAGGAGCCGTACCTCAGGCGCGTCCATACCGAGGCGTACGAGGCCTATGCCGCCCGGACGGGCCGCTTCGTGCCGGGCATCGGCCGGCTCCGCCCGTCGCCGCGCGTACCCTTGCCCGAATGATCCACGTCAGCCGTGACCCGCGACCGCAAGCCTGGCTCGTCCGCCACGGGGCCACCGAGTGGGCGGTGAGCGGCCGGCACACCGGCGCCTCGGACATCCCGCTGACCGACGGCGGGCGCGAGCAGGCCCGGCGGCTGCGATCCAAGCTCGGCGGCCGGACGTTCGCCAGGGTCCTGTCCAGTCCCCTGTCCCGGGCGCTGGACACCGCCAAGGAGGCTGGCTACGGCGAGGTCGTCGAGATCGACGAGGACCTCCACGAATGGCGATATGGCCGGATGGAGGGCCGAACGACCGAGGAGATCCGGACTGAAATCCCAGGCTGGACCGTCTGGAGCCACGGCGTCGAGGACGGCGAGACGGCCGACGACGTCGCCGAGCGGGTCGACCGGGTCATCGCCCGCGTCCGCGCCGCCGACGGCGATGTCGCGCTGTTCGCCCACGGCCACGTCCTCCGGGTGCTGACCGCGAGATGGCTGGGCGAACCGCCCGCGAACGGACGGCTCTACGCCCTGTCCACGGCGACGGTCTCCGTCCTGGGCTGGGAACGTGAGACACCGGTCATCGAGCGCTGGAACGAGCCGGCCGACGAGGCGTCCTAGCGGCTATCGCGCGAGCCGGCGCTCCAGCTCGTCCGCCGCCGGCAGGACGAAATGGCTCGCCGTCAGGCCGATGAAGGCGGCCGATACGGTGACGATGGCGGCAAACAGAATGGTGCTGACCAGCGCGATCAGGGCGAGGGTCAGCCCCACGCCGGCCAGCCGCAACGGCACGGCCAGGACGAGCAGGCCGGCCAGGCGTGCCGCGCCGACGAGCCCGATCCCCTCCCGCTGGGGGTCGACCAGGATCGGCCAGAAGCAGAGGGCGAAGAGCCAGCCCAGGACCAGACCCCAGCCGGCCAACGTCGCCAGCGACCAGCCGACGACGCCCCCGCCGATCACCCCCAGCAGGACGTTGGACCACAGGATGGCCGTCGCCCCCGCGAAACAGAGACCGGCCGCGAGACCCGGCAGGAACCACCGCCGCCAGGCATTCGGCACGTCGGACAGGACGGCGTCGTGGCCCCTGACGATCTGAGCCGTCAGCCGGACGATCCCCAACCACGGGATCGCCAGCAGGGCGACGGCCGCGATGATGGGCAGCCAGGCACCGGCCAGGACGACGACCACGACGAGCAGGAACACCAGGCCCCACGCGAGGTTGGCCGGGACGAGACGGATCGACTGGTAGTAGCCGTCGACACCGGCGCGACGGAGCGCCTGGCCGACGCCCGGTCGTGACGACCCGTCGATCAGGTCAGCCCTTGACGCCACTGGCCGCGATCCCCGCCACGAAATAGCGCTGGAAGAAGAGGTACAGCAGCAGGATCGGGATCGTCGCCATGACGACCACCGCCATCAGCGCCGGCCAGTTGGTGAAGTACTGGAACCGGAACTGGGAAAGGCCCAGCGGCAGGGTCCAGTGGCTCCGTTCCTGGAGCAGGACCAGCGGCCAGAAGAAGTTGTTCCAGGCGCCCTGGAACTGGAGGATCGCGACGGCGGCGATGGCCGGCGTGCCGAGCGGCAGGATGACCCGGACGAAGGTCGTGAAGAAGCCGGCGCCGTCGATCTTGGCCGCCTCCTCGAGGTCGCGCGGGATCGACAGGAAGTATTGCCGCAGGAGGAACACGCTCTCGGCCTGGATCGCCAGGACGACCACCACCGAGAGGTAGTTCGTCGGGTTGCTGTTCACCAGGTCGACGACGTTGTTGAGCAGGATGTACACGGGCACGAGACGGAGCTGGTCGGGGATCATCATCGTCCCTAGGACCAGGATGAAGAGCAGCTCGCGTCCCGGAAATCGGAGGCGGGAGAACGCGTAGCCGGCCATGCTGCCGAGGATGACGTTGCTGAGCGTCACGCTGACCGCCACGATCGCGCTGTTGAAGAACAGCCGCGGCAGGGTCGGGTCGAGGACGGTGAAGGCAGTATTCCAGCCCTCCACCGTGACCGGGTTGGGAATCCAGGTGAAGCGGAGCGCATCCCCCATCGTCTTGAACGAGGTGATCACCGTCCAGGTGAACGGTACGAGCATGAGCAGGGCGTACAGGATCAGGATCGTGAAGGCGATTCGCCGCCGCCAGCGCGCGGTCTTGTCGCCGACCGGCTCGACGTCGGCCGTGGACGGCTTGGTCCGCTCGCCCAGGCGAAGGGTCTCTTCGGCCATCGCTCAGTACCAACCTGGCGTCTGACCGAACAGGCGCCGCTGGATCAGGGTCACGGTCATGATCACGATGAACAGCACGACGCCGACCGCCGCCGCGTAGCCGAACTCGTAGTCCGCGATCGCAGTCCGGAAGAGATACAGCACGATCGTGGTCAGGGAGTTGTTCGGTGTCCCATCGGGCCCACCGCCGATGTAGGCCTGGTCGAACATCTGGAACGCGCCGATCACCGCCACCGTGGCCACGAAGAAGTGGCCCGGCCGGAGCAACGGGAAGGTGATCCGCCAGAACGTTTGCCACGGACCGGCGCCGTCGATCGAGGCGGCCTCGTAAACGTCCTTGCTGATCGTCTGGAGGTACGCCAGGTAGAACAACATGAACGTGCCGGAGGTCGTCCAGACGTTGAGGGCGATAATCGTGTTGAGGGCGGTGTTGCTGGTGCCGATCCAGTTATGGCTGGGACCGAGCCCGAACAGCTGGAAGACCGGGTTCAGTCCCAGCAACGCCCGGACGTCGTTGAACAGGCCGTCCGGCTGGAAGAGGAAGATCCACAGCACCGTGATCGCCGCGGAGCTGGCGATCGCCGGGAAGTAGAACGCGGCCCGGAAGAACGTCTGACCGCGGATCTTCTGGTTGACGACGACCGCGAGGAACAGCCCCAGGGCCATCGTGCAGGGAACCCAGACCGCGGCGTAGTAGACGGTGTTGGCGATGGCCTTGTGGAAGATCGGGTCCGTCAGGAGCCGCTGGTAGTTGTCGAGCCCTTCGACGTTGCGAGGGCCGCGCAGGCCCCAGCGGAAGAAGCTGATGTAGACGGCGTAGAGGATCGCCCCGATCTTCAGCGTGAGGAAGAAGAACATCGGGATCGCGATCAGCGTGAAACCGGCGAGCATCTCTGCCCGCCGCTCGCTCATCCCGCCCGCCGGTTTCGAACCGACGCTCGCGGCCATCCGCCCTCCCTGGGCTGGTGGGACCCGGGGCGGCGAGGCCGCCCCGGGCTAGTTTGGGACTACTGGTTCGCGAGGGCTGCCTCGAGGGCTGCCTGGGTGGCCGAGATCACCGGCTCGGGGTCGGTGCTCTTGGCCTCGATCTGGGCCGTCATCGCGTTGTTGAACGCATCGTTGACGCTCGAGAAGCCGGGGATGAAGCTCCACGGTCGGGCGCTTTCGGCGCCCTCGACGAGGATCTCCTTGCCTTCGGCCGCCGGAACGTCGGTCCGCGACGGGTTGGCGACCCCACCTTCGGTCCAGGTCTTCATGCCATCAGGGCCGGTGAGGTAGGTCAGGAAGACCCACGCCGCATCCTGGTTGGCCGAGTCGACACCGATCGAGTAGCTGACGGTGAAGCCCAGCGTGGCGGCCTCCGCGCCCTCCGGCATCGGCGCCCACGCGTACCCGACATCGGCGTAGTTGCCGGTCATGTACGGGTCGAGCCAGCCGCCTTCGAAGATCATCGCAACGCGCTGCTCACCGAGCGACTTGCCGCACCAGTCGTCGCCGAAGTCCGCTGCCCGACCGGCCTGTCCGCCGGCGAACCAGCCGAGATAGGTGGTCAGGGCGTCGCGCGTCTCCTGCGAGTCGAAGGTGGCCTCGGTCTTGTCGTCGTTGAGGAGCGAGCCGCCGTTCTGGTAGATGAACGCCAGGGCTCGGTCAAGTGAGTGATTGAGGCAGAACGCCTTCTGCTCGCCGGTGGTCAGCGTTTCGGCGGCCGCCATCAGGTCGTCCCAGTTGGTTGGCGCGTCGATGCCCGCGGCGGTGAGCATCGCTTCGTTGTATGCCATCGCCAGGGTGTTGCCGTCCTTGGGGAAGCCGTAGACGCCGGCCTCGGGGCCGCGGAACGCGTCGAGGTAGCCGGGGAAGAAGGCGGACGTGTCGAATCCGCGCTCGGCGGCGAGGGGCTCCAGGTCGACGAGGACGCCCTCATCGATCCACTCCGGCGCCACGCTCGAGTCGACGTAGAACAGGTCGGGCGGCTCGCCCGAGCTGAACTTGGCGGTCATCGCCGCCGGGTAGTCGCCGGCGACGGGCTGATAGTCGATCGAGATGTCGGGGAATTCCGTTTCGAAGTTGGCGATCAGCTCCTCGAGGATCTCGCCCTCTTCGGGTGACGCCTGCCAACCTGAGAACACGACCGTGCCACTCACGGCCGTGGGGTCGAATCCCGTGGTCCCGCTGTCCGCGGGTCCGCTGGCAACGGGCTGGCTGGCGCTGGCGCTGCCGCCCGGCGACGATGGCGCGGCGCTCTGGCCGGCCTGGGTACAGGCGCTCACCGCCAGGGCGGCGGCGATCGCCATGGTCAAGATCTGTCGACGCATCGATGTCCTCCTCCACGCCGCGGGTGGGAGCCCGTCGGCGTCCGCGGATCGCGAGTCCCCCAGCAGGATCCCTGCCGATCCACGAACCACCGCGAAATCCCCGTCTAGCCGGGGTGCGGAACCCGATGGTTGATCCGCCGGCCGCACAGGTGAGGCGGGTGACCTCAAAGCCACCTCGCAAAGCCGTTGCAGAACCATTGCCGCCCACCGGGTGCGTTGTCCGACGGTAACCGTTCTGCTACCGTCGGGGCCATGGACGCACCCCGCCCCACCGGCGATCCGTTCGATGCCCTGGGTGACCCGAACCGGCGGGCCATCGTCGAGCTGCTGGTCGGCGGCGGACGGTCCGTGGGTGAAATTGCTGACTCGCTCCCGATCAGCCGGCCGGCCGTCTCGCGGCACCTTCGGCTGCTCCGGGAAGCCGGCCTGGTCAGCGAGGAGCCCCGCGGGACCCGCCGCGTCTACCGTCTCCAGGCAGAGGGTGTCCGACAGGTTCGCGCCTACCTGAGCAGCGTCTGGGGCGACGTGGCCGAGGGCTTCAGGACGGCTGCGGCGAATGCCGACGCCGACGAGTCGACGCGGTGATCGAGCCGATCCAGCTGTCGTTCGAGGTCGATCTCCCGCCGGATTTGGCGTTCGACCTGTGGGTTGCCCGGACGGCGTCGTGGTGGCCGCTGTCCCACACCGTAACGGCGGAGCCCGGCCTCGAGGTCGTGTTCCAGGCGGGCATCGGCGGCCGGATCTTCGAGCGGACGCCCACCGGCGAGGAGCACGACTGGGGGCAGATCACGGTCTGGGAGCCGCCGCGCCGGCTCGGCTATCTGTGGCATCTGCGGGCCGACCGCGCCGATGCGACGGACGTGGAGATCAGGTTCGTCGACCTGCCCGGCGGACGAACCCGGGTGGACATCGAGCAGCGTGGCTGGGAGCGGCTCGGCACGGCGGGCGTTTCCCGGCGCGACGCCAACCGCGGCGGATGGGCGGGCCTCCTCCCCCACTACCAGGGCGCCGCCGCGGCTGCCCGCTAGCCCCGGCCGGCCTCGAGGTCGGCGATCCGCGCGCGGACGACCTTCTCGACGAGGGCTTCCGGCAGCGGCTTCGTGGGCGTGAAGTGGACGCTGCCCTTGGTGATGGTGTAGCCCTCCAGGTCGTCGGCGTTGTCCCGGAGGAACGTGTCGGTCAGCGGATACAGGCTGCAATGGGCCTTCCACGCCGCGATCCAGACGACGACCTTGCCGCGGTGCTTGAAGCCGGGCATGCCGTAGCTGATGACCTCGGACGCTTCGGGCAGCAGCCCACGGATCTGCGAGCGCATCCGCTCGAGGACTTCGCGCTGGTCCGCGGGTACCTTCTCGAGGTAGGTATCGATCGGCGAGGCTGGCATGCGGGTCGATCATACGGGCGGGTCAGGCCGTGAGGGCCTCGCGCCTGCCGCGCAGGTACCAGGTCTCGACCTCGCCCTTCCCTTTCACAGCCACCTTCCCTCGCAGCTCGCACAGGAACTCGTCCTTGATGAGTTCGTACGTGGCCCGCGTGATCTGGATGTGGCCCGCGGTCCCGTGCAATTCCATTCGGCTGGCCGTGTTGACGGCGTCGCCCCAAAGGTCGTAGAGGAAGCGCTTGTGGCCGATGACTCCGGCCACCACGGGCCCGCTGTTGATCCCGATCCGCAGCTCCATTCCAAGATCGCCCACGATCTCGCGTGAGCGCATAGCGTCGAGCATGTCGAGGGCGATGGCTGCCAATGCACTGGCGTGATCGGGCCTGGGCGATGGAACGCCCGCGGCCGCCATGTACGAGTCGCCGATCGTCTTGATCTTCTCGACGCCGTGTTGCTCGGCCAGCGTGTCGAAGTGGCTGAAGAGCCGGTCGAGGACGCCGACCACCTGGGCGGGCGGCAGATGCTCGGACATTCGCGTGAAATCGGCGACATCGGCGAACAGGATCGACGCCGCCGGAAACTGCTCGGCAATCGTGTGGGGCTCGGCCTTCAACCGGTCGGCAATAGCCCGCGGCAGGATGTTGAGCAAGAGGGCCTCGGCCCGGTCCTGGGCCGTCCGGAGCGCGGTCAGGGCCGCCTGCCGCTGCTGCGCGAACAGGGCCAGCAGGGTGAAGACGATCGTGCCGCCGACGACGACGTTCAAGGCCAGCATCGTGCTGCTGAACCAGGTCGGGAGGCGCGAGAGTCCACCCGTCAGCTCGCCGCCGATCCCGGACCCGAGGAAGGCGACCACGAAGGCCATCCACCAGCGCGTCGCGGAGCGGACGCTGCCGAAGACCAGGGCGCCGAGTGGCGCGAGGATGCCCCACAGGCCCACGCCGCCCGACGCCAGGAAGCCGCCGGTCGGGATCATCGACACGGTCGGCGCGAGCAGGATGGCCAGCAGCTGGGCGCGGAGCAGCATCGGGAAGTTTCGGGTTCGGGCGAAGACGGCGATCGATGCCAGCGACACGCCGAAGTAGAGGAACGCGATCGTTCCGGACGGGGCACCCATGACGATGTACAGGCCGCCCCACAGCAGTGCGATCGGCAGGATCAGGACCGCGACCAGGACGAGGAGGGTCTTTCGCAGGCGCGTTTCCTGGTCGTCCGAGGAATTGGCGCCGACCAGCGCCAGGCGCGCGAGCAGGGCGTCGAGTCGTTCGCGAGGAGCGGTTCCCATGGGCTAAGCGTAGCCCGCTACTGCGTCGGCGCCGCCAGGATTCGGTTCAGTCGTCGGGCATGACCCGCCGCTCCCCGACCGGAGCCTTCGCGTCGGGGAAGGCCAGCGTTCCTGCCGCGACCCACCACTCCATCAGGTCGTAGCTCAGCCGTCCGGCCTGGACGGATGGATCGGCCTCGCTGAGCCGGGCGGCCGCGTCCAGGCCGCAGGCGTAGATCGAGAGTCCCCGCATGGAGATGTCCGACTGCTCACCGAGGGGTCCGTTGGCCACCAGCACGCCCTGCCGCCGGAGCTTGGCGCGGTAGGCGAGGTGCCGGGCCTGGAGGGCGTCGAGCTCGTCCTCCGGGATGTCCGGCGCGTCGGCCGGCCGTCGCAGCAGGACCAGCGTGTAGACGTCGAATGCGTCGGGGATGTTCGGGTCGCGGGGCATGGGGCGACAGGATATCGCGGCGCCGCGACGCGGTTCGGGAGTGGCTCCGGCGGGCCGGTCCCGGTCGGTTACTGTATTCTTCGGGGTGGGGTTTCCGACCACATAGCGCTACCCCGCGCCAGCGTTTCGCGCGAGTGGCTGGCAAGGGCCGTCGTTGAGTGTGACCAGTGCCACCGGACCGTGAAGCGAACTTCGCCCACGCAGCGGCGATGTCCCGACTGTCGGCGCGCCAGCAAGCGGGATCGCAGCCGAGAAGCGATGCATCGCCTAGATCGCGCGCTCGCCGAAGAAGCCCAAGTCGCGACGGTCGGCGACTACGTGCGCGGCTGCGTGGCCGCGAAGATCGCCATCGAGCCGATCGTCTCGAGCTCCACTTGCTCGAAGGATGCCCCAAGGATCTCGCCGAGCCCGTCCTCGGTGTCGCCCAGGTTGTCGAAGATGCCCCGCCGGTTGTTGGCCTCAAGCATCTTGCGCGACAGCCACGTGTGTGGCCCTGAGGACCCGAGAATCGATGCGCCGAAGAGGACGCCAGTCGGTGTGAGGACGGCAGCCACGTTGGCCACGGCCACAGCCTTGCGCGAGAGCGGTCCAGGCAGGCAATGGATGACGCCGTGCAGCGCGGCGGAATCGAACGTTCCACTCAGGGGAAGCGGCTTGAGGACGTCTGCCTGGACGGCCGTGACGTCCAGGCGCTGCAGCCGTCGCGAGGCATAGTCGAGGACGTTCGCGTTGGGATCGAGGATGGTCACCGGGGTGCCGGCGGGCAGGCCGGCTCGCTCCAGGAAGTAGCCGGTACCCGGGCCCACATCCAGGTGTCGAGGGCGGATGTGTCGTCGGTATCGCTCCACCAGAAGCGTCGTCGGGCAGCGCCATACAAACCGGGTAAAGAAGCCGAGGATCACGGGGTCGTAAATCCTCAGGAAGAACGGGGTGTACTCGCTCGCGCCGCGGTACGCGGGATCGTCAGGCTCCATCGAGCTCACCTTGGATCGTCGTATTCATCAAGGCTCCCCTGCCCTGCCCAGGTCAGGGCCTCTATGCGTCCGTGGTTGGCACGCCGAGCATTGCATCCCCATGTCCCGGGATCACAGGGGATGCCGATCCCGAAGACCTGTTAGCCGGGAAGGGTCCACCCTTTCAGACCGGGAATGCGATCCGCTTCTCTTGGGATGAAACCACGCGATGTGGCCCTTCCAACGCACGAGGAGAGAAGCAATGTCCGAAACGGCACGCACGACCGGCTGGGCCGCAATCGGCTTCGCGATCGTCTACGTGGGCACGTTCGTCAGCAACATGGTATTGGCGATCCTCGGGCCCGCATCGGGCGTCCGCTACAAGACACCCGACGAGATGATTGCCGATCGACTCGCCGGCGACGTCGGAGCCATTGGCTTCGCCCTCATGGGCGCTACCCTGATCGTCGTGGCCATCGGCTTGAGGCGCCTCGTCTGGGGCGATGAGTCGATCGTCGGGACTGCTGCCTCGAGTGTCGGCGTCATCGCCGGCGCGGGCCTCATGCTCACGGGAGCGGCCATCGCCGCTGCGCGCGGGTTTGCCGCCAACGATCTGGCCGCCACCGGAGCCGACATCGCGATGCAGCGGGCCGTCGTGCAGGGAGGCTCCCTCCTGGTGAATGCCGCGTTCTTCCTCGCCAGCCTTGCCTTGCTCATCTGGTTGTCGTCGGTCGCAGTCGCGGCCCGCCGGGAAGCGAGCACTTTCAGGGCGGTTGGTCGCGGCGACCTGGGTTGCCGCGATCGGACCGTTTGCCAGCATCGCATTGACGAGCTTCCCGATCCTGCTCCTGGTCACGATTCCGTGGGCCGCGGCGCTCGGGATCTCGCTCGTCCGGCGCGGCCGTCGACTGGCGGCGACCGTTGCGGCGACCAACTGTCCCAGCAGCTTCGCCCGCATAGGCCGGGCTTCACGGGCGCCTTGCGTCCATCCGGCATGATCCACGCGTAGCAAGGACGAGCGTGCCCATCCTAGCCCCGCTCCTGGTTCAACTGGTCAGCTGGCCGCTCGTCGGAGCGCTCGTCTGGCGGGCGGCCCGCGGCAGGGCCACGCCGGTTGCCTGGGTCGTCGTCGTCCTCCTCGGAGCCTACGCGATTAGCACGCTCGTCGGGGCCACGGCACCCGAGTGGGCGCGAGGCCTGATCGGCGTCATGGGCGTCTGCGTCGTCATGCTCTTCGGTCTCTATCCCGATGGCCGATTCACTCCGCGATGGATCGTGGTGCCGGTGGCCGTCGAGGTCGCGCTCCAGGCAATCAATCTCGTCACCGGCTTCGCCCTCGAGACCCAGCCGTGGTGGCCCTGGCACTTCTTCGTCACCCTGGGCCTGCTCGGCGGTCAGGTATACCGCTATCGCCGCCGCTCCTCGATTGAAGAGCGCGAACGGACGCGGTGGCCGATGCTCGCCGTGCTGGCGATGGTCTTCGCCTACACGCTCTGGGGCATTGTTGGCGTCGGGCTCGGGCTTGACCAGGAGCGCGGAGTCTCGCTTGGGCACGTTGCTCACGGCGCTCCCCGGAGTTGGCTTCGCTCTCGGCCTGTTGAAGCCGCGCGGCGTGAACGTGGATGTCGCGCTCCGGTGGTGCCTCCTGCTCGGTTGCTCAGCGGTGACGCTCGGAACTGCCATCCTGGCGACCCTGGCGCTCGGCGAGGCGCTCGGCGCGAGCGCAGAGACACGAACCTGGGCAGCGGCTGCGGTGGCGGCCACGCTCACCATTCCCGTGGTCGAGATCTTTCGGCGGGCGGCGGACCGGTTCGTGTATGGACGCCGACCCAGCCTGGCGCGCGCGCTCGAGGATCTTGAAACGCGGCTCGCCCAGCTTGCGGATCCGCGCGATGTCCCCGGGACAGTCCTCCGTTCGGTGACCGAGGCTCTTGCGCTAGGCGGCGCGCGGCTTCTGGTCGGTGACACCGTTCAAGCAGCAGTCGGAACAGCCTCACTGGAGGAGCAGGTCCCGATGATGTACCGCGATGAGCAGCTCGCGACCTTGGCGGTATCGCCCCGGGCCGGCGAGACCGAGCTAACTGCCCGCGACCGCGCGGTCATCGCCCGCATCTGCGCCCAGGCAGCCCCGGCGCTGCACGGTGCTCGTCTAGTCAACGAGCTTGTCGAGGCACGAGCACGCGTCGTGATCGCGAGGGAGGACGAACGGCGACGTTTGAGGCGGGACCTCCACGACGACCTCGCACCGACGCTCGCTGGGCTCGGCCTGAGTGCTGCCGTCGTCGAGCAATTCTCGCGAGCCGGCGACCAGCGGGCGGCCGACGCGGCCACGGAGTTGGCGGGGCGCTTGCAGGGCGCCTCGCGCCAGGTTCGGGACATCGCATACAACCTCCGACCGCCAGTCCTCGACGATCGCGGGCTGGTCGCCGCGATCGAGGAAACGGTGGCGATTGGCGACTCTCCGAAGGTGAGTGTCGTTGCGCCAACCGGTCGCCTGGAGCTCCCCGCCGCCGTCGAAGCCTGTGCCCTGCGCATCATTCAGGAGGCGGTCACCAACGTGCGTCGCCATGCGGCGGCATCGTGCTGCGAGGTGCGCATCGTCCTCGAAGCCGACGCGCTCTCCATCGAGATCATCGATGACGGCATCGGCTTCGCCGATCTGCGCCGATCGGGCATCGGCGTTCGATCGATGACCGAGCGAGCCTCCGAAATCGGTGGGAGCGTCTCCTTCGATTCTGAAGCCGGGGCGCGGCACTCGCGTCTCGGTCTGGCTTCCGGTGGCCCGATGACCACAGTCGTGGTCGTCGACGACCACCCCGTCTTCCGGAGCGGGATTGCCTCGCTCCTCGAGGTGAACGGCTACGAGGTCGTGGGCGAAGCTGCTGGGGCGGCCGAAGCGGTGGAGCTCGTACGGCGCCTGCGCCCGGCCATCGTCCTGATGGACCTGGGCCTGCCCGACGGAAGCGGAGTTGCGGCGACCGAGCGCATCGTGGCCGAGCAGCCCGCGGTGCGTGTCGTGGTCGTGACGATGTTCGACGACGATGGCTCAGTGCGGGCGGCGCTGAGTGCCGGTGCAGCCGGCTACGTCGTCAAGGATGCCGGCCACGCCGAGATCGTGGCGGCCGTACGAGCCGCAGAGCTTGGCGCAGTCGTGTTGGGCTCGGGAGTGGCCGCCGCCGGGACGTCCGCCGTCACGTTCGCGGAACCGGTCGAGGACCCATTCGGGCTAACCCGCCGCGAACGCCAGGTTCTGGACCTCGTCGTCCGTGGGCTCTCGAACGGCCAGATCGCCGAACGGCTGGGTCTCTCGGGCAAGACTGTCAGCAACATGGTTTCGACCATCCTCGGCAAGATGGGGGTCCGCGACCGCGTCGAGGCCGCCGCAGTTGCCCGCGAGCTGCTTAGGGCCTAGAGGACGCGAGAGTATGAACCCGGGTCCGGCCAATCGGCCAGCAACGATCCTCGCCCCCTCGGCCATGGGCTCCAAATGTCGAGCTTGGTCACAGCCTCGAGTCCCTCGACCTGCCGGTCGGCAAGCAGCTCCGCGACGCCCGTCCGGCCAGTCGGGCGCGTGCCTGTAGTTCGCGACGACGAACAGGGCCGTCAAGGCAAGGGCGACTTCGCGGAGCCGGATCTCGACGCGAATCTCACATCTTGGCGTGAGAACGGTGAGAGATGACCGGTTCGAACCTACGAACCCGGACGCCGATGACCGGCGGCTGAATGGCCCAATTCCCGTTCAGATCCGTCCCGAAAAACGTGCTACCGGCAGGTATCTTGGCTCCGGCGGTAGGACTCGAACCTACGACCAAGCGGTTAACAGCCGCCCGCTCTACCACTGAGCTACGCCGGAGCGAGGACCGCCGTGGGCGGTCGCGGGCGCAGGTCCGCGCCGCGCGACAGGATAGCAGAGGTCAGTTGCGACCCGACCCTGCACCGACAGGCGGCTCGACGCCATCGCGCCGATCGGCGCAGGCCCGCAAGGCGGCCTCGGCCTCTTCGGTTCGGAAGGTGGCCTCGTCGACCCGGTTTTCGGCGGCGCCGGCTGCGGTGTCGCTGGCGGACGCGATCTTCGCCGCCTCGTAGGCGGCCGCCTGGGCGGCATCCTCGGCCTCGACCGCGGCCGCCGCCGCCGAGGTGTCCGCGCTCCTCGTGGCCGCTTCTCTTGCCTGCCGGGCCTCGTCGAGGGCGCGCCTGGCCCCGGGGACGTCGCGGGCCAGGCTCGTCGCCCGTTCCCGGGCGTCCCGGGCGCGCGTCACTGCCTCCTCGAGTGCTGCCCGAGCCGCGGCGGCCGCCGCCTCGAGTTCGGCGCAGGGATCCGGCGCCGGGCGACGTTCTCGCAAACGCAGCAGGACGACCGCGACGATGCCGGCGATCGCCAGGCCGCCGAGGAGATACCAGAAGAGGTCGATTGGTCGGACCCCGAGTGTTGGTGCAGCCGCTGGGGCGAGGATAGCGATGGCAGACGATACTCCGCTCGTGTCCACCGCCGACTCGCCGCTGATCACGCCCGAAGCCCTGGCGGCGCGGCTCGATGATGCGAGCCTTCGCATCGCCGACGTGCGCTGGTACCTGGGCAAGCCCGGTGCTGGTCGTGAGGCCTACGACGCGGGGCACATTCCGGGCGCCGTTTTCGTCGACGTTGATTCGGTCCTGACAGCGGCCGTCGGGCCGGGCCGGCATCCGCTCCCCTCCCCGGCTGCGTTCGCCCGCGAGCTGGCCGCGCTCGGGATCGGCGATGAGCACCACGTGGTGGCCTACGACGACGTTGGCGGCTGGGTGGCCGCCCGGCTTTGGTGGATGCTGGACGACCTGGGACACGCGGCGGTGTCCGTGCTGGACGGCGGGTTCGGGGCGTGGACGGCCGCCGGCCTGCCGGTGGCGAAGAACGAACCTGGCTATCCGCCGGCGCGGCTCGACGGCCTCGCAGGCGCCTGGTCGAAGGTCGTCGAGCGGGCGGCACTCAAGGAGCGCCTCTCGGACGCGGTGTTGCTCGATGCGCGGGCTGCGCCGCGGTATCGCGGCGAGATCGAGCCCATCGATCCAGTTGCGGGCCATATCCCGACGGCGCGCAACGCTCCGACCGACGGCAACCTGGCGCCAGACGGGCGGTTCCTCGACAGCGCTGCGCTCCGGGCGCGGTTCGCCGGCCTCTCGGCCGACGGCTCCTCCGAGGTCGTCACGTCCTGTGGCAGCGGGATCTCCGCGTGTCACAACGCGCTTGCCATGCGGGTGGCCGGCCTGCGGGACCCGATCCTCTACCCCGGCTCGTACTCCGACTGGAGCACGGCCGGCGAGGCCGTGGCAACGGGCGACGAACCGGGACAAATTGCGCGGTGAGTCGCCAGGAGGTGCTGGCCAAGGCCGGTTTGCTTGGATATGGCCTTGGCAAACAGAGAGCGGGCCGCCGACCGCGGCACGTTGCGCGGCCGGCGCCTCGTCGTATCGATCGGCGACGAGCTGCGCGCTGCGCGTCGTGATCGGGGCCTGAGCCTTCGTAGGGTCGCCGGCGCGGCGGGGTTCTCAGAGGCGAAACTCAGCCGGATCGAGCGCGGACTCGTCCTTCGGGTATCGCTCATCGATTTGGCCCGATTGTGTGCAATCGTCGGGCTCGAACTATCGGTGCGTGCCTATCCCTCCGGAGAGCCCATTCGGGACGCCGCCCAGGTCGGGATGGCCAGGGCGTTTCGGAAATTGATCCACCCGTCCGTCCGATGGCAGAGCGAGGCACCGATGCCGGGTCAGGGTGACCTGCGCGCCTGGGACGGCCTCGTTGGCGGTCTGGATTGGCGATATGGTGTCGAGTTCGAGTCGGCACCGCGGGATGCCCAGGCCGTCAACCGTCGCCTGCAGGCGAAGGTCCGGGACAGCCGCGTGGACGGCGTCCTGCTCGTCCTCAAGGACACGCGCCAGACACGGCAGTTCCTGGCGGGTGCCGCAGACTACCTCGACGTCACGTTTCCCATTCCGGGGGATCGTGCAATGCGAGCCCTTCGTGCAGGCCGGGATCCGGGAGGTAGCGCGATCATTCTCCTCCGCCGGGCCCACCGTGCTCGCCGTGACCTTGCCGGCGGTGCAAGTGTGGGAGCCCCCGAGACCGTATCGGCGACCTGACAGTGCCCTCGGAGGCGCTTCGGGCTTAAATCCTTGCGCGGGCCGCAACATCTGGAGCCCTCGCGGCGAAAATGGCTCCCCTGCGCAGGCGAGGGGCTCTCACACTTGCGGCACGTGCAAGAGCCGGGCGGTGCGGACGGGCGGCGGGGCCCTCGCCGCGGGCCCGCTGCGCTACTCCAGGTAGTCCTTTAGCTTCCGGCTGCGGGACGGGTGGCGCAGCTTGCGCAGCGCCTTGGCCTCGATCTGGCGGATCCGCTCGCGGGTGACGTTGAACTCCTTGCCGACTTCCTCAAGTGTCCGGGCCCGGCCGTCCTCCAGGCCGAATCGGAGCTGCAATACCCGCCGCTCCCGCCCGGTCAGCGAATCGAGCACCGCTTCCACCTGCTCCTTGAGCAGCTGGTGCGAGGCGGCTTCGGCCGGGGCCAACGCGCCACGGTCCTCGATGAAGTCGCCGAGGTGGGAGTCCTCCTCCTCGCCGATCGGGGTTTCCAGGGAGACGGGCTCCTGTGAGACCTTGATGATCTCGCGGACCTTCTCCGGCGTGACCTGGACCTCCTGGCCCTTGGACATCGCCTCGGCGATCTCCTCGACCGTCGGCTCGCGCCCCAACTCCTGCAAGAGCCCGCGCGACACGCGGATGAGCCGGTTGATCGTCTCGACCATGTGGACAGGGATCCGGATCGTCCGAGCCTGGTCGGCGATCGCCCGGGTGATGGCCTGGCGGATCCACCACGTCGCGTAGGTCGAGAACTTGAAGCCCTTCTCAAAGTCGAACTTCTCGACCGCCCGGATCAGCCCGATATTGCCCTCCTGGATGAGGTCCAGGAACGACATCCCCCGGCCGATGTACTTCTTGGCGATCGAGACGACCAGCCGCAGGTTGGCCGAGGTGAGCTGCTCGCGGGCGTCGCGCCCGATCCGCACCAGCTCGCCCTTGCGGTCCCGCAGCTTGGTGTTCTTGGGGACCTCCGGGTCGTAGCCCATCCGCTTGAGCAGGTCGGCGTCGTTGCCGCCCATGATCCAGCGCTCCAGCGCCGGGAAGGCCACGCCCTCGCGGGTCCAGTCGTAGATCGCCCGCAGGCCCACGTTGTCGCGCGAGTCGAGATCCCCGTTGTGGACCGCGAAGTACGCCCAGTCGAGGAGCGCCAGGAAGGGCTCCGGGGCGGGCTTGCTGTTGTAGGCCTCGAGGAGCTTGCGAGCTTCCTTGAGGAACTGCTTGGTGCCCTCCGACTGGGCGTCCCGTCCGGCCTTGATCAGGTGGAAGTCCGGAGACGCCGTGAAGAGGTCCTTGGCGCCCTTGTCGAAGACGGCGTCGCGGACCAGCTTGTGGGCCTCGTCGCCCAGCGGCAGGCGGTGCTGCGGCTTGGCGGTCCGGGTCTTGGTCTCGGTGTTGTGGAGCGTCCACTCGTGGAGCGAGACCACGCCCTTCCACGGCTCGTCGACCGTCTGCTCCCCGAGCTCGATCGCCTTGGCGAGGACGACCTCCTCCTCGGCGGTCAGCAGGGCGACCTTGCCGATCTCCTTGAGGTACATCCGGACCGGGTCGTCGATCCCGATCATGTCGGCCGAGAGCGCTTCGAGCTCCTCCGCGGTGGGCTCCTCGAGCTCCGCGGCATCGAGCTTGGCCGGCGCGTCGACCGGCAGCTTGGCGTCGACGGGCTCACCCTCCGCGTCGACGACCTCGACGTCGACGTCGGTGCCGGCCTCGGCCTCCGGGACGACGCCCAGGTCGAGATCGTCGTCGTCGTCCTCGTCGTCGTCGACCGGCACGATCACCGATGCTCCGCCGCGCGGTGGCCGGAGATTGGCCAGCTTGGCTTCCTCCAGGTCGGCCTTGGCCCGGCGCGGACGGGTCAGGACGGCTTCGACGAGTTGCTGATCGAGCGGGTCAGCCACGGCGGTCCTCCGGAGTGCGTGCGGGGATGACCGGGACGCTCATGCGCGCCCCGCGAGCTGTCGGGTCAGGTAGCGGGTCTGGTCGCGGCGCCGGTCGAGCGACCGGCGCGATTCGTTGAGCTGTCGGAGCTCCAGCAGCAGGCGGTCGATCGATGGCCGGTCGCCATCCCGTTCCGCCTCGCCGAGTGCGTCCTGGGTGAACTCGGTCCGATGAGACAGCCGGTCCTCCTCGAGATCGAGGAGCAGGTTGTCGATGACGTAATCCACGTCGCCCTGGTCGAGGTCCCGCGGACTCGGTCCGTCGAGGGCGTACAGGGCCCGGACGAGCGCCGCGGTCTCGTCGTCGAGGGCCGCCAGGAGTGCGGTCGCGTCGAACGGCGGATGGACGCCCTCGTCGTTCGAGGCCCGCTGGATGGCGATCGTCCGGTAGACCTCCCGGGCGACAGTCGAGGGGAGCTGATCGGGCCCGAGCTCGTCGGCGATCCGGACCTGCTGGTCGGGGCGGAGGAGCATCAGCCGCAGGAGGTCCCGTTCGGTCCGGGTGATCGAGCGCAGGATCTCGCCGATCGGCAGCGCATCCGGCGAGGCGGTGACCGATTCGGCGGTGATCCGTCCGGCGTCGGCGCCGTGACGGGCCGGCCGGTGGAGCATCTCGATGAGCGTCCGCTCCTCCACCCCGCTGACCTGCCGGATCCGTGCCAGGTAGGCGTCACGCATCACGGGATTGGGCACGGCCCGGACGGTTGGCAGGATCGCGTCCACGAACCGGGACTTGCCACCCGGCGTCTTGAGATCGACCTGGCGAGCCTGGAAGTCGATGAGGTAGTCGACGATCGGCTCCGCCGTCCGGACCTCTTCCCGCCAGCGATCCGGCGAGTCGCGCAGGACCTCGTCGGGATCCTTGCCGTCGGGCAGCCGCACGACACGGACCTCGTCGAGCTCGATGCCGGTGTCGGCGACGGCCAGCTGGCCGATCAGCGCTTCCAGCGCCTGGACGCCGAACGTGCCCGCCTTCTCGCCCGCCGGGTCCACGTCGTAGGCCAGCGCGATGCGCTTGGCGTAGCGCGTCAGGAGCGCCACCTGGCCCGGCGTCAGCGCCGTCCCCAGCGAGGCGACGACGGTGTCGAAGCCCGCCTGGTGGGCCATCAGCGCATCGGTGTAGCCCTCGACGATCACCGCCTGGCCGGTCTTCCGCATCGGGCCCTTGGCCTTGTCGACCAGGTACAGGCTGCGGCTCTTGTCGAACAGCGGCGTTGCCGGCGAGTTGAGGTACTTCGGGCCGCGATCCGGGCCGTCGGCCAGGATTCGGCCGCCCAGCCCGGTCGGGCTGCCGTTCTGGTCGCGGATCGGGAAGATGACCCGTTCGCGGAAGCGGTCGTACGCGCCCCGGCCGCCCTGGCGGGCCGTGGTCAGTCCCACCTCGGCCAGCTCCTCGGGCCGGATCTGGCGTCGCTCCAGGAGTTGCCGGCTCATCGTGTCCCAGCCACCCGGCGCCCAGCCCAGCTGGTAGGTCTCAATCGTGGCATCGGTGAAGCCGCGACCCCGGAGGTACTCGAGCGCCGCCTGTCCCGTCTTCGATGCCGTAAGGACGGCGTGGTAGAAGGCGATCGCCGCCTCCATGACCTCGCGCAGGCGGGCCTTCCGGACGTCGTCCCGGCGGGTCCGCTCGTCGAGCTCGACGCCGGCCTTGGCGGCCAGCTGCTTAAGCGCCTCAGGGAATGGCACGCCGTCGCGCTGCATCACGAAGCTGAAGACGTCGCCACCGAGCCCGCAGCCGAAGCAGTGCCATGACTCGCGGGCAGGCGTGACCACGAACGACGGGGTCTTCTCGCCGTGGAACGGGCAGAGGCCCTTGAACGTGGTCCCCGCCTTCTTGAGGCTGACCGTCTCGCCGACCACGTCGACGACGTTCAAGCGGCTCTTCACCTCGGCCGCAACGCCGACTGCCAAGTGCACCTCGCCGGGCATGACGGAGGGCGTGTCAAGTCTTGACACGCCATCTCGCGCGGAAGACTACGCCCGTGTCAACCTCTTGACAAGGTGCTTGTCAAGACCCTTGGGGGGTACTTTGGGATGGTCCACTGAGCAGCGTCAGCCCCCAGCCGATGGCCGCTGCCGCGAGGATCGCGCCGAAGGCGAGGGTGTCCGTCCAGGCCAGGCCATTGGTCAGCAGCAGGGTACGACGGCCAGATCTCTCGTGAGCGGGGATTGACCGAGCAGCGCCGTTTGCGTCGGCACTGGCGTGCGCTCAGTATCCTCACGTGGAGGTTCCCGAGACCAACTACGCGAAGACCGTCGATGGCGTTCACATCGCGTACCAGACCGTGGGCGATGCTCCAGTCGATTTGGTCTTCGTGATGGCATGGACTACCCACATCGAGCTGATGTGGAAGGAGCCAACGCTTGCACGATTCCTCTCCCGGTTGGCAGCGTTCTCACGGTTGATCCTCTTCGACAAGCGTGGCACCGGACTCTCGGACCGCGTGTCTGATGATCGGCTCCCGTCTCTCGAGGTCCGGATGGATGACGCGAGGGCTGTCATGGACGCGGTCGGCTCCGAACGCGCCGTCGTGCTGGGCTTCTCGGAAGGTGGTCCGATGGCGACGCTGTTCGCCGCGACCTATCCGGAGCGGACCATCGCGCTTGTGCTTTTCGGGACCAGCGCATGCTGGAGACCGACGATTGACTACCCGTTCCCGGTGGCCACCGACGATGAGCACGAGCGCTACGTCGAGAGCATCGAGCGAATGTGGGGCACGCGGGAGTTCGCGGCGCAAGAGTTGCGAGACTGGGGCGCGCCCACGCTCGCGAACGATGACCATACGATCCGTTGGCTCGCGGACTATCTTCGTCACGCCGCGAGCCCGGGAGCTGCGATCGCGCTCGAGCGGATGAACCGCGGGATCGATGTCCGCCCGGCGTTGCCGGCGGTCCACGTCCCTACACTTCTCCTCGCCCGCGACGGCGACCTGCTCTTCACCGCCGAGGAAACGAGCTGGATGGCGGATCAGATCCACGGCGCACGCTTCGTCTCGTTCCACGGCGTCGATCACTTCTACTGGTCGGGGAACCAGGACGAGCTGCTGGGCGAGATCGAGCGGTTCGTTGCGGAGGTCGGCCACCAAGAGGCGGACCTCGACCGCGTACTAGCGACCGTGATGTTCACCGACATCGTCGGGTCGACGGCTAAGGCCGCTGAGCTTGGCGATCGCGGCTGGGGCAATCTCGTCGATCGCCATCACCGTGCAGTCCGAGCCCTCCTCGGCCGCTTTCGAGGGATCGAGGTGGACACGGCTGGGGATGGATTCTTCGCCACCTTTGACGGTCCGGCGCGTGCCGTCCGGTGCGCACAGGCTATCGGCGACGCGGTCCGAGACTTCGGACTGGAGGTGCGCGCGGGGGTGCACACCGGTGAGGTCGAGAGGATCGCTGGCAAGGTCGGAGGAAACGCGGTTAACGTCGGCGCGAGGATCGCAGCGCTCGCGGCCCCGTCCGAAGTTCTGGTTTCCCAAACGGTCAGGGACCTCGTTTCGGGTTCTGGCATCACCTTCGAGGATGCTGGCGAGCGCGAGTTGAAGGGCGTTCCCGACCGCTGGCATCTCTACCGGCTGATGCGCTGACAGCGTAGGAGCCTGCCTGGCAACGGGCGTGTCGGGCATCGGCTTCGGGTCGTCGGGGGCGCGCCCGACGGCTAGGCCACGTTCCTCCCCTCCCCTCCCCGCGCGTTGTCAAGACCCCTGGGGGGTACGTTGGGATGGTCCGCTGAGCAGCGTCAGCCCCCAGCCGATCGCCGCGGCCGCGAGGACCGCGCCGAAGGCGAGGGTGGGTCGCCAGACGAGGCCGCTCGTGAACAGGACGGTCACGATGACCGAGAGCACGAACAGGGCGGCACTGCCCGCCCCAACGACCGCCGGTCGGGAGCGGGCCGGGAACCTGGGTACCAGGAGATCGAGGATCAGGCCGGCGAGGGCGGCGGCGATCGCAAACCGGTAGTCGTCCAGGCCACTCGCGGCGAGGACCGTGGATAGCCCCAGGAGCACCGTGAAGGCACCGAACGGCGGCCCGATTCGGAGCAGCAGGAGACACATGAACGCGACGAGGGCCGCCTGGATGAGCAGCGTCGCGAGGCCCAGATCTTCACGGACGAGCGGCTGGGCGAACGTTGGCCAGTGGCCGCCCCGGGCGAACGCCAACCGCCCGTCGGGCGTCCAGTCGCCCGCGTCCCACTCGCCATCCCACGTGCCGGGACTGCGGGTGAGGTTCCGCGGGTTGGTCCCGTCGACGTCGATCGCGTAGATCTCGGGCTCGATGTCGGGCCACGCGGCATAGGCGATCGTCTGGCCGTCCGGCGACCAGCTCGCTCCACGCTCGTCCATCGGGTCATTGGTCACCTGGACCAGGCCCGACCCGTCGGCGGCCATCACGAAGATGTCGTCGTTGCCGTTGCGGTCGGAGTTGAACGCGATCCGGCTGGCGTCCGGGGACCAGTCGGGCGCCCAGTCCTCGCCGCCGTCGTCCGTCAGGCGGCGCGGGTTCGCGCCGTCGGCATCGATCACGTAGATCTCCGTGTTGCCGTCGCGGGTGGCATCGAACGTGATCTGGCTACCGTCCGGCGAGTAATCCCCTGCCCGATCGTCGCCCGCGACTTCGGTCAGCCGTTCTGGTTCGCCCGTGCCGTCGGCCCGGACGCGCCACAGGTCCGCGCCGGTGCCGCCCGTGACCAACGGAGCCGGGCCGATGGCAAAGCCCTGGTCGTTCGGCGCGATGGGACCGCCCGGGCGCGGACCGCCCGGATCGCCGATTTGGAGGCTGGGGTCGGGCTCGACGGTGTACGAGATCCAGACACCATCGGGCGACCAGTGCGGGATCCACTGCCACTCGGCGCCCTCCGCGAGGGGCCGGGCGCCGCTGCCGTCGGTCGCGGCGATCCAGACGTCGGCATTGAAGTCCCGACCGGTCTGGTTCGGCGTCCAGCGGGTCCACGCGATCTGGGTGCCGTCCGGCGACCAGGCGGGAGCCACGGCGTGGATCTCATTGCCGGGCGCCTCGATCAGCCGGGTCTGGTTCGTCCCATCGGCATTCATGACCCAGATCTCGCCGTCGTCTTCGATGGTGTCGTCGGGCTCCTCGAGCCATGGACTGACGGCCGGGTGGAAGCCGCCCGGACTGGCGACCATCGCCAGAACGAGGCCGGCGGCGATCACGGCCGGCCAGCGGTGCACGGGGCCGCCCGCGGTGGCCGCGCGGAGGGCCGCCCGAAGCGGCCCAACCGCGATCAGTGCGACCGCCGCCAGCAGGAGCAATCGCGTCGGGGCAAAGCCGCCTTCGATCCCGATGCCGATCCCGGCCACGCTCTGCCAGATCCCGTCGAGGACGATGTAGGCCACGGCTGCCAGGACACCAATGCCCATCACCCCGTAGCCCGTCGGGAACGCCTCGCGCCAAGACCGCCCCCGACGGACGGCGAGGATCACGAGGCCGATCGAGAACAGCAGGACGGCCGCGAGCGCGGCGTACCCGACGATGTGATACGGCGAGACGGCCACGTCCTCGGTCAGCCCGAGGTTGAGCGCCCGGACGACGAGGAAGACGCCGATCACGACCCACGCGGCAAGGGCCGTGGCGATCCAGGCGAACGTGGCGTTCGCCGACCGCTCCCGTTCCGCGCCGCCCGACGTCTGGGCCACGCCCGCTCCCCTCTCGCGCTTCAAGAAATCGCCGCCGGCGCGCATCGTACCGCGTGGTTCACGGCGCGTAGACTCGAACCGATGCCAATTCCTCGCTTCGTGGCGGCCATCAATCTCCGCTTCACGAACCCGATCCTCCGCCACGTGGCGGGCTGGCTGCCGTGGTTCGCAATCGTGACCCATGTCGGCCGGCGGTCCGGGACCGTCCGGCGGACGCCGATCAACATCTTCCGCCGCGACGGTCGGTACGTGGTGGCGCTGACCTACGGCCCTGACGCGGAATGGGTCAAGAACGTCCTGGCCGCCGGCGGCTGCGAGATCGAGACGATGCGGCGCCACGTTCGCCTGACCGCGCCGGAACGGCTCCACGATCCGTCGCGCCAGCTCGTCCCGTGGATCGTCCGGCTGGTCCTGGGGGTGATCCAGGTGAACGACTTCCTGATCCTCGAGCCGGCCTGAGAGTTCGCGTTCCGGCGTCTCGCACCTTGCGGCTGGTGCAAGTACCGAAGCCCCACCGACGCTGAGCTTGCGACGGGTGCAAGCGTGGGAGCCCAAACCGCCCAGGGCTGAATTTCCTTGCGCTTCGCGCAACGGAGGGCGCCCTCCGGCGAGGATTCCGGCCTCGAGCGGCCGTCCCGACGCATCGGGGGCTCGCTTACTTGCCGTGGGCGCAAGCCGGGCACGGGAATCAAAACGCCCGGTCCTGCGCTGCAGGACCGGGCGTGGTCTTCGGTCGGGTCAGTCGAGCATGTACTCGCGGAGCTTGCGACTCCGGGACGGGTGGCGCAGCTTGCGCAGCGCGATCGCCTCGATCTGGCGGACCCGCTCGCGGGTCACCCCGAAGTCGCGGCCGACTTCCTCGAGGGTCCGGGCGCGACCATCCGCGAGCCCGAACCGGAGCTCGAGGACGCGCCGCTCGCGACCGCTCAGCGACTCGAGCACGGCATCGACCTGCTCCTTGAGGAGCTGCTGCGTGGCAGCCTCGAGGGGGGCCACCGCGTCGGTGTCCTCGATGAGGTCACCCAGCGCCGAGTCCTCCTCTTCCCCGATCGGGGTCTCGAGGGAGATCGGCTCGCGGCGGATCTTGATCATCTCGCGGACCTTGTCCGGGGTGACCACGACCTCCGATGTCTCGGACATCACCGCGGCGACCTCCTCGACCGTCGGCTGTCGACCGAGCCGGCCCTGGAGCTCTCGGGTGGTCCGGATCATCCGGTTGATCGTCTCGACCATGTGGACCGGGATCCGGATCGTCCGGCTCTGGTCGGCCATGGCCCGGGTGATCGCCTGGCGGATCCACCACGTCGCGTACGTCGAGAACTTGAAGCCTCGCTCGTACTCGAACTTCTCGACCGCACGGATCAGCCCGGCGTTGCCCTCCTGGATCAGGTCCAGGATGCTCATGCCGCGGTTCGGGTACTTCTTGGCGATCGAGACCACCAGCCGCAGGTTCGCGCTGGTCAGGTGGTCCTTGGCCTGCCGGCCGAGGCGGGTGACCTCGCCCGGCTGGTTGAGCGGCTTCCTGGTCCCGACGGCGTCCGGGTCGTAGCCCATGTCGGCCAGCAGGCCGGCATCGTGGCCGGCACCAATCCAGCGCTCGAGGGCCGGGTACGCGACGGCGTCGCGCGTCCAGTCGTAGAGCGCCCGGAGGGCCGGGTTGTCGCGACACTCGAGGTCGCCGTTATGAACGGCCAGGTACGCCCGATCGAGCAGGTTGACGAAGGCGTCCACGTCGAGCCGCTCGTTGTAGATCGCCCGCAGGTTGCGGGCCTCGCCGATCAGCTCCTTGACGTGGTCGCTGGGCGCTTCCTTGGCCGCGGCGGCGAAGCCGAAGGCCGGCGCGGTGACCAGCAGGTCCAGCGCGCCGTCGTCGGCGAGTGCGGCGCGGAGCATCCGGTGCGACTCGTCGCCGAACGGCAGCCGGTACTGCGGCTTGAGCGAACGGGTCTTGGACTCGGTCTCGTGGAGCGTCCACTCGTGAAGCGAAACGATCGCCTTCCACGGGGCGACGACCATCTGCTCGCCGAGCTCGATCCCCTTGGCGAGGACGACCTCCTCCTCGGCGGTCAGCAGCGGCACGCGCGCGATCTCGCGCAGGTACATCCGAACGGGATCGTCGATGTCGATCTCGTCGGGCGTGACCTCTTCCGCCTCCTCGAGCTCCGCGGTCGTCGGCTCGTCGACATCCGCGGGGTCGATGACGTCCGGCGCCTCGGCTGGAAGATCCATCACCGGGACGGCGTCGGCCGGCAGGCCTACCTCGGCAGCCAGCAGCTCGACCGCTTCGACCGCGATCTCCGGCTCCAGCACGGCGGCCGCGCTCTTCCGACCCGCATCGGTCCGATGCCGTCGGGTGGTCTTGACAGTCAGTTCGTTATCGATCACAAGCAACTCCGCAGCGCGTTCTCGTCCGATGCGGCCCAAACGGACCAGACCGGTTCTCGCGGTCTCCATCCCGCCTGGCGTCCCCCGCCGGGACCGCCTGGCGCCGCCCGGGTCTCCCGCCTCGTGACCCGGACATGACATGAGGCGTGTCAAGTCTTGACACGCCATCGGACCTGAATTCTACCGCAATTCGGCCCGCTTGACAACCCCCCTTGTCAATACCCCTCGGGGGTATTCGCCAGCCTGGGTAGCCGTTGCGGCGAGCGATTCGGGAGATAGCCAGCCCGCGGTCCCACTCATAGGCTGTAGCACGACCAGATCGGTCGCGCACCCCGGAGGCCCGATGCAACGGGATCTCGTGGAGCGGGCGATGAGCGGCGATCACGACGCGTTCAGCGAACTGGCGCGCGTCTCGGTCGGTCGTCTCCTGGTGATTGCTCGGTTGATCCTCCACGATGAACCGGCGGCGGAGGATGCCACCCAGGAGGCCCTTGTCGCCGCGTGGCGGCACATTCGGGGACTGCGCGATCCCGACCGTTTCGATGCCTGGCTGCATCGACTGCTCATCAACGAGTGCCATCGCGAGGCACGGAAGGTTCGCTCCCGGGGCAGCCGCGAGCTGCATCTCCCCCTCTTCGATGCACCCGAACCCGACGAGACCGGTCGGCTCCTCGATCGGGACCAGCTCGATCGCGGCTTCCGGCAACTGGACGTCAACCACCGGGCGGTGATCGTCCTGTACTACTACGCGGGTCTTCGCCCGGAGGAGGCGGCCGACGTCCTCGGCTGGCCGACCGGTACCGTCCGGTCGCGGCTCCATCGGGCGATGCAACAGATGCGCGCGGCCCTCGAAGCCGACGCACGCACCACGCCTGCCGGCGAAGGGCGGACAGCATGACCCGCGAACGGCTCGCCGACGCCGCCCTCGACCAGCTCATGGTGACCTGGCTCGACGAGCGCGCCCATGGCCCGGCGGCGGACCAGGTGCTCGAGGGGGCGCTGTCGCGCACGCGCCGGGCCCGTCCGGTGCCGGGCTGGCTGCTCCCCGAGCGGTGGCTTCCCGGGCCGCGCCCGTGGCGGTTCGAGACGGGTCAGCGCCTGGCTCCGATCCTGATCATCCTCGGGTTGCTGCTCGCCCTCGCCGTGGCGATCGTCATCGTTGGGTCGCAGCGCCGCCTGCCACCGCCATTCGGACTCGCCGAGCCGGGCCTGGTGGCCTTCATCGCCGACGGCGACATCTGGACCGCCAATCCGGACGGCTCCAACCGCGCTCGGTTGACGTCCGATCAACGGATCGACGGGTTTCCGGCGTTCTCGCCAGATGGCACGAGGATCGCGTTCAAGCGTCTGTCAGCCGTGGACTCCAGGCCGCAATGGCAGGACTGGGGCGACATCGTCATTGCGAACGCCGACGGCAGCAACGCGATCGTCCTCGACGCCGACGTCGAGAGCCCCAGTCCCATCAGTTGGTCGGCCGACAGTAAGTGGGTGGTGTATTCACGGAAGGTCAGCGACTTCGACCAGGTATTTCTTGCGGCGACCGATGGCTCGTCCCGCCGCCAACTCACGACCGACCGGCGGAACAACTGGTCCCCGATCCTGTCGCCTGACCGGACAACCATCGCGTTCATGAAGGGATGGCAGGCCTCCATCGGGATCCACGTCATCGGGACCGACGGCACGGGGGAGCGACGCGTCACGCATGACGCCGTTCCGGGCTTTGACAGCATGGAATGGTCGCCAGATGGGACCACGATCATGTACAGCGCCGGCCCGAACGACGAAGGGCAGTATCTGTGGACTGTCGGACTCGATGGTCAACGGGAGGTCCGCATCGTCAACACCCGAGGGAGCGACTTCGCGCCAACCTGGTCGCCCGATGGTCTCTCCATCGCTTGGCTGAGCCAGGAACCGGGCGACGTGACGCAGGTGATGGTCGCCCGTGCGGACGGCTCGAACGCCGACCACATCAGCGAAGAAGGCGACTGGTTCTCCCCACATTGGTCACCCGACGCCCGACACGTGCTAGCCGTCGACGGGCGCAATGGTGGCGGTCAACCGATCGTCGCGATCCTCGATCCGCTCGGCATCACGCCGATGACGAGCTTCGCGATACCGGACGTACCCGGATTCGGTCGGGCCGATTTCGCGAGTTGGCAACGGCTCGCTTTCCCCTGAGCATCGAAAGGAGCAAGACCATGGGCTCGAATTCGGCGCGCCCTTCGTTTCGCGTTGATCGTACTGGCGGTCGTCCTGGCGGCCGTCCCGGCCCCGACGCTGGCCGCCGGAAGGCCGCAGGTCGTCCATCAGCAATTCGCGACCACCGGAGCCGACCTCGGCGTCGTCAACATCTGCAACGACCTGGCGGACTTCCACTTCGTGACCGAAGGCTCGTTCACCAGCGTCGACGTGAGTGACGACGTTTTCCACTTCCAGATCGTCTCCCGTGGCACCTACACGGTGACGTTCGTCGACACGTCCAAGGGCGTCTGGGAGGCGAGGATCGTGAGCGTCACGAATGTCCAGGCGACGCCGGGGGGCACGTTCACGCTTTCCTTTGTCGCCAACACGTTCGAGGGTCCCGTCCGGATCCACGAGCGGAGCACGTTCGTGGTCGACGCTGACGGCACCATCCGCGTTGATCACTCCGACATCGACGTCATGGGCTGTCCGTAGACCTCGCGCCGACTGAGGGGGTCTCATCGAGGCTCCCTCAGTCCTGCGGGCCGGCGTATCGTGCCTCCGATGGAGTCCTCATTCGACACGTCGCTGTGTCGCATGGCCGGGATCGACGTCCCGATCGTCCAGGCGCCGATCGGCGGCCTCGCCCGACCGGAGCTCGCAGCGGCGGTCAGCAATGCCGGCGCACTCGGCATGCTCAGCCTCACCTGGGCCGATCGCGAGACGGTCACCGCCACGGTGGCTCGCACCCGGCAGCTCACCGATCGTCCGTTCGGGGTCAACCTGATCCTGGCCTGGCCGCAGGAGGAGCGCCTGGGCTGGTTGCTCGACGCGGGCGTACCGATCGTCTCGTTCCATTGGGGTGAGCCGGGACCGCTGGTGCCGCTGGCGCACGCCGGCGGCGCGATCGTCATGAACACCGTCGGCTCGGTCGACCAGGCCAGGCGGTCGGTCGACGAGGGTGTCGACATCGTCGTCGCCCAGGGCTGGGAAGCGGGCGGGCATGTCCGTGGCGAGGTTGCCACGATGGTCCTCGTACCCGCCGTTTGCGACGCCGTCGGGACCGTCCCGGTCGTGGCCGCCGGTGGGATCGCCGACGGCCGCGGTCTCGCCGCGGCGCTGGCTCTCGGTGCGGCCGGGGCGTGGATGGGGACCCGCTTCGTGATGGCCAGCGAGACGCAGGCCCACCCGCACTACCAGGGCCTCATCGCCGCCGCCACCGACACCGGGACCCTGCACTCGCAGGCCTTCGACCTGGGCTGGCCGGATGCCGCCCACCGCACCCTCCGAAACAGCACGACGGACGCCTGGGAGGCTGCCGGCAGGCCGGCGACCGATCGGCCGGGCGAGTCGGACGTCCTCGCGACTCGTGACGGCGAGCCGATCCTCCGCTACGCCTCGACGTCGCCGGCCGTCGAGATGGAAGGCGAGATCGAGGCGCTGTCGCTGTGGGCCGGCCAGAGCGCGGCGCTCATCCGCGATGTGCTACCAGCCGCGGAGATCGTCCGCCGAATTGTGGCCGAGGCCCAGCAGGCCCTGGACCGCGCGGCTCAGGGCGCGAAGCGCCCGTAGCCATTCGCGGTCGGGTTGGTCGGGTGGAAGCCCGAGCACTGGGAGATCGAATCCATCATCGGGTTGACCCAGACCGTGTCCCTGGACGCGATCGGGCGCTTGCTGTCGAGCGTCGAGCGGACAGACTTCGGGAAGCCCCAGACCGCCGAGTGGGCCGACACGTTCTTGTAGCCGTGGACGTGGTTGCCCAGGATCCCGGCGTTGTAGCTCGAGCTGCCACCCACCCGGCGGCCGATGAGGTTCTTCCACATCGTCACGTGGTGGGTGTCGTAGCCGATGATCACCCCGGCAGCGCTGCTGACCATCGTGTTGTAGCGGATGACGACGTTGCCGGCACCGGTCGCCGAGGTGTTGCCGGCGGCCTTGATGTTCGCCCCATTCTCGGCGTTGAAGAAAATGTTCCGCTCGATCAAACCCGGGCCGGAGCCGTAGCCCGGCATCAGGTACAGGTTGTGGTCGTTCATGAATGGATCGCCCCGGGCATCGTTGTCGTGGATGCAGTTGCCGACGATCCGGTAGTCGGTGGCGGGGCCGTGCTTCGCTGAGCCGATGACCATGAGGTTCGACACGCCGCGCGTGCCCCAGACCTCGGCATAGGCGAACGCCCAGCCGGTGCCGCCGTCGAACTTGACGAGGAACTCGCGGCGGCCCTGGTCGGGGTTGTAGGTGACGTTGATTCCCTTGATCGTCCAGTAGTCGGCGTTTTCGAGCTGGATCGTGCCCATGAGGACGACCCGCTCGTATCGCTCGCTCTGGAGTCGGATCGGGGCCGTGGCGGTACCGGGCACGGCGCCATAGCCCACGGCCTCGCGGTACGTGCCACCGCGGACGATGATCGTGTCACCCGGCCTCGCCCGCCGGATCGCCCAGTAGATCGATTGCCAGGGGGCGGATTGGGTCCCGGCCGCGGCGTTGTCGCCGTTCGTGGCGACATAGAAGGTCCGGCCGGCCGCGGCGGCGGGCAGCACGGCACCAACCATGGCGAGGACGGTGACAGCGGCGATGACGGCGGTGACGGGTCGTCGCATCCCTGCCGCGGAATATGAAACATCGGAAGAGCCGACTGCATGACCCATTCGTCGTGTCCCGACCCGTCACTCTGGTTCAATTCGCCGATGGCCTCCTCACCTCCCCCACCCACCGCCCCGAAGCCGCAACTCGCCCCCGCGACCGCCGCCGTCCTGACGTTCCTCGCCGCCGGCTGCGTGCTGGTCCTCGAGATCGCCGCCGGCCGGCTCCTGGCGCCGTACGTTGGCGTGTCGCTGACGACGTACACCGGGATCATCGGGGTCATCCTCGCCGGCATCTCGCTGGGGGCGTGGCTCGGCGGCCGGGCGGCCGATCGCTGGTCGCCGGTCCGGCTCATCGGCCCGACGCTCGTCGCGGGCGGCCTTACCGCGATCGCCTCGGTGCCGATCGTGGCCAATGTCGGCGAGGTGGGCATCGGCCAGGACCTGATCGCGATCGTCACCCTCGCGGCCGCCGGCTTCGTCATCCCGGCGACGGTCCTGTCCGCGGTTGCCCCGATGATCGTCCGGGCGTCGATCGTCTCGATCGGGACGAGCGGCTCGACGGTCGGCCGGCTGTCGGCCATCGGAACGGCCGGCGCGATCGTCGGCACGTTCCTGACCGGCTTCGTCCTGCTGGGCCTCCTGCCGACCCGCGTTCTGATCGTTGGCACCGGGGCGCTGCTGGTGCTGCTGGGCCTGCTGGTGGCGTTGGTCCATGGCGGGCGTGGCGGTGGGGCGATCCTCGCCGCGATCGCCGTCGTAACCCTGGCCGGGGCGATGACGACGCCGACGCTGTGCGATCGCGAGAGCGCCTATTACTGCATCCGAATGGTCACCGACCCCGGGAACCCGAATGGCCGGACCCTGGTCCTCGACGGGCTGCGGCATGCCCACGTCGACCTCGGGGATCCGCTGGATCAGCAGTTCCGGTACCTGCGCTGGTTCACCGATGCGGTCTCGGGGCCGATCACGGCCGCGGCCGGCGACGTCGACGTCGTCCACGTGGGGGGCGGTGGGTTCAGCTTTCCGCGCTTCCTCGCGGCCACCTGGCCGGCAAGCCGGCACACCGTCCTGGAGCTGGACCCGGTCATCCTCGCGACCGCCAAGGCGGAGATGGGCTTCAGCGAGACCGATCGGATTCGGGTCGTCGTCGGCGATGCCCGGCTGTCGCTGCGATCGGTCGCAACCGATAGCCAGGCGGTCGCCGTCGGGGACGCGTTCGGCGGCCTGTCCGTGCCCTGGCACCTGACGACCCGGGAGTTCCTGGCCGAGGTGGACCGGGTCCTGACCCCGGACGGGCGCTACGTCATGAACCTGATCGACGGTCCGGCACTCCGGTTCACCCGGGCAGAGGCCGCCACGCTTCGGTCGGTCTTCGGCCACGTCGTGGTGATCGCGACCCGATCGAGCCTGTCCGGCGACAGCGGCGGCAACGTCGTAGTGGTGGCCTCACAGGCCGACCTGGATGCCGGGGCGATCCGGCTGGCACTCGACGCCCGCGGCGACCTGGACGCCCAGCTCGTTGGCGGCGGCGACTTCGTCAACTTCATCGATGGCGCGCCCTTGCTGACCGACGACATGGCACCGGTGGACCTGCTGATCGGCCGCTGAGCTCGCGCAACCGCGTGGGCCCGTCGCGCGTCTATTCGATGCGCCCCGTCCAAGCGAACCCCATTCGAGGCACCACACCCCGTGCACGCAACCCGCCGCCGTCACCTGACGCCCCTTGCCGTCCTCGCCCTCGTCGTAGCCGGCTGTGCGGCGAGCACGGTCCCACCCGCCACCGTCACGCCGTCCGAGACGCCGGGCCAGCCGGCGTCGCCACGGCCCAGCGCGACGCCGAGGACGCTGCCACCGACGGGCAACACCGGCTCCGACTACCCGGAGCTCGCCGTTTCGCTCGACGGCCCGGGCTACGTCGTCGAGCTCGTTGACCCGTCGGCCAAGGCATGGCGGATCGTGGTCGGCGGCAACGGCGACCTGGCCACCGACCGGCTCGAATTCCTGGTCGAAGTCGGCGACATCGCCCCAGGCGTCCTGGTCAGCACCGTGATCGATGGCGAGACCGTCGAGGTCAACGAGTTGGGCGGCATCATCTCGACGCCGACCTCGGCGGCCGGCGGCTGCCACCCCACCCTCCAGGTCTGCTACAGCTCCGGAGGGATCGCGATCGACCTGCAGGCGGGCCTGGTCGGCCTGGTCCTCGAACGGCTCGAGGCGGGGGCATTCACGATCGTCGGCGCGACGGCCACCTGGCCGGCCGAACCCTACGTCCTCGGCCCATGGCGGTCGACCGATCCGCTGACGACCGACGGCGCCTGACCGCCAGGCCGCGACGGGTCAGGGCCGGGCCGAAACCCGGGTGATCCAGTAGGGCGCGGGTTGGGGATCCTGCGTCCCGAACCTGGCGTTCGACACCCACAGCCGACCGGCCGCGAAGGTCGCCGTCGTCGGGACGTCGAAGCCGTCGGAGAAGATCTCACCGACAAGGACGGCCGATGAGAGGTCGGGGGCGGGATCCAGCACGGCGACCCGGGCCGGATCGGCGCCGTTGCGGACGACGTACAGGGTCGACCCGTTGGTCTCCAGGCCATCGCCGGTCGTGACGTCGAACCTGTCGGTCACGATCTCCGACGCCGCGCCGGTCGCTGGATCGATCCGGAACAGCTCCCCGGTCCCCGACTTGACGACCACGAGCCAGCCATGGATCTCCACGATGCCGTTGAGGTTGAACCCCGGGCCGAAGGTGATCCCCGTCACCGGAAGGGTGGTCGCCGCGTCGTCGGGCGGCAGCTGGCCATCCGGGCCCAGCGGGATCACGTCCAGCCAGGAATGGAATGAATCGGTCACGTATGCCGCCGTGTCGGTCACCACGAGGTCGTTGAGGAACCCGGGCTCGAACTGGTAGTCCGCGAGGAGCGCGCCGCTGGACGCGTCGTACACGCGGACCTCACCGGGCGGCCCACCGGCGACCCACAATCGGTTGGCCCCGGCCTCGTATTCCGTTCCGACGGCGACTTCGCCGGTCGCCTCCACGAACGTCTCCCCCTGACCGGTCAGGAGGCTGCCGCGCCAGATGGCGCCACCCGCCAGCGAGCCGACGTAGGCCGTCAACCCGGGCCCGCTGGTGATCCCCTCGGGCATGAATCCCGGTGGCAGGTCGATCCGGGCTGGGAACGGCGCGGCCGCCACCGGCGCCGTCGCGAGGAGGCCGGCCAGTGCGGTCGCAAGGAGCAATGGGGCACATCGTGGGGACATCGAGGCAATCCTTCCATGGGGTCGCCGGGGCAGCGGGCGACGAGGCTTGCGCCTGACCTACGGTACGGCAGGGCGGGAGGCCCGGATCCGCGCTACGTTCGATGGCGATGCCCGGTGGCAACGTTCCCGGGCACGATGCCGGTCCGGCCGCTATCGTCCGACCTGCCGGGGGGACGCGGGGAAGGGAGCGGGGACGTGGTGTCGGAAATCGGGAACGCGCTGCGGGCGACGTCGGACGCGCTGATGCGGGACCTCGCCGATCTCACCGAGCTCGAAGAGGAGAAGCGGTCGCTCCAGCCTGGTGACCCGCATCTGCTCGCCCTCGCCGAGCGGATCGAGGTCATCGCAGCCCGGTTGTTCGGGGCCACGGTCCGCCAGCGCCAGCTCAGCACCACGATCGAAGGGCTCGTCGAGGAATCGAACCCCGAGGCCCCGCTGGATTCGATCGACGCGACCCCTCGTGAGATTCACGTGATCCTCGCCGAGTGGCGCGACGCGGAGCGGCAGGTCCAGGAGGCGGTGCCCGGTTCGGTCGAGGCGGAGACCGCCGCCGATCGTGCGGCGCTCCTCCGCGACGAGTACCGCCAGGCACACGATGCCGCGCAGCGGCGGGGCGGCGCTCGCCGCTGACCGAAACCCCGCGGGGCGTTGACATGGGACACCGTTCGGCTTGACCGCGGACCGTCGGGCGGAGTATGCAGGGCAACACAGTCCAAGCCCGCGAAATCCGGAGATCAAGTTGATGCATAAGCGTCCGTCGCTTGCCCTCGGCCTCATCCTCCTGCTCGCGGCGTTGCCCGCTGCCGCCCCGGCCCTGGCCGGGACGGGAGCGCGCTCCGACCATGAGCGCGTCGTGGCTTACTGGACAGCCCAGCGAATTGCGTCGGCCACGCCGCGCGACTTCGTCCGCGACTCGAATGGCGAGTTCCGTCCGTTCGCAAGGCCGCCGAGCGGCGGTGGGTCGGTCGCCGGCGCCGCCTGGCCGAACGGCCAGGGCCAGGTCTATCGGACCGTCGGCAAGGTCTTCTTCTCGATGGCCGGCTCGAACTGGGTCTGCTCCGGAGCCGTCGCGACCGACGGCAGCACCACCAACGGGCGGTCGCTCGTGCTGACCGCCGGCCACTGCGCCTACGACGAGGTTGCCCGGCGGTTCGCTACGAACTGGATGTTCGTCCCGCAGTACGACGGCCTTTCGGGCAGCCCGCCCAGCGTCTGTGGCGGTTCACCGTTCGGCTGCTGGACCGCGTCGGCGCTGACCGTGCACAACGGCTATGCCACCGCCGGTGGCTTCAACACCCAGGCCACGGTCCATGACTTCGCCTTTGCCGTCGTCGGGACCGGGACCAAGGGCACCCAGCTCGACGCCGCCGCCGGGGCGTACGACGTGACGACCGCGGGGAGCAACGGCGAGAAGCGCTACGCCTTTGGCTATCCGGCAGCGGGCAAGTACAAGGGCAACAACCTGACGTACTGCGCCGGCAACATCTTCGAGGACCCGTACAACGACGACCTCACCTGGGGCATGACGTGCGACATGACCGGCGGCTCGTCCGGCGGGCCGTGGCTGCGCACCTTCACCGAGAGCAGCGGGGTGGGCCAGCTGAGTTCGCTCAACTCGTACGGCTACTCCGGCGTCCGGGCGATGCACGGTCCCAAGTTCAACGAGGACACGACCGACGTGTACAACGCCGCCAAGACCGCCACGACCAACACGGTCGTGAACTGAGCCGCATCGCGCCAACGAGGCAGCTCGGGGTGACCGGGGGGCGACGCCGTCGATCGGTTGCAGTGGTCCTCCTGGTCACCCTCACCATGGCCCTGCCGGCGTGGGTCGTCCAGGCCGGCAAGGGTGGGACGTCGGCCGTCAGCCCCGCTCGACACGGCGATGCCGCGCGGGCTCGGACCGTGGCCTTCTGGACCCCGGCCCGGATGCGGGCGGCGGTGCCGCGTGACCCCGTGCTCGCGAGCGACGGGACGGTCACGTTGGGGACCCGTCACCTGGGCATCGGGTATCAGCCCGGAGGCGAGTGGCCCAACGGCCTGGGGCGTGCCTACCGGGCAACCGGCAAGGTGTTCTTCCGGCTGGGCAGCCAGATGTTCGTGTGCTCCGGGTCGGTCGTAACCGACAGCAGCACGCTGACCGCCAGATCGCTGGTCCTGACCGCCGGCCACTGCGCGTATGACGTGAGCGTCGGATTTGCTACCGATTGGCTGTTCGTCCCGGAGTACGACGCCCACCCCGGCACGTGCGGCCAGTCGGCCCACGGGTGCTGGACCGCCACTTATCTCGTGGTCCACCAGGGCTTCGCATCCGCCAGCGGGTTCAACCTGCAAGCGGTCCGGCACGACTTCGCGATCGCCGTCGTCGGGGCCGGCGATCGCGGTACCCAGCTCGACGCCACCGTCGGCACGTTCCGGTTGACGACCGCCGGCACGACCGGCGAGAAGCGGTACCTGTTCGGCTACCCGGCCGCGGACCTGTACGAGGGCAACACCGAGCTGATCTATTGCTCGGGTCGGACGTTCAACGACACCCAGGCCAACAGCCTGACCTGGGGCGTGCCCTGCAACATGACTGGCGGGGCGTCCGGTGGCCCGTGGTTCAGCGCCTTCGACCCGTCCACCGGCTACGGCCGGATCACCTCGCTGAACTCCTACGGCTACGACGAGCACCCCGGCAAGATGTTCGGTCCGAGGTTCAACCAGAACACCCTCGACGTGTACAACGCCGCCAAGACGACGCAGGCGAACAAGATCGTTCCGTGAGGGGTCGCCGGCCATCGGCGCCACCGTAGACTGCGGGCGTGGAGGGCAGCACCTCGGTACCGGTTCCCGCGGCTGACCACGTCATCGTCTGCGGCGTCGATCATCTCGGGCTGCGGACGGTCGACGAGCTGCGTCGCCGCGACGAGCGCGTCGTCATCGTCGCCCCGTCGAGGCAGGCCGCCGACGACGCCGGGTTAGGCGACCTCGCCATCGTGGCCGGTGACTTCCGCCTCGAGCGAGTCCAGCGGGAAGCCAACGTCCCGTCCGCCGCGGCCATCGTTCTCGCCACCGACGACGATCTCGGCAACCTCGATGCCGCGCTCGTCGCCCAGGAGCTGAACCCGCGGATCCGGATCGTGATCCGGTTGTTCGACGCCGACCTGACCCGTCAGCTGCAGGCGCTCTTTCCGAACGCCGTCGCCCTCTCGTCGTCGGCGGTCGCGGCACCCGCCTTCGTGTCGGCCGCGATCGACGGCGAAGGGGGCGAGCGGTTCGAGATCGGTGGCCGGGTGCTGACCGCCCTGCCGGTGCCGACCGATGGCGATGGGCTGCCGGCCGCGGTCGAGGGCGTCGACCGGATCGTGCTGGCCCGCCTGCACCCCAACCGGACCGTCGACCTCCTGCCCGATGCCGCCATCGACGAGCCGGGGCTGATGCTCGTCGAGGTCGCCGAGCCACGGCTGGCGACGGACCTGGATCAGCTGGCCGCGCCATCATCCACCGGCCGGTCCACGCCCTCGCCTGCCGATCGGCTGCGGGCCGCGCCGCGGGCCATCCGCGACCGACTCGCCTCGCCGGAACGGCGGCTGGTCCGGTTCGGGGCGATGCTCGCGCTCCTGGCGGCGGCCTCCGCGCTGTACTTCTGGCTGACGTCCGGTCTGTCGCCACTCGACGCGCTGTCGTATGCCATCACCCTGCTGACCGGCGCCTCGCTCGTGACCAGCTTCGATCCGACCCGGGCCGGGCCCGCGCTCAAGATCTACGCGATGATCCTGAGCCTCGTCGGCGCGGCGATCGTGGCCGTCGTCTACGCGCTCATCACCGACGCGATCATCCGGTCACGGCTGCTCCAGACGCTCGGTCGTCGATCAGTGCCGGCCAGCATCCACGACCACGTCATCGTGGCCGGCCTCGGCTCGATCGGGTACCGGGTGGCCATCGGCATCAAGGAGCGCGGTGTTCCGGTAGTCGCCATCGAGGCCGACGAGAACGGCCGGTTCGTGGCGGCGGCCCGGGCGCTCGACATCCCCGTGGTCACTGGCGATGCCCGGCAGCGCGAGCTGCTGCTCCAGCTGGGCCTGGGGCGGGCGCGGGCCGTCGTCGCCGCCACGAGCAGCGACCTGGTCAACCTGTCAGCGGCCCTGAACGCTCGCGACCTGCGGCCCGATCTGCGGGTCGTCGTCCGGCTCTACGACCCGGCGTTCGCGATCCGCGTCCAGCGCGGGTTCGGGATCCGGTTCACAAGGAGCGTGTCGCACCTGGCGGCGCCGGCCTTCGCCGCGGCCGCCGTCGGCTCCGATGTCGTGGCAACCGTGCCGGTCGGCGACCAGCGGGTCCTGCTGTTCGCCCGGGTGGTCGCCCCAACCGGGTCAGCGCTCGAGGGCCGGACCGTGGGCTCGCTCGACCAGCCGGCTGCCGTGCGGGTGCTGGCAATCGGCGACCCGGAGGCCGGGATCTTCCGCTGGCACCCGGACGCAGCCGACCGGGTCGCGCCCGACGAGGAGGTGGTTGCGGTCGCGACCCGGGCGGGACTGGCAGGTCTGCTCGAGCTGGCCCAGGTGGGATCCAGCCGCTGAGCTCAGCCGGCGGCAGCGGCTCCGGAGAGCGCCTCTCGGGCCTTGGCCGGGTCGTCGGCCACGATCGCCACGTTGACCTCGTCGCCCTGCATCCCGATCGGGAAGGCGGCGTCGATGTTGACCCCGGCATCGGCCAGCCGGCGGGCTGCCCGGGCAAGCCCACCAGGCCGGTGAGCCATCGTCGCCTCGACGACCTCCGCCTCGCGGAAGGAGCAGTTCGCTTCGCCCAGCACGGATCGCGTGGCGGCATCGTCGTTGGTGATGAGCACGACCGTGCCCGACGAGCCGGACGTGGAGCCGCTCATGCCCTCGATGTTCACGCCCTTCGCAGCGATCGCCTCCGCGATGCGGGCCAGCTCTCCAGGCTTGTTCTCGAGTTCGACGAGGAACGCGTTCATGCCGTCCTCCTGCTGACGCGTTCGGCCCGTCCGTGGGGCGGCGGGTCCAGCCCCGGTTGCGGGCGGGTCGAGGGATCGTTGAATCGTACCCCCGGCGTCCACCCGCACCGACAGCGGCTTCGGCCGAGCGCCGCGGCTACGGCCGGTAGAAGTCCGTGACCAGCCGAACCCTGCCGTTGTAGCGGTAGATGCCGATCCCGACGTAGGTGTACTTCGGGTTCTTGATGTTCCGCCAGTGGCCGCCGTTGGTCGACTTCTCGCTCTGGAAGACGAGGTGCGAGGCGAGGATCGCGGCATTCACCGTCGAGTAGCCATCGCGGCACCCGATGTTCTCGCCCCATGCGGAACCGCTGAACCCGGCGCGCCGAAGCCGGTAGCCGGGGTCGCCGTCGAGGAAGTGGCTGCACTTGGCCCGGATCGCCAGCAGTCTCGCGTACGGGTAGGACACGCGAGTCGTGATCCCGGGGCTGAAGACCAGCGGCTTGACATAGGTGCTGTAGCGCCCGCTCCCGTAACCCTTGCAGGTCCCGTCGCGGAGGACCCAGCCGCCGGTGCGGGTGCAGTTCACGAGCTTGAAGTAGTACTCCACGTGGGCCGTTGCGGCCGACGCGGTCTCCGGAGCGAAGGCCTGGCCGGGCGCCGACAGCGCGCCCGGGCTGGCGATGGCCACGGCCATGACCGTTCCGAACAGGATGCGGCGGAGCCGCGGTCGATGAGACGCCCGCTGGGCGCCGTTGGTAGGACCACGCAAGACTCGTGCCTCCTCTCTGCCGGACGCCGTGCTGGGGCAGGGCGACGCAGGGACGAGCCGCTGGCAGGCGAAGCGTGCGCACCGTGGGGGGTCCGGTGCTGCGGAGGTCCACGAGCAGACGGTGGATTGGGCATCGAACCGGGTCCTGGGGGACCCGGATCGGATTCGACGTGCCTGCCTGGGCGGCGTATGGGGGTTTGTCGAGCCTGTCTGCGGACCTACCAACCGAAAGTATGGGCCCCGTGGCAACAGCCGGGCAATCCCCCGGATGGGCCAGATTTGGGAGGACCCATCCACCAGCACGGGACCGAGTTCACGGAACCTCCGTCCGGCCTCCACATTGGCTCCACAATCGGGCGGCACGATCTCCCCACGATCAGTTCGAAAGGAGATCGACCATGAACGGACGGACCATCTTCCGTCTCTTCCTTGCCGTGGCCCTCGTGGTGGCCATCGGCACCGCCGGGATCTGGGCCTACCAGGCCGGCCTGGCTGCAGGCGTCGCCCAGGGCGGCGGCACCGTCACCCATCCCGGACCCGGCTACGGCTGGCACCCGTTCGGGATCGGCTTCGGGTTCTTCGGCTTCCTCGGCACGATCCTGTTCCTGTTCCTCGTCTTCGGCCTCATCCGCGCCCTCGTTTGGGGCGGTCGGGGTCCGGGCTGGCGTGGCCCAGGTGGCTGGGACCACGAGCAAGATCGCGGACGATGGGCGTCGCGCGAGGAGCGCTTCGAGCGGCTGCACCGGCAGCTCCACGAGGCCGACAGCGGTTCGCCGCGCGATCCGGCCTCGGGCGCCTGACGGTTCGACGAGCGCCGGGCCCGATCGGGCCCGGCGCCGCCGCGTCTCCCGCGTATCGTTGCCACCGATGAAGACGATCCTCGTGGTCGACGACGAGCCAGGGATCGTCCAGCTCGCGCGCGACTACCTCCAGCACGCGGGCTTTGGCGTCGTGACCGCGATCGACGGACGGTCGGCGCTTGACCGCGTCCGCCGCGACCGGCCGGATCTCATCGTCCTGGACCTGGGCCTGCCGGGGCTGGACGGGCTGGATGTCACGCGCCAGGTCCGGCGGGACTCGAACGTTCCCATCGTGATGCTCACCGCGCGCGACGACGAGCTCGACAAGCTGCTCGGCCTCGAGCTCGGCGCCGACGACTACCTGACGAAGCCGTTCAGTCCGCGCGAGTTGGTCGCCCGCGTCCGGGCCGTGCTCCGGCGAGCGGAGCCAGCCGACGAGCCGGGGGATGTGATCCGGACCGCTGGCGTCGTCCTGGACACCGCCCGGATGCGGGCCGAGGTGGAGGGCCGGGTCGTGGAGCTCACCCCCACCGAGTTCCAGCTGCTTGCCACGCTCGCCGCTCGCCCGGGCCGGATCTTCACCCGGAGCCAGCTCCTGGATGCCCTCCACGGCGTCGCCTTCGAGTCCTACGAGCGGGCGATCGATACCCACGTCAAGAACCTCCGCCGCAAGCTCGAAGCGGACCCCCGGCAGCCGCGCTACATCCTGACCGTCTACGGGGTGGGCTACCGCTTCGCGGATGACGGCCCGTGACCGATCCCACCGATCGCGACCGGCCGCCGGACTGGGGACCGCCATGGCGCGGCCGATGGCACGACCGCAGCCCCGATCGACGAGCATGGGGACCGCCCGGTCGGTGGCCGCGGCGGGGTTTCGGTTGCCTGTTCGCGGTCTTCTTCCTCGTCGTCGGATCGGCGTTCGTGGTGGTCGCCTCGGTCGTCCTGTCGCTGGTCGGGCTGCTGGGTGGAGGTTCGGCGCCTGCCTTGCCGCAGCTGGCCGCCTTCGTCGTGCTGCTGACCGGCTCGGTCGCCTTCGTGGCGATCGGCCGGCTCTTCCGGGCGACGGCCTCGACGCTCGACGAGCTGGTCGCGGCGGCGCGCCGGGTGGAGGGCGGGGACTACGGCGTCCGGGTCGGGAGTCCCAGGCGTGGCCCGCGACCGCTACGCGACCTGGTCCACGGCTTCAACACGATGGCCGAACGGCTCGAGGCCGATGCGCGCCAGCGTCGATCGCTGCTGGCCGATGTGAGCCATGAGCTGCGCACGCCGCTGTCGGTGGTCCAGGGGCACCTCGAGGCGATCGCGGACGGCGTGTACCCGCCGGACGAGGCCCACCTGGCGACGATCCTCGACGAAACCCGGGTGATGGCCCGCCTGGTCGACGACCTGCGGACGGTTGCCCTGTCGGAGACCGGCAGCCTGCCGCTCCATCGCGAGCCCACCGATCTCGGCGTCGTCGTCGGGGACGTCGTCGCGTCGTTCGGGAGCGCCGCCGACGCGGCCGACGTGAAGCTGAACGTGGAGGTGGACGAATCGGTGCCCCTGCTCGACGTCGACCCGGTCAGGGTCCGCGAGGTCATCGCCAACCTCGTGGCCAACGCCCTCCGCTACACGCCCGCGTCGGGGTCCATCCGGATCACCGCGACCGTTGCTGGACCACCGTCCGGTGGCGGTGAGGTCCGGGTGGCCGTGAGCGACACCGGGAGCGGCATCCCGGCCGACGTGCTGCCGCACGTCTTCGACCGGTTCTGGAAGTCGCCCGACTCGCGGGGTTCCGGGCTGGGCCTGGCGATCGCCCGCAACCTCGTCCATGCCCACGGCGGCGAGATCGGCGCGGATAGCCCGGCCGGCGACGGGACGACGATCTGGTTCACGCTACCGGCGGGTTGACGCTCGAGCCTGATCGGGGGTGGTCCCTTGGTACCGCCTCCACGTCTCCGGTTCGGGGGTTGCGCCCGCGCACCGTCCCCGGCAGTCTTGGGGCCATGTCCTCATTGACCCGCCCGCTCCGCCTCCGCTCCGCCGCCGGCCTGGCCCTCGGCGTCCTGCTGCTCGCCGGCACGCCGGTGTCCGCCGCCGCGGGTGACTTCCCGGCCAAGGACTCCCGCTACCACAGCTACCCCGAGATGGTCGCCGAGATCATGGCTGCCGAGACCGCCTTTCCGGGGATCGTCGACGTCTTCTCGATCGGCAAGTCATACGGGAACCGTGACATCTGGGCGGCCAAGATCAGCGACAACGTGGCGGTCGACGAGCCGGAGGCGGAGATCCTGTTCGACGCCCTCCACCACGCCCGTGAGCACATGACCGTCGAGCAGGCCCTCTACCTGCTCAAGCTGCTCAGCACCCGCTACAGCAACGACACCCAGGTTCGGGCGCTGGTCAACGACCGCGAGGTCTACATCATCTTCGCCGTCAACCCTGACGGCTTCGTCTACGACCTGACCGGCAACCCCGACAGCCCGTACCGGGCGTGGCGCAAGAATCGCCAGCCGAACGCCGGCTCGACCGCCGTCGGCACCGACCTGAACCGCAACTACAGCTACCGCTGGGCCTGTTGTGGCGGCTCCTCCGGTTCACCGGCATCGATCACCTACCGCGGCCCATCGGCCTTCTCGGCACCGGAGACGCGGGCCGTCCGCGACTTCGTCAACAGCCGGGTCGTCGGCGGGCGCCAGCAGATCAAGACCCACGTCACGCTCCACACCAACGGCCAGCTGGTCCTGTGGCCGTACGGCTACACCTATACCAACCGGCCGTCGGACATGACCGTCGACGACTACAACGCCTTCCGCGCGGTCGGCATCGGGATGGCCGGACGCAACGGCTACAAGGCCCAGCAGTCGAGCGACCTGTACATCACCGACGGCGACCAGATCGACTGGATGTACGGCGTCCATCGGATCTTCTCGTTCACCTGGGAGCTGTACCCGCCGGAGCAGGCCACGGTCTGGGGCGACCACTACCCGGCCGACGAGAACATCTACCGCGAGACCCTCCGCAACCGGACGGCCCTCCTGTTCACGATCGACGTGGGCAACTGCCCGTATCGCTGGATCAGCAAGTCGCAGACCCATTGCGGTCCGCTGTTCGACGACCTCGAGGGCAACCAGGGCTGGGCGCGCAACCCCGACGGCACCGACACCGCGCCCGTCGCCGGCAGCTGGTCGCGAGCCGATCCGAAGCCCGTCTCGATCAACCATGTGCTGTTCCAGCTCGATGCGGCCTCCGGCGCTCGGGCGCTCGTCACCGGCGGAACCGACACCGGTGGAGGACACGCGAACGACGTCGACGGCCTGACCACGGTCGAAGCGGCGCCGGTGAGCCTGCCGGCGACGCCCGGCAACCTGGTCTTCCGCTACTACTTCGCCCACGCTGCAACGGCCACGTCGGCGGACTCGCTGCGGGTCTTCGTCGAGGATGCCGGGGGCAACCGGACGCTGGTCCTGGAGGAGCTGGGCGCTCCTGACACGGACGCCGCGGCCTGGGCGACGGCCAGCGTGCCGATGACGCCCTGGGCCGGCCAACCGGTCCGCCTGGTCTTCGTCGCCGAGGACGCCGCGACCGACAGCTTTGTCGAGGCCGGCATCGACGACGTCCGCATCGAGAGGCCCGGCTAGGGGACGGACGGAGCGCCGCTCGTCCTGGCCCGGGCGAGCTTCACGAGAATGCAACGAAGATCGGCGCCGTCGCGGCACCGGCGGAGATCGATCAACCGCCAATCTGGAGGAAGGTCGGCGTCCAGCACGGACGGCCCGCAATCATCCCCCTCCTCCGGGGAGCGCCGGTGACGGGGCGTTCCCTAACGACGACGGACGGTCCGGGTCCCCTCTCCCCGGACCGTCCGTCTCTTTGTGCCCGGCTGTCGCCGATGCGCCAGGCGGGCAGTCGTGTCGTCAGGTGCCGAGGCCCAGGACGATGGCAAGGATCAGGGTGACGAGGCCGGCGCCGAAGCGCAGCAGGTCGGCCGTGAGGTCATCGGCTGGTCCGGTCGGGCGCAGGATGGTGTCCCCCGGCTGGCGCGTTCGGCTGCTGCAGCAACTGGCTGGTGGCGAGCCCCGCCGGATCAGTGCGTCGACGGGACCCGTCCGGTAGTGTGCGGCGGCGGCGGTCACGGTCACACCGCCAACCGTTGCCACGCGATGACAGCTGTCTTGCGGGCGACCCGGCGTGGTGCGCGCCCGGCGGTCAGATCCGCTTGAAGACCATCCCGAGGAGGAGCAGCACGGCCGCGGCGACGAAGGCGAAGATCCCGATCAGGTCGGACACGATCGTGCCGTAGGTTCCGAGCAGCCCCACCACCATCAGGCCGAGGGCCACCAGGATCGTCCGCGCCGTCGGCGCAAAGTTCGTGCGGCCCACCCTAGATCCCCGGGACCAGCGAGCCGATCACGAGCAGGGCGTTGCCGACGAACAGGGCGAGGAAGCCCGTTTGCTGGTTCAGCGGCAGACCCACCCGGGCGACCAGGTCGGCGAGCGGGGCGAGGAGATCGAGGGCCGGCTCGATCGGCAGGGCCAGGATCGCGCCGATCACCAGCAGGGCGACCGCGATCCCGACGGTGATCAGTCGCGGCGGGTTCGGGTGGAGCGTCGGCATCGCAAGGCAGGATACCCAGCCGCACCCCCGTCCGCCGCACGAATCAGCATCCAATGGGAACCCGAGCCCGCCCGGGGGAGTCTTGGCACCAATCGACCCGGCGCGCGATACGAGCGCAATCGGTCCAGCCAGGAGGTCCCGGTGATGCGGCGACTCGGCGGTGTGTTCTTGGCCACGACGGTGGCCTTCCTCTTGATCGTGGGGCCGGTTGCGGCCTGCGGTGGCCTGATCGGACCGAACGGGGCCGTCAACCTGCTCCGGACGACGACGTTCGCGGGCTATCACGACGGCGTCGAGCACTACGTGACGTCCTTCCAGTACGCCGGCGGCGGCGGCAAGTTCGGCTCGATCACGCCCCTGCCCGGTGTCCCGACGAGTGTGGTCAAGGGCGGCGACTGGACGCTCCAGCGACTGATCCGCGAGACCGAGCCGCAGCGCGGGATCTTCGACGAGCTCCGACTCTCGGCCGCGCCCGCGGCCAGTGGCGCGGCGGTGGAACTCATGAAGGTCAAGATCGATGCGCTCGACATCACCGTCCTCGAGGGCGGCGCCGAGTCCATCGGGATCTGGGCCAAGGACCACGGCTTCCGGCTGCCACCCGATGCCCCCGAGGTCCTCGAGTTCTACGCCCGCCGGAGCCAGATCTTCCTCGCCGCGGCGTTCGACGGCACTGCCGCCGAGGAGCGCGGCCAGCAGATCGGCGACGGCACACCGGTCCACATCACGATCCCGACCGACGATCCGTGGGTCCCGCTGCGGATCCTCGCCCTCGGCAAGAGCGCCGGGGAAACGATCCAGGCCGACGTCTACCTGCTGACCGACCGGCGGCCGTCGCTCCTGCCGACGCCGACCGGGCGCAACGGCCTGGGGCTCGACCACTTCGCGCCGGCCAGCGCCAGCCTCCTGGCGGACCTCCGCAGCGATCGCGGCATGGAATGGGTGCCCGGGGGCGGCTGGCTCACCAAGATCGCCATCGACGCCAACCCGAACCAGCTCCGGTACGACCTCGCGATCGACGAGACCGGCGGCGGCCGGCCGTCGCGGGTGGACGCCGGGCTCGATTTCGCCGGTGCCGCCGGCGTCGGTCCGGACGTCGCCCGGATCGGCCTGACGCTGGCAATCGTGGCCGGCGGGCTCGCTGTCATCGGCGGGCTGATGATCGGCCGGCGGCCGCCGCGGCTCGCCTGACGGCCATGACCGCGACCACGGCTCGTTCGAGCGGCCGCCTCGGCGTCCTCCTGGGCGCGGTGGCGGTCGCCATCCTGCTGGCGGTCATCGTCGCCGGCTGGAGTGCCCGGGCCGGCGGCCCGCCGACGGTCGACATCGGCATCCGGTTCTCGGCGTTCAGCGTCTCGGAAGTCCACGTGCCGGCCGGTCAGCCGATCACCTTCGTCCTTCGCAACGACGATCCCATCGACCACGAATGGATCGTGGGAGACGCCGCCAGCCACGAGCGCCACCGGACCGGCACCGAGCCGGTCCACGCGAGCCGCCCGACGGAGGTCTCGATCCCGGCCCTCGAGGACCGGACGACGGTCGTCATCTTCGAGACGCCCGGCCGGTACCAGTTCATCTGCCACCTGCCGGACCACGAGCGGTACGGCATGACCGGGATCGTCGTCGTCGATCCCTGACGCGATGGCGCGTTGATCGGCACACTTCGGTCGTGCTGACGGTACGGGCGGCGGTCGCGGAACGATCCGGCGAACTGCTGCGGATCGAGGACCTGGAGCTCGAAGAGCCGCGCGCCGGCGAGATCCGGGTCCGGATGCTCGCTTCCGGGGTCTGCCACTCGGACCTCCACGTCCGCGACGGCGAGTGGGAGCGGCAAGGACCGGTGGTGCTGGGCCACGAGGGCGCCGGCATCGTCGAGGCGCTCGGGCCTGGCGTGCGATCCCCGGAGGTCGGCCGGCTCGTTGCCCTGACGTGGTATGCGCCGTGCCTGCGATGCGAGAGTGCCGGCGCGGCCGGCAGTGGCTGTGCCGCGACAGCGCCTCGCTCCGCCACCGCCTGCCGGACGGCCGGACGCCGCTCCGCCGTCGCGATGGACAGGAGGTCCTGGCCTATTGCGGGATCGCCACGTTCGGCGAGGGGATCGTCGTGCCGGCCTCGGCGGCGGTCGCGATGCCGGACGGCGTCTCCCCGGAGGTCGCGGCACTCATCGGCTGCTGCGTCTCGACCGGCGTCGGCGCGGTGACCAAGACCGCCGCGGTCCCGCGAGGCGCCACCGTGGTCGTGATCGGCCTCGGCGGCGTGGGCCTCTCGGCGGTGATGGGCGCCGTGCTCGCGGGGGCGTCGCGGATCGTGGCCGTGGATCGGGTCCCGCAGAAGCTCGAGCGGGCAGCGAAGCTGGGCGCCACGGCAGGTGTGCTGGCGACGGATCCCGAGGCCACGGATGAGGCCATCCGCGAGGCCACGGGCGGTGCCCCGGAGTACGTGGTCGAGGCGATCGGCCTGCCGGGGACGATCGAGGCGGGCCATCCGGTTGCTCCCGCCCGGCGGGACAGCGGTCCTGGTCGGGATGACGCCGTTCGGCGTCCGGGCGTCGTTCGAGGTCTTCCCGTTCGTCGACGGCGGGCGCTCGATCCTCGGCTCCAACTACGGTTCGGCCGTCGCCGCCGAGGACTTCCCGCGCTATGCGGCCCTTCACCTCGCCGGCCGGCTGCCGATCGATCGGCTGATCGACCACCGGATCGGCCTCGACGACCTGGAGCCCGCATTCGAGCGGATGCGGCGCGGCGAGGGCGTCCGCTCGGTGATCGTCTACTGACCCTCAAGCGGGCGGCTCAGGCTCCTCGATCGGCGGCAGGAGCGGCTGGCCGGTGATCAGCCGGGTGCTCCGGCCGTGGGTGAAGAAGCTCCACATCCAGCGGGTGGTGACCACGATCCGATTGGCGAAGCCGATCAGGTAAATGATGTGGATCGTCAGCCACAGGGCCCAGGCGAAGAACCCACCGGCGCGGCCAAGCGGTCCCAGCCAGCCGATGTTGGTGACACCGGACAGGCGGCCGATGACCGCCGCATCGCCGTGATCGCTGTAGCGGAAATCCTTGATGTCGCGGTCGCGGGCCCGGGCCCGGGCGAGGATGGCCTTGGCGACGTACTTCCCCGACTGGATGCCGCCCTGGGCGACCCCCGGTGCCGGATGGTCGGGTTTCCACGGCATTACCGCCGCGTCGCCGATGACGAAGATCTCCGGATGCCCGGGCACGGTCAGGTCGGGCCGGACGCGGACGCGGCCGGCCTTGTCGGTCTCGGCGCCGGTGGCCTCCGCCACCTTGCGGGCGAACGACGACGCCTGCACGCCGGCAGCCCAGAGCACGGTCCGCGTGGGGATGGTCTCCTTGCCGTCGCCGGACTCGACGCGGACGCGGCGGCTGTCGACGTGGACGACCTTCGTCCTGGTTCGGACCGTTGCCCCCAGCCGCTCCAGCTGCCGCTGTGCGGACCGTGAACGGTCCTCCGGATAGGTGGGCAGGATGCGATCCATCGCCTCGACCAGGAGAATCCGGGCCTGCGATGGATCGATCGAGCGGAAGTCCCGCTTGAGGGTGTCGTTGGCGATCTCGCCGAGGGCACCGGCCAGCTCGACGCCGGTGGGTCCGCCGCCAACGACGACGAACGTCATCCACTCGGCCCGTCGCTCGGCGACGTGCTCGCGCTCGGCCGCCTCGAACGCGATCAGGATCCGCCGTCGGATCTCCAGCGCGTCGTCGAGCGACTTGAGGCCCGGCGCGGCCTTTGCCCAGGCATCGTTGCCGAAGTACGAGAACTGGGCCCCGCTGGCAACGACCAGGGTGTCGTAGGCGATCGGTCCGCCGTCGGACAGGACCACGACGTGCTCGTCCGGGTCGATCGCGACGGCCTCGCCGAGCAGCACCGTCGTATTCCGGTTCTTCCGGAGGATCGACCGCAACGGCTGGGCGATCTCTCCCGGCGACAGCGCCCCGGTCGCCACCTGGTAGAGGAGCGGCTGGAAGAGGTGGAAGTTGCGACGGTCGACGAGCGTCAGGTCGATGTCCCTGGCCTTGCCGATGCCGCGGGCCGCATACAGCCCGCCGAACCCGCCGCCCACGATCAGGACGCGATGTCCACCCGGTACGTCGTTCATTTGCGGCGAGTGTAGGTCCACTGGGGCGGCTGCTCTGCAAGCCGACAGACATGGCGATCGGCCTGCGCTGAACGGCGCAAGCCGGGTCCAGGGGGTTCACTTGGGCCATGGCAATCGACGGACAGCTGCTGGCGGGCCGCTATCGACTCGGAGGCGTGCTCGGCGAGGGTGGCATGGCCGTCGTCTACGAAGGGACCGACGAGGTGCTCGGACGCACCGTCGCGGTCAAGGTCCTGCGGCCGCAGTACGCCTCCGACACGGAGTTCGTCCGGCGATTCCAGCAGGAGGCGCGAAACGCGGCGTCGCTGGCGCACCGGAACATCGCCCCGGTGTATGACACCGGGGTCGACGGAACGGATCACTTCATCGTCATGCAGCTCGTCGAGGGCACGGACATCGAGCGGGTCCTCCACGACAAGGGTGCCCTGCCGATCGCCGAGGCCCTTCGGATCACCATGGCGGCGGCACACGCACTCCAGGCGGCGCATGACCGCGGGATCATGCACCGCGACATCAAGCCCGCAAACATCCTGATGACGCCTGACGGTGAGATCCGCGTCGTGGACTTTGGAATCGCCAGGGCGCTTGGCGATGCCAGGACGACGAACCCCGGACAGGTCCTTGGGTCCGTCCACTACTGCAGTCCCGAGCAGGTCCTGGGCGAACCGATCGGACCGGCGTCCGACGTGTATTCCCTGGGCATCGTCCTGTACGAGCTGCTGACCGGCCGTCGCCCGTTCGATGGTCCCTCCCCGGCTGCCGTCGCCCTCCAGCGGCTCCACGACGACCCGCCCCCGCCCAGTGCGATCGCGCCGGTGCCGGCTGGCCTCGACCCGATCGTGATGCGCGCGATGGCACGGGCGCCCCGCGACCGCTACCCATCGGCTGACGCCCTTGCGTCGGCCGTCCGCGGGTGGTGGCGCCAGGACCGCCGACACGTGTCGCGGGCCGTGACGGATGTCCTGCGCCGCCGCCCGGCACCGGTCGCCGCCGGGTCGGGCGTCGTCGCTGCTGCGGTGGACCGAACGCCCACCGCCCTCGTTCCGCTCGAGCCCATCTCCCCGAACGGCATCCGGGTCGGTCCCGGCGCCAGCGGGCCCCGCAGGCCTGCCGCCCGGCAGCCCGATGCCGGCGCACCAACGAGGAGAACGCGACGCGGTGCTCCCTTGTGGTTGCTGCCGCTGGGCGCCGGGCTGTTCGTGGTCGCCGCGGCCTGGATCGTCGGCTCCCGCCTCGTCGCGATACCGGGGGGCGTCCTCTCGGCGACGGCCACACCGGCTGTCGCGGTGATCGTTCCATCGCCGATGCCCACGGCCACCGTCCCGACGCAGGCACCCAGTCCGACACCCAGCCCGACACCCAGCCCGACACCGTCCCTTGCGCCGACGCCGTCCCCCACCCCGCCGCCGACACCGGTCCCGCCACCGCCACCGACGCCCCAGCCGGATCCGACGCCGACGTCCGTTCCGGAACCGGTTGGAACGCCCGATCCGCCATTGGCGGCCGCGGCGTCGCCCGCGTTGGTGGTGGCTGCCTTCTACGATTTCGTGGAGGACGGCCAGTTCGCTGCGGCAGCCGGGCTGTGGACTGAGCGAATGCAGGCCCAGTACCCGCCCGCCGAATACATCGACGGACGATTCTCGAGAACGACGCGGATTGACGTTGCCCGGAGCGAGGTCGTCGAGCTCGACTCGGAGCGCGGCACCGCGGTAGTCGCCGTCGACCTTACCGAGTACCGGACGGTGGCACCCTCACCGCGCCGATTCGTCGGCAGCTGGGACATGGTCCGCACGACCAATGGCTGGCGGATGGACGAACCGCACTTCTGAGGCCAGATTCGGGTCAGCCGGTAGCCGGAACCGAGAGGCCCAGCCGCCGGTCGAGGCTCCACCGGCCGGCGCCCAGGACGACCAGCACGCTCGACAGCCCGAACAGCCCGACATGGGCCACGACGGGGTCGTCCGGCAGGCCGAACAGGGTCAGTGTGAGGACGGCGAAGGCCAGCATCGCCGCCGGGCGGGTGAAGAGTCCAACCAGGATCGCCAGTCCGAGGGCGGTCTCGACTGCGGCCGCGCCGACGACCCACAGGCCTGGATCCACCGGGATGAGCCGGGTCAGGTCGTACTTGTCGACGGTCGCGAGGGCCTGGTTCGGAACCAGCAGCTTGTCGACCAGCCCGGAGGCGACGAACGCGCCACCCAGCCCCAGCCGAACGAGCAGCGGTACCACGTCGGCATAGCGGGCGTCAGGCTGCGGCCTGGTGGCTGCCTCGGCGCCAGGCGCCCTCGGGAATGCGGCCCGCCCCAGGTCATCGAGGCTGGGTACTCCGGGTCCCAGGAAGACCAGCGCGCCGAGGGCGCCCGCAACGTCGGCGATCTCGAGCAGGTGCGGCGCGGCAACCAGCGCCGCGCCGTACAGCCCCAGCCCCACGATCGCGGCGGGGCGGACGGCCAGCCCCAGCAGGAGGACGAAGCCGATGGCGGTGAGGAGGGCCGTCGGCCAGCCGGCGATCGCGACATCCGGGGCGAAAACCCGGCCGGTCAGCCCGGCGCCGATGAGCACCAGCCCGGCGCTCAGCCGGAGCATCCACGGCACCATCTCGCGGTAGGACCAGGCCCGCTCCGCGAATCGCGCCCAGTTGGCCGCCAGTGGCCGGCGGGCCAGCAGCAGCCAGATCACCGCGATGACGGCCAGCCCACCGATCCCGAACGTGATCCACGTCTCGACGCGACCCAGGACCGCGGCCAGGAAGGCAATCGGGTCGCCCGCCTCCCCTTCCGTTACGTAGCGGACGTGGGCGAGCATCGGCGTTCGGCTACTTGTCGCGCTCCGCGGTCGCGAGCGCGGCCTGGGCCGCCGCCAGCCGGGCGACAGGCACCCGGAACGGCGAGCAGGACACGTAGTCGAGCCCGATCTCGTGGCAGAAGGCGATCGACGCCGGGTCGCCACCGTGCTCGCCGCAGATTCCGAGCTCGATGTCCGGCCGGGTCTGGCGGCCCTTCTCGACCGCGATCCGCATCAGCTGGCCAACGCCCGTGGTGTCGAGTGTCTGGAACGGGTTCTCGGGCAGGATCTTGCGCTCGACGTAGTCGAGCAGGAAGCCGCCTTCTGCGTCGTCGCGGCTGTAGCCGAACGTCATCTGCGTCAGGTCGTTGGTCCCGAAGCTGAAGAAAGCGGCGTGGCGGGCGATCTCGTCGGCTGTCAGTGCGCCGCGTGGGACCTCGATCATCGTCCCGAAGACGTAGTCGACGTTGAACCCCGCCTTCTCTTCCACGGCCTTGGCCTCGGCCTCCAAAATCCGCTTGGTCTCCGACAGCTCGTTCACGTGGCCGACCAGCGGGATCATGATCTTGGCCTTCGGCTCGAGGCCCTCGCTCTTGACCTTGATCTGGGCGTTGAGGATCGCCCGGGTCTGGATCTTCACGAAGTCCGGGATCATCAGCCCGAGGCGGCAGCCGCGCAGCCCCAGCATCGGGTTCTGCTCGTGCATCGACTGGATCGCCGTGAGCAGCGCGCGGTCCTCCGGCGTGGCGTCGTCACCGGCCTTGGTGACCTTGACCAGCTGCTCCTCGAGGTTCGGCAGGAACTCGTGGAGCGGCGGGTCGATCAGGCGGATCACGACCGGCAGGCCGGTCATGGCCCGGAAGATGCCCTCGAAGTCGCCCTGCTGGAGCACTTCGAGCTTGGCCATCGCCCCGTCGAACCGGGTGACCGCGGCCGCGTCGTCCGCGGACAGCTCCTCGCCGGCGGCGGCGCGGGTCTTGGCCCGGGTCGCCTTGAACGCCACCAGGATCGCGTCGCGCACGATCTCGAGGCGGTCGCCCTCGCGGAACATGTGCTCGGTGCGGCAGAGGCCGATGCCCTTGGCGCCATACGACCGCGCCTGGGCGGCCTCCTCGGGCTTGTCGGCGTTGGTCCAGACGTCCAGCCGCCGGACCTCGTCCGCCCAGCCCAGGATCTGCTGGAGCTCCGGCTGGTCCTCGAACCGCGCCTCGACGGTGGGCAGCTGACCCAGGTACAACGCCCCGGACGAGCCATCGAGGCTGACCCAGTCGCCCTCCTTGAACTCCGTGCCCGTCACGTTGCAATGGGCCTGCTTGCCGCCGTAGTCGACGATCAGGTCCGCCGACCCGGCGACGCACGGCTTGCCGATCTGCCGGGCAACGACCGCCGCGTGCGAGGTCGCCCCGCCGCGGGCGGTGATGATGCCCTGGGCCACGGCCATCCCGTGGAAGTCGTCGGGCGAGGTCTCGATCCGGACGAGGATCACCTTCTCGCCGCGATCGGTCCATTCGACGGCGTCGTCGGCGTCGAAGACCGCTCGCCCCACGGCCGCACCGGGCGACGCGTTGAGCCCGTTGACGATCTTGGTGGCGGCCTGCAGCGCACCCAGGTCGAACGTCGCCCGGAGCAGCTGGTCGACGTGTGCCGGCTCGATCCGGCCGATCGCCTCTTCCTTGCTGATCACGCCCTCGGCGACCATGTCGACCGCGATCTTCACGGCCGCGGCGGCCGTTCGCTTGGCGCTCCTCGTCTGGAGCATGTACAGCCGCTTGCGCTCGACCGTGAACTCGAGGTCCTGGACGTCCCGGTAGTGGCGCTCGAGGCGCTCGCCGATCCGCTCGAACTCGGCGTACACCTCGGGCCAGCGGTCGCGCATTTCGGAGATCGCCAGGGGCGTCCGAATGCCGGCCACGACGTCCTCGCCCTGGGCGTTGGGCAGGAACTCGCCGAAGAGGGCCTTGGCGCCGGTGTTCGGATCGCGGGTGAAGGCGACGCCGGTCCCCGAATCGTCACCCATGTTGCCGAAGACCATGGTCACGACGTTGACCGCGGTTCCCAGGTCGTGGGCGATGTGCTGGCTGTTGCGGTAGTCGTTGGCCCGCTTGCCGAACCATGAGGCGAAGACGGCCTTGATCGCGAGGTCCAGCTGCTCGTAGGGGTCCTCCGGGAACTCGCGGCCGGCGTCGTCGCGGACGATGCCGCGAAACGTCGTCGCCAGCTCGCGCAGCGCCGCCGCGTCGAGGTCCGTGTCCTGCTCGACGCCGCGGGCTCGCTTGGCCTCGTCGAGGGCATGGTCGAAGCGCTCGCCGGAGACGTCCATCACGATCCGGCCGAACATCTGGATAAAGCGGCGGTAAGCGTCCCAGCCGAACCGGTCGTTGCCGGTCAGTGCCACCAGGCCTTCGAGCGTCTGCTCGTTGAGGCCCAGGTTGAGGACCGTGTCCATCATCCCGGGCATCGAGAACTTTGCCCCGGAGCGGACGCTGACCAGCAGCGGGTTGGCCGGATCGCCGAAGCCCTTGCCGGTCTCGCGCTCGACCGCCTTCACCGCCTCGAGGACGTCGTCCCAGAGACCGTCGGGCAGCTGCTCGCCGGCGGCGAAGTAGTCGTTGCAGGCCTCGGTCGTGATGGTGAAGCCGGGCGGGACCGGGAGCCCGGCGCTGGTCATCTCCGCCAGGCCGGCGCCCTTGCCGCCCAGCAGGTCGCGCATCTGGGCGCTGCCTTCGGCCTGCCCGCCGCCCCAGGCATAGATGTACCGCTTGGCCGCGCGGTGCGATCGATCGGCAGCGGGGCTCACGGTGCTGGCCATGGGGATGGGCTCCTTGCAGCGGGCGGCGCCGCTCGTGAGCGGCGCGGTCGAATCGTTGGGTCGTTCGGATTGTAGCCCGCTACGGGCCGTTGGCCGGGTTGCGGAACGGTAGCCGCGGTCAGGGGTCGGACCCCGGACCTTGGGCGGGGCGCGAAGGCGTTGGCTGGGGTGGCACAATCGGCAAGCCTGTCAGCGATTCCTCGAGGAGACTCGTGGTCCCGTCACATCGCCGGCTGACGTCCGTCCTCGGCGCCGCCTTTCTTGCCGCCTGTCTCGTCACGACAGCGTCCTGGTCACCGCTTGGGGCCGGCGACTGGGCGGTGCCCTCCGCCCGCGCCGACGACCTGGTTCCGGGCACGCCGCGTCCGCCGATCCCGGTGCGACCCGCCGACCCGCCGCTGCAGAGCCATTGCCGGACTGGCAGCCCGGCCATCGACCGGGCCAACCTGGCGCTCGCCGGCCGGTATGCCCTCGGGTCGCATCCGGTCGTCAGCCTTGGCCTCGACCCGACCTGGGCGGAAGATCCGCTCGGCGACCGCAACTGGCAGTTCATGTTCCACTCGCTGCCAACCGTGTCGGACCTCCTCGAGGCGCGGTCGCTGACCGGCGACCATGGGTATCGCGTCCGGGCGTCGACCCTGCTGCGCGACTGGATCGCCGACAACCCGCGCCAGGGCGCTCCCTCGATCTGGTCGTGGAACGACCACTCGACGGCGCTGCGAGCCGTCGTCCTCACCTGCGCCGCTCCGTACTTCGACGGCGCCGCATGGCTGATGGCCTCCCTCGAGGTCCACGGCGAGACACTCGCCGAGCCCGCGTTCTACGTCGACCACGGGAACCACGCACTCAACCAGTCGATCGCCCTGCTGGAGGTCGGCCACGTCCTGGGGCGCAGCGACTGGAAGAACCTGGCGGTGGCGCGGATCGCTGCGCTCATCCTCGAGAGCGTCGACGGCCAGGGCGTGACCAACGAGCAGTCGACCGGGTACCAGGTGTACAACCGGAGCCGCTACCTGCTGGCCAAGTCCCGGATGCAGGCCATGGGCATCGCCGTCCCGGCGGCATTCTCGCGGGTCGCCCTGATGCCCAACTTCATCACCCACTCCAGCCTGCCGGATGGGACGCTCGAGCACATCGGCGACACCGACAGGCAGACGACGCCGAACCTGCCGGGCACGTCGGCGGAGTACGTTGCGACCCGCGGGGCGTCCGGACCGAAGCCGTCGACAACGCTGGCCGTGTACAGCGCCGGGTACCTGTTCTGCCGATCAGGATGGGGCGAGAACCGGCCGTTCCTGGATGAGGTGTTCTACTCGCTGCGCTGGGGGCCCGCACCGTACATCCACGGCCACGCGGACGGCACCGGGATCACGCTCTACGGCTACGGGTCGCGGCTCCTGCTCGATCCCGGCAAGTACAGCTACAACCTCGATCCCTACCGGTCGTACTTCAAGGGGCGGTCGGCGCACAACGTGGTGACCGTCGACGGCCTGAAGTGGAACGCCAAGACCCCGACGGCGCTGCTCGGCCGTTCGAGCTCCAGCACGATGGTCCACGCGGTAACCTCGACCAGCGGCTACGCCGGCGTGGCGCAGCAGCGAGCCGTCACGTTCTCGCGCCGCCTCAACTACCTGCTCGTCGACGACCGGCTTACCGCTTCCGTGCCTCGCACGTTCCGACAGCTCTGGCACCTGTCGGCGACGGCCAATCCGCTGCTCTCCACGAACCGCTTCGTGACCCGGCAGCGTCGCGGCAACCTGCTGGTCCGGCAGCTCGTGGGCAGTTCGACCCAGGCGGTCGTCAGCGGCCGGACCTCGCCGATCCAGGGCTGGATCTCCTACCGGCACGGGCACCGCATCGCGGCACCCGTGGTCGAGGTCGTCAAGACCGGGACGTCGGTCCGCTACCTGACGCTGCTCGTCCCCGCGGCCGGGACGCCGTCGGCGACGGTCTCCAACCTAACGCTCACGGCGGCGGGCTACAGCGTCGTCGTAACGGTTGGCTCGCGATCCGAGCGGGTGACGGTCAGCGGGACCTCGGCGACCATCACCCCGCTCTGACCCCGCGCCGACGGTACGATCAACGAGTGTTCCGGCGCGCTTTCACGGTCGGGTCGCTGCTCGTCGCGCTGGCCGCCGGCGCATGCGCCGGCCCCGCGCCCTCGGCCGTGGACCCCGCCCGGGCGATCCATGTTCAGAGCTGGATCGACCAGGCGGTCGTAGTCGAGGTCTCCCAACGGGGTGGCGACGTCGAGGCATACACCACGGCGCTTCGACCATGCGGCGGCGCAGCCGTTCTCGTTCCTGGGCTCAGTGGCGTCCCCGCGAGCGACCTGCTGATCTCACTGCTGGTCGACCCGACCCGCATCCTGGATGCGCAGCTCGCCGAGTTCACCGGCGATCCACACGATCTGCCCGGCACCTTCAACGGCCTCTCGATCCTCTGGTCGACCGGCGAAATCCAGACGCCCACCCTGCCGACGTGGATCACCGTCACCCCGGAGGTCGTGGTCGTCGAACGCGCCCCGCCGACGGTCGGCTCGACGTGCGGCCCGTTGCTGCAGCAGGGTTGAGGCCGCTCGCGCTGGCTACACTGCTCCGATGACCGACACCGCCCCCATCCCGGCCGCCGAACGGCAGGTCGCGGCCGACGACGAGCGCTACAACGCCTCGCTCGTCCGCCGGGAGGACTTCACCGATGCGCTGGCGTCCTTCTGGGTCCGATTCGACGGCGAGCCAACTTCCTTCGAGCCCGGCCAGTACATGACCATCGGGGTGTTCGTCGACGCCAAGATCGTCCAGCGCCCGTACTCGGTCGCGTCCTCGCCGCGCGTTGCCGGAACGGACGGCTACGAGATGTACGTGCGCCTCGTCGAGGAAGGGGCGTTCACGCCGTTCCTCTGGAACCTGCCCACTGGCCACCGGATGCGGATGATCGGCCCCAAGGGCAAGTTCATGCTCCAGCCGGACGACGATCGGACGCACCTGTTCATCTCGTCGGGCACGGGCAACGCCCCCTTCGTCTCGATGATGCGCTGGATGCTGGAGGGCGGCGCCACCCGGAAGGCAGTCTTCCTCAACGGCGTGTCCTACGAGGCGGACCTCGGCTATCGCGAGCTGCTCGAGGACTGGGAACGCACCGGCGAGTACCCGGTCACCTACGTGCCCACGGTCTCCCGGCCGGCCGATCCGGCCAACGCCGGTTGGACGGGCCGGACCGGGCGGGTCGAGACGATCGTCGGCCCGGTGTGCGACGAGCTGGGGCTCACGGCCGAGAACACGATCGCCTACATCTGCGGCAACCCGGACATGATCCTGTCGGCCGAGGCCACCCTCCTCGAGCGCGGCTTCGCCGAGGAGCAGGTCAAGAAGGAGCTCTACTGGCCCAAGGGCAAGGAGCCGACGGGCGCCGCGGCGGTCGAGTAACGGCCCGGATCCTTTCATGGGCTGCGTGCAGCGCCGTAATGAGCCGCCAGGATGTCCTTGCCCCCAGTCGTTCGTCGGGTCGCGCCAGACCGAGTGGATGTGGTTGGCGCCATTCTGGGTGTTGTCGTACTCGAGCAGCAGCGTCGGCCCGCGAATCGCGTAGTAGTGGCCGCGGCCGGGCTGGTCCGGGCCGGCCCAGGCGAACGTGACCTCGTCGAACCCGGCAGCGTCGACGCGTGCCCACGCCCGGTCCGCCGTGCCGGTCTCGAACCGCTCCAGGTAGTGCCGGACCAGCCGTTCCAACAGGTCGCGCTGGGCGGGTTCGAGGGCGTCGGCGCGGATCCCGCTCGGCACCTCGCGGAGGTCGGCCCTGTGGCCGGTGCCGCTCAGGATGTCCGGTGGTGCGGCGGGGTCGACGACCGCCAGTCCGCGCTGGGCCGGTGTCAGGCTGGCAAGGAGCTCGCGGGCCAGGCGCTCCTCGCCGTCGAGCGCGCGGTGGCCGGCCAGTGGCCCACTCGGTACGGTCGCCGGGTTCGCGCCGAGGAACGACGGCGTGGCGCCGATGACGACACCACCGGCGAGCGTGCCGTGGATGGCGACATGGTGCCCGCCGACTCGCCAGCTCCACGGGCCCCCGTCCCCGGGCTCGCCGAAGATCGCGAACCAGTACCGTCCGGGATCCCGGTAGCCGCTCTTTCCTTCGAGCGCACCGAGGATGACCTCGAGGTCGATCACCGACCGCAGCTCCCTGGCGCCACGATCGCTCATCGCCGCGTCGACGATGCCCAGCGCCAGGACGCGCTGCGGCGGCGTCATCCAGCCCAGCGAGACGCCCCGCCGCTCGCCGGGAACGTAGTGCCAGACGAAGCGCTCGTCGTCTTCGAAGGCGAAGTTCGCCGCCTCGCGTTGCCGCTCGTCCAGGCCCGCCAGCCAGCCCCGGGCCGCGGCAGCAAGCCGTTCGGCCGCCGTAGTCGCGTCGGGAGCCATGCCTATGCCCCTCGGGCGGCCTCGAGGCGATCGAGGATCAGCCGGGTCACGCCCTCGACCGGGATTCGTTCCTGGGTCATCGAATCGCGGTCACGGACCGTCACCGCACCGTCGGTGAGCGAATCGACGTCGACCGTCACGCACCACGGCGTCCCGATCTCGTCCTGGCGCCGGTACAGCTTGCCGATCGCGGCCGTGTCGTCGTAGACGGCCATCGTGTGGCGCTGGAGATCGGCCTTGATCCTGTGACAGAGCTCGACGATCTCCGGGCGCTTCTTGAGCAGCGGCAGGACGGCCACCTTGTACGGCGCCAGCTCCGGATGGAGGGCCAGCGAGACGCGGGTCTCGCCACGGACCTCCTCCTCGCGGTAGGCATCGATCAGGAACGTGAACGGCGCCCGGTCACCGCCGGCGGACGTCTCGACGATCCAGGGGATGAAGTGCTCCTCGGTCGAAGGGTCGAAGTACTGCAGGTTCTCGCCCGAGGCGCGCGCATGATTCGACAGGTCGAAGTCGCCCCGGTTGTGGATCCCCTCCAGCTCCTTCCAGCCGAACGGGAAGCGGTACTCGACGTCGACCGCCTTCTTGGCGTAGTGGGCCAGCTCGTCCGGGCGGTGCTCGCGGAAGCGGAGCCGCTCGGGCGAGATCCCGTACCGCTCGTACCAGGCGCGGCGGCGGGGCAGCCACTCCTCGAACGCCGCGGTCGCGCCGTCCGGGCGGACGAAGTACTGCATCTCCATCTGCTCGAACTCGCGCATCCGGAAGACGAAGTTGCCGGGGCTGATCTCGTTGCGGAACGCCTTGCCGACCTGGGCGATCCCGAACGGGATCTTCTTGCGCGACGTCGCCTGGACATTCTTGAAGTTGACGTAGATGCCCTGCGCCGTCTCCGGTCGGAGGTAGACGACGGCGGCGTCCTCCTCGACCGGCCCGAGGTGCGTCTTGAGCATCAGGTTGAACTGCCGCGGGGCCGACAGCGGGCCGCCGTCGACCGGGCACTTGAGCCCCAGTCGCTCGATGATCCCGGGGTCCAGCAGCTCCTTCGGGCTCAGGTCCTCCGCCCCGGGGAGCTCGTCGACGCGGAACCGCTTGTGGTCCGTCTGGCACTCGACCATCGGATCGCTGAACTCGGCCACGTGGCCGGAGGTGACCCAGACCTGGGGGTGCATCAGGATCCCGGCATCGAGGCCGACGATGTCGTCGCGCTCCTGGACCATCGCCCGCCACCAGGCCCGCTTGACGTTGTTCTTGAGCTCGACGCCCAGCGGCCCGTAGTCCCAGACGGCGTTGATCCCGCCGTAGATCTCGCTCGAGGGGAAGATGAAGCCGCGCCGTTTCGAGAGCGACACGATCGTGTCGAGCTCGGCGACGGCGGGCGCGACCTGATCCGGATCGGACACGGGGGAATGGGTCACGAGGGCGTCTCCTGGGCGGCCGGCCGTGGAAGGGACGGTCGCAGGCTTGCTGGGTCGGGCGATGCTAGCACCGTCGGCGCCGTCAGGCGGGCAGCGTCCCGGCAAGCAGGCGAAGCACGTTGCCACCCATGACCCTTGCGATCTCGTCGTCGGCGAAGCCGGCCTCCAGAAGGGCGTCGGTCAACTGGACGAGGCCCGTGGCCTCGAACGGCGTGGGGACGGCGCCGTCGAAATCCGAGCCGAGCCCGACGTGGTCCATCCCCGCGACGTCCGTCGCGTGCCGGACCGCCCGGGCAATGGCCGCGGCATCGTCACCGCCGGTGACCGCCGGCCAGAATCCGATCCCGACGAGCCCGCCGGTCTCGGCAATCCCCCTGAGGTGGTCGTCCGAAAGGTTGCGCGGCGTCTGGTGGGTGCCCAGGACGCCGGTGTGCGATGCCACCACCGGCCGGCTGGCGATGGCGAGGACGTCGTCGATGGCCGCGCTCGAGGCATGCGCCACGTCGATCAGCACGGAACGGGATTCGAGGCGCTCGACGAGGTCCCGGCCGGCGTCGGTGAGCCCGGTCTTTGCGACACCCGACGACGAGCCGGCGAAGCGGTTGTCGACCATGTGGGTGAGTGCGAACAGCCGGAACCCGGCATCGATCAGGTGGTCGAGGTTGGCCGGATCCCCGTCGAGCGCCGCCGCGCCCTCGATCGTGAGGATGGCGCTGGTCTGGCCTGGATCGATGCGCCGGCGTTCGAGATATGCCGCAAGGTCTGGCGCCGAGCCGACGATCGTGAGGCGGCCGTTCGAATTGGCCGCCAGGCGCCGGGCCAGCGTGGCTAGATGAAGCGCCCGGGCGAGACCGCTCCGCCACGTCCGGGGCGGCCAGCCGAGCGCGATGGCGAGCATCCGGACATCGTCGGAGGTGTCCTCGTTCCGCTCCGGGTTGATCCCGTGCGGGACCCGGACGCAGGCGGCCAGCGCCTGGAGCGCCACGCCGCCCTCGATCAGCCGGGGCACGTCGACGTGGCCCACCCGCGACCGGCGGAGCAGGTCGCGGCCGTAGAGCAGCGAATCGGCGTGGAGGTCGGCGATCGCGAGGGTGCGGTGGAGCTCCCTCGCCCGCTCCGAGGCACGGTACGGCGGCCGATGGAGGACCCGGTTGTAACGCCGCTCGACGCGTCGCTCCACGAGGCGCCGGCCGACGGGTGCGGTCAGTGCCGCCAGCGCGTCGAACGCCTTCACGCTCCGGCGCGAACCTCGTCGAGGAAGGCGAGCGAGCGCGGGTCGCGCTCGAGGGCGATCCTGAGGAAGTCCCGCATGGCGGCCTCCACCTCCGCCTCGACCACCGCGGAGAGGCGCAGCCCGGCGATCGCGGCTATGTCGAGGCGCTGGTACGCCTTGAGCAGCTTCAGGCCCTCCAGCGTCAGGCCGGCTCGCTCGCGCGGCGGTCCCGGGCAGCGCTGGCAGAGCACGCCGCCCAGCGGCGGGACCCAGCGGAACGACTCGTCGGACTCGAGCACGCGATCGCATTCGACGCACCGATCGACCTCCGGTCGGACGCCGAGCTCGTCGGCCAGGTGCATCTCGTACCAGCGGGCCACGCGTCCGGGGGCCATCCCGGCGTCGAGCAGTTCGTACGCCCGCCGGAGCAAGGCATACAGCGGCTCGGCGGCGTGCCGCTCCTCGAGCGAGCGGTCGGCGAGCTCAGCGAGGTACCAGGCCGTTGCCGCCGATTCGAGCGAATCGCGCAGCCGCAGCCAGGCGTGCCCCACGCGAACCTCGGTCACCACGTCGAAGGTTCGACCGCGCGCCAGCCCAACGTTGAGCTCGGCGAACGGCTCGAGGCTGCCACCGAGCCGCGACGTCGGTCGCCGGACGCCCTTGGCGATGGCCTTGAGCTTGCCGCCGCCCGGCGTGATCAGCGTGAGGACCCGGTCCGCCTCGCCGAGGTCGAAACGCGACAGGACGATCGCGTCGGTGGAGTAGCGACGGGGCGGTGGCACGTTCCCGACGGTACCACCGCCACGGGACGGGGTGCGGTCAGGATGACGCCCGAAAAATTCCCTTGGGTTGGAGTGATCCAAGACGCGTCCTGCTGCGAATTACTCTCAGGCGCTGGCGCGGTTGCGTCCCCCGCGTCGGCGCCGGTCCTCTGTCCGGCGTGTCCGGGGGGTGCGCCGGCCAGAGGACCGACATTCCCTTTTCCGGTTTCGTCCTTCGCCTTGGTTCGCCTCATCAGGCGCCGCAACAGGCTACTAACGCCTCGCATGTTTGTCGATTCGGCGCTACACTGGCCGGGCGATGGCCCAGGTCTCGAACGATCTCGATCTCGCCACCCTGATCGCCGACACGGAAGCGGAGATCCTCCGACTCGTCGGTGACGGTGACGCGTCGACGGTCGGCGTGTACCGGATGGTCCGCTACCACCTCGGCCTGGACGGTACGGGTTCGCCGGCCGGCAAGCGGCTCCGACCGCTGCTCGGGCTCCTCGCCTACGCCTCGATCGCCGGCGACCACGTCCGGGCCCTTCCCGGGGCCGCGGCGGTGGAGCTTGGCCACAACTTCAGCCTCGTCCACGACGACATCGAGGACGGCGATCGCGAGCGGCGCCACCGGCCGACCGTGTGGGCCCTCCACGGCATCCCCCAGGCGATCAACACCGGCGACATGCTGTTCAGCCTGTCGCGGATGGCGCTCCACCGCCTCACGGACCTGGGGTTCAGCGACGCCAAGGTGCTCCGGCTGATGCGCCTCTACGACGAGACGTGCGTCGCCCTGTGCGAGGGCCAGTACATCGACATCTGGACGTCCGAACACGACGACGCCATGTCGGTCGAGCTGTACTTCGACATGATCGGCCGCAAGACCGCGGCCCTGATCGCGGCCTCGATCGAGGCCGGTGCCCTGCTCGCGACCGACGACGAGGAGGTCATCCGCCGCTACCGGGCCTTCGGCTGGGCGCTGGGGATCGCGTTCCAGCTCAACGACGACCTGCTCGGCATCTGGGGCGAGGAACAGCGAACCGGCAAGGAGCCGACCGACGTCGCCCGTCGCAAGAAGACGTTGCCGGTGATCTACGCCATGGAGCAGGCAGGCCCCGACGATCGCGACCGCCTGCGGGCGCTGTACACCGGCGAGGACCTCGACGAGGCCGCGATCACCGAGATCGTCCGGATCCTCGAGCGAACCGGCGCCCGCGACTACACCCGCGAGGAGGCCCGCCGCCATCGTGACGAGGCCCTCGCCGAGCTCGACGCCGCCGGCGTCGTCGCCCCGGCCGCCCGCGGCCGCCTCGAGGAGATCATCGTCTCGGTGATCAGCGCCTGACGCCCGCGGGCGCCGGCCCCGTCATCTACGCACCCGGTGCGTGATAGGCGCAGAATCTCCGTCGATTTGGTCCCGAGCCCGGCGACCCACGCACGGATCCGGCTCCGCTACGAGGCTCGGGACGTCCACCACGCACACGGTGCGTACCTGACGGGCCGAGGCCATTCCGCCGAGACCGGGCCGAGGATTTGCCGCCCGCCGTGGGCGATGGTGGTGAAGCGGAGGGGATGACCGACGCCGGGCTTCCGGCTCAGCGGTCCGCCTCGTCGACGGCCACGGCGCCTTCCTCGCCACGATGACGGACCACCAGGACCTTGCCCACTCGCCGGCCGTCGGTCGATTCGACGGTCAGTGTCAGCCCGTCGACCGTCACCTGGTCGCCCGGTGACGGAACCCCGCCGACCCGGTGATAGATCAGGCCCCCGACGGTGTCGTACTCGTCCTCGTCCTCGAGGCCCAGCTGGGTGTCGAAGATCTCCTCCAGGTCGTCGACCGCGGCCCGACCGTCGACCCTTGCCTCGTCGTCGGAGATCCGGACGACCATCGGCTCCTCGACGTCGTATTCGTCCTGGATCTCGCCGACGATCTCCTCGAGGAGGTCCTCGATGGTGACCAGGCCGGCCGTCCCGCCGTACTCGTCGAGCACGATCGCGATGTGGACCTTGCGCCGTTGCAGCTCATGGAGCAGGTCGTCGATCGACATCGACTCGGGGACGAAGACCGGCGGCCGCAGCAGCGACCGGAGCGATGGTCGCTGGGGCGAGCCGTTCTTGAGAAACGGCAACAGGTCTTTGGCGTACAGGATCCCGATGACCTCATCGACCGTCTCCTGGTAGACCGGGATCCGGCTGTGGCCCTCCTCGACGACCTTGTCGATCGCCTCCTCGAGGCCGGCCGTGGATGCCAGGGCGACGATGTCGATCCGCGGAACCATGACCTCGTGGACCCGCCGGCCGCCGAGCTCGATGACCGCGTGGATCATCTGCTCCTCTTCGGCCTCCAGGATCCCCTGCTCGCCGCCCCGCTCGACGAGGAGCTTCAGCTCCTCGGTGCTGATCTGGTTCTGGTCGATGTCGCTGACGCCGAGCAGCCGGTTGATGAACTCGGTGACCCGCTGGAGCGCCCACACGATCGGCCGAAGGACCCGGCCGACGACGTCGACGAGCGGCGCCAGCAGGAGCGCGTAGCGCTCCGGATGGGCCAGGGCCAGCGTCTTGGGCACGAGTTCGCCGAAGACGATCGTGAAGAAGCTCAGGACCGCGGTGACGATGATCAGCGCCAGGCCGCCGGCATAGGGTTCCAACGCCGGGATCGTCTCCAGCGTCTCACGGAGGCCGCTGGCGATGCTCGCGCCGGCGAAGGCCGCGGCGAGGAAGCCGATGAACGTGATGCCGAGCTGGATGACGGCCAGGAACCGTCCCGGCTGGGCGGTCAGACGTCGGACGAGGCGGGCACCCCGACGACCCTCGTCGATGAGCTGCTCGATCCGGGTCCGGCGGACGGTCACGAGGGCGATTTCCGCGGCCACGAACACCGCGTTGAGGAGGATCAGGACCGCGATCACCAGGATCTCGAGCACGGGTCCGTCCATCAGGTCGCCCGGCCGTCGCCGTCGGCGTCGACGGGCAGGGCCGGCTCGCGCGGGGTCCGGATCCGGGCCGGGATGCCGACCGCCAGCTTGCCGGCCGGCACGTCCCTGGTCACGACGGCGCCGGCGCCCGTCTTCGACCCGTCGCCGAGCGTCACCGGCGCCCGGAGCATGGTGTCGACGCCGAGGAAGACGCCCTTGCCGATCGTCGTCCGGTGCTTCCGGACGCCGTCGTAGTTGGCGGTGATCGTGCCCGCGCCGACGTTCGTCCCGTCACCCACGTCGGCGTCGCCCAGGTAGCTGTTGTGATGCTGCCGGACGTTGCGGCCGAGGCGGCTGTTCTTGATCTCGGCGAAGTTGCCGATCTCCGACCCCGAGCCCACGTGGGAGCCCGGCCGGAGGTGGCTGAACGGCCCGATCCTGACGTCGTCCTCGACCGTCGACGACTCGACGACGGAGGCCCAGACCGTGCAGCGCTCGCCGATCGTGCTGTCGAGGATCTGGCTGCCGGCGCCGATGACGCTCCCCTCCCCGACCCGGGTCGCGCCGCGCAGGATCACGTTGGGCTCGAGGATGACGTCGGTCGCCAGGTCGACGGTGGCGTCCAGGTAGACGGTCGACGGGTCGCGCATCGTCACGCCGGCCCGCATGTGGGCCTCGTTGAGCTCGGTCCGGAGGTCCCACTCGGCCTGGGCGAGCTCGGACCGGTCGTTGATCCCGAGCAGCCGGCCGTCGTCCTCGACATCGAGGGCCGCGACGAGGCGGCCGTCTGCCCGGGCGATCGTCACCAGCTCCGTGAGGTACAGCTCGCCCGTGGACGGCGACGGCTGGAGCCGCCCGATCGCGCTCCGCAGCCAGTCGGCGTCGAACGCGTACAGCCCGGCGTTGATCTCGCCGATCTCGAGCTCCTCCTCCGAGGCGTCGCGAGCCTCGACGATGCCCTCGATCGAGCCAGCATCGCTCCGGATCACCCGTCCCAGTTGGCGTGGGTCGATGGCCGCGACCGCGGTCAGGGCGAGCGCAGCATGGTCGAGCCGTCGCTGCTCGAGGAGCTCGGCGAGGAGCTCCTGGCGCGACCCGCGGGACGTCGCCCGAGAGGACCAGCACTTCATCGACGTCGGGAGGCAGGGCCGGCAGCGCCGCACGGACCGCATCGCCGGTGCCGCGCGGTTCGTCCTGCAGCGCGAAGTCGGCGTCGCCCGCGAAGACATCCCGAAGCGCTGCCGTGGCCGGCGAGTAGACGACGAGCGGCCGCTCGCCGGTAGCCGCCCGCGCGGCATCGATCACGTAGGCCAGCATCGGCCGGCCGAGGAGCGGGTGGAGGAGCTTCGGCAGGCGCGACTTCATCCGCGTGCCGAGGCCCGCCGCGAGGACGATCGCGACGGTCCGCCGGGAGTGCCCGGGACTTGGGGGGTTCACGAAGGGACGAACCGGAGATCGTGGGCTCGGCGTCGGCGATGTGGTCCGGCGCCGCGACGTTCCGGTGGGGGTTGGTCAGGCATGATCAGTGTCGCGGCATCGTAGGTTGGGCCCCCCCGGGTGTCAAACCCGCTCAGCGGCCCGCGTGCGCGATCCTGCGGGCCGCTCAGCGGCCCACCGCATCCGCGATCCGGCGGTACGCGATCGCCTCGACCTCGACCCGGGCGCCCTTCGGCAGCGCCCCGACGGCGAACGTGGACCGGGCCGGCGGCGGGTCCGGCATGTGCCGGGCGTAGACGGCGTTGACCGCGCCGAAGTCGCCGATGTCGGCCAGGAAGACGGTCGTCTTGACGATGTCGGCCACCGACACGCCGGCCGCGTCGAGGACCGCGGTCAGGTTCTTGAGGGCCCGCTCAGCCTCCGCCTCGACGCCGCCGCTCACTAGCTCGCCGGTCGCCGGGTCGAGCCCGATCTGGCCGGAGCAGAAGACGAAGCCATCGACGGCGATCCCCTGGCTGTACGGTCCGATCGCGGCCGGGGCGCCGCCGGTGGAGACGGCCTGACGACTCATGGTTCGCTCCTGTCTGGGTGGTCCGGTTGGTCTGGTTGCGGCTCGGCCCGCCGGCCGATCGTGGCCGCCGCGACGAACGGCGGTCCGTCGCCGGGTGCCTCGACCTCCGTCGAGGCGACCGCCTCGCGGACGACGTCCGCGGCCGCCTCGGCCTCGTCCCTCGAAGGATAGAGCGCCCACAGCGTCGGCCCGGAGCCCGACAGCCCGATCGGGCGGCCGAGCCGCCGGGTCAGGGCCCGCCGGAAGGGCACGAGCCCCGGCACGACGGCCGCGGCTGCCGGGGCGAGGTCGTTGGCCGAGGCGAGGACCGCGGCACGCTCCAGCAGCTGCCGCGGCGACAGGCCGGAGCCGAACTCGCTGGCGAAGTGCTCCGATGTCCGCCGGGCGATACCCGGCTCCGCCATCGCGCCCGCCGACCAGGCGGCGAAGACGTCGCCCGTGTGGGCCGGGACCGCCGGCGTCACGAGCACGACCGCCGGTTCGTGGCCGGCCTCGGCGCGCACACCATGGAGCGGCGTGACCCGTTCGCCACGGCCCTCGATGAGGACCGGGCCGCCGGCCAGGAACAGCGGCACGTCCGACCCGACCGCCGCGGCGACCGCCACCCGGGCCGACCCGTCGACCGACGCATCCCAGGCCTCGAAGGCCGCGTCGATGGCCGCGGCGGCGTCGCTACTCCCGCCACCCAGCCCGGCCGCTACGGGGATCCCCTTCTCCAGCCGGACGGCGAGCGATGGCGGATCGGCGGACCCGCCGGGCCAGCTGTGCCGCGCCCGATCGCGGGCCGCCGCCAGCGCCCGGAGGACGAGGTTGTCCTGTTCGGGACCGCAGTCGAAGCCATCGACGTGGAGCGTGTCGGGGCCGCCCGGCCGGATCGCCAGGCTCAGCCGGTCCGCGAGGTCGAGCAGGACCACGACCGAATGGATCGCGTGGTATCCGTCCGGCCGGTGGCCGACGACGGCCAGGGTCAGGTTGAGCTTGGCCGGCGCGACGCGGACGACGGGCGACAGGCGCCGGCCGGGGTCAGCCACGTGACCGGACCCGGCCGCGCGAATCCGGCCCGATCGGGCCCAGCTCCTCGCGCAGGCGCAGCCACTCCCCCACGGCGAGCGTCTGGGGCCGCCGGTCCGGCGCGATTCCGGCCGCCGCGAGCGCGGCATCGACGCGTGGCGCATCGATCGGCAGCTGCCGCGCCAGGACGTTGTGGAGCATCTTGCGACGCTCCCGGAACGCCGCCTGGACGAGGCGCCACAGCTCGTCCTCGACCTCCGGATCCGGCAGCCGGTCGTCCTCGGGATAGGGCTCGAGGACGATGACCGCCGATTCCACGGCCGGCGCCGGCTCGAATGCCCGGCCCGGGACGGTGAAGGCGATCGTGGCCCGGGCGTGGTACTGGACGAAGACCGACAGGTAGCTCATCCCACCGGGTGGTGCGCAGATCCGCTCGGCGACCTCCTTCTGGACCATCAGCACGAGGCGCGCCGGGCGCGGCACCGTGCCCAGCAGGGCATGGAGGATCGGGCTGGTGATGTGGTACGGCAGGTTGGCGACCACGTCATAGGGCGGTTCCAGCAGCCGTGTCAGGTCCTGGTCGAGGGCGTCGCCCTCGACGAGGCGGAGGCGGCCGTCCGCGAGGGCGTCTCCGAAGCGCTCGGTTAGGAGGTGCACCAGGCCACTGTCCAGCTCGACCGCGGTCACCGAGGCCCCGGCGTCGAGGAGGCCGCCGGTCAGGATCCCGAGGCCGGGCCCGATCTCCAGGATGCGACGGCCGGGCGCCGGCGCCGCCACCTCGAGGATCCCCTCGAGGACGTCGATATCGGCGAGGAAGTTCTGGGACCTGCCGTGCCACGGCCGGAGGCCCGCCTCGCGGAGCGTCCGCCGGACGGCGGCCGCGTCGAGCAGCGGTGGGCCGCCACGACCGGTCATCGCGCGAGCGGGAGCGACGGCCGCGCGTCGAGGTCGAGCGCCGCCCGATCGCCAGCGGCGAACCGGCGGGCGCCGGCAGCGCCGATCATCGCCCCGTTGTCGGTGCACAGCCCGGGCCTGGGCACCACCAGCGGCAACGACCGGGCCTCGGCTTCCGCCGCGAGCCGGGCCCGCAGGGCGGCGTTGGCGGCGACACCGCCACCGACGAGGATCCCCCGGGCGCCGGTCCGCCCGGCGGCGCGAAGGGTCTTGGTGGCGAGGACGTCGACGACGGCGTCCTGGAAGCCCCACGCCAGCTCCGCGACCACGGCCGCGGGCAGCGGACCGTCGTCCGCGCCCAGGCCGGCATCGGCCCGGGCGGCGTCGACGATCCGGCGGGCGGCGGTCTTGAGACCGGAAAACGAGAAGTCGTACGAGTCGCCGAGCCAGGCGCGCGGGAAGACGACGTCGCGACGGACGGCGTCGCTGGCGGCCCGCTGGATCGCCGGCCCGCCGGGATAGTCGAGCCCCAGCAGCCGGCCCACCTTGTCGAACGCCTCGCCGGCGGCGTCGTCGACCGTCTGGCCGAGGAGCCGGTAGGTCAGGTGATCGCGCATCTCGACGAGGAAGGTGTGTCCACCGGAGACCACCAGGGCGACGAGCGGGAATGCCGGCGCCTCGCGCTCGGCTTCGCCCGGATCCAGCAGCCAGCCGGCATAGACATGGCCCTCGAGGTGATTGACCCCGACGAGCGGCTTGTCGTGGACCCAGGCCAGCGTCTTGGCGAAGTTGATCCCGACCAGCAGCGATCCGGCGAGCCCCGGCCCGTACGTCACCGCGACCGCCGACACGTCGTTCCAGCCGATCCCGGCCGCCGACCAGGCCTCGTCGAGGACCGGCACGATCCAGCGGACGTGGGCTCGCGCGGCGACTTCCGGCACGATCCCGCCCGTCGGGGCGTGGAGGGCGACCTGGCTGGCGACGACGTTGGCATGGATGCGACGACCATCCTCGACCACGGCGATGGACGTCTCGTCGCAGGACGACTCGACCGCGAGGACCAGCTGACCGCTCATTCGGCGGGTCCGCCGTCGACGGGCGGCTCGGTCCGACCCGTCGGCTCGGTGGCCGCGGCGTCGGCGGCCGGCTCGGCCGGGCCGGTCGGCGCATCGGCAGAATCGAGCGCGGCGCGCAGGCGCGCGATGCGATCCGTCATCGACCGCTCCGATAGCGGATCGGTGGTCATCACCAGCGCGTCCTCGCGGTCGTCGCTGTAGTAGTGCGGCCGCAGCCCGACCGGCTTGAAGCCGTACTTCTCGTACAGCCGCCGAGCCGGCAGGTTCGACAGCCGGACCTCGAGCGTCGCCTCGCGGGCGCGACGCTGGCGGGCCACGTCGAGCACCGCCACGAGGAGCCGCTCGCCGATCCGCTGGCGCCGCCACCGGGGATCGACGGCGAACGTGGTGATGTGGGCCTCGTCGACCATCAACCACACGCCGGCATAGCCGACGACCTCGTCCTCGATGCGCGCAACCAGGTACGTGGCCAGGCGGTTCGACTCCAGCTCGTTGCGGTAGGCGTGGGGCGGCCACGGCGTGGTGAAGCTCGCCTGCTCGATCCCCTGGACGGCCGGCACGTCGTCGAGGCGCATCGGCTCGATGCGGACCTTCACCGGTGGGCGCGCGACCACGCGACCTCCCCGGCGGGTGCCGTCGTGACGCCGCGCGGCAGGGTCACGTATTCGGGAACGAGCTCGGCCAGGTCGTCGACGTCGCCGGCCGCCAGTCGCGCCGCGCCAAGGCGAAGAAGCTCGTCACCCAGCCGCTCGTGGGCCACCTCGCCGCGGGCGATCGCGTCGGCCGGCGCGCGGTCGGCCAGGTCGACGGCGACGACGTTGACGCCGTCGGGGAGGTCGGGCTCGGTCCCACCGGGCAACCGGCGTGGCGGTTCGCCGGCGACTGACATCACCCGGTCCGACGGCCCCGCGGGCTGCAGGATCACGAGCCGCTCCGGCGGCACTCCGAGCACGAACGCGGCCGCCGCCCGGAGGGCATCGGTCGTGGCGATGCCGACGATCGGGATGCCCAGTCCGTGGGCCAGGCCCTTGGCCGTCGCGAGCCCGACCCGGAGCCCGGTGAACGCTCCCGGTCCCGTCCCGACCACGATCGCCTCGAGCCGCGAGCGCCGGACGTTGCTCTCGCCCAGCAGCCGGCCGATCGAGGGCAGGAGCTGTTCGCCGTGCCGCTGGCCCGCGGCCCAGTAGCTGAGGCCGATCGCGTCGCCGTCCAGCGACCCGAGTGCCACGACCACACGGCTGGTGGCCGTATCGATCGCCAGGATCGCCCGCCGTCGTCCGTCATGGGTGGAAGCACGGCGATCGCCGGTCATCCCAGCGCCTCCAGGTACCGCCCCAGGCCATCGCCATGCGCCCGGACACGCACCGTCCGCGGCTTCTCACCGTCGCCGTCGATGACCACGTCCAGCCGTCGTTCCGGCAGCGCCTCCGCCAGCCGCTCCGGCCACTCGATGACGGTGACACCCGCCGACTGGCGGTCGTCGAGGATGCCACCGCCGATCGCCTCCTCGGGTCCGGCCAGCCGGTACAGGTCGACGTGGAAGAACGGCAGCCGGCCCTGGTATTCGTTCATCAGGATGAAGCTGGGCGAATTGACCGTGTCGCTGACGCCGAGGCCCGCCCCGAATCCCTTGGCCAGCTGGGTCTTGCCCGCGCCGAGGGCGCCCCACAGGCAGACGAGGTCGCCCGCCACGGCCGCGCCGGCAAGACGACGCCCGATGGCCTGCGTGGTCTCGGGGTCGTCGCTGACGAGGCTGCGCTCCGTGGTCGAGCGGGTGGGCATGCGCCGGAGGGTAGCGGAGTCACGCGTCGGCCGTTCCCGGCCGGACGGGCGTCAGGAGAACCGTTCGAGGTCGCCCAACGGGACGGCCACCGGGGGGCCACTGCCGATTTGGACGAGCCCGGCCTCGAGGTGCGTCCCGCTCGCGAACCGCCGAAGCCCGCCGAGACCCGCCCACTGCCCGGACTGGCCCGTCAGCGGCCCGCTCCGCACGTGGACCTCGTCTGGCGGCTCGATCGGCAGGCGAACGTCCTCGGGATCGAAGACCAGGCCCGGTGGGTTGACGACGATCGCCACCTCGCGACCGGCGAGGGCCTCGAACAGCCGCATCAGCGGACTCGCGATCGGCCGCCGGCTCACGCCGTGGAGGACGAGGACACCGTAGGGCGGCAGGCGGTGGAGAGCGGCCCGCTGGCGAGCCTCGGAGGCGAGGAAGTCGCGCCGGTCCTTGCTCGGCAGGGTCGCCACGACGATGCCCCGCACGCCCATCGCCCGGGCGCGGGTGAGCGCCTCCGCGTCGATCCGGGCACCGACCACGAGGATCGCCCCGGCCGATCCCACGTCGAGCGCCCGGGGGACGACCTCGCCGTCGGCGTCGGTCGCGATCTCGAGCCGTCCGCGGGCACCGCCGCCGAGGGTCACTGCACCGGAAATCACGGCGCCGCGAACCTGGAGCCGGATCTGTTGGCCTGGCCGCACCTCCCGGACGATCCCGGCGATCGGCGATTCGAGCGGCTCCCGGTGCTCGCCGGCCGCGATCCGCCAGCGACCGCCGGTCTCGAACAGCAACTCGCCTTCCGGCCCGCTCCGACCGCTTCCCGGAGGCATCGCGTCCGACGACCAGCGCTCGCCGGGGCGGTTGGCGCCCTCGAGGGCCACCTCGACGAGGCGCGAATCCCGGAGGTGATCGGCGATCGAGACGCCCGGCAGCACGGAATTGCCGGGCTGCACCAGGGCACGGTCGCCGAGGCCCAGCGGGAGCGAGACCTCGAGTCCGCGGACGAGCATCGGCCGGACGGCGACGAGGTCGAGGCCCGGCGCGACCGGCCCGCCTCTGGTGGCGGGCCGACCACTCCCCGGGCGTTGGGCGGCCGTCTCGTGGATCGTCGATCTCACGCGTCGCTCCCGGCCCACAGCGCCGATTGCCACTCGGCCAACAGCTCGCGCCGGCGCTCGGCGCGTTCCGGCAGGCGCAGCGGCACGTCGCGCAGGTCGACCAGCAGCCCGCCGAGACCGCCGGCGACGTCGACCGCGAAGTGCCGGCCCCGCGTCCCGAGCCGGACGGCGTCGCGGAACTGGAACTCGGCGACCGCGCTCTCGCCCGGTGGCAGGTCGACCAGCTCGAGGCCACCGGCCACCAGGTCCAGTTCCGACGCACCCGTGGCGCCGTGGACCACGAGCCGGCCGTCGCTCCGGCCACCACGCAGGCCGGCCGGCATGACCACCGTGCCGAGCGGGGCGAGCAGGTCGTCGGCGAGGTCGGCGAGCATGACCTGGCGCTCGGACGCGCTCTCGATCGCGCCGAGCGGCGCGAGCATCCGGGCATGGTCGAAGCAGATCTGGGTGACACCCGGCCGACGGATGACATCGGCGACCGCCAGGGCGATGGCCGGACCGGGGGCGACTGCCCAGGCCCCGCCACAGACGATCAGCAGGTCAGCCGGCGGGAGGGCGTCGATTTCCGGCGTGGCTTCGACGAGCCGCGCCAGTGCCGCCCTCGCGGCGGTCAGCCGGAACGGCGCGCCCTCACCGGCCACGTCCGACCAGGGTGCCAGGCGAAGCTCCCGCAGCCGGTCGCGCATCCGGTGGCGGTCGATCACCTGGGTCGTCCAGCGGAGGGCGGCGTCGACGACCAGCTCGTCGGGGTCCTCGGGCACGAGCCCGGCGCGGGCGACGACCGCCCAGGCGGCCTCGGGCGGGCGGTCCGGACCGGCGGGCGTGGCCAGGACGCGTAGTCCGGCGTCGATGCCGATGTCGACCACCTCGACCCGCCGGCCGAGCACCTCGGCGAGCGACCCGGCCGACCGGATCGTGGCCGCCCTGGCGTCGTCGGCCTCCCGCCGCAGCCGATCGAGGAGCTCACGGAGGGCGGCGCCGGGCGGCGTGCCGTGGCTGGCGGCCAGGCCGAGGAGGACGTCGCCCGGCCGGCCGTCCGACGATTCGAACCGAGGCAGCTGCTCCGCCATCGCGCCGGCCAGCACGACGTGCAGCTCCGGCCGGCGGCTGGCGACGGCGGCGACCAGGGCGGCGAGATCGCCCAGTCCGTTGCGCTCGTCGGCGCCCGGCGGGTCGCCCGCGCCGAGGAGGACCGCAACCAGCTCCCGATCGAGCAGCTGGCGGGTCATCGTCAGCGGGTCCATCCGCTCCGCGCTGGCCGGTCGGACGCGCCAGCCGGTTCCCTCGGCGACCCGGACCAGGGAGCCCAGCGACCGCTCCGAAACGGCCAGGACCGCGAGGCCGGCGGGCCGTGTGGACCGCGCGGTGAGCCGCGCCCAGTCGGTGGTCCCGCCGTCCCCGCCGCCCGTGATCCCGAGCTCAAGGGCCAACGCGGGGTCCGTGGCACGCAGCCGTGCCACGAGCTGGTTGACGATGGCGTCTTCGGGGATCGCGGCGGGAAAGGCGAGGGACCCGACGAGACGCCAGTGGCCGGCCACCCGACCGACGAGGGCGGCCGAGCTGGTGGCAGCCCCGAGGTCGAGGGCGAAGAACGCCCCCGGCGAATGCGTCACCGTCGAATCCTACTCAGTGGAGGCCCCTTCCGGGCCCTGCCAGCACCAAGTACCCAGTCGCGCCGGCCCAGAGGGAGTGCCACTCCCCCTAGGCGTCCCAGGTGATCTCTTCGTCGAGCTCTTCGAGTCGAGCGATGAGCAGTTCGATCCCCGCCTCGTCGGCCAGGATCGCGCTGGCGCCTGCCAGTTCGCCGCCGAACAGCCCGCGCAGCACCGGATCGAAGAACAGCATCGCGTTGGCGCCGAGCGGACGGTACGGCCGGCTGGCCTGCAGGAAGTGGACCGCCGGCGTCGTCAGGCCCCGGATCTGGATCTCCCGGGCGACCTGCTCGACGAGCTCGTCGCGCTGCTCGTCGGTGGGCTCGAGGGGCATGCTCATCGACTGCCCTCCGTCGACTGCGGCGCTTCACCGGGAGCGGCTGCCTGGCGGGCCGCCTCCCGCGAGAGCTCGAGCTGGAACGCCTCGTAGGCGGTCCCGCCCCGCAAGGCGAAGATCACGTGCTGGATCGACGGTGAGTTCTGGAGCTCGTCACGGACTGTCTCGACCGTGATCCGGGCCGCCTCTTCGATAGGGTACCCGCCCACGCCGGTGCCGAGGGCCGGGAAGGCGATGCTCGTCGCCTCGATCTCGCGAGCCCGGCTCATCGCGCTGCGGACGGCCGCCTCGATGATCGGCCCGCTGGTCCGCCGGTCACGATCGAGCGAGACCGCGTGAATCACCGCCCGCGCGGCGAGCCGGCCGGCCGGCGTCACGACGGCGCCACCAAGCGGGACGGGGCCCTGCCGAACCGCGGCGAACTCGATCTCATCGCCCCCGGCGCGCTTGATCGCCCCGCCGACGCCGGTTGCCATCCACAGCGACAGGTTCGCCGCATTCACGATCGCGTCGACCTCGAGGTCGCAGATATCCCCGTTCCAGAGTTCGATCCGTGCCAAGCGCCCTCCATGGCGGTGAGCGAGCGCAAGCCCACCGCTCTGGCCGCCGCATGGTACACCCGGGGCAGACGCCGAGCCATGGTGGTCACGACCTCCCACGAGTTGGTGGTGCGTGATCGCGCCACGTCGTGGGCGGTGATTCGCTCGTCGCCATCCTCGCCGATCAGCGTGAATACGTCGTCGACCCCGATCGGCGGTTCCCCGGATCGCGCGGCCTCGGTGATGTCGACCATCACGGCGTCCATCGCGACGTTGCCCACGATCGGGACGCGGCGGCCCCGGACGAGCGCCTCCGCCCGATTGGAGAGCGCCCGTGGCCAGCCGTCGCCGTACCCGAGCGGCAGGGTCGCGATTCGGCTGGGACGCCGGGTCACGAACGTCGGGCCGTACGAGATCCCCCAACCCGCCGGCAGGTCGGCGACCCGGACCGGCCGGGCGCGGAGGGACATCGCCGGCCGCAGGTCGAGCGGACGTGCTGGGTCGACGCCCAGGAACTCGTCGGGCTGAAGCCCGTAGATCGTGAGTCCCGGCCGGACGGCCTCGTAGACCGGCGTTCCCGTCATCAGGCCGCCGCTGGCCGCGACATGCCGAGGGACCGCATCGCCCGCCGCCACCGCATCCGTGGCAGTCTCGAAGAGCCGTTCCTGGGCGGCGGTCCGGGATCCATCCTCCGGCGCCTGCAGGTGCGACCAGACGCCCAGCAGCCGCAGGCCCGAGGTCGTCCGCAACCGCGCTGCGAGGGCGGCCGCGTCATTGGCGTCGACGCCCCCGCGCCCGAGTCCCGTCTCGATCTCGAGCTGGACGCCGAGGTCGGGGCCATCCGAGCCCGCCATCACCGCGGCCAGGCGCTCGAGCAGCTCACCGTCGCCCACCGACACGGAGATTTCGAAACGGGCCGCCTCGGGACCCAGCTCCGGCGGGATGGGGTACAGGACGAGGATCGGCAGCGTGACGCCGGCCTCGCGGAGCGCCGCGGCCTCGTCGAACGTGGCGACGGACAGACCATCGGCGCCGGCCCCTTCGAGGATCATCGCGACCGGGACCATGCCGTGCCCGTAGGCGTCGGCCTTGACGACCGGCTCGACCCGCACGCCTGGGCCCGCGACCAAACGGATCTGCGAGAGGTTCCAGCGCACGGCGTCGGCGTCGATCTCCAGCCACGCGGTGCGCGGCAAAGGGGGCAGGCCCGCGTCGGCCAGGAGGTCGTCGATCCGTGGCTTCGGCCCGGATCCCGAGGTTGCGCTCAGGAGGGTTCGGCGGGTGGCCCCGCGCCATCGCGCGGCCCGAACCCGAGCCGCTTGCCGCCCTTCCGCCGTTCGGCGAGCTGGGCCAGCCGCCGGCGGGCGACCGCGATCGGGTCGGACAGGTCCGAGGCCAGGAGGCCCGCGTCGCCCAGGCGTTCGCGGACCGTCTCGCCGGCCAGCCCGTGGAGATAGACGCCCAGCCTCGCGGCATCGAACGGGGCGAGGCCCTGGGCGAGGAGGCTGCCGATGACGCCGGCCAGCACGTCGCCGGTCCCGCCCGTCGCGAGTGCCGGGTTCTCGAACGGGGCGACCGCCAGCGAACCGTCCGGCGCGGCGACCACGGTCCGGGCGCCCTTGAGCACGATCACCTGGTTCCAGGCCGTGGCGGCGGACCTGGCCGCGGTCGCCCGCGCGGCATCGTCGGCTGCGAGATCGCCATCGGCCTGGGGGTCGATCCCACTGCCGGTCCGGAGGCGGACGAACTCGCCCGAGTGCGGTGTCAGGACCGCCGCCCGATGGATCCCCTCCCACCAGCCGTCGATCGTGGCCAGGGCCCGGAGTGCCTCCGCGTCGAGGACGATCGGGGCAGGGACGGGCTCCTCCGGGACGCCGAGCAGGGCCCGAACCAGCTCCGTCGTCGCGAGGCCCGGCCGGAGCCCTGGGCCGAGCACGATCGCGTCGTGTTCGTGGTCGAGGATCCGGGCGAGGGCCTCCTCCGGCTCGATCTCCTCGACGTCGTCCTCGGGCAGGGCCATGGTCGTCGCCTCGACGACCTTGGCCGCGAAGAGCGGCTGGAGCGACTCCGGCACCGCCAGCGTCACGAGCCCCGCACCGGCCCGGCCGGCGGCCCGGCAGACGAGCAGTGCCGCCCCCGCGTAATCGAGTGACCCGCAGATCGCGAGGACCTTGCCGAACGTGCCCTTGTGACCGCGAGCCGGCCGTTCGGGCAGGAGCATGGCGGCCAGGTCGTCGTCGAGCTCGACGGCGCCTTCGGCCAGGACGGCGGTGCTCGCGCCCGGGGTGCGGCCGAAGCCCAGCGGCCGGTCGCTCACCGGGGACCCTCCCCCTCGTCGGCGACGCTCGCCTGGTGGAGGGCGGCCAGTCGCTCGAGCCGGGCCAGGATCCGCCGCTCCCGGTCGTCGAGCCGCTCCTCGATGTCGGGCGGGAAGAGAAACCGGCCGCCGGCGGTTCGGATGCCGAAGGCGATCGCCACCGCGTAGTCGGCCTCGTGGCTGATCGAGATCGCCACCCGGCCCATGCCCAGTTGCTCCGCCCGGCGCTCGGCCCGGCCGTGGAGCCGGACGGCGGGCTGGCCGGTCGGAAGTCGCTCGATCTCGATGTCGCGCCAGCCGATGCCCCGGACGCCCAGGCCGAGAACCTTCGAGACCGCCTCCTTGGCCGCCCAGCGGCCGGCCATCGTCTCCGGCCGGTCCCGCACGTAGCGCTGCTCGGACGGGGTCAGGACGCGACGCGAGAAACGGGCACCGAACTTCGCCAACGTCTGGCGGATCCGCTCCACCCGGATGATGTCGATGCCGAGCTCAGAGGTATCCTCGGGCGGATGGCGTCGCGGAGCTCCCCCTCCGACCTCCGAAGGCTCCTCGGCGTCCGTTTGGGGAGGTTGCCGATCCATCGCCCTGCTACTCCACCGTCACCGATTTCGCCAGGTTGCGCGGCTGGTCGACGTCCGTGCCGCGGGCAACTGCCACGTAGTAGGCGAACAGCTGGAGGGGGATGATCGAGAGGACCGGCGACAGCGCCTCGTGGGTGTCGGGCACCCACAGGACCTCGTCGGCGAAGCGCTCGATCTGGGGGTCGCCGGCGGTCGCGACGGCGATCACCCGGGCATCCCGGGCCCGACCCTCCATGACGTTGGAGATCAGCTTGTCGTAGACCGCCGACCGCGTCGCGACCGCGACCAGCGGGCACTCGGCATCGAGCAGCGAGATCGGGCCGTGCTTGAGCTCGCCCGCCGCGTAGCCCTCGGCGTGGACGTAGCTGACCTCCTTGAGCTTGAGCGCGCCCTCCAGCGCGGTCGGGTACGAGTAGCCGCGGCCGACGAACATGAAGCCCCGCGAGTTGACGTAGCGGCGTGCCAGCTCCGGCGCACTGCCGGCGTCGGCCAGCGTCCGGGCTGCGGCATCGGGCAGGGCCCGCAGCGCGGCACCCAGCTCCAGCTCCTGCTCCGCGCCCATCGTGCCGCGGGCCTTGGCGATGACGGCGGCGAGGATGACGAGCGTCGTCACCTGGGTCACGAACGTCTTCGACGCCGCGACCGCGATCTCCGGCCCCGCCTGGAGGAACAGCACCCGGTCCGCCTCGCGGGTGATCGCGCTGCCGACCGTGTTCGTCACCGCGATCACCGGGCAACTCTTCTCGCGGGCCAGCCGGGTCGGGGCGATGGTGTCGGCCGTCTCGCCGGACTGGGTGACGGCGATCACCAGGGTCCGCTCGTCGAGCGGCGGTGGGGAGTACCGGAACTCCGACCCGACCGTCGCCCGGGCCGGGATCCCGGTCCAGTCCTGGAGGGCCGCGGCCCCGACGAGGGCGGCGTAGAAGGCCGTCCCGCAGGCGACGATCTCGACCCGTTCGACGCCGCGAAGGACCTCGTCGTAGCCCTCCAGCTCCTCGAGCCAGATCCGGTCGTTGCGGGTCACCCGGCCGGTGATGCACTGGCGGAGCGAATCGGGCTGCTCGTGGATCTCCTTGAGCATGAAGTGCTCGTAGCCGCCCTTCTCGGCGGCCTCCGGGGTCCAGTCGATGATGGTCACGGTTCGCTCGCGTGGCTGGCCGTCGACGCCGGTGACCTCGACCCCGGTCGGGCGGACGTCGGCGATGTCGCCCTCCTCGAGGAAGATGACCCGGTTGGTGTGGGCCAGGATCGCCGCCACGTCGCTGGCGATGAAGCTCTCCTCGCCGTTGAGGCCGACGATCAGCGGCACGTCCTGGCGGGCGCCGACGAGGCGGCTGATCTCGCGCTTGTGCATGACGACGAGGGCATAGGCGCCCTCCATCTGGCGAAGCGCCGCCCGGACCGCGTCGGCGAGGTCGCCCTGGTAGGCCTCCTCGACGAGGTGGGCGATGGCCTCCGTGTCGGTCTCCGACGTCAGCGTGTGGCCGCGCGCCTCCAGACCGTCCCGCAGCTCGCGGAAGTTCTCGATGATCCCGTTGTGGATGACCGTTATGTCGCCCGTGCAGTCCTGGTGGGGATGGGCGTTGAGGTCGTTCGGCCGGCCGTGGGTCGCCCAGCGGGTATGGGCAAGGCCGATCGCCGCGTGGGGTGTCCGGTCGGCGATGGCCGTCTGGAGGTTGACCAGCTTGCCGGCCTTCTTCTCGACGAACAGCTCGCCTTCCTCGTCGACGAGGGCGATCCCGGCCGAGTCATAGCCGCGGTACTCGAGGCGCTTGAGGCCCTCGATCAGGATCGGCCCGGCCTCCCGGGGGCCGGTGTAGCCGACGATGCCGCACATTCGAGTCAGGTTCTCCGTGTCATCCGATGAGCTGCGAGAAGAGTACGTTGCCGGCACCGAAACCTTCGGAGGGCGGAGGCGACGCCCCTGCGAGCCATCCGCCCGAGGATTCGGAGGCGGAGGCCCGCGACGCCATCGGCCCGAGGATTCAGTTTAGGCGTTCGCCTGCGAGGGCCGCGATCGAGTCGGCCAGCTCCTCGACGAGCTCGGCGTCCGGCCCCTCGACCATCACCCGCAGGGCGGGCTCCGTGCCGGACGGCCGAACAAGGACGCGCCCATGGGCCCCGAGGCGCGTCCCCGCCTCGGCGATGGCCCGCTGCAGGGGGCGATCCCCCTCCCACTGGTCCTTGTGACGGGCTTTCACCGCCCGTTGTTGCTGCGGCAGCATCGGGATGCGCGCCGCAAGCTCCGCCAATCCGGCGCCGCGGCGGCCCATCACCCGGAGCACCTCGAGGGCGGTGACGATGCCGTCACCCGACGTCGTGTGCTCGAGGACGATGACGTGGCCACTCTTTTCGCCCCCCAGGCCGGCGCCCGAGACCTGCATCCCCTCGAGGATGTACTTGTCGCCCACGGGCGTTCGGATCACCTGGCCGCCGGCTTCCTCGACCACCGCCTGGAGGCCGCCGTTCGAGAGGACCGAGACGACCAGCGCGTCCTGCGGCAGCGCGCCTCGTTCGAGGCGGTCCAGGGCCAGGATGCCGAGGACCTGGTCGCCGTCGACGACGTTGCCCGATCCGTCGACCGCGATCAGGCGGTCCGCGTCGCCGTCGAGCGCGAAGCCCACGTCGGCGCCGGCCTCGCGGACGGCGTCCTGCAGCGATCGCGGGTCGGTGGCGCCCGATTCGACGTTGATGTTCACGCCATCGGGCTGGTCGTGGATGACGGTCACGTCGGCACCGGTCGCGGCCAGGATCCGCGGCCCAACGGCGCAGCCCGACCCGTTGGCGCAGTCCAGCACGACCCGAACGCCCGCCGCCCCGACCGATGCGGCGAGCCCGAGCCGGTGGTCGAGGTAGCGATCGAGCAGGGACGACGCGTCGTGGGCGATCCCGAGCTCGGCGTTGCCGACCCCGCCCAGCTCCTCCGTTCGCCAGATCAGCTGCTCCAGCTCGTCCTCGACACTGTCGTCGAGCTTGAGCCCGTCGGCATCGAGGACCTTGAGTCCGTTGTCCTCGGCCGGGTTGTGGGACGCGGACACCATGATCCCCGCCGCAAACGGGCCGTCGCCGGTCAGGAACGCCAGGGCCGGCGTGGGAACCACGCCGATCCGATGGACGTGGCTGCCGAGGCTCGTCGCCCCGGCGGTGATGGCCGCAACGAACATGTCGCCCGACCGACGGGTGTCCTGGCCGACGATCAGCGCCTCACCCGGACCCACCAGGCGGCGGGCCGTGGCCCGCCCGAGCGCGTAGGCGACGGTCGGCTTGAGATCGACGTTCGCGACGCCACGGATCCCGTCCGTGCCGAACAGACGCGGCAACCAGGGCCTCCGAGCGGCTCAGGGGGTCCCCGACGCGGCCGGACTGGCCGACGGCGTCGGTGGCACGGAGACGATGACGGTGACCGTCGGCGGACTCGACGAGACCAGCGCGATCCCCGCGGGCAGGTTGACGGTGACGGGGACGGCGTGGCTGCCGGGCTCGAGCGCCCCAACCTCGAGGTGGACCTCGAACCTGGTGGCGTCGATCTGGTCGAGGTCCGCGATCGACCCGCCCACGGTGACGAGGACTCGGTCGACCGATAGCTCGTAGCGGCGATCTGACCGTTCGCCGTCGAGGGCGACCCCGGCGCTGAAGTTGCGGCTGCCGGCCAAGGCCCGGAGGGTGATGGTGACCTTGACCTCCTCGACACCGGCCGCCACGACCCCCGCCGGGAAGGCGAGCAGGGCCGTCCGATCGAAGCTCTCGCTGGCACCGTTGACCGAGATCGCCTCGGTGGGGATCCGGAGCAGCGAGGCGATCTGGTCGGCATCTCCCTCGACCGGCACCACGAGTGGATCGACCGTCACCGCGGCAATCTCGAATCCGGGCGCCGGCGCCCCGATGATGTTCGGGGTGACGGCCACCGAACGCTGCTGGCCGTTGGTGAGCACGGCGATCCGAACCCGGGCGCTCGATGGCTCGACCCGGAGGCTGAGCAGCTGCTCGCCCAGGACGTCGACCGGGATCAGCTCGACGTCGCGATCGAAGTCGAGGCCCGCGGGATCGATCTGGACGGTCGCGACCGCCGCGTCGACCCGTCGAACCAGCGACGCCGGCCCCTCGACGATGACCGACCTCGGCGTGACCTCCGCCTCGCGAATGTCGAAGCCGACGGGGTCCTCGAGCCGCTCGACCCGCACGTCCACCGATCGTTGCTCGAGTTGCTCGACCTGGACGCTCACCCGGGGCGGTTGCCATTCGATGACCTCGACGCGGGGGTCGATGGACGTGACCTCGATCTCCGCGATGTTGGTCGTGCGGTCCGGGTCGACGCTCGCCAGGTCGGCCCGGGCGGTGAACGTCGCCGACGTCACCTGGACATTCGGGTCGCTCGAGAAGTAGCGGACCTGGGTGACCGTGCCGAGCGGGGAAAGCAGGACGACGCCGTCGGGTCGGTCCCCCTCGGCGATCGGGATTCGCTGGTTGTCGAGGATCCGGGTGTTCTGGGTCACGACGAAGACGCCGTACAGCAGCGCCGCCAGCACGACCGCCGCCATCTTGAGCGGCCAGTTGTGGACGAGGAAGGACAGCGCCCTCATCGCTGGGCGCGGATGGTGGCCGCCCGCTCCTCGTCGGTCACCGGCCGGTCGGCTCGCGGCTCCGCTCGCCGACGGCCGTTGCGGCTCACGAACCGGCCCAGCTCCGAGAGCCGCGGCGCCCGCCCGCCGGGTCGCCGGATTCCCGCCGCGCCGAGGGCCCGCCGGCCGATGGGCCCGCCGCCGCCGATCGGGCTGAGCAAGGTCCGGATGGCCCTCGCCAGCTGGGCCTCGTTGAGATTGCGGACGATTCGGGCCCGCTCGACCAGGCTGATCTGGCCGTTCTCCTCGGACACCACGATGACGATGGCGTCCGTCTGCTCGGTGATGCCGAGGGCGGCCCGATGGCGCGTCCCGAACCGCTCGGTGTGGATCGTGGTCTCGGCCAGTGGCAGCAGCCCACCGGCGGCGAGGATCGTCTCCCCGCGGATGATCACGGCGCCGTCATGGAGCGGGGTCCGCGGCGAGAAGACCGTCACCAGGAGGTCAGCCGAAAGGTCCGCGTGCAACATCACCCCGGTCTCGGCGATCTCCTCGAGGCCGGTCTCGCGTTCGAGCACGATCAGCGCGCCGTGGCCGTAGCGCTGGAGGCGCTCCGCCGCCCGGGCCACTTCGTCGGAGACGCGATCGGCGGCCCGTTGCTCGGCCGGCGACAACAGCCAGGCGAACGACCCCACCCGGCCGATCCGCTCGAGCGCCCGTCGCAGCTCCGGCTGGAAGACCACGACCAGCGCGAACAGGCCGACGACGGCACCGGTCTGCATGATCTGGATCAGGAGGCGGAGCTGGAGGGCCTGGGCGGCGGCGTAGACCGCGAACAGGACCGTGACGCCGATGACGAGCCGGACGGCGCGCGTGCCACGGATCAGGCTGAACAGCCAGTACAGCAGCAGGGACACGATGGCGATGTCCAGCAGCGCATTCGGAGTGATCTGATCCAGGATCGACTCGATCAGCGGCGGCATCGTCGCCCGAGTGTAGCATCGGGCCCCTGCCCCTCCCGGAGACTTCCGCGCGGCGGCGCGGCCGTCCCGGTCAAGCGCAGAGGGCGGTCAGCCGAGCGTCGTCGGCGAACTCGGCGCGGACGATCGCACACAGCCGTTCGGTCGCCGGCCCATCCCCGACAAGCTCGACCAGGCGTCCCAGCAGCAGGAGTTTTTCTGCAGCCGGCGCCCGCCAGCCGCGGACCAGGTAGAGCTCCGCCAGGGTGAGGTGGAGGTCCGGGTCGGCAGGTGCGAGGCCGAGGCCCAGGTAGCAGGCGTCGAGCGCGGCATCGACGAGGCCGGCCGCCCGATGGGCGCGAGCGGCGGCGATGAATGCATCGAGCGCCGCAGCGGTGTCGCCGGTCGCCACGAGCCGCTCGCCATCGGCGACGAGCGTGGCGCCATCGGGCGGTAGCTCGGGGGCCTCGGGTTCGGCCTCCGACTCGGCGCCGCCGGTCCCAGTGGGCGGCTCGAGGAAGCTCATCGCGCGTTCGAGGGCGGCCGCGGCGGCATCGTCGTTGGGGGTTTCGCGGAGACGTCTTGCGAGTTGCTCCACGAGCCGCCGCCGGGTCCGCGATTCGGCCAGCTCGAGGGCTCGGCGAGCGGTGTCGCAGGCCTCCGCCAGGCGTCCGGCGGCGTCCTGCACCTCTGCCAGCCGGTCCAGGGCGTTGGCCGCGTCGACCCGGCGGCCGGCAGCGGCCAGGACATCGGCCCGGCCGGCGAGGGCCGCCTCGTCGTCGGCGGATCGGTCGAGGGCCATCCCAAAGGCGGCGAGCGCCTCGTCGTGGCGTTCGAGCCGGAGCAGGACGCGCCCGAGACTGGCATGGGGCAGGCTGCGCTCTGGCGCGATCGCGGCAGCCTCGCTGTAGGCAGCGATCGCGGCATCGAGCCGGCCACGGAGCGCCGCAACGTGGCCTCGCCGGAGGGCGTCCTTGTAGCGTTCGTAGAGCGCGTCGCTCATCCGCTGACCCCGCCCACCCCGGCCAGGACCTCGACGAGCAGGGCCTTCTGGACGTGGAGCCGGTTCTCGGACTGGTCGAGGACCAGGCTCCGCGGTCCGTCCATCACGTCCGACGTGATCTCCTCGCCGCGGTGGGCCGGCAGGCAGTGCATCACCATGGCGTCGGGGCCGGCCGCATCGACCAGCCCGCTATTGACCTGGTAGCCGGCGAACGCATCCCGGCGCTCCTCGGTCTCCGCCTCCTGGCCCATCGAGGTCCAGGCGTCGGTGTAGACGACCGCAGCGCCGCGGACGGCCTCGCGGGGGTCCTGGGTGAACTCGAGGCGGCCGCCGCTCGCGGCACCCAGCTCGCGGGCGCGGGCCACGACGCTGGCGTTGGGGGCATAGCCGGCCGGATGGGCGAGGCGGACCTCGACCCCGAGGGTCGCGCCAAGCAAGGCCAGCGAGTGGTAGACGTTGTTGCCGTCGCCGACAAAGGCCAGAACGAGCCCCGCCAGGTCACCGAATCGCTCACGGATCGTGAACAGGTCGGCCAGGGCCTGGCAGGGATGCTCGCGCAGCGTCAGGCCGTTGATCACCGGGATCTGCGCCTGGGCGGCCAGCTCGACGACCACCTCGTGGGGCCCGGTCCGGGCGACGATGCCGTCGACGAACCGCTCGAGGTTGCGGGCCACGTCGCGCACGCTTTCCCGCGCCCCGAGGACGGTGTCATGGGTGAGGTAGACCCCGTGGCCACCCAGCTGGGCCATTCCCGCCTCGAACGTGACCCGCGTCCGGAGACTGGGCCGCTGGAACAGCAGCGCCAGCGTCCGTCCCGTCAGCGGCGGATCCGCATGCCGCCGCGTCCGTCGGAACTCCGCCTTGAGGTCAGCCGCGCGGACGAAGATGCGCTCGACCTCCGAGGCATTGACGTCGGCGGCCGAGAGCAGGTCGCGGCCAGCCAGGGATGGCCCCGACGTCCGAACGGCACTCATGGCCCCCACTGTACCCGCGTCGGGCTCCCGGAGCGGGAGCCCGACGGTCCGGGCTACGGTGCGAGGAGGTACTCCATCGCCCGGCCCATGACATCGTTCCGCTGCGCTTCGCTGGTCAGGCCCTCGAAACCGAAACCGAAGTACAGCGTCTTGAAGCCCACGCCGGGCGGATCCATCGAGGTCACCGCGCCTTCGACGAAGCCGACGTCCGGTGACCGCGTCCAGTCGTTGGGGTTGGGCAGGCTGCCCGGGGGCGGCCCGGCTACCGTCCAACCGCCGAGGTCGGCCTCGAAGCCGGTATCGGCCGCCGTACCCGGGGCATCGATATCGTCCACGAACACGCCGATCCCCTGGAACGACCAGTCACTGGCGTAGCTGATCGAGACTTCCACGTCCCCACCCGACCACGCCGACAGGTCGACGCGGAACTCCTGCCAGCCGGAGGAACGACCGGAAACCGCGTTCCAGCCGGCGCCGGCGCAGTCGGCGCCCTGGTACTGCTCCAGCCACGGATGAAGCTCGAACCAGCCCTCGGGGCAACTCAGGCCGGTCGAGTTGCCGGTGCTGCCGTTGAGATCGGCCAGCGTCACCCAGTCGTCCATGCCCGGGGTGTGCGCCTCGACGAACAGGAAGTCCCAGTCGAGCTCGGTGTCGTACGAAGTGAAGAAGGCCAGCTCCTCGTCGCCGGCGGGAACCGAGATCGTCCGGGTGAGCCGCTTGTAGGACACGTCACCGCGGTCCGAGAACGCATACCACGAGCCACCGTGCGGCTCGAACGAACCGACGAGCCCGGTGTCCCATTCGGCCGGCCCCGTGCTCGTGAACTGGGGATAAATCGAGACGGGTAGCAGGCTGCTCGTCGTGAGCAGCGACTGGGTCGTGCCACGGACCGGGTTCGGGTGGTGGTTGTCGGCGGACGTCCCGCCATTGAGCGTCCAGCCGGTGCCGACGAACGGATCGTCCGTTCCCACGATGGGCACGGGCTCGCCGTCGGCGCCGGTGCCGCCGTCCTCGATGAACAGTGCGGCGCCCATGTAGTACTGGTAGAAGTCGTCGGACAGCAGGAGGCACTCCAGGCCGGTCTTCTCGTTGACGGTGCCGTCGCAGTACGGCGGCGTCACCACCGGGTTGTACTCGAACGCGTTGAACGCCTGCCAGCCGGCATGGCGCCCCGTGTTGAGGACCCGGCCACCCTCGTTGAGATAGGCCCGGATCTCGAGGATCTCGCTGTTCGCCAGGGTCGCCGCACCGGTGCCCGCTGCCTGTCCGGGCTCGCGGGTCAGGTAGTCGTTGCCCTGGTACCAGATCACTGCATCGTAATGGGACAGGACGCCGACGTGGTCCGGCGCCAGCCGGCCCCAGGCGTCGACGTCGTAGACGTCGAAGGCGAGACCGTTGGCCGTCAGGGCATCGGTGTAGTAGTCGAGGTAGTTCGGGGCCGAGGCTGACGCGTAGGCGGGATCGTTGGCCGCGCCGCTGCGATCCTCGGCAGCCACAACCAGCACCGGGGCGCCCGAATCCGCAACCGCAGTGAAGGTGAACGACTCGCTCGTCTCGCCGCCCCCGCTGAACCAGACCTCGACCTCGTCGCCGGGATCGAATCCGGTGACCGTGCCGCGCATGATCCGGTAGTGGACGTCGCCAAGGACGCCACTCCGTTCGCCGCCCAGCCATTCCGCCGTGGCGCCGCTCTGCGCCGCGCCGCCGTTCACCGACCAGTGCGCGGTGACCGCCCCGACGGACCGCCGGGCCAGGACCTCGACCGTCTGCGGGTCCCCGTATGACAGCTCGAAGGCGAAGTCCGACATCGGGTTGTGGGCCTTCTGGGGATCGATCGCCGAGACGTCCAGGTAGAAGGGCTCGGTCTCGTTGCCGAGGCTCGAAACCGGATTCGCCGGATCGGCGGCCGACATGGCCACGTCACGGGCGAACGCCAGGTTGCGCTTGAACTCGCCCTCGATGGCGCCCTCGCTGTCGGGGAAGACGAACCCGTCGCCGTTGGGGCCCTCGTCGAGCTCCGGCGTCCAGGCGAGCGTCCCCTGGGCGTGGGCCCAGTCGGTCGTCTCGCCGTTGGTCGTGTACAGGTCCGCCCCGACGCCGGGGTCGTAGCCTTTGATCGCCGGATGCTTGTCCGTGCCCGATAGGGCGACGAAAATCGGGTCGTCGGCGGACGGCGTGTTGACCTGGTAACCGAACGAATAGAGCAGCAGCTCGCCGAACGAGTGGTAGTTGACGTGGAACGCGAAATCGACCCGGTCGTACAGGCCCATGATCGCCTGGGTCTCGGGTTCCGAGCCGGGTGCCGGGCCGCGATACGTCTCGCTGACGGGGGCCGAGCTCGACCCTTCGTCGTCGAAGTTCCAGTGCTCCGGGTAGTTCCGGTTGGGGTCGACGCCGTCCACCGGCGTGATGAGGTTGTCGCCGTCGTTGTCCCGCAGGTTCTTCCGCCACAGCCGGTCGTGGTCGAAGGTGTACTGGTAGCCGTCCGGGTTGGCGACGAGGACGAACCACAGCTCGGTCGAGCCGAGCAGGTCGACGATCCCCGGCGCACCCTCCCGATAGCGCTTGACGAACCATGTCAGCAGCCGGCGGTTGACCTCCGTGCTGATCCATTCGCGGGCGTGCTGGAGGGAGGTGTAGAGAACCGCCGGGCGGCTGCCGTCGGGCGTCGAGCCGGGATCCTTCGTCAGCCGAATCGCGAGGATGTCGCGCGGGGTGTCGGGCCCACCGTCGGGGCTCGTGCCGTGGGTCTGGCCGATGACCTGGAGATCGGCCACGTCCGGGTTGGCGACCGCGAACGCCGTCATCCAGTCGGCGATGCCGTTCGGGCCGTCGTAGTCGCGCCAGACCTTGAAGCCGGATGATTCCTGGGCGACCGCGAGTTGGGTGGCCGTCAGCCCATCGTCGTTGTGCCACAGCGTCAGGCTGATGCCCTGCTTGGTCAGCGCCCGCACCCCCGATGGGTAGAGAACCAGCACGAGCCGGACCTGGCCGTCACCCAGTGATTTGGCCGAAACGACGTCGTACCGGCCAGCCGCGCTGATCGCGGCCGCCGTTGCGGCATCGACCACGGCCTCGTACATCTGGAGCCTGGGCGACTTGGCGGCCTCGCCCTGTTTGGCCACGACCGGTGTCAGGGTGGTGGCAACGAGGGCCACGGCAAGCAACGGGACGAGCAGACGCCTGGACAACATGGCGGTCCTCCCCAGCGAGCCCGCTCAGCAGACTCGCAAGCCTCCCCGGACGCCGAATCTTACGACGTCCCGCAAGTCAGGCCCGGATGCTGGTAGCCAGGAGCGCTGGCCGCCAGGGCGCGCTAGCGTTTCGTGTACTGGGGAGCTTTCCGGGCTCGCTTGAGTCCGTACTTCTTTCGTTCCTTCATCCGTGGATCGCGGGTCAGGAGGCCCGCCTGGCGGAGCGGCAATCGGTACGACTCCGGATCTGACTCGAGCAGCGCACGAGCGATCCCGTGGCGGATCGCGCCGGCCTGGCCCGTGACGCCGCCGCCCTCGACCTTGATCATCGTGTTGAAGCGGCCCTCGGTGCCGGTTACCCGGAACGGGAGGCGGACATCCTGCTCGTTGACCGCATTGCCGAAGTGCTCATCGAGCGAGCGGCCGTTGACGACGATCTCGCCCTCACCGGGGAGCAGGCGGACGCGGGCGATCGACGTCTTGCGACGACCGGTCCCGGAGAAGAAGGCTGGGGTGGACATGATCGTGCTCCTCAGGCGAGCGGCTCAGGCCGCTGGGCCTGATGCGGGTGGTCCGATCCGGCATAGATCTTGAGCTTGCGCAGCTGCTGGGCACCCAGGCGGGTGTGGGGCAGCATGCCCTTGACGGCCCGGCGGATGACCTCTTCGGGGCGGCGGGCGAGCAGATGTCCCAGGGTCTCCTGCTTGAGGCCCTGCGGGTAGCCGCTGTGGCGGATGTACAGCTTGCTCTCGAGCTTGTCGCTGGTGACGGCGATCCGCCCGGCGTTCAGGACGATGACGTGGTCACCGGCGTCGAGGTTCGGGGCCCAGGTGGGCTTGTGCTTGCCCTCGAGGACGCGCGCGATCCGCGACGCGAGGCGGCCGAGCGTCTCGTCCGTCGCGTCCACGACGTACCAGCGCCGCTCGATCTCGCTCTCCCTGAGCGTCCAGGTCTTCGCGTTCATCGGTCTTCGCGTTCTCCATCGGTTTGCCCCTCCGGCCGTCCCATGACGACCCGGCGGAGGCAGAGGCCCTTCGACGGGGCGGTTGCCCCGTGTCGGACCGGTCGTCGTGCGGCCAGGGCCGCTGCGACATCGTCCTCGTTCAGTTGTCCTCGACCAACCGCCAGCAGGGCGGCGACCATTCGCCGCACCATCCCCCGCAGGAAGGCGTCTGCTCGGACGTCGATCGTCACGAGGCGGCCCTCCCGCCTGACCCGGACCAGGAAGACGGTCCGGACCGGGTGGCGGTCCTTGACCGCTCCGAAGGCGGTGAAGTCGTGCCGGCCCACCAGGACCAGCCCGGCCCGCGCCATCGCAGCGGTGTCGAGCGGGGCCCGGATCCCGAGCGCCGTACGCTCGCGAACCGGACTGCGCGGCCCGTTCCAGACGGTGTAGCGGTATTCCCGATACCGCGCCGCAAAGCGTGGGTGGAACCTGGCCGGTGCCCGGCGGAGGTCGCGGATCGCGACATCCGGCGGGAGCACCGCGTTGACGGACCTGGTCAGCCCCTCCGCCGTGTGCCGCCTCGGCCAGGTGAAGGCGATCACCTGCCCGGTGGCATGCACCCCGGCGTCCGTTCGGCCGGCTCCGTCGACTCGCACCCGTTGCCCGCCGTTCAGGCGGGCGAGCGCGGCCTCGAGCTCTCCCTGGACCGTGCGTTTCCCCGGCTGGAGCTGGAAACCCGCAAACTCGGTCCCGTCGTATTCAACGGTCGCCCGGAAGCGAACCGGGGGTTCCTCTCGGATCCCCTTGTGATCAGTGCTCGTTTAGACGAGCTCCAACTGGACGATCTCTGCCGCGTCGCCCTGGCGCTGGCCGATCTTGACGATCCGGGTGAAGCCGGACGTCCGATCGGCGTACTTCGGGGCGATCTCGTCGAACAGCTTGGTCACGACCAGCGGCTCGTTGGGGAACTCAGCAACGACCTGCCGCCGGGCGGTGAGGTCGCCGCGCTTGGCGAGGGTGATCATCCGCTCGACGCGGCTGCGAATCTCCTTGGCCTTCGCCTCGGTCGTCTTGATCCGCTCGTAACGCAGCACCGACACCGTCAGGTTCTTGTACAGCGCGAGGCGCGGACCCTGCTTCCGGCTGAGCTTGCGACCACCGATGCGATGGGCCATCGGTCAGGACTCCGCCTCGTCGTCGAACGCGGCCTCGCCGTCCTCCTCGCCCTCGAGGCCGTCCGACTCGGTCTCCGGGACGATGAAGCCCCGCATCCGGAGCCGCTCCTTCATCTCGTCGAGCGACTTCTTGCCGAAGTTGCGCATCCGGAGCAGGTCGTCGTCCTTGAGCTGGAGCAGCTGGCCGACCTTGACGATGTTGTTCCGCTTGAGCGAGTTGTAGGCCCGCATCGGCAGGTCCAGCTCCTCGATCGGCATGTCGAGCATGTTCGGTGGGAGTGCCGGCACGCCGGTCGCGGTCCGATCCGCCTGGGCGGCGGCCATGCCGATCGTGATGAACGGCCGGAACTGGTTGACCAGGATCTCCGCCGAGCGGCTCAGCGCCTCTTCGGGGGTCACGGTGCCGTCGGTCTCGATCTCGATCGTGAGCTTGTCGTAGTTGGTCATCTGGCCAACGCGCATGCTCTCGACCCAGTAGTTGACCTTGGTGACGGGCGTGAAGATCGCATCGACCGCGATCACGCCGATCGGCAGCGCCTCGGAGCGCTCCGCGCCAAGGTAGCCGACGCCCTTCTCGACGGTCAGGTCCATCTCGATCGTCACGTCATCGGTGTCGAGGGTCATCAGGACCAGGTCCGGGTTGACGACTTCGACATCGGCCGATTCGGCGATGTCCGCCGCGGTCACCGCGCCGGCACCGCTCTTGATGAGCCGCAGCTGGACGGGATGGGTGGCAAAGCTCTTGAGTCGCAGCTTCTTGACGTTGAGAACGATCTGGGTGACGTCCTCCTTGACGCCCGGGATCGTCGAGAACTCCTGGTACACGTCACGGATCTGGATCGACGTGACGGCGGCGCCCTCGAGCGAGGACAGGAGCACGCGGCGGAGGGCGTTGCCCAGGGTGACGCCGTAGCCGGCCTGGAGGGGTCCCGCCTCGTACTTGGCGTACGTGCCGACTTCCTCGACGGGCTCGATCTGCGGGTTCTCGAGTTCGATCATGAGTGGGGCTTACCTCGAGTAGTACTCGACCACGAGCTGCTCGTTGAGGTCGAGCGGCATCTGGTCGCGGCGAGGGTGGTCGGCGATCGTGCCGGCCAGCTTGGCGGCGTCGATCGTCAGCCACTCTGGCGGCTGGTGGTTCTTGAGCGTTTCCTTGACGACCTTGAACGGCTCCCGCGAGCGACGGATCTCGCGGACCTCGACCCGGTCGCCGGGCCGGAGCTGGATCGACGGGATGTTCGACGGCCGGCCGTTGACGGCGAAGTGGCCGTGGGTCACGAGCTGGCGCGCGGCGGGTCGCGAAGGGGCGAACCCCATCCGGTAGACGACGTTGTCGAGTCGCAGCTCGAGCGATCGGAGCAGCGTCTCGCCGGTCACGCCGGGGCGGGACTCGGCATCGACGAAGTAGTTCCGGAACTGCCGCTCCAGGACGCCGTAGGTCTTGCGGACCTTCTGCTTCTCACGCAGCTGCAGACCGTACTCGCCGACCTTGCGGCGCCGAACACCATGCTGGCCGGGCGGCGACGGGCGCCGCTCGAACGAGCACTTCTTGGTGTAGCAGCGGGTGCCCTTGAAGAACAGCTTGGCGCCTTCGCGCCGGCAGATCCGGCAGACGGATGCGGTGTACCTGGCCATGGCTCAGACCCGCCGCCGCTTGGGGGCGCGGCAGCCGTTGTGCGGGATGGGCGTGACGTCGGTGATGGCGCTGACCTCCAGCCCGGCTGCCTGGAGCGAGCGGATGGCCTGCTCGCGGCCGGCACCGGGGCCCTTGACGTAGACCTCGACCTGCCGCATGCCGTGCTCCATGGCCCGCTTCGCGGCGCCATCGGCCGACTGCGCGGCCGCGTAGGGCGTGCTCTTGCGGGAACCCTTGAAGCCGGCCACGCCGGCCGAGCCCCAGCTGATGACGGCCCCGGCCAGGTCGGTGATCGTGATGATCGTGTTGTTGAACGTCGCCTGGATGTGGACGTGCCCCTGGGGGACGTTCTTCCGTTCCCGGCGTCGCTGCTTGGGTGCCCGCTTGCGTTCGGCCATGCGTTCGCTGCTTCCTCGTTACTTCTTGCGCCGCACGCCGACCGTCTTCTTCGGTCCGCGCCGTTGCCGGGCATTGGTCTTGGTTCGCTGGCCGCGGACCGGCAGGTTGCGCCGATGGCGCAGGCCGCGGTACGAGCCGATCTCGATCAGCCGCTTGATGTTGAGCGCCACCTCACGCCGGAGGTCGCCCTCGACCTTGTAGCGGCGGTCGATCAGCTCGCGCAGGCGGTTGACCTGCTCCTCGGTGAGATCCCGGACCCGGGTGTCCCCGTTGATGTTGGTCTGGGTCAGAATCTTCTGGCTGGTGGGCAGCCCGATCCCGTAGACGTAGGTCAGGGCGATCTCCACGCGCTTCTCGCGCGGGATGTCGACGCCGGCGATCCGTGCCATCGGTTACCCCTGCCGCTGCTTGTGCTTCGGATTGGTGCAGATAACCATCACGGTGCCGTGGCGACGAATGATCTTGCAGTTGTCGCAGCGTGCCTTGACGGAGGCTCTGACTTTCAACGGGTCCTCGTTCGCATGTCGGTGCGTGGGCTGATTACTTGAGTCGGTAGGTGATCCGGCCGCGGGTCAGGTCGTAGGGCGAGAGCTCCACGCGGACCCGGTCGCCGGGCAGGATCCGGATGAAGTTCATCCGGAGCTTCCCGCTGATATGGGCAAGGACGCGGTGACCGTTCTCCAACTCCACCGCGAACATGGTGTTCGGGAGCGGTTCGATCACCGTCCCCTCAACCTCGATCGCGTCTCGTTTGGCCACAGGCGCCGATGCTTCCCTTTCTCACAACGATAGCCGGTCCGGAGGGACCGGCACACGAACGCGTAGCGTATCAAAGATGGCGATTCCGATCAAGAACCAAGCCCGAGCCCGGAAGCCGGAGGCGTCGAAATCGAGGCACTTCCCCTAGACCCGCGTCAGGATCTCGGGTCCATCGTCCGTTACGGCGATCGTGTGCTCGAAGTGGGCGGCGAGTGACCCGTCCTTTGTCACCACCGTCCAGCCATCGGACTTGACGCCGACCTCGTAGCTGCCGAGGGTCAGCATCGGCTCGATGGCCAGGCAGATGCCCGGCACCAGCTGCATGCCGCGTGGACCGGCCCGGTAGTTGGGGACCTGCGGCTCCTGGTGCATCTCCGTGCCGATCCCATGACCCACGAACTGGCGGACGATCCCGTAGCCGTGGGGCGCCGCGACATCCTCGATGGCCCCGGAGATGTCACCGATCCGGGCGCCCGGGACGGCGGCGGCGATGCCGGCCATCATCGCCAGCCGCGTCGTCTCGATGAGGGCCTCGATCTCCGGCGTGGGCCGGCCGACCACGAAGGTCCGGGCGCCGTCACCATGCCAGCCGTCGACGATCGCGCCGGCGTCGACCGACACGACCTGGCCCTCGCGAATGGGCTGGCCGTCCGGGATGCCGTGGACGACCTCGTCGTCGATCGAGATGCATAGCGAGGCTGGGAACGGGTTCCGGCGGTCGCCGTAGCCCTTGAACGACGGGGTAGCGCCGGCCTTGCGGATGTGGCGCTCGGCCAGCTGGTCGAGGTGGCTGGGGGTGACGCCCGGGACGAGCTCCGATTCGACGAGGGCCAGCACCTCCGCCACGAGGCGGCCGGCGACGCGCATCTTCTCGATCTCGCGGCGGGACTTGCGGGTGACCATCAGGCCGCACCCGAGCCGCTGGGTTCGAGCTCTGCCAGCAGGGCGTCGGTCACGGCGTCGATGGACTGGCGGCCGTCCACGGACCGCAGGACGCCCCGCGAGTCGTAGTAGCCGACGACATCCTCGAGCGCGCCGAGCTGCTGGACCATCCGGGCCCGGATCGTGTCCTCCTGGTCGTCGGTTCGCTGGATCAGCGGCGAACCGTCGATGTCGCACCGGCCCGGCACCTGCGGTGGGTTGGCGATCAGGTGGTAGACGTGCCCGGATGCCTCGCAGATCCGCCGGCCGGCCGCGCGGTCGACGAGCTCGTCCACCGGGACGTCGATGAGCAGTGCCCGGTCAACGCCGCTGCCGCGCTCGGCGAGGGCCGACTGCAGCGCCTCGGCCTGTGGCCGGGTGCGGGGATAGCCGTCGAGGATCGTCCCGTTGGCGGCATCGGGCCGGGCCAGCCGGTCGAGGAAGATCCGGATGATCGTGTCGTCGGGCACGAGCCGGCCGCGACTCATGTACCGATCGGCCTCCAAACCGACCGGCGTTCGCCCCGCGACGGCCGCCCGGAGCAGGTCACCCGACGCCAGGTGCGGGATCCCCAGGTGCTCGGCAAGCCGCGCGGCCTGCGTTCCCTTGCCGGCTCCGGGCGCTCCGAGAAGCACCACGACCGTCATTACCGGATGAACCCCTCGTATTGGCGCTGCATGAGCTGCGCTTCGAGCTGTTTCATCGTTTCGACAACGACGGAGACGACGATCAGCAACCCCGTTCCACCCAGGGCGACACCGGCGAGGTCGGGGAAGATCGCGCCCGCGATGGCGGGTGCCACGGCGACCGTGCCCAGGAACAGCGCCCCGGCGACGGTGATCCGGAACACGACCTTGGCAAGGTAATCCTGCGTCGGGCGGCCGGGACGGATTCCGGGTATGAAGCCGCCGTTTTTCCGGAGCTGCTCGGCCGTCTCGTCGGGTTTGAAGGTGAACGCGGTATAGAAGTAGGTGAAGCCCACCGTGAGCAGGAAGTAGACCGCGATGTACAGCGGCGACCGCTCGTTGAAGATCGAGACGATGCCGTTCGAGATGTCGCGCACGGCCCCCAGGTCGGAGGTCGTGAAGTAGGTCGCGATCTGGCGCGGGAACAGCAGGATGCTGACCGCGAAGATGATCGGGATGACGCCCGCCTGGTTGACCCGCAGCGGCAGGAACGTCTGGCCACCCTGGTACATCCGACGGCCGCGGACGCGGCTGGCGTACTGGATCGGGATCCGGCGCTGCCCTTCCTGGATGTAGATGATCACGGCGACCGCCGTGATGCCGATGATCGCGAACACGGCCAGCGAGGTCAGGTTCGGGTTGGTCAGGAAGTTCTGGACGGCACCCGGGGCCTGGCTGACGATGCCGGCGAAGATGATGAAGCTGATGCCGTTGCCGATGCCCTTCTCGGTGATCAGCTCACCCAGCCACATCAGGCAGACCGAGCCGGCCGTCAGCGTCGCGACCTGGACGATCGTGTCGACGCTGTTGAGGCTGAAGTTCCCGCCGGTCAGGACACCGCGGGCGTTGAGCAGCGCCAGGAACCCGTACGCCTGCAGGAGGGCCATCGGCACCGACAGGTAGCGGGTGTACTGGTTGATGCGGTTGCGACCGTACTCCCCTTCCCGGCTGAGGTTCTGGAGCGACGGGATGACGCCGGTCATCAGCTGCATGATGATCGAGGCGTTGATGTACGGGTTCACGCCCAGCCCAACGACCGAGAAGTTCGACAGGCCACCACCGCTGAACAGGTCGATCAGCTGGAAGATCGGGTTGCCCTCGAAGAACGACTCGAGTGCGGCCTTGTCGACGCCCGGGACCGGCACGGCCGCCAGGAACCGGAAGACGATCAGGATCCCGAGGACGTACAGGATCCGGCGCCGGATGTCCGGCGCGCGGAACGCGTTGAGCAGGGATTCGAACACGGCTCAGGTCGCGTCGTCGGACGAGGCGGCCTCGTCGTCGCCGGCGTCCGATTCGGTGCTGTCGGCGGCCTCGGCGGGCAGGTCCTCGCCGGCCGGGACCTCGTCCGCGGCTGTGGTATCCGCGGCCTCCGCGGTCGCCGCCGACTCGTCGGGCTCGACATCGGGCGTGGCCGCTTCGGTCGGTTCCGCCGACTTGGGCTCAGGCGTCTCGTCGACTGCCTCGGCCGTGGTGACGCCCTTGGCGCGGCCACGCTTCGGCTTGGCGGTCTCGGCCTCGGTGCTCGGTCGTCGCGTTCGGTCGTCGCCGCGGTCTCGGCGGCGGGCTCCGGCGACGCGGCGGGCGCCTCGGTCGGAGCTGCCGCGGCCTTCGCGGCGGGAGCGGCGTCGACGCCGAGGGCCTTCGTCGGCCGGGTGGGGATCTCGAGCACGTTGACGCTCCCGCCGGCCGCCTCGATCTTGGCGACCGCGCTCTTGCTGAACGCGTCGGCGACGACGAACAGCGCCGTGGACAGCTCGCCCGTGCCCAGGATCTTGAGTGGCTTGTTCAGCGTCCGGACCAGGCCGGTCGCCCGGAGGATGTCCTGGTTGATCGTGATCGGTCCCGATGCCTTGGCCTTGCCCTTGCCGTCGCCGGCGGGCGCCTCGAAGGCGCCGAGCTCGACGAGCGCGGCGATCGCGCCGAGGTTGACGACCTCGTACTCCACCTTGAACCGGTTCTTGAAGCCACGCAGCTTCGGGATCCGCATGTGGAGTGGCGTCTGGCCGCCCTCGAACCAGGGCGGGATCGAGCCGCCGGCCCGGGCCTTCTGGCCCTTGGTCCCGCGCCCGGCCGTCTTGCCTTTGCCAGCCGCGATCCCGCGGCCGACCCGGGTTCGCTTGGTGTTCGCGCCCTCCGGCGGGCGCAGGTCATGCAATTTCATGCGTCGGACTCTTCCTTGGCGGTCGTCTTCGGCTTGGGGGTCCCGTCCGGGACTTCCTCGACGCTGACAAGGAAGCGGACCTGGCGGACCATGCCCCGCGTCGCGTCGTTGTCGGAAACGACGACCGTGTCGCCGATCCGTTTCAGGCCGAGCGCGCGGACCGTTGCCCGGTTGCGGGCGATGTGGCTGATCGTGCTCTTGACCTGGGTCACGCGCAGCTTACCGGCCATTGCCCACCCCCGAGCCGTCGGCGTTGGGCTGGCCGGAGATCCGGGCCTGGACGAGGACGCCGCGGCTGGCGCTGACCTCCTCGGCCGAGCGCAGCGAACGGAGCGCCTCGATCGTGGCCCGGGTCACGTTGACCGGGTTGGTCGAGCCGTGCGTCTTCGACAGGATGTCGCGGACGCCGGCCGCCTCGAGAACAGCGCGGACGGCGCCGCCGGCGATCACGCCGGTGCCCTGCGAGGCGGGCTTGAGCATCACCCGGCTGGCGCTGAACTGGGTCCGCACCTCGTGGGGGATGGTCGTCCCGACCATCGGGATCCGGATGATGTTCTTCTTTGCGTCCTCGACGCCCTTGCGGATGGCCTCCGGGACCTCGCCGGCCTTGCCGAGTCCGGCGCCGACGTGGCCCTGGCCGTCGCCGACGACGACGACCGCGCTGAAGCTGAACCGCCGGCCGCCCTTGACGACCTTGGCGACGCGGTTGATCTGGACGACGCGCTCCTCGAGCGCGAGCTTGTTGGGATCGATCCTGGCCACGGGCGTCTCCTCTAGAACTCGAGGCCGGCTTCGCGGGCGGCATCGGCGAGCGACTTGATCCGCCCGTGGTACCGGAACCCGGCTCGATCGAACACAACGCGCTCGACGCCGGCGGACTTGGCCCGCTCGGCGACCAGCTTGCCGATCGCCTTGGCTTCGTCGGTCTTGCTCCCCTTGGAGCCGCGAAGCTCCTTCTCGACCGATGAGGCCGCGGCGAGCGTCTTGCCTGACGCGTCGTCGATTACCTGCGCGTAGATGTGGTTGAGGCTGCGGAACACCGCGAGACGCGGACGCGCCGCGGTCCCCTCCATGTGGAGGCGGATCCGTTCGTGGCGCTTGCGTCGAGCGGCGCCGCGGGTAGCGACCTGCGTCATCGTGCTCTGGAACCTCGTGGAATTACTTCTTGCCGCCGATCTTGCCGGCCTTGCCCGCCTTGCGGCGGATGCGCTCGCCCGCGTATCGGACGCCCTTGCCCTTGTAGGGCTCCGGCTTCCGGGTGGAGCGGACCCGAGCGGCGATCTGTCCCACCAGCTCCTTGTCGATGCCGACGACCGCGAGGCGGGTCGGGTTCTCGACCTCGAACTCGATCCCCTTGGGCGGATCGATCTCGACGGGGTGGCTGTAGCCGAGACTCAGCTGGAGCTTGCGCCCGATCAGCGTGGCCCGGTAGCCGACGCCGGTGATCTCGAGTCCCTTGCGGTAGCCGTCGGTCACGCCGACGACCATGTTGTTGACCAGGGTCCGGGTCAGGCCGTGGAGCTGCTTGTGATGCTTCTGCTCCGTTGGCCGGCTGACGAGGAGCTTGCCGTCCTCGCTGGCCACGACCATGTCGGGGTGGAGCTCACGGCTGAGCTCCCCCTTGGGACCTTTCACGGTGAGCCGGCGGCCGTCGATGGTGACATCGACACCGGACGGCACGGCGATGGGCAGGCGACCGATACGTGACATCGCGTCCTACCAGACGTAGGCCAGGACTTCACCGCCGAGCTGGGCCTTGCGGGCCTGCGCGCCGGTCATGATCCCCTGGCTGGTGCTGACGATGACGATGCCGAGACCGCCGAGGACGCGCGGGATGTCGGTCTTGCGGGCATATACCCGCAGCCCGGGCTTGCTGATCCGCTTCAGCCCGGAGACGACCGGCGCCTTGCCGTCGACGTACTTGAGGGTCAGCCGGAGGAGGATGGTCGGCCCCTGCCGTTCCTCGGTCCAGTCGGCGATGAAGCCCTCGTCCTTGAGGATGCGGGCGATCTCCCGCTTGGTCCGCGACGCCGGCACAGCCACTTCGGTGTGACGAGCCCGGGATGCGTTGCGAACGCGGGTGAGCATGTCCGCGATCGGATCGGAGATGTTCATGACGTTCCTACCAGCTCGACTTCGTGACGCCCGGCAGCTCGCCGAGGAGCGCTCGCTCCCGGAAGCAGATCCGGCACAGCGCGAAGCGGCGCATGAAGGCTCGCGGTCGTCCGCACACGGTGCAGCGGTGATACCCCTGCGACTTGTGCCGCGGCGTCCGCTTTTGCTTGGCGATCATCGACTTCTTGGCCATCGGTCTCCCTCCCCGCGCCTACGAGGCGAAGGGCATGCCGAGGAGTTCGAGCAGGCGCTTCGACTCCTCGTCGGTCTTCGCCGTCGTCACGATGCTGATCTCCAGCCCGCGGAGACGGTCCACCTTGTCGTATTCGATCTCCGGGAAGGCGAGCTGCTCCCGGAGGCCCAGCGAGAAATTGCCCCGGCCGTCGAACGACTTGCTGGGGACCCCGCGGAAGTCGCGGATCCGGGGCAGGGCCATCGTCGTGAGGCGGTCCAGGAAATCCCACATCCGCTCGCCGCGGAGGGTGACCTTGGCGCCGATCGAGTTGCCCGTCCGAACCCGGAACTGGGCGATCGATCGCTTGGCCTTGGTCACGATCGGCTTCTGGCCGGTGATCATCGTCAGGTCGCCGACGGCGGCGTCGATCGCCTTGGCGTTGGTCAGCGCCTCGCCGAGGCCGATGTTGACCACGATCTTGCTGACCTTTGGAACCTGCATCGCGTTGCCGTATTCGAACTGCTTGTGGAGCGCCGGGGCGACCTCGGCCCGGTAGCGCTCGTGGAGGCGGCTGGTCATTTGCCCTGGCCCTCCAGCGCTTCGCCGCAATGGCGGCAGATCCGGACGCGACGCTTGTTCTCGAGCGTCTGGTGGGCGACCCGGGTGGGGCGACCGCACTTGGGGCAGACGAGCATGACCTTGCCGATGTCCATCGGCAGCGTCTTGTCGAGCACGCCGCCCGGATCGATGGTCGGCATGGAGCTTGGGCCGCCCTGGCTCCGCTGGCGGGCCTTGGTGTGCTTCTTGGCGACGTTCAGCCCCTCGACGATGACCGAGATCGGCCGGGCCGAGGCGCGCTTCCAGTAGCCGGAACGGGCCGGCTGGCGCTTGGTGCCGGGAACCGGCGACATCCGCTGGAGTGCGGCCGGGTTGGTCATGACCTGCTCGACGGTTCCCCGCTTGCCGGCGTCCTTGCCGGACAGGACGACGACGGTGTCGCCCTTGCGGATCTCGGGAACCTTGGTCCTGCCGTGGGCCATCACAGCACCTCCGGCGCGAGTGACACGATCTTCATGTAGTTCCGATCCCGAAGCTCGCGGGCGACCGGACCGAAGATGCGGGTCCCGCGAGGGTTGCCCTGGTTGTTGATGAGGACGGCCGCGTTCTCGTCGAACCGGATGTAGCTGCCGTCGGCACGGCCGTATTCCTTCGCCGTCCGGACGACGACCGCCCTGACCACGTCGCCCTTCTTGACGGCGGCGTTGGGGATCGCCTGCTTGACGCTGGCGATGATCACGTCGCCGACCCCGGCGGTGGTCTTGAGCGAACGCCCCATGACCCGGATGCACTGGATCGTCCGGGCGCCGGTGTTGTCGGCGACCTTGACCCGCGACTGGGGCTGGATCACTGCTCGTCCTCCGGGCCCTTGCCATCGGCGGCCCCTCGGCGGTCTCGGAGAGTCTTGCGTTCCGGCGGTTTCGGCCCCGTCCGCAGACGCAGCGCCCTCGGCTCATCGGCGGCGTCCTCGCGATGCCGGCCCGGGATGGGCGGCGGCGTGGATCGCCTCGGACGTCTCGGCCTCTTCGGACACGATGTCACCGGGCAGGCCGTGATCGCCGGCCCGCTGGACGATGCTCGTCAGGCGCCAACGCTTGGTCGCCGACAGTGGCCGTGACTCCTCGATCAGGACCGTGTCGCCAATCTTGGCGTCGTTGGTCTCGTCGTGGACCTTGAATTTGGTCGTCAAGCGGATGACCCGCTTGTACAGCCGGTGACGCGCCAGTCGCTCGACGGACACGACGATCGTCTTGTCCATCTTGTCGCTGACGACGCGGCCGACCTTGGTCTTCCGCTTGCCCTGCACTGGTGCTGCTCCTGTCATCGCGTGATCTCCGTCACGCCGTCTTCGCGGTCGCGGCGCGCTCGTCGCTGCGCTCGCGCTGGACGGTGAGGATCCGCGCGATCGTTCGTCGACTGGACGAGATCGTGCTGTAGTCCTTCAGTTGGCGAGTCGAGAGGGCGAACCGGGCCTGCCACAGGTCCTGCTTCGCCTCCTTGAGGGCGTCCTCGAGCTCGGCGTCGGAGAGCGCCCGAACCTTATCGATGTCCATCGGTCGTCTCCGTCAGGTTGTCGCGGGATACGACCCGCGTCGCGACCGGCAGCTTGTGGCTGGCGAGGCGCATCGCCTCGACGGCCTCTTCGCGGCCGACGCCGGCCATCTCGAAGAGGATCCGGCCGGGCTTGACGACCGCGACCCAGTGGTCGGGAGCGCCCTTGCCCGAGCCCATCCGCGTCTCGGCGGGCTTCTTGGTCGCCGGCTTGTCCGGGAAGATCCGGATCCAGATCTTGCCGCCACGCTTGACCGAGCGGGTCATCGCCCGCCGGGCCGCCTCGATCTGGCGGCTGGTGATCCAGGCCGGCTCCTGCGTCGCCAGCCCGTAGTCGCCGAAGGCCACCGAGTGGCCGCCCTTGGCGAGGCCGGACATGCGACCGCGCATGACCTTCCGGTGCTTGACGCGCTTGGGCATCAACATCGGGTCACGCTCCCCCACCGGCGACGGCGGGGCCTGGACCGGCTCGGGCCGGCGGACCGGCTCCTGGGGCACCTCGCCCCGGTAGATCCAGACCTTGACGCCGATCCGGCCGTAGGTGGTGTGGGCGTGGATCTGGCCGTAGCTGATGTCGGCCCGGAGGGTGCCCAGCGGGATCCGTCCCTCGCGGTCCCACTCGCGGCGGCCCATCTCCGAGCCGCCGAGCCGGCCGGCGACGGCGATCCGGACGCCCTTGGCGCCGGCCTTCATCGATCGCTGGATGGCCTGCTTCATCGCCTTCTTGAAGGCGATCCGGCGGGTCAGCTGCTGGGCGATGTTCATCGCCACGAGGTGGGCGTCGAGCTCCGGCTGGCGGATCTCCTTGATCTCCAGCTTGACCTTGCGCTTGCTCAGCGCGCCGATCTGCTGGCGGAGGACCTCGACGTTCTGGCCACCCTTGCCGATGACGATGCCCGGCTTGGCCGTATGCACGGTCACGGTGACGTGGTTGATCCCGCGCTCGATCTCGACCTGGCTGACGCTCGCGTTGGCCAGCCGCTTGTCGACGAGCGAGCGGATCGCGATGTCCTCCTGGAGGAGGGTCGTGTATTCCTTGTCGGCGTACCACTTCGCGGTCCAGGTGCGCGACACACCCAGGCGGAAGCCGTACGGATGGACCTTGTGTCCCATGTCAGGCCTCCCGATCCGCGACGACGATGGTGATGTGGGTCATGGGCTTGTGGATCGCGAACGCGCGACCCTGGGCCCTTGCCCGCCAGCGCTTGATCGTCGGCCCCTCGTCGGCGATGGCGTCGGCGATGTACAAGTCCTCCGCGGACAGGTTGTGGTTGTTCTCCGCGTTGGCGGTGGCGCTCTTGAGGACGCGGGCGATGTCCGCCGCGGCGTGCTGCGGCATGAACCGGAGCAGGGCGGCGGCCTCCTCGACCGGCTTGCCCTTGATCGCCGTCGTGACGAGGCGGGCCTTCCGGGTCGAGCCGCGGAGGAACTTGGCGGTGGCGGAAACGCGCATGGTCGGCAGCCCTACTTCAGCTGCGTCGACCGCTCGGTGTGCTTGCCGTGCCCGCGGTAGTTGCGGGTCGGGGCGAACTCACCCAGCCGGTGGCCGACCATGTTCTCGGTCACGTAGACCGGGATGTGCTTCTTGCCGTTGTAGACGGCGATGGTGTGGCCGATGAACGTCGGGAAGATGACCGACGCCCGAGACCAGGTCTTGACGACCTTCTTCTCGTTGCGCTGATTCATCGCCTCGACCCGGCCCTGCAGCCGCTCCTCGATGAACGGCCCCTTCTTGATCGATCGGGACATGCCTTCCTACCTCCCGCTACTTCCGGCGCCGCGAGCGGACGATGAGCCGTCCGGTCGTCTTCGACCGCCGGGTGCGGTAGCCCATGGCGGGCTTGCCCCAGGGCGTCTTTGGGGGCATGCCCGTCGGGGACTTGCCCTCGCCGCCGCCGTGCGGATGGTCTCGCGGGTTCATGACGACGCCACGGACTTCCGGTCGCTGGCCCATGTGGCGGGCACGGCCGGCCTTGCCGAGGTTCTGGTTCTCGTGGTCGAGGTTGCTGACCTGGCCGACGGTGGCCATGCATTTGATGCTGACCCGGCGGACCTCACCCGAGGGCAGGCGGACCTGGGCCTGCTCGCCCTCCTTGGCCAGGAGCTGGGCGGCGACGCCCGCGGACCGGACGATCTGGCCGCCCTTGCCCGGGATCAGCTCGATGTTGTGGATCGTGGTGCCCAGCGGGATCCTGGCGATCGGCAGGGCGTTGCCCACCCGGGCCTCGGCCTCGGGACCGGACATCACGATGTCGCCGACCTTCAGACCGTGGGGCAGGAGCATGTAGCGCTTCTCGCCGTCGCGGTAATGAAGCAGGCCGATCCGGGCCGAGCGGTTGGGGTCGTACTCGATCGTCGCGAGGCGAGCCGGCACGCCCGGCTTGTCGCGCTTGAAGTCGATCCGGCGGTAGTGCTGCTTCTCCCCGCCGCCGCGGTGACGGACGGTCATCCGGCCGGCGTTGTTGCGGCCCGATCCGCGCTTCTGCGCCTCGAGCAGCGGCTTGTGCGGGGTCCGGGTCGTGATCTCCTCGAAGGTCGAGCGAGTCATCTGCCGGAGACCCGGGGAGGTGGCCTTGTAGTCGCGCAATGGCATGGCTCAGACCCCCTCGAAGAATTCGATCTTCTGGCCCGGTGCCAGCGTCACGACGGCCTTCCGCCAGGGCGTGGTGTAGCCGATGATCCGGCCACCCTTGGTGCCCCTGCGCTTCTCCTTGGCCTTGGTGGTGAGCACGTTGACCGAGACCACGGTCACCTTCTCGCTCTGGTAGAGCTCCTCGATGGCCGCCTTGATCTGGATCTTGTTGGCGTCCTTGTGGACGGCGAAGGTGTACTTGCCCCGCCCGGACTGGTCGATCGACTTCTCGCTGATGACCGGGCGGAGGATGATCTGGGGAGCGGTCAGGGTGCTCACGCGGTCACCTCCCCGGTGCCGACGCCGTACACGGTGTTCATCCGGGCCAGCGCCGGCTGCTCGATCAGCACGACGTCGGCCTTCATCAGGTCGACGACGTTGAGCGAGTCGGCCAGGATGACCTCGACCGTCGGCAGGTTGCGCGACGACAGGCGGAGCACGTCGCTGGCGGCCGGGGCCACGATCAGGACTCGCCCGCTGGCGGACAGCGCGGCGAGGATCCCGACGACGTCCTTGGTCTTGGCGGCCTCGAGGCCGAACGTGTCGATCACCCGGATCGCCTCGTCACCGAACTTCGCGGTGAGGGCACCCCGAAGCGCCAGGCGCCGCATCTTCTTGGGCAGGCGCTGCTCGTAGCTCCGGGGATGGGGGCCGAACACAGCGCCACCGCCGCGGTAGTGGGGCGCGGTCCGCGAGCCCTGGCGCGCGCGGCCGGTTCCCTTCTGGCGGTACGGCTTCTTGCCGCCGCCGCGAACCTCGCCGCGGGTCTTGGTGTCGTGGGTCCCGATCCGGCGGCCGGCGAGCTGGGCGGTGACAACCTGGTGGAGAACGGCGGCATGGATCGGAGCGGCGAAGAGCTCGTCGCTGAGCTCGACGCTGCCGACGTCCTTGCCGGTCCGGTCGTAAAGGGTGGTCTGGGGCATCGTCAGGCCTTCTTCACGAGGATCAGCGAGCCGCGCGAGCCCGGCAGCGAGCCCGCCACCAGCAGCAGGTTGCGCTCGGGGTCCGTGCGCACGACGCGCACCTTCTTGATGGTCGCCCGCTCGTCGCCCATGTGGCCGGCCATCTTGAGGCCCTTGTAGACGCGGCCGGGCGTCGTGCCGGGGCCGATCGAGCCCGGCTCGCGATGATGGTCGGAGCCGTGGCTCTTGGGGCCACGACTGAAGTGGTGGCGCTTGATGTGGCCGGCGAAGCCCTTGCCCTTGGACACGCCGGTGACGTCGACTAGGTCGCCCGCGTTGAAGACGTCGCCGATGGCGATGACCTGGCCGAGGCTGTAGTCGTCGACGCTGTCCACCCGGAACTCCCGGAACGTCGCCGGCTTGGCGGCGCCCTTCGGCAGCTCCTTGAGCTGGCCGGCGACGGGCTTGGTCAGCTTCTTGCCGTCGTCGCTGCCCAGCTGCACGGCGGTATAGCCGTCGCGGTCGCTCGTCCGGAGGCGGGTCACGGTATTCGGTTCGATGGCCAGGACGCTGACGGCCACCATCGTGCCGTCGTCCTGGAACACCTGGGTCATGCCGACCTTGCGGCCGATCAATCCGATAGACATTGCGCTCGCTCGTTGATGCGGCCCATCGCCGCGTTGCCGCCTGCGCGCGCTCGCTCACGCCCTGATGTGCGCTCGCTCACGTGCTCGCCGGCGCCTTGCGCTGGGCTCGCCTGAACGGCGAGCGCCGCGCCAAGAACATCGGTTCGGGCCATGACTACTTGATCTCGATGTCGACGCCGGCCGCGAGCGAGAGCCGCATCAGGGCGTCGATGGTCTTGGACGACGGGTCGAGGATGTCGACCAGCCGCTTGTGGGTCCGGATCTCGAACTGCTCCCGGCTGTCCTTGTCGATGAACGGCGAGCGAAGGACGGTGAACTTCTCGATCCGGGTGGGCAGCGGAACGGGACCGACGACGTCGGCGCCGGTGCGCTGCGCCGTCTCCACGATCTGCGCCGCCGACTGATCGAGCAGCCGGTGGTCGTAGGCCTTGAGGCGGATCCTGATCCGCTGCTTCGCCATCTCGCTACTCGGCGATGCTGACGATGGCGCCGGCGCCGACGGTCCGGCCACCCTCGCGGATGGCGAAGCGCTGGCCGGTCTCGAGGGCGATCGGGGTGATCAGCTCGACCTTCATCTCGACGTTGTCGCCGGGCATCACCATCTCCGCCCCGTCGGGCAGGCCGATGGCGCCGGTGACGTCGGTCGTGCGGAGGTAGAACTGGGGCCGGTAGCCGTTGTAGAACGGGGTGTGGCGGCCACCCTCCTCCTTGGTCAGGACGTAGACCTGGGCGCTGAACTTGGTGTGGGGCTTGACCGAGCCACTCTTGGCCAGGACCTGGCCGCGCTCGATCTCCTCCCGCTCGATGCCCCGCATCAGGCAGCCGACGTTGTCGCCGGCGCGGCCCTCGTCGAGCGTCTTCTGGAACATCTCGACGCCGGTGATGACGATCTTGCGGGTGGCCTTGACGCCGACCAGCTCGACCTCGTCGCCGATCTTGACGATGCCCCGCTCGATGCGCCCGGTGGCGACCGTCCCCCGGCCCTTGATCCCGAAGACGTCCTCGACCGGCATCAGGAACGGCTTGTCGATCGCCCGCTCGGGGGTCGGGATGTAGGCGTCGACCGCGTCCATCAGCTCCTGGATGGGCTTGTAGGCGTCGTCGGCGGCGTTGTCGGGGGCTTCGAGGGCCTTGAGCGCGCTGCCCCGGATGACCGGCAGGTCGTCGCCCGGGAAGTTGTACTTGGACAGCAGCTCGCGGACCTCGAGCTCGACCAGGTCGAGCAGCTCCGGGTCGTCGACCGCGTCGACCTTGTTGAGGAAGACGACGATGTAGGGCACCTCCACCTGGCGGGCCAGGAGGATGTGCTCGCGGGTCTGGGGCATCGGCCCGTCGGTCGCGGCGACGACCAGGATCGCGCCGTCCATCTGGGCGGCGCCGGTGATCATGTTCTTGATGTAGTCGGCGTGCCCCGGGCAGTCGACGTGGGCGTAGTGGCGGGCGTCGGTCTCGTACTCGACGTGGGCGATGGCGATGGTGATCCCCCGCTCCCGCTCCTCGGGCGCGTTGTCGATCGAATTGAACGCCCGGTACGTCGCGTCGCCCTTCAGCGACAGGTACTTGGTGATCGCCGCGGTCAGGCTGGTCTTGCCGTGGTCGATGTGGCCGATCGTCCCGATGTTGACGTGCGGCTTGGTTCGCTCGAACTTCTTCTTGGCCATCTGCGTGCTCCTGGTTCCTCTCCGTCGTGGGCCTGGGCCCGCTAGACCTTTGACTTCTGGACGAGCTCCGCCGCGATGCTCGCGGGGACCTCGGCGTAGTGACTGAACTCCATCGAGGAGGTCGCCCGGCCCTGGGTCATCGACCGGAGATCGGTGACATAGCCGAACATCTGGGCGAGCGGCACGAACGCGCTGACCATCTGGGTCGAGCCGCGCGACTCCATGCCCTCCACGTGACCGCGGCGACTGTTGAGGTCGCCAATGACGTCGCCCATGAATTCCTCCGGCATCGTGACCTCGACCTTCATGATCGGCTCGAGGACGGCAGGATCGGCCTTGGAGAACGCGTCCTTGATGGCCAGCGAGCCGGCGATCTTGAACGCCATCTCGGACGAGTCGACGTCGTGGTACGACCCGTCGAACAGGGTCACCTTGACGTCGACCACCGGGTAGCCGGCGTAGATGCCGGTCTGGAGGGCCTCCTGGATGCCCTGGTCGATCGGCTTGATGAACTCGCGCGGGATCGTCCCGCCGACGATCTTGTCGACGAACTCGTAGCCGGCGCCCTTCTCCTGGGGCTCGAGCTTGATCACCGCGTGGCCGTACTGGCCCTTGCCACCGGTCTGGCGGACGTGGCGGCCATTGCCTTCGGCGGCGCGGCGCACGGTCTCCCGATAGGAGACCTGCGGCTTGCCGATGTTCGCGGCGACCTTGAACTCGCGGATCATCCGGTCCACGAGGACGTCCAGGTGGAGCTCGCCCATGCCGGCGATCAACGTCTCGCCCGATTCGATGTCGGTGTGGACCCGGAAGGTGGGATCCTCCTCGGCCAGCCGCTGGAGGGCCACGCCCAGCTTGTCCTGGTCGGCCTTCGTCTTGGGCTCGATCTTGACCTCGATGACCGGCTCCGGAAACGTCATCGACTCGAGCACGACCGGGTGATCGGGATCCGTCAGCGTGTCGCCGGTAAAGGTGTCCTTGAGCCCGACGGCCGCGGCGATGTCGCCGGCGTAGACCTCGTCGATCTCCTCGCGGTGGTTGGCGTGCATCTGGAGGATGCGACCAATCCGCTCCTTCCGGCCCTTGGTCGGATTGAGGACGTACGAACCGGCCTTGAGCGTGCCGGAGTAGACCCGGAAGAAGGCGAGCTTGCCGACGAACGGGTCGGCGGCGATCTTGAAGGCGAGGGCGCTGAACGGCTCCTTGTCGTCCGGCGTGCGGATGACCTCGGCGCTGGACCGCGGGTCGAGCCCGATCATCGGCGGCACGTCGAGCGGTGAGGGCAGGTAGTCGACGACCGCGTCGAGGAGCTTCTGGATGCCCTTGTTGCGGAGCGCCGAGCCGGTCAGGACCGGGATGATCCTGTTCGTCAGCGTGCCGAGCCGAAGGCCGCGCTTGACCTCGGCGATGGTCAGCTCCTCGCCCTCGATGTACTTGTGGAGGAGCTCGTCGTCCATCTCGGCGACGGCCTCGATCATCGTGTGGCGGTGGGTCTCGGCGTCGGCCCGGAGGTCCTCCGGGATGTCGACGACGTCGATGGCGTTGCCCAGATCGTCGCGGTAGCGGATGGCCTTCATCTCGACCAGGTCGATCACGCCCTCGAAGCGCTCCTCGCTGCCGATCGGAATCTGGATCGGGACGGCGTTGGCGCCCAGGCGCTCCTTGATCGAGGCGACGCCGCGCCAGAAGTCGGCGCCCGTCCGGTCGAGCTTGTTGATGAAGCAGAAGCGGGGCACACCGTAGCGGTCCGCCTGTCGCCAGACCGTTTCCGACTGGGGCTCGACACCGGCCACGCCGTCGAAGACCACGACCGCACCGTCGAGCACGCGGAGGCTCCGCTCGACCTCGACCGTGAAGTCCACGTGCCCGGGCGTATCGATGATGTTGATGCGATGGTCGCCCCAGAACGCGGTCGTTGCCGCCGCGGTGATCGTGATCCCCCGCTCCTGCTCCTGGGGCATCCAGTCCATGGTGGCCGCGCCCTCATGGACCTCGCCGAGCTTGTAGATCTTCTTCGTGTAGAAGAGGATCCGCTCGGTCACGGTCGTCTTGCCCGCGTCGATATGGGCGATGATTCCAATGTTCCGCGTGCGTACGAGCGGAACCTGTCGTGCCACGGTTGTGTCCTACGCTCCCGGATCTACCACTTGAAATGGCTGAAGGCCTTGTTGGCCTCGGCCATCTTGTGGGTGTCCTCTCGTCGCTTGACCGCCGCGCCGAGGCCGTTCATGGCATCGACGAACTCGGCGGCCAGCTTCTCGCTCATGCTCTTGCCGCTCCGCTTGCGGGCCGCCTGGACGAGCCAGCGGACACCCAGCGACAGGCGGCGATCGCCCCGGATCTCGACCGGGACCTGGTAGGTGGCGCCGCCGACGCGGCGGGGCTTGACCTCGATGATCGGCGTCGCGTTCCGCAGTGCCGCCTCGAGGACCTCCAGCCCGGGCCGCCGGGCCGATGCCTCGGCGCGAGCGAGCGCCTGGCGGAGGATCCGCTCCGACAGGTTGCGCTTGCCGTTGGTCATCAGCTTGGCGGTGAACCGCGCGGTCGTCCGGTTGGCCGGGACGCCCTCGTACTTCGCCTTGCGCGGGATCGACTGTCGGCGAGGCATCTAGCGGGCCCCACCGGCGCTGGCCTTGGCGCCGTACTTGCTGCGGCCCTGCTTGCGGTCCTTGACGCCGGCCGCATCGAGGGTGCCGCGGATGATGTGGTACTTGACCGAGGGCAGGTCCTTGACCCGGCCACCGCGGACGAGGACCGCCGAGTGCTCCTGGAGGTTATGCCCGATCCCCGGGATGTAGGCCGTGACCTCCATCTGGTTGGTCAGCTTCACGCGGGCGATCTTGCGCAGCGCCGAGTTCGGCTTCTTGGGCGTCATCGTGCGGACCTGCAGGCAGACACCACGCTTCTGTGGGGCGCCCCCGGTCGGCACCTGGCGCTGGCGCAGGCTGTTCCAGTTCTTGCGCATCGCAGGCGCCTTGATCTTCTTGATCGCGGGCTTGCGACCGTGGCGCACGAGCTGGCTGATCGTGGGCACGAAGCGGACGTCCTTTCGGTGGTCTGTGGCGAAGTGGTCGGGGTGACCGGTCCGTCGGGCCCGCCGGCCAAGCCGCCAATCCGCAGACGGGTCGGTCGCCGGGGGCTCCAGGCTGGGGACCTGGTCGTTCAGGCTTCAGGTTCGATGGGTCGCCGGCGCAGGCACCGACGGCGGGACCCCTCCCGAGGCCACGGTCGCGGAGTGTAGCAGCGGCTCGAAGCGAGTGTCAAACACGCGACGGGCCGGATGACGGGGCCCGGAGCGGGCCCCGCCGATCACTTTTCGACGGTCGATTCGGAGGCGACGACCCCCTCCTCGTCGTCCTCCCGGAGGAACGGATTCTTGTCCGGATCGAGGGCCACGTCGGGCTCGTCGGCGTCGTCGCCGCCACCCTTGAACGGGTTGGCGAAGTCGTCGTCGTCGGCGTCGCCACCGGCGATCGTCGCGGCCAGGGCAAGCCCCGCCGCCTCGTCGTCCGGCGGACGGGCCGTGCCGTCCTCGAGGAACGGGTTGTACTCCGAACCACCATCCTCGATCGCCTCGCCGGCGAGGGCCTCGATGGCCGCCCGCCGCTCCCGCTCCTTGCGGGCCGCGACGTTGGCCGGCGCGCCCGTCCCGGCGGGGATGAGCTTGCCGATGATGACGTTCTCCTTGAGGCCGATGAGGTGGTCCTTGGCGCCGTTGATGGCGGCCTCGGTCAGCACCCGCGTCGTCTCCTGGAAGCTCGCCGCGGCGAGGAAGCTGGAGGTGTTGAGCGATGCCTTGGTCACGCCGAGGAGAACGGTCTGGGCGGTGGCGGGCTCGCCGCCCTCGGCCAGGACGCGGTTGTTGTGCTCCTCGAACTCGAGCCGGTCGACCAGCTCCGTCGGGAGCAGGTCGACGTCGCCCGGCTGGTCGATGCGGACCTTGCGGAGCATCTGCCGGACGATGATCTCGATGTGCTTGTCGTTGATCGTCACGCCCTGGCTGCGGTAGACCTTCTGGACTTCCTTGACCAGGTAGCGCTGGACGGCGTCCTTGCCCCGGGTGTCGAGGTACTCCTGCGGGTTGATCGGCCCGTCGGTGATGGGATCGCCGGCCCGGATCTCCTGGCCGTTCTCGACCAGCAGCTTGGCGTTGTGGGGAATGGCGTATTCGCGCTCGACGACGTCCTCGGCCCGGACGACGAGGCTCTGGCCGTCCTTGACCAGGAAGCCGCGGACCGGGGCGGCGATGTCGGCGGCACCGTCGGATCCGTCGCCCCGGGCGAGGACCTGGTTGGCTTCGACGAGGTCGCCGGGGGCGGCCAGCAGCTCGGCGCCCTTGGGCACCGGGATCGACGTGTCGTACGACTCGCGGCTGATCACCTTGACCTTGGTCCCGGTGTCGGCCCGCAGGATCTCCACGATCCCGTCGATGTGGCTGATCTCGGCCTTGCCCTTGGGGATGCGGGCCTCGAACAGCTCCTCGACGCGCGGCAGGCCGGCGGTGATGTCCAGGCCGGCGACGCCGCCGGTGTGGAACGTCCGCATCGTCAGCTGCGTGCCGGGCTCGCCGATCGACTGGGCGGCGATGATGCCGACCGCCTCGCCTGTCCCGACCATCTCGCCCGTGGCGAGGTTGCGGCCGTAGCACGCCCGGCAGACGCCGTAGCGAGCCTCGCAGGTCAGCGGTGAGCGGACCAGGACCTCGTCGATCCCGGCCTCGTCGATCGCACCGGCGATCTCCTCGGTGATGAGCACGTTGCGCTCGACGATGAGCGGCGGCTCCTCGCCCTTCTTGACCTTGACCCGCGGATCAGGCAGCGGCGCGGCCGACAGCCGGCCGACCAGGCGCTTCTGGTAGGCATCGGTCTCGTCGGCCGATTCGGCCCGGGTGATCCAGCTGCCTTCCTCGGTTCCGCAGTCCTCTTCGCGGGTGATGACGTCCTGGGCGACGTCGACGAGGCGCCGCGTCAGGTAGCCCGAGTCGGCCGTCCGGAGGGCCGTGTCGGCGAGGCCCTTGCGGGCGCCGTGGGTCGAGATGAAGTACTCGAGGACGGTCATCCCCTCGCGGAAGTTGCTCCGCACGGGAACGTCGATGATCCGGCCCGACGGGTCGGCCATGAGGCCACGCATCGCGCCCAGCTGGCCGATGTTGCCCTTGTTTCCGCGGGCGCCCGAGGCGGTCATCATCGTTACCGGCCCGAACGGGTCCAGCGACTTCATCATGTCGTCCGACATCTTGGACGTCGTGTCCTGCCAGACGCCGACGACCTGCTCGTAGCGCTCGTCCTCGGTGATGAGGCCGCGCTGGAACTGGCGGTCGATCTCGGCGACGTTGTCGTCGGCCAGCTTCAGGGCGGCGCCCTTGTTCTTGGGCACCTCGATGTCGAACAGGCCGATCGTCAACCCGCCGCGGGTGGCGAACTCGAAGCCGACGCTCTTGATGCCGTCGACCAGGTGGGCCGTCTCGTCCGGGCCGAGGAGGCGGTAGCACTCGTCGACCAGGCGCTTGAGCTCGGCCCGCTTCATCACGCTGTTGGTGAAGCGCAGCTTGTCGGGCACGATCTGGTTGAAGATGATCCGGCCGACGGTCGTCCGCAGCCGAGCCTCGCGGAGGGTTTCCGTCTCGGCATCCCAGGTCTTGATCTCCGCCTCGACCGGCTCGTGGAGGGTGATGGTCCGGAGCTGGTAGGCGAGGATCGCCTCGTCCTCCGAGGCGAACAGGCGGACCGTCTTCGGCTTGCCGCCCGGCGGGTCCATGGTCAGGTAGTAGCAGCCCAGGACCATGTCCTGGGTCGGCGCCACGACCGGCGAGCCGTCGGCCGGCGACAGCAGGTTCGCCGTCGACAGCATCATCGTCCGCGCCTCTTCCTGGGCGGCCGAGCTGAGCGGCACGTGGACCGCCATCTGGTCGCCGTCGAAGTCGGCGTTGAACGCCGTGCAGACGAGCGGGTGGATCTGGATCGCCGAGCCTTCGACGAGGACCGGCATGAACGCCTGGATGCCGAGGCGGTGGAGCGTCGGGGCGCGGTTGAGCAGGACCGGGTGGTCCTTGATCACTTCCTCGAGGACGTCCCAGACCTCGGGCCGGACGCGCTCGACGATCCGCTTGGCGCTCTTGATGTTGTGGGCGAAGCCCTTCTCGACGAGCTGGCGCATGACGAACGGCTTGAACAGCTCGAGCGCCATCTTCTTGGGCAGCCCGCACTGGTGGAGCTTGAGCTCCGGGCCGACGACGATGACCGACCGGCCCGAGTAGTCGACGCGCTTGCCGAGCAGGTTCTGGCGGAACCGGCCCTGCTTGCCCTTGAGCATGTCGCTCAGTGACTTGAGGCGGTGGTTGCCGGTGCCGGCGATCGCGCGGCCGCGGCGGCCGTTGTCGATCAGCGCGTCGCACGCCTCCTGGAGCATCCGCTTCTCGTTGCGGATGATGATCTCCGGCGCACCCAGCTCCAGCAGTCGCTTGAGCCGGTTGTTGCGGTTGATGACGCGGCGGTACAGGTCGTTGAGGTCGGAGGTCGCGAAGCGGCCGCCGTCGAGCTGGACCATCGGCCGCAGGTCCGGCGGGATCACCGGCAGGACCGACAGGATCATCCAGTCGGGCCGGGTGCCGGAGCGGCGGAAGGCCTCGATCAGGCGGAGCCGCTTGATGGCCTTCTTGCGGCGCTGGCCGGAGCTGGTCCGGACCTCGACGTGGAGCGAGCGTGCCAGCTCCTCGAGGTCCATCCGGCTGATGATTTCGCGGATCGCCTCGGCGCCCATGCCGGCGTTGAACAGGCGGGCCTTGCCGGGCTGGTTGTAGCGCTCCTCGAGGCCGCGGTACTCGGTCTCGCCGAGGGTCTGCATCGACTTGAGGCCCTCGATCTCGTCGCGGACCTTGCGGAGCTCGTCCTTGAGGCCCTGGGCCTGCTCCTGGAGCTTCTCCTTCTCGGCCCGCAGGGTGTCGTCGACGCCGGCCTTGAGGTCCTCGACCTTCTGCTCGACCGCGCGCTCCTCGTCCTTCTCGCGCTGCTGGAGCTCGGCGTTGACCCGCTCGGTCTCGGCCTGGACGATCTTGCGCAGCCGGTTGGTGGCGTCCTTGCCACCCTTGCTGCCAGCCTCGACGACGACCTCGCCGGTCGGCTCGAAGGCGATCGTGTCGGCCGCCTCGCCCGTGCCGAGCTCGGCCAGGCGCGCCTCGACGGCCTGGGCCGCGGTCACGACCTCCTCGGTCCGCGACGTGCGCTGCGACTCGAGGTCCTCCTTGGTACGGGCGAGCTCCGCCTTGAGCTCGTCGCTCCGGCGGTTCATGTCGGCCCGGAGCTCGTCCTCGAGCTCGTTGAGCATCTGGCCGCCCTTGCCGCCGCGGCCCTCGGCCTCTTCCTCGAGCTGGGCCAGGGCGCGCTTGCGCGCCTCCTCGTCGACGTGGGTGACGATGTACAGCGCGAAGTACAGGATCCGCTCGAGGTTGCGGGGGCTGATGTCGAGCAGGATGCCCAGCCGCGAGGGCGTGCCCTTGAAGTACCAGATGTGGCTGACGGGGCTGGCCAGCTGGATGTGGCCCATCCGCTCGCGGCGGACCTTCGAGCGGGTGACCTCGACGCCGCACTTGTCGCAGATGATGCCCTTGTACCGGATCCGCTTGTACTTGCCGCAGTAGCACTCCCAGTCCTTGGTGGGACCGAAGATGCGCTCGTCGAAGAGGCCGTCCTTCTCCGGCTTGAGCGTGCGGTAGTTGATGGTCTCCGGCTTCGTGACCTCGCCCTTCGACCACTCCCGGATCTGGTCCGGGCTGGCAAGCGAGATCCGGATCGCGCTGAAGTTATTGACCTCGAGCATGGTTCTCCTCCGCGACGCCGTCTGGCTCGGGGTCGCGATGCGAGCGGTGAGCGAGCGCCGCCGGTCGGGCCATCGACCGAGGGCGCGGGAACAGGTTCAGAACGTGCGTGACGACTAGTCCTCGAAGCCGGCGAGGTTGATCCCGCCGAGATCGGGGAGCAGGTAGCCGGAGGCGTCGTCCTCGGCGAGCGGGATCTCCTCGTCGTTCTGATCGAGGATCTCGGCGTTGAGGCCAAGGCTCCGGAGCTCCTTGATGAGCACCTTGAAGGATTCGGGGACGCGGGGTGGCTGGATCTCCTCGCCCTTGACGATCGCCTCGTACGTCTGGACGCGGCCCAGGACGTCGTCGGACTTGACCGTCAGGAGCTCCTGGAGGATGTTCGCGGCGCCGTACGCCTCGAGCGCCCAGACCTCCATCTCGCCGAAGCGCTGGCCGCCGAACTGGGCCTTGCCGCCCAGCGGCTGCTGGGTGATGAGGCTGTACGGTCCGGTCGACCGAGCGTGGATCTTGTCCTCCACCAGGTGGTGGAGCTTGAGCATGTAGATGTAGCCGACGGTGATCGGCCGGTCGAAGATCTCGCCGGTCCGGCCGTCGCGGAGATCGATCTTGCCGTCCGATCGGCAGGGCCTTCGTCTCGCCGTAGACCTTGTGACGGGCCGACTTGAGCTCGGCCTGGATCTGCTCCTCGGTGGCGCCGTCGAAGACCGCCGTCGCCGCCTTCTCGCCCTTGGCGTGGAGCGCCCAGCCGAGGTGGGTCTCGAGGATCTGGCCGATGTTCATCCGGCTCGGCACGCCGAGCGGGTTGAGGATGATGTCGACCGGCGTGCCGTCCGGCAGGAACGGCATGTCCTCCTGGGGCAGGATCTTGGCGATCACGCCCTTGTTGCCATGCCGGCCGGCCATCTTGTCGCCGACGCGAGATCTTCCGCTTCTGGGCGACCGACACCCGGACCAGCCGGTTGACGCCCGGCTGGAGGTCGTCGTTCAGCTCGCGACGGAACTCGCGGACCTCGACGACCTTGCCCCGCTCGCCGTGCGGCAGGCGGAGCGATGAGTCCTTCACCTCGCGGGCCTTCTCGCCGAAGATCGCCCGGAGGAGTCGCTCCTCCGCGGTCAGCTCGGTCTCGCCCTTCGGGGTGATCTTGCCGACGAGGATGTCGCCGGGCCGGACCTCGGCACCGATGTAGACGATCCCCTCCTCGTCGAGGTCCTTGAGCGACTCCTCGCCGACGTTCGGGATGTCGCGGGTGATCTCCTCGGGACCGAGCTTCGTGTCCCGCGATTCGATCTCGTGCTTCTCGATGTGGATGCTGGTGAACAGGTCGTCCTTGACGAGGCGATCGCTGATGACGATCGCGTCCTCGTAGTTGCCGCCCTCCCAGCTCATGAACGCCACCAGGACGTTCCGGCCGAGGGCCAGCTCGCCCTGCTCGGTCGACGAGCTGTCGGCGATGGGCTGGCCGGCGCCGACCCGGGTACCGACGTCGACGATCGGCCGCTGGTTGATGCACGTGCCCTGGTTGGAGCGGACGAACTTCTGGAGCTTGTACTCGTCGAGCTCGCCGGTGTCGGTCTCGACCTGGATCCGCTCGGCGGTGACGCTGGTCACGACGCCCGCCCGGTCCGAGACGAGGACCTGGCCGGAGTCGCGCGCGGCGCGCTCCTCCATGCCGGTGCCGACGATCGGCGACTCCGGCTCGAGGAGCGGCACGGCCTGGCGCTGCATGTTCGAGCCCATCAGCGCCCGGTTGGCGTCGTCGTGCTCGAGGAACGGGATCAGCGCCGTGGCCACCGAGACGACCTGCTTGGGGCTGACGTCCATGTACTCGATCTGGTCCGCTCGGGCCTCCGGGAACGTGTCCCGATAGCGCGACGGGATGCGCTCGTCGAGGAAGTGGCCCTCGTCGTCGAGCCGGGCGTTGGCCTGGGCGACGACGTGCTCCTCCTCCTCGTCGGCGGGGAGGTACTCGATCTCGGCGGTCACGATCGGCCGGACGGGGAAGGCGTGGGCCTTCTGCTTCTTGAGCTCGGCGATGGCCTCCGCGCCGAACGGCTGGCCCTTCTTGAGGACGACCGTGCCGCTCTTGGCGACGAGATCCGTGCCGGCCTCGTAGCCGCCGAGCGCCGGGATCGTCGTAGCCGACCGTCCGCTTGACCTTGCGGTACGGGGTCTCGATGAAGCCGTAGCTGTTGATCCGGCCGTACGTCGCCAGCGAGCCGATCAGGCCGATGTTCGGCCCTTCCGGCGTCTCGATCGGGCAGATCCGGCCGTAGTGGCTGTGGTGGACGTCGCGGACGTCGAAGCCGGCCCGCTCGCGGGACAGGCCGCCCGGGCCGAGGGCGCTGAGGCGTCGCTTGGACGTCAGCTCGGCCAGCGGGTTGGTCTGGTCCATGAACTGGCTGAGCTGGCTGCCGCCGAAGAACTCCTTCATCGCCGCCACGACGGGCCGGATGTTGATGAGGGCGTTCGGGCGTGGCCTTGTCGATCTCCTGGATCGTCATCCGCTCGCGGACGACCCGCTCCATCCGCAGCAGGCCGATCCGGAAGGCGTTCTGGATCAGCTCGCCGTTGGCCCGGATGCGGCGGTTGCCGAGGTGGTCGATGTCGTCCTTCTGGCCGAGCCCGCGGTTGAGCTCCACCAGGTGGCCGACGATCGCGGCGATGTCCTCGCGGGTGATGGTCCGCTGCTCGCGTGGCAGCTCGATGCCCATCCGGCCGGCGACGGCGTCGAGCTTCTTGTTGAACTTGTAGCGGCCGACCCGGCCGAGGTCGTAGCGGCGGAAGTTGAAGAACAGGCTCTCGACGAGCTGGCGGGCGTTGTCACCGGTGGGCGGATCGCCCGGGCGCAGCTTCTTGTAGACCTCGATCAGCGCTTCCTGCTGGGTGCGCGTCAGGTCCTTGTCGAGGGTCTGGGCGATGTACGGATGCTCGGGGTCCGCGTCGACCGCCGCCGAACAGCCCGGCGATCTCGTCGTTCTGCTCGTAGCCGACCGCGCGGAGCAGGGTCGTCGCCGCGATCTTGCGCTTGCGATCGACCTTGACCCACAGCTGGTCCTTGTTGTTGGTCTCGAACTCGAGCCAGGCACCGCGGTTCGGGATGACCTTGGCCGAGTACAGCATCCGGCCCGAGGTGGGGTCCTCGACCTCGCTGTAGTAGACGCCCGGCGAGCGGACGAGCTGGCTGACGACGACCCGCTCCGCGCCGTTGATCACGAACGTGCCCTGGTCGGTCATCCAGGGGTAGTCGCCCATGTACACGCGCTGGCGCTGGATCTCGCCGGTCTCCTTGATCAGGAGCTCGACGTTGACGTACAGCGGCTTGCTGAAGGTCAGGTCCTTCGTCCGGCACTCCGCCTCGGAGTACTTCGGCGCCCCGAACTCGTAGTCGAGGAACTGGAGCTCCATGACCTTGCCGGTGAAGTCCTTGATCGGGCTGATCTCGTCGAAGAGTTCCCGGAGCCCTTTCTCGATGAACCAGTGGAAGGAATCGAGTTGGAGCTCGATGAGATTCGGGATGGGAAGTACCTCGGGGATCCGTGCGTAGCGCTTGCGCGCGGACACGGCCGCCGAGCTCGACGAGTCAGCAGACAGCATGAACCACCGCTCCTTGACGGAGGAGGAAGGGGACGAGGGGGGCCGCGCTCACAGAAGGAGTAGGATACCCCAATTTCCGAGCGTGTCAAACCGGGCGGCCGCTCCTCTACCGCCCGTACGATCCAGATTTCAATTGCCGGTCAGCCTACTCCCCTGCCCCGCGGCTGGCAAGAGGCCATGTGGCTCGGCGCCTCGGCACGCGGCGCCGCCTTCGCGCCGAAGTGCCGCTGCCAGTTGAACAGATTCGCGCCTAGCGGCCCCGAGTGTCGCTGACAGTGAACAGATTCGCGCCCAAGGTCCCGTTGCCGCGTTCGAAGGGTGGTTCGATCGCCCTAGCGGTCGATCGTGTTGCCCACCAGTGAACGATTCGAGCCTCGGCGGCCCCGTCGCAAGGCGCTGCGCCCGAGATTGTTGCCTGGCAGCTGAACACGCGGCCGGGGAAGGCGCGCAGCGCCACCACAAGAAAAGAGGAGCCGGCACCTTTGCGGTGCCGGCTCCTCCTGCGGATGACGCGTCGAGCTACTTGATCTCGACCTTGGCACCCTGCTCTTCGAGGGCCGCCTTGATCTTCTCGGCCTCGTCCTTGGTGACGCCTTCCTTGACTGCCTTCGGGGACGCGTCGACCAGGTCCTTGGCCTCCTTGAGGCCGAGGCCGGTGAGCTCGCGGACGACCTTGATGACCGGGATCTTGTTGGGCCCGATCTCGGTCAGGGTCGCGGTGAACTCGGTCTGCTCCTCGGCGGCGGCCGGAGCGGCGCCATCGCCGGCGGCGGCAGCGCCGGGCGCGGCGGCAACCGCGACGGGGGCCGCGGCGGTCACGCCGTATCGCTCCTCGAAGCGCTTGATGAACTCGGACAGCTCGAGGACCGTCATCTTGTCGATCGCCTCGAGCAGGTCGTCCTGGGTGAGGACTGCCATTCGATGGTCTCCTTGGTGTCGTTCGTGTCGGTGGGGTGGGCGGTCAGCCCTCTGCGGCGGCCTTCTGGTCGCGGACCTGCGCCAGGGCGTAGCCGAGGTTCCGGATGTTCGCGGTCAGGAGCGACGCCAGCGTCTGGGTGGGCGACTGCATCGCCCCGGCCAGCTTGGCGAGCAGCACCTCGCGCGACGGCAGGGTCGCCAGGCGGGTGACGCCGTCGGCGTCGATCGCCCGGGTTCCCAGGATGCCGCCCGTGATCTTGACGATCTTGAACGGCCGCGTCGCATCGATGACCGCCTTGGCCGTGGCGGCCTCGTCGTTGCCGAAGGCAATGGCCGTCGGCCCGGTCGAGCAGCCCGTCGAGCGCGTCGCCGAGGGAGTCCTGGGCGGCGATTCGCATCAGCCGGTTCTTGACCACGCGGTACGAGACATCCTGCTTGCGCAGCGCTCGCCGGATCTCGGCGATCTCCTTGACGGTGAGGCCGCGGTACTCGGAGACGATCATCGTCCGGCTGCCGGCGATCGCCTCGCGCAGCTCGGCGACGGTCTCCTGCTTGGCCTCGGTGGGCATGCCTGCCTCCTGGCTTCGGCGCGCAACCGGCGCGCGGCGGTGGGCGCCTCGTCCGTTGGGACGGCAACCCTGCGACGGGGCCCGATGGGCCAGCCAGGTACGCAGGGGGCGCGCTCACCGCGAGGTGGAGCGGCACTGGTCCTGCCTCGGCGTGCTCGCCGTCGTCCCCGGTGCGCGTGGCACCGATCCGATCCGGCGGATCAAGCCCCGGCGGTCGACTCCCGGAGGGTCCAGCCGCCTGCGGGCGCAGGCTGTCTTTGGCGGTCCGTCTGTGATTTTCGTTCCCGGGCGACCGGCCCGGGGCCGGTGCAGTCTACGCTACCGCGGCGGCGAGCACCTGCGGGACGTCGACGCGAATGCCCGGGCCCATCGTGCTGGCGATGGTCAGGCCTCTTGAGGTACTGGCCCTTGGCCCCCGACGGTCGGGCGCGATTGACGGCGTCGACCAGGGCCGCGAGATTCGCCACGATCGCTTCGGCCTCGAAGCTGCTCTTGCCGACGGCGACGTGGATGATCGCGCTCTTGTCGACCTTGAACTCGACCCGACCGCCCTTGACCTCGCGGACGGCGCGCTCGAGATCGAAGGTGATCGTGCCGGCCTTGGGGTTCGGCATCAGGCCGCGCCGGCCGAGGATCTTGCCGAGCCGCCCGACCATGCCCATCGTGTCCGG
>CAVSKS010000007.1:17500-278864 GCA_963728605.1 uncultured Chloroflexia bacterium | reverse complement strand
CGCGGGCAGCACTCGAAACGCGGTCCGCCTCGGTCTGTTCATACCTCCGACGCCAAATCTCGATCATATCTGGAACTAATTCCGGCGGAATATGCCGGATCCGGTCCCGGAGGGTGTCCTTCCAAGCATCCATAGCTGACCCAGGAGGGAGCGCTCGATCAGGAAGCCTCTCCCAGAACACCAGGAAGTCACGCAACTGCTTGCGAGTCATCGGCTAGGCCGCGGGCATGAGTAGGAGATCCAGGAGCGATGCCGTGATCGGAACACCTGCATAGGTCTCGAGCCACGCCCACTGCCCAACCGGGTTGCACTCGAGAAACCAGAGATTGCCATCCAGATCCTCGGCTACGTCGAAGGCCGCAAACCTCAAACCCCACTCGTGGGCGTACTGCACCAACATCCTCCGAATCGCGGCATTCAGCTCGATGACCTCATAACTGCACTCCGCCGGATCGGTTGCTCGAATGTCTACAGGAGCTTCCGGTGGAGGCTTGATACGTACGGGGAATAGGCGATCGCCGACCAGCGTGATGCGCAGGTCGGCAGCCTTCGCGATTTCCCGTTGAAGCAGCACTGGGGTCGTTTCGACCTCTGCCAAGTCCCATCCTTGCCGACACGCATGGTCGCCCCATGGAATTCTCGCTCGCCGACACGAACATAGGCCTCGCCGACCGCTTTCAGCACCGTAGGGCCAGCTGCGATGAACGCCCGGGCTCGCAGCGGATCCGTTGTTATCAGGGTCGATGGAATGGCAAATCCAATCGCCTGAGCACGGGATAGCTGTGCGACCTTCCAACGAGCCGCCTGTATCACGTCTGGCGGGCTCACGCATCGAGCCCCTAGCGCCCGCCAGACGCCCCCCATTGCCGCTACGGCTTCCTGAGTCGCCAAGGCTCGGTCGACAGCGTCAGCGACGGCCGCATCAGGGACCGGCCAGTGCGGACGTCGCACCCAAATTCCCTGGGCGCCACCAATCCGGATGCCTTGTCCACTGACCAGGAGCTCTGCCTTGGAGGGAAACGCCGGATCGAAGGAAAGGCCGACGTCAACCGGGTAGTCCTCGGTATTGAACCGGAACATGTCGACGCCTCGGCGCTCCGCCTCCAGAACGACTAGATCAGCGGCGATGTCGTCCTTCGTCGTGAGAGCGACGACCTGTGGTGTTCTCAGAACCTCACGATCCCTGTGGCCATGTCATCCCAGTCGGGCGGCTCGGGTCGGGGATCCGGATCTGGCCAGTCCGAACTGGCTTTGGTTTCTAGGAATGGTGCGGGTGGCGCCGGCCGAGGATCAGGATCCGGCCAGTCAGTGGACGTGCGGGTCTCGAGGTTCTCGGGTTGGCCCGAGAGGACAAGCTCGAGAACGAGCGGCTTACCCGACTCACCGCGGGATGCCTGAAGACGCTCGTCGTACTTTGCCTGTGATGAGTCCTGTCGCCACCTCGATGCGCCTGTCCGAGCAAGCAGCGGTCTCATTAGCTCCACTTCTCCTGTAGCCAGGTCCGGAACGATGGCCCTCGCCCGACGTAGTCGAGCAGGCTCAGCTGCAGCCGCTCGTGGAGCCGCAGTTGAGGCACTTGTAGCAAGAGCCGTTGCGGACCATGATCGAGCCGCATTCGGCGCAGCTGGGGGCGTCGCCCTGGAGCTTGAACGCGACGTTGGGCGCCGTGCCGAGCGACAGCGTCAGCGACTTCGGGGTGATCGAGTGGCCATTCCCGTTCGCCTCGTGATGCCCGTTGCTGTGCCCGTTCGCCAACACCTTCAGATCGGCCGGCTGCTCAGCCGCTGCCTTCGCAGCGGTCACTTTCGGGTGACGCCACGGCCGTAGCCTTGGGCTGATCCGAATCGGGTGTCCCGGCGCTCTCCGCTGAAGGCGACGGGGGAGCTCGGCGCGCCGTCGCCTCGGAGTCGAGGCTGGAGCCGGCACTCCCCGCACTGGCGGGGCCCGCCGAGGCTCCGCCAGCGAGCGGCCGGCGACTCCCGCGGCCCCACCCGGAACCGGCGCATCCCCATACGACGCCTGAGTGATCAGCCCGAGATTGGCCTTGTCGTCGGTCGAGAGGAAGCGCGAACCCAGCCACCGGAAGATGTAGTCCACGATCGACTTCGCGATCGGGATCTCCTGGTTGCCCGTAAACCCGCTCGGCTCGAACCGGACGTGGGCGAACTTGTTGACCAGGTCGCGCAGCGGCACGCCGTACTGGAGCGCCACCGACACCGTCGTCGCGAAGGAGTCCATCAGGCCGCTGACCGTGGACCCTTCCTTGGCCATCTTGAGGAAGATCTCGCCGGGCTGGCCATCCGGGTACAGGCCGACGGTGATGTAGCCCTCGTGGCCCGCGATCTCGAACCGGTGGGTGACCGCGGCCCGCTCCCCGGGGAGCCGGCGGCGGTGTGGCTTGCCGGCCTCGGCCTGGGCCGTGGCGAGCTGCTTGGTGAGCTGGGCGATCAGCGCCTGCCTGCTCGGCCGAGCCCTCGTCCTTCTTCTTGCCGGTGCTGAGCGGCTGCGACCGCTTCGAGTTGTCGCGGTAGATCGCGATCGCCTTGAGGCCCAGCTTCCAGCCCTCGAGATACACCTGCTCGATGTCCTCGACGCTGGCGGCTTCGGGCATGTTGACGGTCTTGCTGATCGCGCCGCTGATGAACGGCTGGATCGCGCCCATCATCCGGACGTGGCCCATGTAGTGGATCGATCGCTCGCCGTTGACCGGCTTGAAGGCGCAGTCGAAGACCGGCAGGTGCTCCGGCTTGATGTGCGGGGCGCCCTCGATCGTCTCGATGTTGTTGATGTAGTCGAGGATCTCCTCGACCTGGACCGCCTCGTAGCCGAGCTTTCGGAGGGCCGACGGCACGGTCTGGTTGACGATCTTGAGGAAGCCCTCGCCGACCAGCTTCTTGTACTTGATGAGGGCGATGTCCGGCTCGACCCCGGTCGTATCGCAATCCATCATGAAGGCGATCGTGCCGGTCGGCGCGAGGACGGTGACCTGCGCATTTCGGTAGCCGTGCTCCCGGCCGAGCTCGAGCGCCTCGTCGTAGACGACACGCGAGGCCTCGAGCACGTCAGCCGGGACACCTTTCTCTGACAACTGGTAGGCGGCATCGCGATGCTTGGCGATGACGCGGAGGAACGGCTTCTCGTTCTTCTTGTACTCGAGGAACGGGCCGCCGTGATCGCGGGCCACGACCGAGCTCTGGCGGTAGGCCTCGCCGTGCATGATCGCGGTCAGCGCGGCGGCGAAGTTGCGGCCTTCCTCCGAGTCGTAGGCCAGGCCGCGCGACATCAGCAGCGCGCCGAGGTTGGCGTAGCCGAGCCCGAGCGGCCGGAACTTGTGCGAGTTCTCCTCGATCCGCGGCGTGGGGTAGCTAGGCGTTGTCGACCAGGATCTCCTGGGCGGTGATCGTCAGCCGGGCCGCGTAGCGGTAGGCGTCGACGTCGAACTCGCCGTCGGCCCGGACGAACTTCATCAGGTTCAGTGACGCCAGGTTGCAGGCCGTGTCGTTGAGGAACATGTACTCCGAGCACGGGTTGCTGGCGTGGATCCGGTCCGTGTTGGCGCTGGTGTGCCAGTCGTTGATCGTGGTGTCGTACTGGATCCCGGGGTCGCCGCAGACGTGGGCGGCTTCGGCCATCTTCCGGAAGATGTCCTTCGCCTTGTAGGTCTCCATCGGCTTCGCCGTCGACCACGGCGTGGGTCGTCCAGTCGCCATCGTTCTCGACCGCGTGCATGAAGTCATCGGTCACGCGGACGCTGTGGTTGGCGTTCTGGAAGGCGACGCTAGCCGTAGGCCTCGCCGGTGAACGAGGGGTCGTAGCCCTGCTCGATGAGGGCCCAGGCCTTCTTCTCCTCGTTGAGCTTGGAGTCGATGAAGTCCATCACGTCCGGGTGGCCGGCGTCGAGGATGACCATCTTGGCCGCCCGCCGCGTCTTGCCCCCGGACTTGACGACGCCGGCGAAGGCGTCGTAGCCGCGCATGAACGAGACCGGGCCGCTGGCCGTGCCGCCGCCCGACATCTTTTCCTTGGAGCTCCGGATCGTGGACAGGTTGCTTCCCGCTCCGGAGCCGAACTTGAAGAGCATCGCCTCGGTCTTGGCGAGATCCATGATCGAGGACATCGAGTCCTGGACCGAGTTGATGAAGCAGGCCGAGCACTGGGGCTTCGGCTCGATGCCGACGTTGAACCAGACCGGCGAGTTGAAGGCCATCTTCTGGTGGACGAGCAGGTGGGTGAGCTCCGCCTGGAACGCCCTGAGGTCCTCGTCCGTGGCGAAGTAGCGCTGCGTCTCCGCCCAGCCGGCGATCGTGTTGACGACCCGATCGATCAGCTGCTTGACGCTGGTCTCGCGCTCCGGCGTGCCGATGTGGCCGCGGAAGTACTTGCTGACCACGACGTTGGTGGCGAGCTGGCTCCAGAAGCTGGGGACCTCGACGTCCTTCTGCTCGAAGACGCTCTTGCCGCTCTCGTTGCCGATGCTGGCGTCGCGCCGCTCCCAGACGATCTCGTCGTAGGGGTGGACGCCCGGGGTGGTCCACCGCCGCGGGAAGGTCAGGCCCTTGGTGCCCTTGCCGTCGAAGCTGGCACCCCACGGACCGCTCAGGGTCCTCCCTGCAGCGGTCTTGGTGCGGGTCTTCGACTCGATGACGCCGGTGCCTCGGGCCATTGCGTGGTTCTCCTCACTCCCTCGGGTTGCGACCGTCTCGGCGTGCCGGGCCGTAGCTGCCGCGTTGCCTCTCGTCGGGCGATCGCTGGGGGCGCCGGTCCTGGCGCGGGCCACGCGGATTGCCGGGCGTGGCGGGCGTTCGGAGGGGCGTCAAAGTCGATCGGGCGACCAGAAAACGATACGCCGCTCGCGGGCGTCAGTCAAGCCCAAAACCACAAGATGTAGTGGTTGGTTGCTCCAACGTAACGCAAGATGTGGTGCGGAGCGTGTCCACACGGTCGTGGCGGTTGTCCACGCTTGGGTGGCGGTTCTCCACCTTGTGCCTGGCGTTCTCCACGGCTGGGCTGCGAGTCGTCCACGCGCTTGTCCACACCGAACGCCTGTTCGATATTGTGGCCAGATTTGCACCTGATGGCAACTGGGCCGCCAATTCGCCGGCGTCGTCCTTGGCCACGCTCGTCGACCGGTGCATCCGTGGCCTAGCTGGCTTGGTGTGGCAATTTGGCCGCAAGTAAGCGAGGGATACGCGGCGATCGTCAAGATCGGGTCATGCAGGGTCATCGTCTCGGCGATGCGCTTCGCGCCATCCGGCACAAGCGCGGGCTCCGCCTCACCGACGTCGCGTCCTCCGCCGGGGTCGCGACCTCGACCGTCTCCCGACTCGAGCGAGGTCATGTCGATGCCATGACCCTCGCCACCATCGAGCGGGTGTGCCGTGTGCTTGACGTTCGCGTGGCGCTGTATCCGCGGTGGCGAGGCGGCGACCTGGACCGGCTCCTCAACGCCGGTCACGCAGCGATGCACGAGGCGGTCGCCCGCTGGTTCCGTCGCCGCTGGCCCGGCTGGACCACGGTACCGGAAGTGAGCTTCGCCTACTGGGGCGAACGTGGCGTCATCGACGTCCTTGCGTGGCACGCGGAATCGCGGACGCTCCTGGTCGTCGAGCTGAAGACCGAGCTCGTCGATCTCAATGAGACCGTCGGGACGCTGGATCGCAAGCGCCGCCTCGCTGCCCGGATCGCGAGGGACCGAGGCTGGAATCCGGTCACGATCGGCGTCTGGCTGGTCGTCGCGTCCGGCCGGACGAACCGCCGACGCGCGGCCGATCACACGACGTACCTGCGCAGCGCCTATCCCGCCGACGCTCGTGCGATCCGTGGCTGGCTCGCCAGGCCCAGTGGTCCGATCGCCGCGATGTCGCTCGAGACGTTCGGGTCCGGTGGATGGGTGCGGCCACGACTTGCGCGTAAGCGCGTGCGCGTTCCTCGTGACCCGGCTCGACATTCGGCGGCCAGAATTGCACCACAGGATCCTTAGGCCACCCTTGCGTCCAGATAGAGCATTGGCCCAGCACGGATCCAGCAGATGGCGAGCCCCGATGCGGTCCAATTGCCACACAGCGCACGTTTGGCCACGGGCGAGGTCGTGGCCGCGAACGGCGCAGGTGGTGAGCGCCACGGGATGGAAGTGGTCGGGCTAGTACCCGAACGTTGCCTCTGAGACCAGCCCGCTCTGGGCGCTGCATGTCGCCCGATGCCGACACGTTTCGTGGCGCCGGCTGGGCGGTAAGCGGGGGCGGTAGTAGGCTCATCCCAATCACGGTGAGCGGCTCGGGGCTCGGAGGAGGGTTCGGGGATGCGCAGGTTCGGTCGGCGATTCGTGGTGGTGATTGCGGCTCTGGCAATGAGCGGGGCGGCGGGCACGGTTCGGGCGGCCGTGCCGGATCCGATCCTCCTGGTCCATGGCTGGACAGGCCATCCATCGACCTGGCAGCAGATGATCGATCGGTTTGCAGCACAGGGCCGGACGGCCGTGGCGATCGATCTGACGACCGAGAACAACGTCACCAACGCGGCGCAGATCCGCGACTTCATCGCCGCCCGCGGCTGGACCCGGGTCGACATCGTGGCCCAGAGCATGGGCGGGCTCTCGGCGCGGCACTACATCAAGGCGCTCGGGACCAGCGTGGTGGACACGTACGTCTCGCTCGGCACGCCGCAGTACGGGATCTTCGCCGCCTGCCTGCTGCCGACCAATTCCGGCGGGCAGATGTGCCCGTGGAGCTCGTTCCTGCGGAACCTCAACTCGGGCGACGACACGCCACCGGGAGCCGGCAGCCAGCCGGTCTACTGGACGACGATCTACAGCGCCACCGACGGCGTCGTCCCGACCTCAGCCTCTCGCCTCGACGGCGGCGCCTGCCACGTCTACGAGAACCCGGGCACGGGTCACAACGAGATGGACAACGACGCCACGATCTTCAACCACGTCCTGGCGGCCGTCGACCGGACCTGCGTCGGCACGTTCAAGTAGCCCGAAGCGCGTCGATCGTGGCAGTCGGGACGACGCCGTCCAACCGGCCGGCGAGGTCCTGGTCCAACGTGACGAACGCGTCGGCCTGGAGCTTGGTCAGGGCGAGGTACTCGGCCTCGTAGGTTGACGCCCAGCCGAGACGGTCCGCGAACTCCCAGGCGACGCGTCGGAGCACGGCGTCGCCGAGCAGCCGGATCTTGATCCGCCAGATCCGCTCGAGGCGGTCACGAGCCACGTCGTCTCCCAGCTCGCCGCGGTGGACGGCCTCGTGGAGCAGCGACAGGGTCTGCGAGCGGATGAGCGTCGGCGCGAGGAGTTCGTGCTCGCCCGGCACCTCGAACCCCACCTCGGCCAGGTGGAGGAGGGCGCCGGCATCAACGACGAATCGGGTCATTGGGCTTCCTCTTGTCAGCGACTGGACAAAGTCTGAACGCCGACGCGGACGATGCCTGTCACGTATCGGGGTGGGAAGGATGGGCAGGAACACGATCCGGCGCCGATGGTTCGGCGGCGACGGGCTTCTCAACCAGCCGGGTGGCGATCAAATAAGAGGCGCCGGGTCGCCAGTCTGCACATAGCAGCCGCCACACGACTGGGCGAGAAGCTGGCGGCGCGGCGCCCTCAGGGCGGGCCTGGGTTGACCGCCGCGGCGACGCCCTCGAGCACACCGGCATAGAGCGCCTCGGTCAGGCGGTCGTACTCGGGCACCTCGTCCACGGTCGGCGGTCCAGTGTCGTTCCAGGAGCCCATGCCGCCGAAGACGAACGAGGTGACCGCGAGGGCAAACAGCCGGCGCCGGTCGAGCTCGGCCGTCGGCGGGAGGACGTCGACGTGGTACGCAACCTGCGGATCGTCCGAGGCGTTCTTGGCTAGCGCGCGATCGAACACCTTGGCCCAGTAGCTCAACCCGATTCGCTCGGCAAAGTCACGGACCGAGCGGACCGTCGCCTCCAGTTCTGCGGCGACCTGCGCCACCGATCGTCTGGGTGCGAGGTTCGCGAGGTCGGGCCGCCCGATGCAATCGACCGTCCAGACGCGCTTGTCGGTCTCGGTCGGCGCGCGATCGATCGACCAGCTCGTGATCCACCGCTCGCGCGGCTCCGGGCCCTCGACGACGATCGACGACTTGCTGCCATTGGCGAAGGCCGCCGCGATATGCGGCGGCAGGGTCGGCGCCGCGAGTGGCCGAGGCTCCATCCAGAACGCGACCACGCCGCGATCCCGGCACTGACCGAACCACCCGCCGACGTCGGGGGCGGCCTCGATGGCGACCGGCGGCTGGCCGGCCTGGCGCTCGAAGCGCACCGCCCGGACGAACGTGAACGTGGTGCCTTGCTCGACCCGCGCCGCCGCCGCCTGGTCGCCCGCGAGCCAGGCGTTCCCGTTGGCAACCAGCGCGGCGACCTGTGCGAGCGCGACGTCCACGCGCCGACGGTACCGCATCCGGATGGAGCGGCGGCGAGCCGCTGGGAGCGAGCCTCAGCGCGTCAGCCGGCGGGCGGCCGGCTCGTCGAGCAGAAGCTCCAGCCGGCGCCGCCGAATCACGCCGCTGGCGAGGGGCGGCGGGACCGCCACCAGCGGGCCTTCCCGGATCGGCCCTGCGTCCGGGGCGTGATCGGCGGGATGCCGCGCGCTCATGCTCGGCGCAAGGCTACTGCGGTGGGGCATTCTCCCCGTCTCTCGCTGGCGCCTCGGCGGCCTCGCGAGCCGCTCGGACTGCCTCGCGCGCCTCGGCCGCGCCCTTGGCGACCTGTTCCGCGGCCGCGTCGGCGTCGAGCCGTCCGAAGGCCACCGACTCGGCCCGGCCGTACGCCGCCAGCACGTGGCGGACCAGCCGTTCCGGTTCGGTCGGGGCCCGGCCCAGCAGCTGGAGCGTCTTCTCGACCTGGATGACGTGCTCGCGGATGTGCGACGACCAGCGGTTGAGCCGGAACGCGACGGTTACCGCAAAGCCGGACCATCGCGCGCCCTGGCCAAGGACGTCATCGGCGACGCCGGCCAGCCGTTCCGCGCCCAGGTCGAGCGTCGCGTCGAGGCGCTCCCGGATCTCGGCCGGCGAGCCCGGCGCCTCGCCCTCCTCGTCGGGCAGCAACGCCCAGATGTCTTCGGGCACGGCCCGCGGCAGGTTCGGGTCGTCGCGGTCGTGGGGATTGGCGACCCACCACGACGTGGTCCAGCCATACGCCCGCTGGGCGCTGATCGTGTGGGCAATGGCCCGGCGGATCGTCCACTCGTCGTTCCCCGGATCGGCGTCGTACACCGCCGGCTCCAGCGGGAACAGCAGGCCGTGGAGGTCCCATCGCGCTGCGCTGGCGTGGCCCATCGCGGCTGCGGCTCGGGTGTCGGGCGTCCCAGCGATCGCAAATCGGGCCTCGATCTCCGCCGCGACCAGCGCTTCGGCCGCCCGGTACGCGCCATAGCGCACCTCTTCCTCGCTGCCGCCCTTCCAGCCCCACGGCCGGGTCAGGGCGGCTTCGGGGATGGCCAGCAGGTCGGCGGCCGCGCCCAGGACGTCGGCCCGGGCACGACCGAGGGCGGCCGGCAAGGGGCGGGCGATCGAGGCATCGGTGAATTCGAGAAGCGGCGCTTCGAGGGTGGCAGAGGTCGTCATGCTTGCAGGGTACTCGTGGGACGGCTCACGCAGGAAGGGACACGACGACGGCCACCGAAGCCCCGCTCTCCGGTCAGCTCCGCCGCGACATCGAGCGCTGGTTCGTGCGCCGTGGCGTGCCCCAGTTCATCGAGGGCTACACCACCGAGCAGAGCATGGACACCCGGGCGGCGCCTTACATCGCCGCCTGGATCAGCCTGTGGCTCCTGCAGTACTGGCTCAACCATCCCGGGATCACCGCACCGTGGAACCTGGGCGCCGCAGCCGGCTCCATCGTGTTCGTCGCGGTCGCCTGGGCGGTGACCCGGCGCATCCGGGGCCGGTCGCTGACCCGACGGCCGTTCGAGTTCGACCTGGTCGACGTCGGGCTGTTCGCCATCCTGCCGGCGATCCCGGTACTGGCGATGGACCGTGCCGCCGCCCCGATGGCGTTCGCGGCCCTCAACGTGCTGTCCGGGGTCGGCGCGATCTACGCCGTGATCGCGTTCGGCATGCTGGAGATCGGATCGTGGGCCCTGCGCCGGCTCGAGGAGCAGCTCGTCCAGGTGGTCTCGCTGCTGGCCCGGACGCTGCCGCTGATGCTGATCCTCGTGGTCTTCCTGCTCTTCGCGGCCGAGATCTGGGAGGCCGCCCATGCGATGCACACCGGCGAGCTGACGGCCGTCCTGCTGCTGCTCCTCGTCGTCGCCGCGATCCTCGTCCTGACCACGTTTCGCCCGGAGATCCGCCGCCTCGACCGGTGGACCGACTGGCACGCGATCCGGGCCGACGCCCGCGAGACGCCGGCGGGTCCGATCGCCGAGGAGGTGCGCGGCGTCATCCCGCCACTGAACTGGCTGCAGCGCCGGAACCTCGACGTCCTGGTCCTGATCAACCAGCTGCTGCAGTCGGTCTTCGTCGCCCTGCTGGTGATGGCGTTCCTGGTCATCCTTGGCCTGATCGCGGTGCCCGTCTCGGTCCAGGAGGCGTGGATCGGCGCGCCGGTCGTGGTCGTCCTCGACTTCCACCTCCTCGAGGAGGGCCGGGTCCTGTCCGCCGAGCTGCTGACGGTCAGCGCCCTGCTGAGCGGGATCGTGGGCCTCTACTTCACCGGGCTGTCACTGACCGACGCCACCTACCGGGGCGAGCATTACACGGCGGTCGTCGCCGAGCTCCGGATGCTGCTCGCGGCCCGGGCGGTCTACCTCGCGGGCATCCGGGGGACGGGTTCGGGCGCGGACGTCGAGAAGGGCGCCGAGGAGGGCACGCCGCCGGTCTAGAGGCCGCTGTACGAGTGGAGGCCGGTGAACCAGAGCGATCCGGAGTAGGTGACCAGCACCATCCCGAAGCCGACGACGAGCAGCAGCGCCGCCGGTCGGCCGGCCCAGGCGCGCTGGTTTCGAGCGTGGAGGTAGACCGCGTACACCAGCCAGGTCACGAGCGCCGACGTCTCCTTGGGGTCCCAGCCCCAGTAGCGCGACCAGGCGATCGAGGCCCACCACGAGCCCAGCACGATCATCGTGGCGAAGATCGGGAAGCCGATGATCACCGCCCGGTAGGCGACCTCGTCGAGGACCTTGTGGCCCGGCAGCCAGGCGAACCGGTCGCGCTGGCCCTGGACCAGGTAGCCCACCCCGGCGGCGAACGACGTGGCGAAGATCCCGTACGAGATCACCGCCATCCCGACGTGGATCGTCAGCAGCGGCGGGTTCTGGAGGGCGGGCACCAGCTCGTTGATCGCCGACGGGAGGCTCGAGGCGTAGAGCAGCAACACCAGCGCGACGCCGACCGCGATGAAGCCGATCGACCGGATCGGGTACCGCCGCTGGAGATACAGGTAGCCACCCAGGATCGAGGTGGCGAAAGCGACGCTGAACTCGAACATGTTGCCCCACGGCCCGCGCCCGACGATGACCCCGCGGATCGTCAACGAGGCAGCGAGCAAGCCGAAGGCCAGCAGCGTGGCGACGAATGCGGCTCGACCCAGCGGGCTCGCGCCGGCACTCATGGGCGGCGGCCCCGTCTCGAGGGCGGCGCTGCGGGACACGAAGCTGCCGGTCACCGCGCCGGCAAGGGCGGGCTGGCGGCTCGGGGCCAGGACGGCCAGCGCCCGGCGTCCATTGGCCAGCAGCACGGCATGGCCGACGTGGGCGGCAAAGCCGATGGCGATGGCGATGGTCCCGAGGGTGAACAGGAGCTGTGAGACGTTGGCCATGTGCTTGCCTCAGAGACGCGGATTGCAGGGCATCGGTTGCGTCAGGCCGCGGCCGCTCCACCCGGAGGTGGCTCGACCGTCGGCGCGAGCCCCGCCAGCGGCCGAAGCTTCAGCACCAGCCCACAGTTGCCGCAGGTATCGATCGATGCGGGCCGAGTGACCTCGCACTTCGGGCACTTGACGGACAGGTCGTCGCCGCAGATCTCGCAGCGGCGCGCGGCCGGCGGGTAGAGCATCGCGTCGCGGTAGCAGAACACCTCGCCCCGAGGGATGTCCGGTCGGCCGTCGGCGCCCAGCGGCGCCTTGACCGGCACGGCCTCGGCGACCAGCCCGACGCGCGGCTTGCGCAGGAAGTAGATCACCCAGACGAGGAGCATCAGGCTCAGGATCGGTCCCAGCAGCCCGATCACCAGGAGGACCGGGATCAGGTTGATCAGCGATCCCCAGTCGGGAAGGATGAACATGGTGATGAAGTCGAGGAACGACTGCCACAGACCGCCAAGGGCCTCGCCGATATTCACGCGGGCATTCTATCCGGGCTGACGGCCAGCAGCCGCTCCACCACCAGCTGTGCGTCCTCGGCCACGCCGTAGAACAGGTCGGACTTCAGCATCCGCTGGAACCGCAGCCCGACGAACGCCAGGCCCGGCTGTTCGGTGACGCCGCCGTCGTGGATCGGGTGCCCGGCGTCGTTGAAGACCGGCAGGTGGATCCAGCCGTGGTCCGGCAGCAGGCCGGTCGCCCAGATGATCGTCCCGATGCCCTCGGCCCGCAGGTCGAGCGACTCCCTGATCGGGACCTCGTAGCCCTCGGTCCCAAGGTAGTCGTCGGAGTTGGCCGGGTCGTCGTGGTCGGCCGGCGGCACATCGAGCCGCTCGGCTTCGATGTGCTCGTCGATCTCCTTCGTGAACATCGCGGCGAAGCCGTCGGCCCGACCCAGGTTTTCGGCCAGGTCCGGCGCCACGGTCAACCGATGGCCTGCTCCCCCGGTGACGTGCCCGAGCAGGTGGATGCCGTCGCGGGCGAACCGGTGGAGGTTGATCGAGTGGCCGCCCCGGGCGCCGCTGATGTGCGGGTTCGGGCCGAACCGGCCGCGGGGGTCGGGGATCTTGTCCTCGGTCCATTCGTAGCCGCCAAGCGCCTGCCACCAGCGCATTCCGTCCCAGGTTCGGTAGCGCCGCGGCACCCGGCCGCACTTGCCGGTGCTCAGCCAGACATCGCGGCCGCCGATCTGGAGGTCCTCGGCGATCTGGCAGCCCGATTGGGCGCTGCCGACGATCAGGACGCCGCCAGGCGGCAGCGATTCGGGGTTCCGGTAATCGATCATCGGCAGCTGCTGGACCTCCGGGTCGAGGTCTCCGGCCCAGGCCGGGATCTTCGGCGTGCGGAACCAGCCGGTGGCGACGATCACGTTGCTGGCGGCGATGTAGCCCGACGAGGTCGTGGCGAGGAACCGCGCACCGTGGCCTCCCGTCGCCGGACCGAGCTTCGTGACCGTGACCCCGGTCCGGATCGGCAGCTCGTTCGTGGTCGCGATTCCGGCCAGCAGGTCGACCACCCCCTCGCGCGGCGTGAACCCGTCCGGGTCGGCCAGCGGCTCCACGCCCGGCAAGCGGACCGTCCAGTTCGGGGTGACCAGGGTGAACGAGTCCCAGCGCCGGCTTCGCCACGTCTCACCGACCTGCCCCGCGTCGACGACCAGGTGCTCGGCGCCGAGGCGTTGCAGGTGATAGCTCGCCGACAAGCCGGCCTGCCCTGCGCCGATCACGAGCGTCTCGACCCGTTCCACGATGTGGCCCCTTATCCCGGCAATCCCGGCCGGCGCCGATTGCCGACCGACGGGGCAGCCAGCCGCCCCCGGTCCATCCGACCGATCAGCCACTGCGTCCCGGCCGTCCTGACGCCCCGTGCCCGAAGCGTCTCCCTGAGCTCCCGATCATCCGAAACGACCAGTAGATTGTCGACCGCGCTTGCCGTCCCGTCGCCGACCCGCCGGGCCTCGTCGACCAGCTCCACGATCAGCTCGTCCGCGGAGCGGCGAAGCGAGTGGCGGACGATCAGCCCCGACGCGATCCGGCTTCCATGGAGGCCTCGATCCGGCGGGCCGTCGAGGATCAGCTCGATCCCGATGGTTGGCGGGATGACCCCCCGAAGCCGGCCGATCGCCGCCGCCGGCGGCATGGCCGCCGTTGTCCGCCGCATCGCGTGCAGCAGGTTCGACCCGTCGACCAGGAGGCGGTCGGTTCGGGCCAGCGGATCGGCCGAGAGTGGTGGGCGGCGGGGCATCGTGCCGGCGATCGTAGTCCCTCGCCGCGCAGGGGCGCCCGGAGAAGCCCGACCTCCCGCGTGATGCGTGTCGGTCGCATCGCGACCCGTGCGGGGCGTTGGGCGCTCGGCCGCCGCCAGCCGACATTGATGCGAGCGCTCGCATTGCCGTCGTGAGCTCCAGCCCGGCCGGCATTTTGGTCGCCCAGCCTCCCGCGCACGCCACCGATGATGCGACCAATGCGCATCGGCGGGCGCTTGGCGGCTGCCGCGAGGTTGGATCCCTGGCCCAGGTCCACCCTGATGATGCGACCAATGCGCATCGGCGGGCCCTGGCGGCGTTCGGCGCGACCGGGGCCCGTGCGTGGACCGCCCTCGGATGATGCGACCGACGGGCATCACCGGTGGGAGGCGCTACGGGCCGGTAGGATCGCGGCGATGTTGTTGCTCGTCGACCTGGACGGTGTCGTGTATCGGGGCGCGGACCCGGTGCCGGGCGTGGCCGCGGTCCTGGCGGACCGGGCTGCACGGGGCGACGACGTGGTCTACGTGACCAACAACTCGATGCACTACCGGGCCGACTACGTGTCGCGTTTGACCCAGATGGGCGCGCCGATCAGCGCCGACCGGGTCGTCAGCTCCTCGCGGGCGACGGCCCTCTACCTTCGGGACGAGCACCCGAACGTGCGCCGCGTCCTGGCGGTCGGGGCGGGCGGGCTGGAGCGAGAGCTGCGCGACGTGGGCCTGGAGGTCGTCACCGCCGGCCATGCGGCGACTCGCGCGGGCCAGGAAGGGATCGACGGGTACGACGCCGCGGGGCGGCCCGACGCCGTCGTGGTCGGGCTCGATCCGCAGGTGACGTACTTGCGGTTGGCGGTGGCCGCGGATGCGATCCGTGCGGGCGCGATGTTCGTGGCCACGAACCGCGACCCGGTCTACCCGACAGAACGTGGCCTGCGGCCCGGCGCAGGCAGCATCGTGGCCGCCATCGAGGCCACGACCGCCATCACCCCGATCTCGATCGGCAAGCCGGCGCCGCTGCTCCTCGAGGAGGCGGCACGGGCCGTCGGTCGCGAAGCGCGGGAGGCGGTGATGATCGGCGACAGCCTGACGACCGACCTGGCGGCGGCGCGGGCGGTCGGTGCCCGAAGCGTCGTGATGCTGACGGGCATCAGCGCCCAGGCCGATGTCGACGCCCTGGCCGCGGAGGATCGTCCGACCGCGGTTGCCGCGGACGCCTCCGAGCTGGCAGCCGTTCTCAACGATCTCGGCTAGCGCCGCCGGAGGCTCAGAGCCTGAGGCCCGACGGGAAGTCCGATGGGATCACGCTGGGCGGCGTGCCCATGACGATCGCGATCTCGAGCATGTCGGTGAGCTCGATCGCCGCGACGTCGCCGGTGTGCTCCACGCCGTCGAGGTAGACCTTCGCATCGGCCGGGAGGGTCACGGCCCACTCGATCAGGAACTCTCCCAGGGTGGTCGGTGTCGTCGTCGGCGACTCCGTGTGGATCACCCCGTCCGGATCGTGGGTGTGGAGCGGCGAGATGCACGGTTCATTACACGGACTCTGGATCCCGCCGTACCCGGGACCGGCCGGGTTCTCGAAGCGCTTCACGGCGGGGTCGTCGATGTTGATGCCGATGCCGCCCGGGACGACGACCGGTCGCCCGTCCTTGAAGACGTCCAGGTGGACATGGACGTGGTATTCGGACGACTCCATTTTCAGCGGCTCGAGGCCCGCCGCGCGGGTCAGCTCCATGGCATCGTCGTCCGGCCGGGGCCAGAGCTCGACTGGCGGTTGGTTCGACGTCGCCACCGGCGCTGTAGAGCCGGCCGGGCTGGCACAAGCCGCGGCGAGGATCGTGACACTGACGAGCGCCGTAAAGCGCCGGGCGACGGTTGCGGCGCGGCCAGGATCGATCATCTCGGGAGCTCCCTCTAATCTCGCAGGGTCGTCGACGTCGAGCGTCAGTTGTCGAATGCGCGCCTGAGGAAGGCCGCCAACTGCCCTCGCGTCACCGACTGGTCCGGACAGAATGTCGTAGGCGTGCAGCCGCTGGTGATCCCGGCTGCCGCGAGCCGGTTGATGTCGGCCTCGTGGGTGTTGCCTTCGTCGTCGGTGAACGCGTCCGTGCCGGTCGACGGCAGCTCGAGCGCGCGGGCCAGGAACGACGCGGCCTGGGCCCGTGTCAGCGCCCGGTCCGGACAGTATCTGCCGGGTCCGCAACCGGCGGTCAGGCCGGCCGCCCGAAGGGCGTTGATATCGGCCTCGTGGGTCGAATTCTCGTCGTCGGTGAAGTAGTCCGTGGGGGTCGACGGCAGATCGAAGGCGCGCACCAGGAACGACGCCATCTGCTCCCGGGTGACCGGGGCGTCGGGACAGAAGAGATGGACAGTGCAGCCGGCCGTGATGCCCTCGGCGGCGAGCCACACGATGTCGTTGACAAAGGTGCTGGTGGCGATGTCGCCGAACGGGTACGGCGGCGCTGCCTGCCAGTCGACCGGGGCCTCGTCGAACGTGGGCGTAGCCGTCAACTGGGTGGCGCCACCCGTGCCCTTCGGGCTGACCGTCCACATGTCGGCCGGCTGGAACGAACCGTCGCTGTTGCGGTTTCGGCCGGCGAAGAGCAGCGCCGTGCCGTCGGGCGACCAGGCTCCCATGGTGAGGAGGGCTGGCAGGCCCGCGTAGGCGGAGGTCACGTTGACGGCCGCGCCGCCGGAGGCCGGCATGGTGAAGAGCTCAGAATGGAAGGCTGCCGTCGTCTGGGCGAACGCCAGCTGCCTGCCGTCTGGCGACCAGTCGAGGCCGAGGAAGTTCCCGGCGCGAAGAAACACGTGGCCCGTTCCGTCCGGCTTTACTGTCCCCATGCTGCCTGAGCCGCGCATGTACGCGATCCGGCTGCCATCGGGCGACCAGATTCCAGACACGATGTCGTTGGTGAAGGTCAGCCGCTCGCGGTTCCCGCCGTCGGCATCCATCGTCCACAGGTCGTACGCCGTGTCCTCGATTGACACGGTGAACAGGATCTTCGTCCCGTCGGCGGACCACGACGGCCCAAATCCCGGACCGAGCTCCTCCTCATTCGAGCCGTCCGCGTCCATGACCCAGATATCGGTCACGAAGTCCGAATCCGGCCGCCGCTGGAAGACGATCTTCGTCCCGTCGGGCGACCACTTGCCACCGCTGTCAAGGCCATCGTCGAATGCGGTCAGCTGGGTCCGATCCGTCCCGTCGGGATCCACCGACCAGATCGACCAGTCGAAGCCCGGGCCCTCGACGCCGCGGAACAGGATCTTGCCGTTGCCGCCCGCGAAGGCTGCCTCGGCGGTGGGCGGCGTGCCAGCGCCCCCGATCGAGGCCGCCAGCGCCGCGGCGAGCGCGAACGTGATCCGGCGCCTCGCGACGACCAGGGCGAGGATTGGCATCATCACGGACCTCCAGGGCGAGTCGACGATAGAAGCTGGACCTCGGGAATGGTGGCTGCCCAGGCATCGAACTGGTCGCGGATCGGCGCGAGCACGTCCGGCTCGGCGAACGCGACGTCGAGGGCGTGCCGGTCGATCGTCCACAGCTCTGGCAGGGTCAGGCCGATGCGGGTGATGGCTCGCTCGTACTCGTCGGACAGCGAGATGTCCGACACGGTCGAGTCGTCGGTCGACAGGGTGACCGGGACGCCGGCCCGGTGGAGCAGGGCCAGCGGGTGGTCCTCGACGGACGCCACGATGCCGGCCTGGACGTTCGAGGTGGGGCACAGGTCGAGGGTCACGTTCTGGTCCCGGAGCTGGGCCTGGACCTCCGGGTCGTCGGCGCCGCCAGGACCGTGGGCGATCCGCTCGGGATTCAGCTCGAGCGCACGGCGGACCTGGGCGGCGCGGCCCCACTCGCTGGCATGGACGGTGATCCGCAGGCCGCCGTCGCGGGCGATCGCGAAGGCGCGCTCGTGGAGGAGGGGATCGGGGAAGGCCTCCTCTGGGCCCGCGAGGTCGAAGCCGGAGAGGCCGCGGTCGCGGAATGTGACCGCCGCCTCGGCCAGGGCCGCGTTGTCGACCGGATCGTGCGACCGGATCGCCGTGCAGATCAGGCGGACCGCGGTCCGGGTCGCGGCTGGCGCCGGCGGCCGCGCCCACGACGACAGCCCGGATTCCGTCCTCGAGGGAGAGGCCGCGCCGGACGTGGAGCAGCGGACCCCACCGGATCTCGACGTACCGGACCTTGTCGGCTGCCTTCGACTCGACGAGCTCGTAGGTGATCCGCTCGAGGGCCTCGGCATCCTGCATGAGGGCGATCGGCAGGTCGAAGGCCCGCAGCAGCTCGGCCTGGTCGGAGCAGCGCTCCGGGGCGACGAGCGCCTCGAACATGCCGGCCCACGTCCGTGGCGCATCCACGTCCCGTGTTCGTGCCAGCTCGAGGGCCGTGCCGATCCGGACCGAGCCGTCGAGATGCAGGTGCAGCTCCGCCTTGGGCATCGCCTCGACCAAGCGGCGGAGCGCCGGGCGGCGTAGCGCCGGGCGGCCGAGCGCGGATTTGGGGAGCGGGGTAGACGCCACCACCGGATGCTACGCTGCCGGGGATGCTTCGGGCCACGTTGGAGCGGGCCGCGCTGGCCGTCGCCTGGACCGTGATTGTCGGCCTCGTGGCCGTCGGTTCTGCCGGTCTCGCAACGGCGTTGGACCATCCACCCGCGGGACTCGGCCGGCCGGAGCTGACCTGGGCCGGGGATTCGGCCATCCGGCCGGAGCTCGACGCCGCAACGGCGGACCTCGCCGCCCTCAAGCTCGAGATCGACGAGCTCGGCCTGCTGGGTCGGGCGGCATTGGCCTCGATCGCCGGCCAGAAGTTCGACACCCTCGACCAGGTCATCGCCGACGGCAACCTGATCGTCGCCGGCATCCGCCAGGGGTCGGCCGGTCTCCGGGCCCGGCTCTCGAACCTGCCGACCGGCGCGGCGGACGCCGCGCTCCGGCTCTCGCCGGCCACGCTCGAGCGCTACCGGCAGCTCGACGAGGCGGCCGACCTGACCGACGGCCTGGCCGACAACTGGGTCCGGTTGACGCTGGGCAGCGTCAGCGCCGTCGAGCTGTCGACGCTGCTGTCGACCCACGACGAGGAGGTCGTGGCCGCGATCGAGGCGTCACGCGCCCGGCGGTTCGACGAAGCGATCGCCCGGATCGACGCGGCGACGGACAAGGTCGACGACGCCTACGTGCTCCGCAATGCCCTGGCCAACACGGTCGACGTCGCGACCCTCGACGAGTGGCTCCGCCGCAGTCGCGAGTACGACGTGGCCGTCAAGGCGCTGTTCGTGGCATCCGCCGCCTCGCCCGACCGGGTGACGCCGGAGATCCGCGCGGCGCAGGCCGAGGAAGAGGAGAAGCGAGCGCAGCTCCCCGAGACGACGCGGGGGCTGGTGATCATCATGGGCGAGATCGGCCGGGGCGGACTCAACCAGGCCGTGATCGGGATCGAGTCGGTCCGGGGGCGGCTCGCGGTGGCCCTGATCGACCTCGGCGTGCCCGCGCCCGAGGCGACCCCGCTCCCGTCCGGAGGCGCCTCGCCGGCGGCTCCTTGACCCGGCTGCGGCCGGGTACACTCCCGGGCGAGACCGAACCATCCCGCCGCCGCGTGGCGAGCTGAACTCCCGAGGCGAGCAAATCGCCCGGGCCCGGAGGAGTTCCCTTCCGTGCAACTTCGTGTCATCACTGATCAACCGTGGGACGCCCAGGCCGACGTGCTGGTCGTGCCCATCGTCGGCGACGCCGATTTCGACGGCCCGCTGGGCGAGCTGGATCGCCGCAGCGGCGGAGAGCTGAAGGCGCTGGCCGACTTCGGCGAGCTGCGAACCAAGCGCTACGCCACGGCCCTCGGCGCGCCGGGCGAGTTGGCGGTCGGGCGGTTGCTGGCGGTCGCCGCCGGAGCGGCCGCGGACCTGGATCGCGAGGTGACCCTCAAGGTCGCGGCCGCGTCCGAGCGCCGACTCGGTGGCCGCACCGTCAAGCGCCTCGCCTACTGGATCGGCCCGCTCGCCGACGCGCTCGACGGCGGCGCCGCGGTTGCCGCGGAGCTGGTCGCTCGGGGCATCGTCGAGGGCTCATACGACCCGCGGGCGATCTACCTCGACGATCCCTATCTCGCGCCGCCGGTCCTCGACGAGTTGATTCTCGTCGCACCCGGTGGGGACGCCGCCGCGCTTCAGAAAGCCGGCGAGCGCGGCCAGATCATCGGCGAGGGCGCAAACCTCGCCCGGTCGCTGTCCAACCGCTCGGCGAACGACGTCTCCCCCGAGGTCCTCGCCGACGAGGCCTACACCCTGGCCCGCAAGCACCATCTCTGGATCGACGTCATCGGCCCCGACCGTGCCACCGAGATGGGGATGGGCATGTTCATGGCCGTCGGCCGGGGCAGCGACAACCCACCCCGGATGATCGTCATGCGCTCCGGCGCGGAGGGCGAGAAGGACGCCCGCGACCGCCACCTGGCGATCGTCGGCAAGGGCGTCTGCTTCGACTCCGGCGGGATCAGCATCAAGCCGTCCGACCGGATGGAAGAGATGAAGATGGACAAGATCGGTGCCTGCACCGTGATCGCCGCCATCGCCACGGTCGCCCGGCTCGCGCCCGGCACGCCGCTCCTGGCCCTCGCTCCGGCCGTCGAGAACATGCCCGGCCCGCACTCGACCCGACCGGGCGACCTCGTCAAGGCGCTCAACGGCAAGTGGGTCGACATCATCAACACCGACGCCGAGGGCCGCCTGATCCTGGGCGACGCGATGACCTACGCCGAGCGCCTGGGGGCGACCCACATCGTCGACGTGGCCACCCTGACGGGTGCGGTCTCGCGGGCCTTCGGGCACCTCATCACCGGCGCCTTCGGGACGCCCCAGCCGTGGTACGACGAGGTCCAGGAGGCGGCCGGGCTGGCCGCCGAGCGCTACTGGCAGGTGCCGCTGGTCGACGACTACGTCCAGGACCTCGAGAGCTGGTACGGCGACATCCAGAACTCCGGGACAGCCGAGGGATCGCTGGTCAAGAGCGGCCTCTTCCTCCGCGAGTTCCGGACCGTGCCGTGGGTCCACCTCGACATCGGCGGCTCGGGCTACTTCCGGAAGACGACCGCCTTCGCGCCACGCGGCGCGACCGGCGTGACGCACGCCACGCTCGTCGAGCTGGCGCTGGCCGGCGCCCGAACCTAGGCCGGACGGGACGGCGAGCCCGATGGCCGAGAGCCTCGCCAGCTGGCTCTTCGGCGCGTTCGGGCTGGCGCTGGGGGTCGCGGCGGATCGGTTCGCGACGCGCTGGCCGGAGCACGACGAGGAGCACCCGCCCGGGCGCCGCATGGACTGGCGGACGGTCGTCGTCGGGGCCACGGGGGCAGTGGCCTTCGGGCTCCTGCCACTGCGGCTGGGTGGCGACCCGCTGGTCCTGGGCCTCTTCGCGTTGTGGTTCGCCGCGCTGGTCGTTGGGCTGGCCACGGACCTGGATCAGCGGCTGCTGCCCAACGAGACGACGCTGCCCGTCATCCCCATCGCCCTGCTGTTCGCCTGGAGCGGCCGCAACCCGCTGGTCGGTGGCGAGCTGCTGCCGGCGATCGCCGCGGCGGTGATCATCCCGGCGGTCCTGTACCTGCCGTCGCTGCCGTTCGGGGCGGAGGCATTCGGGCTTGGCGACGTCAAGCTGCTCGTCGGCGCGGGGCTGATGCTTGGCGGGTTGCGGGCCGTCGGTGGCGTCGCTTTCGGGCTGGTCCTCGCCGGGCTGGTCCTGGTCGTCCTGCTCGCTGCCCGCCGCATCGGTCGACGCAGTTACGTGCCCTTTGGGCCGTTCCTCATCCTCGGCGCCATGTGGGCGGTCCTCCTCCGGCCCTGAGCCCGGGCAGGCCCTTGGCTGATACCCGGCTACTCACTGCCCGGGTGATCCTCGGCCTCCCTGGCCTGGAAGGCCGCCATGTACTCGTCACGAGCGCGCTCGAACTCAGCGAACAGCCGAATGGATTCGGGCGACCCCGGCTGGATCTCGTCGAGCTGCCGCTCGATCGCTCGCCAGCGTTCGAGGATCGCGGCGACCGCGGGCGCGTTCTGCGATTCCTCGATCGGCGCCAGGTCGGGTCGGCCATCCGTCGCGATCTGGGCCCAGGTCTCCTGCTGCTCGGTGAACTCGGCGAGCATCCTCGAGGCGATCCGGACCGACCGCGCCACTTCGTCGAACCGCGCCTCCCCGGGCGGAATCGCCCGCTTGTGCCGCTCGAGCTGGCTGACCTCGGTCAGCAACAGCAGGATGGCGTCCGAAGCGGCTCGGAGATGTTGCTCGATGTCGGTGCCGTCAGCCGTCATGTTCGGCGCTCCCGGACTGCGTACTGGGCACGGTACTCCGCCCGTCGCATGGTGGGCGAGCTGCAATCGCCGCGTGACGGTTTCTGGCGGGTTCGACAGACCGTCGGAAACCACCCACGTTGACGCTGACACCATCGCAACCGATGAGGTGGACAGGTGGCGGGCAACGACGGCGACAAACAGCTCCTCGAGGAGATCTCGGACCGGCTGATGGCCGAAGCCGGCGAGGTGAAGCGGCTCGAGGCGGTCAAGCGTAGCTATCCCATCTCCACGCCCGAATTCCACGAGCTCGCCGAAGAGATCGCCGACCACGCCCGCCAGGTGTTCCGCCTCGCCGACGAGGAGGACGTGATCGGCGACCGCATCCCGAGCGACGGGGACGACATCGACGACGTCGCCATGGGCCGGGGCGCCAGCTGACACCACTAAACACCGACTAAACGCCCCAGACCCGTTGACACCGACCGGGACCCCCGCGCATGCTGCGGTTCTGCAGGCTAAACCGGTTTAGGCTGCGCGCGAGAACGTCGCCCGCGGCCGTGCGCCCAACCCGGAGGTCGGTCGATGCGCGTCTCCTTCACCCGTCGGCTCGTCGCCCAGGTCGGCGCGCTGGTGCTCCTGGCCAATGCCCTACCCATCGGTACGGTGGCCCCGGCACGGGCCGCACATACAACGGCGCCAACGAGCGTGACGATCGCCGGCAGCCTCCAGTCGGAGCTGGGCTGCCCGGGCGACTGGCAGCCGGAGTGCGCCCTCTCCCACCTGACCTTCGACGCGTCGGACGGGCTCTGGCAGGGCATCTTGACCGTGCCCCAGGGGAGCTGGGAGTACAAGGCCGCCCTCAACGACAACTGGACCGAGAGCTACGGCCTCAACACCGGTCCAGACAACATCCCCCTCACCGTCGGTGATGCCAACGCCACGAAGTTCTACTACGACCACGAGACCCACTGGGCAACGAGCAACCGGAACGCCGCAATCGCCACCGTCGCCGGCAGCTTCCAGTCGGAGATCGGCTGCCCGGGCGACTGGCAGCCCGACTGCCTCCGGTCATGGCTCCAGGACCCGGATGGCAATGGCGTCTACGAGTTCCAGGCCGCGGGCCTGCCGGTCGGTGGCTACGAGTTCAAGGTCGCGCGCAACGAGGCCTGGGACGTCAGCTACCCGGCCGACAACGTGCCGTTCGCCATCGGCGCGGCGACCGACGTCGTCACCTTCACCTACAACGTCTCGACCAACGTCGTCAGCGTCGACGTCGCCTCGAGCGATGACGCCGCGATCGCCCGCCACTCGCTCCGGAACGACCTGACCGACGAGGTCTTCTACTTCGTCCTGCCGGACCGGTTCGACAACGGCGACGCGACCAACGACGAGGGCGGCCTGTCCGGCGACAAGCTGGTCACCGGCCTCGACCCGGCCGACAAGGGCTTCTACCACGGCGGCGACATCGCGGGCCTCCTCGACCGGCTCGACTACATCGAGGACCTGGGTACGACGGCCGTCTGGATGGCCCCGATCTTCAAGAACCGGCCGGTCCAGGGTTCGGGCGCCAACGCGTCCGCCGGCTACCACGGCTACTGGATCACCGACTTCACCCAGATCGACCCGCACTTCGGCACCAACGCCGAGCTGGAGGCGTTCGTCGACGCCGCCCACGCCCGCGGGATCAAGGTCTTCTTCGACATCATCACCAACCACACCGCCGACGTGATCGACTACGAGGAAGGCACGTACGCCTACCGCAACAAGTCGGACTTCCCGTACGTGGACGCCGACGGCGTCGAGTTCGACGACCGCGACTACGCCGGAACCTCGACCTTCCCGGCCCTCGACCTCGATTCGTTCCCGTACTCACCGGTCTTCCGGACGACCCCGGACGAGACGGTCAAGGTCCCGGCCTGGCTCAACGACCCGACCCGCTACCACAACCGGGGTGATTCCTCATTCGTCGGCGAGAGCTCCAACTACGGCGACTTCTTCGGCCTCGACGATCTGTTCACCGAACAGCCGGCAGTGGTCGACGGGATGATCGATATCTACGAGACCTGGGTCACCGAGATCGGCATCGACGGCTACCGGATCGACACCGCGAAGCACGTCAACATGGAGTTCTGGCAGGCCTTCTCGCCGGCCCTCCAGGGCCACGCGACGACGCTCGGCAACGACGACTTCTTCATGTTCGGCGAGGTCTTCGACTCGAACCCGTCGTTCATGTCGCAGTACACGACCGAAGGCACGCTCCAGGCGACGCTCGACTTCGGCTTCCAGGCGCGGGCCACGGGGTTCGCCGCCTTCTCGGCGCCAACCGACACGCTGCGTGACCTGTTCGCCGACGACGACTGGTACACCGACGCGGATTCGAACGCCTACAGCCTGCCGACGTTCCTGGGCAACCACGACATCGGCCGGATCGGCCGATCGATCGTGACCGCGCCGGGGCTGTCCGGCGACGCGGAGGCGGTCGCCCGCGACCGGCTGGCCCACTCGCTGATGTACCTGGTCCGCGGCCAGCCCGTCGTCTACTACGGCGACGAGCAGGGCTTCACCGGCGACGGCGGCGACAAGGACGCGCGGCAGGACATGATGCCCAGCGTGGTCGCCTCGTACAACGACGACGACCTGATCGGCACCGACGCCACCACGGCCGTCGCCAACTTCGACGGCGCCCACCCGCTGTACGACCACTTCGCCGACCTGGCGGCGCTCAAGGCAGCCCACCCGGCACTGCAGCATGGCGCCCAGGTCCACCGCTATTCGAACGCCGACGCGGGCGGCGGGATCTTCGCCTTCTCCCGGATCGTCGCCGACGAGGGCATCGAGTACGTCGTGGCCCTCAACAACAGCGAGGCGGAGAAGACGCAGGCCATCCAGACATACGCCGCCGACGCCGCCTTCAGCGCGATCTTCGGCGCGACGGGCAGCCTGTCGACGAATGGTTCGGGGCAGCTGACCCTCACCCTGCCGCCGCTGTCGGCGGTGGTCTACCGGGCCGACGCCGCGCTGGCTGCGGACACCAGTGCCCCTGGCATCGCGATCGTCGCCCCCGCCGAGGGCTCCGCTGTCGTCGGTCGTGTCCAGGTTGGCGCGACCCTCGACGACGGCGAGTTCGCCGAGGTGACGTTCGCCGTCAAGGCCGGCGGCGCGACCGAGTGGTCGATCATCGGCACCGATGACAACGCCCCGTACCGGGCCTACTACGACGTCTCTGACCTCGAGGTCGGGACGCCGCTGCTGTTCAAGGCGGTGGTCCTCGACCGCGACGGCAACCTGGCCTCCGACACCGCCACCGCCGTGGTCGGCGAGGTCGAGCCGCCGGGTGGCGGTGGCGGCACGCCCGATTACGCGGTCGTCCACTACAACCGGCCGGCCGGTGACTACGACGGCTGGGGCTTCCACTTCTGGGAGGACATCGATCAGACGGTCACCTGGGAGAACCCGGTGCCGCTGGCGGGCGAGGACGGCTACGGTCCGTTCGCCTGGGTCAAGCTGCTGCCCAACGCCGACAACGTCGGCTTCATCCCCCACAAGGGCGACGAGAAGGATCCCGGACCGGACCGCTTCTTCAACCCAACCGAGAACCCCGAGATCTGGCTCAAGCAGGGCGACCTGACGGTCTACACCTCGCAGGCCTGGGCCCAGGGCTACGTCGACATCCGCTACCAGCGGCCCGACGGGAACTACGACGGCTGGGGGCTCCACCTGTGGGGCGATGCGATCGCCGACGGCGTGGGCACCGAGTGGACGTCACCGCGACCGTACGACGAGGTCGACGACTACGGCGCTCACTGGCGGGTGCCGATCAAGCCGGGCGCCGCGGCTGCCGCGCTGCCGGTCAACTTCATCATCCACAAGGGCGACGAGAAGGATCCGGGACCCGACCAGAGCTTCATCCCGGCCGACGATCCCGCCGTCTGGATCCAGTCCGGTGACACCACGATCTACACCAGCCGCGGTGCCGCCGAGGACTTCGCGGTCATCCACTACCACCGCCCCGATGGCGACTACGGCGACCCGTCGTCGTCCAACTTCGTCGACTTCTGGGGCATCCATACCTGGGCCGGCCATCTCGACCCCGACCCGGAGTGGACCTCGCCGATCAAGCCGACCCGGTTCGACCGGTTCGGGCCGGTCTTCGAGCTCGACCTCGACGACGGCGCGACGGAGCTGGCCTACATCCTCCATCGCGGCGACACGAAGGACCCGGGTCCGGACCAGTTCCTCGACCTGGTCAACGTCGGCCACGAGGTGTGGTACCTGTCCGGCCACGTGGACGCCGAGAACAACGCCAAGTACCTCCTGCCGATCCAGGCGGGCTCCGGCGTCGACGCCGACCTGGGCCGCCAGAAGGCCCACTGGCTGACGGCGGACACGATCGCCTGGAACATCGAGCCGATCCCCGGTGGCACGTACGCGCTCCATACCGCACCCGAGGGCGGGCTCGCGGTCGAGGGCGGTGCGATCACCGGTGGGTCGTCGATCCCGCTGAGCCGGGTCGCCGGCGGCCTGTCGGACGACCTCAAGGCCAAGTGGCCGCACCTCGCCAACTACCAGGCCTTCCGGATCGGATCCGCGGACCTGGATGCCGCGGCGGCGGCCCTGTCCGGCCAACTGGCCGTGTCGGCGTCCGACGACACGGGCGCGCTCCGGATCGCGACCGGGGTCCAGATCCCGGGCGTCCTCGACGACCTCTACACCTACACCGGCGAACTGGGCGTGACCTGGAGCGGTGGCGCCCCGACGATCCGGCTGTGGGCACCGACCGCGAAGTCGGTGGTCCTCAAGCGGTTCGCCGACGCCTCGACGGCGACCTCGACCGACGTGGCCATGACCCGCGACGACGCCACGGGCGTGTGGTCCGTCGTCGGCGCGGCGTCGTGGAAGGGCCAGTACTACCTGTACGACGTCGAGGTCTACGCCCCGACGACCGGGCAGGTCGAGCACAACCTGGTGACCGACCCGTACTCGTTCGCCCTGGCGACGAATTCGACCCGGACCCAGATCGTCGATCTCGCCGATGCGGCGCTGGCGCCGGCCGGCTGGTCCTCGGTGGCCAAGCCCGCCCTTGCCAAGCCCGAGGACATCTCGCTGTACGAGCTCCACGTCCGCGACTTCTCGATCAACGACCCGACGGTGCCGGCGGCGGAGCGGGGGACCTACCTCGCCTTCACCGAAGCCGCCTCGGACGGAATGACCCAGCTCCGCGGGCTGGCCCAGGCCGGGCTGACCCACGTCCACCTGCTGCCGGTGTTCGACATCGCCACGGTGGAGGAGAACCGGGCCGCCCAGCTCGAGCCGCCGTGCGACCTGGCGTCGTACGGGCCGGCGTCACCGGAACAGCAGGCCTGCATCGCCGAGACGCGGGCGCAGGACGGCTTCAACTGGGGCTACGACCCGTGGCATTACACCGCCCCGGAGGGCTCCTACGCCGTCGACCCATCGGGTGCCGGCCGGACGACGGAGTTCCGGTCGATGGTCCAGTCGCTCAACGAATCCGGCCTCCGGGTGGTGATGGACGTGGTCTACAACCACACCAACGCGGCCGGCCAGGCCGAGAAGTCGGTCCTCGACCGGATCGTGCCGGGCTACTACCACCGCCTCCTCGACGACGGGACCGTCGCCAACTCGACGTGCTGCGCCAACACGGCGACCGAGCACGCGATGATGGAGAAGCTGATGGTCGATTCGGTCGTGACCTGGGCCCGCGACTACAAGGTCGACGGCTTCCGGTTCGACCTGATGGGCCACCACTCGCGGGCCAACATGCTGGCGGTCCGCGCCGCGCTCGACGCGCTCACGCTCGCCGAGGACGGCGTCGACGGCTCGTCGATCTACGTCTACGGCGAGGGCTGGAACTTCGGCGAGGTGGCGAACAACGCCCGCTTCGTCCAGGCCACCCAGCTCGAGCTCCACGGGACGGGGATCGGCACGTTCAACGACCGGCTCCGCGACGCCGTCCGCGGCGGCGGCCCGTTCGACGGCAACCACACCCTCAACCAGGGCTTCGGTTCGGGCCTGTTCACCGATCCCAACGAGTTCCAGACGATGACCCCGGCCGAGCAGCGGGCTCGCCTGCTCCTGCTCCAGGACCAGATCAAGGTCGGCCTGACCGGCAACCTCCGCGACTACGAGTTCGTGGACCGGACGGGCGCCGTGGTCACGGGCTCACAGGTGGACTACAACGGCTCGCCCGCCGGTTACACGACCGATCCGCAGGAAGCCATCACCTACGTCGAGGCGCACGACAACGAGACGCTGTTCGACATCCTCGCCTACAAGCTGCCGCAGTCGACCTCGAAGGCGCAGCGGGCCCGGGCCCAGGTCGTCGCGTTGTCGACCGTGGCCCTCGGCCAGGGCGTCCCGTTCTTCCACGCCGGTGGCGAGCTGCTGCGGTCCAAGTCGATGGATCGCAACTCGTACGACTCCGGCGACTGGTTCAACCGCATCTTCTGGGACGGCAGCGCCAACAACTTCGGGGTTGGGTTGCCACGCGAGGACGACAACGGGGGCGCCTGGCCGGTCATCGAGCCGATCCTGTCGAATCCGTTGATCGCACCCACCTCGGGCGACATCGCCTGGACCGATGCCCGGTTCCGCGAGCTGCTCGAGATCCGGGCGTCGTCGCCGCTGTTCCGGCTCGGCTCGTTCGCCGAGGTATCGGCTCGCCTGACGTTCGCCAACGGCGGCCCGAGCCAGGTGCCGGGGCTGATCGTGATGCGCATTTCCGACACGGTCGGGACGGATCTCGATCCGAACGCCCGGTCGCTGGTGGTGATGATCAACGCCTCGGACACGAGCCAGTCGATCACGCTGGCCGATGCGGCCGGCGATCACTTCCTGTTGCACAGGGTCCAGCGCACCTCGGAGGACGTGACGGTCACGACGTCCAAGTTCAAGCAGAAGACGGGGACCTTCACCGTCCCGGCACGGACGACGGCGGTCTTCGTGGAGGTGCAGACGGGCCCGAAGGCGCTGCCGTAGCGGCCGCGCTCGCGCGGTCCCGCCGGTACCGCCGGTCGGTCGCCACGCGGTCGCGCGCCTGGCATGCAGTGAAGGCCTATTCAACCGCTTCATGACCCGAACCGGCCCGCCAACCCGCTCGTAACGCGCGTTAGGGTGCCCGCCTCGGTTCGAATCGGTCGAGACCGCGCTCCTACGACTCTCCCGTAACCCTTCTCTGACTATGCGGCTTGGAGCCGGGAGCGGACCGGGCCGGCCTGGTATTCGGCCGGGTGGGCGCTCGGTGCCCGGGAGCAACGGTTCATCCGCCGGTGCGGGGCCCTCTGGTACATACGGGGGATGTGCCGATTGCAATGCCGGTGCAAGGATTGGACAGCGGCTGGTATTCTCGGCAACGAGCCGGTGTCGTCCCCGGGGGCAGTGCCCGCGTTCCGGACGACGAGTTCACCGGCGAGCGTAGCCGTAGCCGTCACTCGCATCGGGCCGGGAAACCCGGACGCGTTGCCCAAACGGAGTTTGCTCGCACGATGACGCACGCCTGCTGATGCAGTCAGGACAACCGAAGAGCTCGCTCACCCTCTCCGGCCAGCGTCCCCGACGTCGCATCCGCCGACTCGCCTTCCTCCTCCTGCTGGTCCCGCTGCTCTCCAGCTCGATCGCCATGCCCACCACCAGGGTGGCCGGCGACGAGCTTTCCGACGCGCTCGCCCGCCAGAAAGCGCTCGAGCAGCAGATCGCCAAGCAGAAGGAACAGGCGGAGAAGCTCGCCAACCTCCAGAAGGGCCTCAAGGCGGAGATCGCCCAGACCAGCGAGCAGCTCAAGGCCGTCGGTGCCGATCTCGATGCGGTTCGCGCCGAGATCACCGACATGGTCAAGCAGATCGACGTCGTCAAGGCGGCGTACGAGGCCCTCGTCGCGGAGCTGGCCCGTCTCGACGCCGATCTCGTTCGCCTCGAGCGCCAGGAGGCCGCCAAGCGGCGTGAGCTGACCGAGCGCCGGGCACTACTCGCCGATCGGCTGCGTGACGCCTACAACACCGACCGGACGAGCCTCCTCGAGACCTTCCTCTCGGGCGGATCGTTCGCCGACGTCCTCACCGAGGTCAGCTACCAGCTCGACGTCGGCGACCAGGACCGGGCGCTCGCCGAGCAGATCATCCGCGACCAGGAGACGCTGGCCGCCCTCCACCAGACGGTCCTGTTGACCCGCCAGCAGACCAACCTGATGCGCCAGGAGACGGCCCAACAGAAGCGCGAGCTGGACGCCCAGCTGGTCGCGCTGCAGGAGGCCCAGGCCCGGCTCAAGGAGCTCGAGGCCGAGACCAAGCGGATCCTCGACGAGCAGAAGGCGACCTACGCCAGGGTCAACAAGAACGCCAAGAACCTGGCCAAGGCGCTGGCCGAGGCCGCCAAGGCCCAGAAGCAGCTTTCTGACAAGATCAACCAGCTCATCGCCGACCAGGCGCGGCAGGGCCGCATCCCGTCGGAGTACAACGGCACCCTGATCTGGCCGATGAAGGCGGGGATCGTGTCACAGACCTACGGCTGCACCGGGTTCGCCTGGGAGCCGCCGCTCGGCAACTGCCCGCACTTCCACAAGGGCATCGACATCGCCGCCCCGATGTACACCCCGATCTACGCGGCGGGTCCCGGCACGGTCGTCTTCGCCGGCCCGAACCCGTACGACCCGTACCCCAAGGCGTGGATCGTGATCATCGCCCACTCGACCAACCTCCAGAGCTGGTATGGCCACGTGGACAACGCGGCCAAGCCGCCGCGGGTCCGGGCCGGCGCGCACGTCGAAGCCGGCGATGTGATCGCCTACGTCGGCATGACCGGCCGGACGACGGGCCCGCACCTCCACTGGATGGTCGAGTTCAACGGGAGCTTCGCCAACCCGCGTCTCTTCCTCTAGCGGCGGCCACGCGCCGCAGCCGCTCGGCGCAACGGCGCCGTCACACGCCGGCAACGGATCGGCGAACGCCGTTCATCCGCCGCGGCAGACCCGCGTGCTAGCATCGGACGCCTCGGCGACCCATCGGCAGCATGGGAAGGACGGCCCGATGAAGCGGACGATGGCGGTCATCCTGGCCGGCGGCGAAGGTGAGCGCCTCTCGATCCTCTCGGGCGTGCGCGCCAAGCCGGCGGTCCCGTTCGGCGGCAAGTACCGGATCATCGACTTCACCCTGTCGAACTGCGTCAACTCGGACGTCGACAACGTCGTCGTCCTGACCCAGTACAACCCCCGCAGCCTCAACGACCACATCGGGCTTGGCCGGCCGTGGGACCTCGACCGCAACCGCGGCGGCGTCAAGCTGCTCCAGCCGTACATCGCCCGCGGCCGCGTGGCGGAGTGGTATCGGGGCACGGCCGACGCGGTCCTCCAGAACCTCAACGTCCTCGAGCACGACTCGTCCGACACGATCCTGATCCTGGCCGGTGACCACATCTACAAGATGGACTACCAGCCGTTCATCGCCGCCCACCGTCGCAAGCGGGCCGACGTGACGATCGCCGTCCGCCGGGTTCCCCTCGCCGAGGCCAGCCGGATGGGCATCCTGGCGATGGACGAATCGGACAAGATCACCGAGTGGCAGGAGAAGCCCAAGCAGCCCAAGAGCGACCTCGCCTCGATGGGCGTCTACGTCTTCTCGAAGCGGGCCCTCCGGCGCTGGCTGGGCGAGGACCGCGACGACTTCGGGCGGCACGTCATCCCGGCCATGCTCGACGCCGGGGCGCGGGTCTTCGGCTACCGGTTCGACGGCTACTGGCAGGACGTCGGCACGATCCAGTCGTACTGGGAGGCGAACATGGCCCTCCTGGTCGACCACCCGGAGCTCGACCTGTACGACAAGGAGTGGCTGATCCACACCCGCTCCGAGGAGCGCGCGCCGGCCAAGATCGGCCCGACCGCGCAAGTCCACCGGAGCCTGGTCTCGCACGGCTGCGTGATCAACGGGACGGTCGTCAACAGCGTCCTGTCGCCGGGCGTCCGGGTTGATGTCGGCGCGGTGGTGCGGGACTCGATCGTGATGTTCGACTCGGTCATCCGGTCCGGCGCGGTCGTCGACCGCTCGATCCTCGACAAGGAGGTCGTCGTCGGCCAAGGCTCGATCATCGGTGACGGCGGCGACTTCGACACGCCCAACAAGCAGGAGCCGGCTCGCCTCAACACCGGCATCAACGTGGTCGGCAAGCGAACCGTGATCCCTCGCGGCGTCCGGGTTGGGCGCAACGTCAAGATCGCCGGCGACGTCCGGACCAGCGACTTCGTGAGCCGCGCGATCAAGTCCGGCGCATCGGTCGAACGGGCCAAGGAACGGCGCAGCCGGAAGCGCACCGGCGACGGCGTACCGGTGATGGCACCGGACGTGGAGCCGGTGGCGGTCGAGGCGCGGGCGGCGACCGGGACCACGGGGCGCGAAGGCCGCTGAGCCGCGGTGCCTGCTGGCCAGTCGCCACGCGGCTGGGAGGGAACCTGGGGGGGTAGGGGCCGTCGAATCCGGACTCGGGCTAGACTGCCCGCCATGTCCTCGACCGAGCTCGCGCCGGCCGGCACCGGCCCGGCCGACGTGGAGCGCTGGCTGGGCGAGCTTGGCCTCACGCCCCTCGAACGGGCGGATCGCGACGGAATCGTCGCCTGGGACCTGTTGCTCGACGGCCGCCGCCGCTTCGACCTGCGGGTGACGCTGATCCTCGACCCGGCCCTCGGCCTGATCTGCTGGGCCCACTACGCGCCGCCCATCAACGACGGATTCCGGAAGTCGTATCGCCGGCTGCTGCGCTGGAACGACGAATTCCCGTTCGTCAAGTTCGCCGTGGCCGAGGACGAGCGGCCGGTGCTCGCCGCGGAGCTGCCGCGGGCCGGCCTCGACGCCGACGCGGTGGGCCTCGCCCTCGCCCGGATCCTGGCGGTCAGCGACCGGTTGCTCGACGAAACGACCGACTGGCTGTGGCTGGACCACAAGCGGCCCGAGGGCTACGGCACCAAGCCCGGGCGGAACCCGGCGCTGCTGGAACGCTACGCGACGCGGCTGCCGGAGCTCGAGCCGTCGTGACGCGGCTGTCCCTGCGGCGGGCGGTGCCCGCGATCGTCGCCGCGTGCCTGGCCCTCGGCATCGTGGCCGCGCCGACGCCCGTCGTCCCCGCCGCCCGTGCCGCCGACGACCTCACGATCACGGCCGATGCCTCGTACCTCGTCGTCCCGGACGAGGCCCGCGTCCGCGTCACCGTCGATCTCGTCGCCACCAACCACCTCCGCGACACGCCGACCCGGCGCTACTACTTCGACCGTGCCTTCATGACCGTCCAGCCGGGGACGACGAACTTCAAGATCACGTCGGAGAGCAGCGAGCCGTCCGTTCGGGTGAGCCAGAAGCGGAGTACCCATCAGGTCCTCGCCATCGGCTTCGGCCAGCGGATCGCGGCCGGCAAGAGCGCCCGCTTTCGGCTGACCTTCGACCTGCCCGATCCCGGCGGCGCCGCAACCCGCGAGGTCCGCGTCGGGTCGGCCCTGGTTGCCTTTCCGGTGTGGGGCTTCGGCTACCCCAACGGGATCGCCGGCGGCACCGTCAAGGTCACGTTCCCCGAGGGCTACACCGTCCAGGTCGAGGCCGGCGAGCTGGGCGAGCCGGCGACCAACGAGGCCGGCCAGGTCGTCCTCGCCAGCGGCACCCTCGAAAATGCGACCGCCTACTTTGCGTACGTCGTCGCCGATCGGCCCGGTGCCTACACCGAACAGGTGCGCCACGCCCGGGTGGGCGGTGACTCGGTCGAGCTGACGATCCGTTCCTGGCCGGACGACCCGGACTGGTCGAGCCGCGTCGGGACGCTGTTCGAGCGGTCGGCGCCGGTGCTGAGCCAGCTCATCGGGCTGCCGTGGAGCGGCGGCGAGGCGCTGGTCGTCCAGGAATTGGTCAGCCGGACGACCGGCGGCTATGCCGGGCTGTTCGATCCCGCCGCGGGCCGGATCGAGGTCGCCTACTACGCCGATACGTTCGTCGTCCTCCACGAGGCGGCCCACGCCTGGTTCAACGGCTCGCTGCTGGCCGACCGCTGGGCCAACGAGGCGTTTGCCTCCTACTACGCCATCGCCGCCGGCGGCCGGATCGACGAGGTGGTCGTCGCCGATGACCTGACCGAGGAGCTCCAGGCGTCCCGGATCCCGCTCAATGCCTGGGGCACGGTTGGCGTCGGCGACACGGCCGCCGATCTCGCCACGGAGGACTACGCCTACGCCGCGTCCCTGGCGCTGGCCCGCGAGATCGCCGAGCGGGCAGGCTACGACGGGCTGCGGCGGGTCTGGCGGGCGGCGGCCGCAGGCACGTTCGCCTATCAGCCGCCGAACGTCGACGCGAGCCCCAGCCGCCCAGTCGAGGCCGGCGCCGAACCGCCCGACTGGCGGGGGTTGCTGGACCTCCTCGAGGACCACACCAGCGCCGAGTACGGCGACCTGTGGGGGACCTGGGTGACGCGGCCAGAAGAGGCGGACCTCCTCCAGCAGCGCGCCGAAGCGCGCGACGCCTACGCCGCCGTGCTCCGCCGGGCGGGCCGCTGGGAGCTGCCGCCTTCCGTCCGCGATGCGATGCGAACCTGGCAGTTCGAGGATGCGACCGGGCTCCTCGCCGCGGCTGAAACGATGCTCGACCGGCGGCAGGAGCTGGAGGCAGCGGCGGCGTCGGCCGGCCTCAGCCTGCCGACCCGACTCGAGCTGGCCTTCGAGTCGGACGCGGGGTTCACGGCGGCCAGCGCCGAGGCCGACGCCGAAGCCGCCGCGATCAGCCTGATCGTCGACGCCGGCGCCGCCCGCCCCGCCGCCCCGGACGTCGTCCAGCAGGTTGGCCTCCTGGGGAGCGCGCCTGACGCGGTCCTGGCCGCCGCGCGGGGTGCCTTCGCCCAGGGCGAGCTCAGCACCTCCGCGGAGCTCGCGGTCAGCGCCCGGGAGACGTGGCTGGTCGCCGCCGACGTCGGGCGGAACCGGATCCTCACCGGGATCGGGCTGGCCATCCTCGCCGGGCTGGCTATCCTCGTCCTTGGATCCATCGCCCTTGGCCGGCTGAGGACGACCCGCCGCGCGGCCTGAACCACCACCAGGGCCGGGATCGGAGGAGGGGAACGTGGACGGTCACTCGAGCCGCCACCGGGCGCCGCTCCTTGCCGCCCTTGCGGCCGTCGCCCTGCTGCTCAGCCCGGCCACGGCCCGGCCGGTCGCGGCGGCCGAGGAGCTGCGGATCGCGGCGAACTCGACGTACGTGGTCGATCCCGCCGGCGGGGCGGTCCACGTCACGATCGACATCACTGCGACCAACCTCAAACCGAACCGGGTGACCAGCAGCCAGATCATCCGCTACTACTGGGACGAGCTCGGGTTCGGGATCCACGAGCAGGCCGCATCGGTCCGGGCGACGGCCTCCGGCCAGCGGTTGTCGGTCACGACGAAGCGCGACGACGGCTTCACGGCGCTGACGGTCCGCCTCGCCAACCGGCTCGACTACCGCGAGACGCACCGGCTCCGGATCCAGTTCGACCTGCCCGGCGGCGAACCCCGATCGACCAGCCCGATCCGGGTCGGCGAGGCGTTCGCCGCGTTCTACGCCTGGGCGTGGGGCGATCCCGGCCGGGCGAACATCACCATCGTCCTGCCAAGCGGCTTTGACGACACGGTCAACGGCTCGGCTCTGGCGCGGCGAGTCGAGGGCAACGAGACCCGGCTGACCGCGACCGCGATCGCCGAGCCACAGGAGTGGTTCGTCACGATCGACGCCCAGCGCACCTCCTCGCTCCGGCGCGACGTGCTGACCGACATCGGGGCGGCCGAGGTGACCGTCCGGTCGTGGCCGGAGGACCAGGAGTGGCGAACCAAGGTCGTCGACCTGCTGTCGGACGGCCTGCCCGAGCTCCAGAAGCAGATCGGGCTGGCCTGGCCACTGGACGGCCGGGTCAACGTTTACGAGGTTTACACGCCGCTGCTCGAGGGCTACGCCGGGGTGTTCTATCCCGGGGAGAACCGGATCGACATCGGCGAGGACCTCGACGACCTGACGATCGTCCACGAGGCGGCCCACGCCTGGTTCAACAACGACCTGTTCCGTGGCCGCTGGATCACCGAGGGCCTGGCCGACGAATACGCCGCCCTGGTGCTCGAAGCCCTCGACCGGCCGGCCGAGGCACCTGATGCGGTCGCCCCCGACGATGCCGCCGCGATCCGCCTCAACGGCTGGACCCATCCCGGGCGGATCGAGGACGAAGAGACCGACGACCGCGAGCAATACGGCTACCACGCCTCGTGGACTGTGATCCGGGCGATCGTCGACGAGATCGGGGTCGACGGTATGCGGCGGGTGTTCGCGGCGGCCGAAGCCAACGAGATCGCCTACGTCGGCGCGCCCGACCCCGAATCGGTCGCCGCCGCCGACGACTGGCGGCGGTTCCTCGACCTGCTCGAGGAACGGGGCAGATCGACGGGCGCCGAAGCGGTGCTCCGCGAGTGGGTCACCGAATCGGCGGACGACACGCTTCTCGACGATCGTGCCGAGGCCAGGAAGGCCTACGCCGCCCTGGTGGCCGACGGCGACGGCTGGCTGCCGCCGTTCGTGGTCCGGGACGAGATGGGTGCCTGGAATTTCGACGAGGCCACCGACGCGATTGGCGAGGCGACGGCCGTCCTCGACGACCGGGAGGTACTCGAAGCCCGGAGCGAGGCCCTCGGGCTGACGTTGTCGGACCGGCTGGAGACGGCCTACGAGGCGGCCGAGGACGACTTCGAGGCCGCCGAATCGATCGCCCAGGAGCAGCGGGCGAGCCTGGACGCGCTCGAGGCGGCCCGGGCGACGCTGGACGCAGAACGGGACGCGATCACGACGCTCGGCCTGTGGGGTGTGGAGCCGGAGGCCAGGTTCGCCGCGGCGGCGGCCGCGTTCGACGCCGACGAGGGGCCGACCACCATCGCCGAAGCCGATGCGGCGGTGGCGATGATCGCGGCCGCGCCGGAGGTGGGCCGGACTCGCGCGGCCGCGGCGGGCGGGGCGGCCGGTGGCGTCGTCGCCCTGGCCGGCATGGTGATCCTGGTCCGCCGGCGCCGCCGGGCCCGGGCCGTCGCCGCCCACGCCACCCCGGCCGCAGCGGCGCCGTACGGTACACTCGCGGCCGATCCCGCGGCGCCGCCCATCGCGCCGCAGCCGCAGGCCGAGCCGGTCCTCGAGTCTGTTGCACCGGACCCGAGAGGAGACGACGGAGCGTGACCCCGGCCTGCCTCGCCAACCCATCCGAGGCCTGATGGGACTCCAGCGCCTCCGCCCGTCGGCGGAGATCATGTCCGGCGAATCGGCCGACGTGTACTTCGCTCGTGCGGCGGCGATCCTCGAGCGGAACGGCCTCGATCCGCTGGTCTCGATGGAGGTCTTCACCCGCCGCGAAGCCGTCCTGTGCGGGATCGACGAGGCCAAGAACCTCCTGGGGCATGTCCTCGCCGCCTGCGATCCGGCCGAGACGAGCGTCGAGGCGCTGAGCGACGGCGACGTCGTCGCGCCCAAGGAGGTCGTCCTCCGGATCCGTGCCCGCTACCGGCGCTTCGGGCTGTACGAGACCGCGTTCCTGGGGATGCTCGCCCAGTCGACCGGCTGGGCGACGGCGGCTCGCGAGTGCGTCGACGCGGCGGCCCCCGAGCCGGTCATCTCGTTCGGCGCCCGGCACGTCCACCCGGACATCACCGACGTCCTCGACTACGCGGCGATCGTCGGCGGCTGCGTCGGGGCGTCGACGCCGGCGGGGGCGCGCCTGGCTGGGCTGGCACCGACCGGGACGATGCCCCACTCGCTCGTCCTGATCTTCGGGGACACCGTGGAGGCCGCCCTGGCCTTCGATCGCGAGCTGGGCCCGGACGTGCCCCGGATCGTCCTCGTCGACACGTTCAAGGACGAGGCGGAGGAGGCCCTCCGGGTGGCCCACGCGCTGGGCGATCGGCTGTACGGCATCCGCCTCGACACGCCGTCGGAGCGCGGCCGGGTGACCCCTGAGCTGGTCCACGAGATCCGGGCCCGGCTCGACCAGGCCGGCTTCGGCCACGTCCGGATCACCGTCTCCGGTGGACTCAACCCGGAGCGGATCCTCGTCTTCAAGGAATCCGGCGCGCCCGTCGATTCGTTCGCCGTCGGGTCGTACATCAGCGGCGCCACGCCGATCGACTTCACCGGCGACATCAAGGAGATCGACGGCCGGCCGATCGCCAAGCGCGGCCGGATCCCGGGCCTGACCGACTCACCCCGCCTGCGCACCGTCGACCTCGCCGCCTGGCGCGACGGTCAGGGGTAGCGAGGGTCCATTCGGGCCGATCCCCCGCGCGGGCGGCCGTGCAACCATGGCCCCATGCACGCCGACGAGGCCGAGGACGAGACGGCCTACGCGCTCCTCCAGCGGGGCCAGGAGTTGCTCCGCGATCGCCATCATGCCCAGGCGGCGGTCGTCCTCGAACGCGCCGCCCGGATGGAGCCGGGCAAGGGCTCGATCCTCGAGGCCCTCGGCCGGGCGTACTACAACAGCGGCCAGCACGAGCCGGCACGGGCGACGTTCGAGGCCCTGCTGGAGATCGATCCCTCGGCCCACTACGCCCATTACGCCCTCGGCCTGAGCCTCAAGCAGCTCGGCCGGCCGAAGGAGGCGCGGACGCACCTCCGCCTGGCGGTGGCGTTGAGCCCCGAATCGGCGCTCTACCGGGGCGCGCTCACGAGGCTGGGACCGGCTCCCGAGGACTGAGCTCCGGCGGCCCGATGGGCAGGATGTAGTGGGGCCACTCGATCGTCGGGACGAAGCCCGTCCGGCGGTACATGCCGAGGGCCCGATCGTTGATCGCCACGACCGAGAGGTCGATCCGGCCGGCGCCGTGGCGGCGAAGGTAGTCGATCCCCCAATGCAGGAGCTCGCGGCCGATGCCCCGGCCCCGCCACCCGGGCAAGACGCCGATCAGGGCGACGAACCCGACCCGCTGACCGTCCTCCTCGTTGAGCTCGACCTTGGTGAAGGCAACGTGACGCTCGGGGTCCGTTGCCGGCGCGACCAGGAGGATGCCCTCGGCGTCGAAATCCGGCAGGTCGTGGACGAGCTGGACGGTCTCGAGCGTCCACGACAGCGGCGTGGGATGGTCGGCGAAGGTGGTATTCATCAGGTCGACGACCTCGGCAAGGGAGAGGTCGTCGCCGAGCGTGCGGACGGTCAGGTCGGAGGCGAAGGCGGGTGCAGGGACCGCTGTCCCGGGGGCCAGCTCGAACTGCCACAGGCTCGAGTGGTAGCGGGCGCCGAGCGCCTCGATGAACGACCGCGTGGCGGCCAGGTGGGTCGGGCTGTGGAGCATCAGGTAGGGGAGTCCCCGCTCCGCAGCCAGGACGTGCGCCCGCTCGACGAGCCGCCGGCCGTGACCCCGGCGCCGGTACTGCGGGTGGACCGTCAGGTCATCGTGGCGGGGGACGCAGTAGCCCACGACGCGATCCTCCTCGACGGCGACGAGGGCACCCTCGGGATCGGCCGGCAGGCGGGAAACCGAGCGATCGATGTCGGCGGCCGTAAAGCCGGGGATCGCATCGGTCGCGAGCGACGCCTCCATGACCCACCGGATGGCGTCGACGTCACCCGGCTCGAGCGTCCGGACGGTGGCCGACCCGACCTCGCGCTCCGTCATCGGCCGGAACCGGTCCGCAGGCGGCCCAGCCGGAGCAGGCCGACCAGCGACTTCGCATCCGCGATCTGGCCCCGCTCGGCGGCATCGATCGCCTCGGCGGCCGGCATCGCGACGAGCTCGAGCCGCTCGTCCTCGTCGGGGCCCAGGCGATCGTCATCGGCCGGCTCCAGGTCCGTCGCGAGGTACAGGTGCATCAACTCGGTGGCGAACCCGGGCGCGGTCCAGAAGCTGCCAAGGTGCTGCCAGGTGCCGGCCCGGTAGCCGGTCTCCTCCTCGAGCTCCCTCGCCGCGGCGAGGTCCGGCGACTCCACCTCGCCCGTGGCCGCGTCGACGTCGAGCGTCCCCGCCGGGATCTCCAGCAGCGTCCGACCGACCGCCACCCGGAACTGGCGGACCAGCAGGACCCGGTCATCCGGGTCGATCGCGACGACGGCGACGGCACCCGGATGGCCCACGATCTCGCGCGTCGCCCGCGACCCATCGGTCCGTTCGATCGTGTCGATCCGGAAGTCGAGGTATCGACCGTGGTGGAGGATTCGCGAATCGACGACTCGCTCGTCGAGCGAGGTTGCGTTCGGTTCGGCGGAGACGCCCGGCGCCTCCGCCGCCCCAGTGCCGGGTTCGGTCACTCGGTCAACGAGCTCAAGACGCGGCGGCGACCGCCTCGCGGGACGTCAGCGACGCCCCACTGTCACCGTCGAAGAGGTGGAGCTTGTCGAGGGGCACGTGGAAGTCGAGGACGTCGCCCGGCTTGACCCGATGCTCGGAATCGACGATCGCGACGATGTCGCGGCCGCCGGAATTGACGTGCAGGAGCTCCTCGTTGCCGAGGTACTCGACCACGTCCGCGTTGGCCCGGAAGGTCGCCGCGTTGTCGCCCTTGGGTTCGCCGATCTCGATGTGCTCCGGACGGAAGCCGGCGGCCAGCTTGCGACCGGTCGTCACGCCGACCGATTCGCGGAACCGCGGCGGCAACGGGATCTTGATCGTCCCACCTTCGGCGGTCAGGACCGACGCGTCGGCGGCGCCCTCGTTGGTCACCTCGACGAAGTTCATCGACGGGCTGCCGATGAAGCCGGCCACGAAACGGTTGATGGGGTGGTCGTACAGCTGCTGCGGCGTGCCGACCTGCTGGAGCAGGCCGTCGCTCATGACCGCGATCCGGCTGCCCATCGTCATCGCCTCGACCTGGTCGTGGGTGACGTAGACGATCGTCGTCTTGAGCCGCTGGTGGAGACGGGCGATCTCGGCCCGGGTCTGGACGCGGAGCTTGGCGTCGAGGTTGGACAGCGGCTCGTCCATCAGGAACACCGCCGGCTCGCGGACGATGGCCCGGCCGAGGGCGACGCGCTGTCGCTGGCCGCCGGACAGCTCCTTGGGCTTGCGGTCGAGGAGCTTCTCGAGGCTCAGGATGCCGGCCGCCTCGTTGACCCGCTTCTCGATGTCGGCCTTGGGGACCTTCCGCAACTTGAGCCCGAAGGCCAGGTTGTCGCGGACGGTCATGTGCGGGTAGAGCGCGTAGCTCTGGAAGACCATCGCGATGTCGCGGTCCTTCGGCGGGACGTCGTTGACGACGCGATCGCCGATGCGCAGGGTGCCGGCGCTGATCTCCTCGAGACCGGCAATCATCCGGAGGCTGGTCGTCTTGCCGCACCCGGACGGTCCCACGAGGACCATGAACTCGCCGTCGCCGATCTCGAGGTTGAGGTCGTTGACGGCCATCACGTCACCGTACTTCTTGGTGACGTGCTCGAACGTGACTGTCGCCATGACAGCTCCTCCTCCCGACCGGGTCATCGCGGGCTCATGCATTCGGCCGCACTTGGCGGACTCGAACGAGCCCCGTACGAGGTGCCGGACTGGGTCGGGTGATCGTACGCGCCGCCGACACCGGGCCGCAACGGCCGACACGCAACTGCAACGTGACCTGTGGCCACCCTCAGGCAACACCCGCACTGACGCACTGCGGCCCGCGTCCAGGGCCCGCGTTCACTGTCAGGCAACAACTTCGAGCCCAGGCGGGCATCGGAGGCTGATTCGATCGCCTTCCGGGGCAAATCTGTTCACTGAGGGGCAACAGAACCACCGTTCTGGCCACCTCCGGCGGGTCTACGCCCGAAATTGTTCACTGGCAGTGAACACGCGACGACCCCGGCGGGGGATGCCTGCCGGGGTCGTGCGAGTGGCCGAGTGGGCGAGGAGGTCAGCCCGGGAATTGCATCGACTCGACGACCGAGGTCGCCTCGTCGATGAGCGCCTGCCACGACGCGTCGCCATGGCCCTCGATGATGATCACGAGCGAGCGCTCGCCACCCAGGTCGAGGAGGTAGACGCGCATCTGGGAACCGGGTTGGATCGCGTGGGCCATCCCGCCCTCCTCGGAATCGGGATCGATGAACAGCGGGACGATCGGCGTTCCCTCGGTGATGAACGGGCAGCTCCGCGTCCAGGCCGGGTCGATCTCCAGCAGCATCGTGAAGCCGTCGAGTCCGCCGATCGTCGTGGCGACGGGATCCGATGCCACGAGGCCATCATGGCCCGACAGGTAGGTGGACATGGACGTGGCGTCACGACCGATCCCGGGCTTCGGAAGCTCCGTGCAGGCTTCGTCGTCCTCGATGATCGCGAACTCCGAGTACACGTAAATGCCGGATTCGTCGGTGGCACCCTGCTGCTGCAGGGTGTAGTTGGTCGGGAAGTCGGAGGTGTTGGCCCAGCCTTCGGGCACGGTGTAGGTGATGGCCCCGAATCGAGCCCGCCACTGGCGACCGAGGGGCACGTACGGGTCGATGTACTGCGACGAGTACGCCCCCGCCTCGAGGTCGCCGAGACACAGGTTGTCGGGGTTCGGGCAGTCGGACCGGATCCAGTCGGCGCCCGGTACCACGGCCGCACGGGCGGCGCAGGCATCGTCCACCAGCGTCAGGGTCAACCGGGTGCCGCCGGGCGACAGCGTCCAGGTGTAGAAGCCGGCATCGCCCACCGCGCAGCCATGGGAGTCGGCCGTCGAGACAAGGCGGACCTGGTCGGCCGCCGCCGCCGATGCCGAGGAAGGCAGCAGCCGATCGTTGAACTGGAACTCGCCGTCGATGAACGACACGATGGCCCGGTCCTGGTTGGGCGGCACGTCAATGCTCGTGCGCCGCGGCGCCAGGAAGAAGTGCTCGAGCTCGGCCGGCAGGGCGCCGCTGGCTGCCCCGGGCGTCGGCGGCACCGACGGCGACGCGCCGACGTTTGTATCAGCCGACCGGTTGTTGAGGAAGGCGAGTCCGGCACCGCCGATCAGGACGATGACCGCGGCCGCGGCCGCAAGACGGACCTGGAGTGACATGGGTCGAACCTTTCGGTTGGACCACGGACGGCGCCGCTGTGGCATCCGGCCGACCTCGTCGAGGACAGCGTCGAACAGCCGGTCCGGCATCCGCGACGTGCCGTCGACGAACCAGGCGTCGAGGACTCGTTCGATGTCACGCTGGCGGTTCATGCTGGTTGTCCTCCGACAGCAGTCGGGCGTGCGTCTGCTTCGAGCGCGGCGCGCATCGCGCGGTGAGCGTGGTGGAGTCGGGATCGGGCCGTGCCGGCGGGGATGCCGAGGACTTCGGCGATCTCCGCGGGCTCGTACCCGGCGTAGTGACGCAGCGCGAGAATGGCCCGCTGCTGCGGATCAAGGCGTCGGAAACCGCGCTCCAGCTGGTCCCGATCGGCGACCGACAGGAAGTCGTCGCCGCCGGCCGGGAGATCCGGCGGGAGCACGCGAAGGTTGGCGATGAGTCGGCGCTGGCGCACCGCCTCGTGGAGACAACTGCGGACGACGAGGCGGTGGAGCCAGGCGTCGAACCGGTCCGGATCGCGGAGTCCGGGCAGGTCGCGCCAGGCGATCACCAGCGCTTCCTGTACGGCATCCTCGGTCCGGTCGACGTCTCGGAGGATCCGCTGAGCGAGGCCGAAGAGCCGGTCGCCGCGCGTACGGATCAGGTCGGCATACGCCTCCCTGTCGCCGCCACGTGCCGCCTCGACGAGCTCGCGATCCACGGGTCCCATCCCTCGGTGGCACCCAGCGGGGGTGCCGTCCGAGCTCCTATGGGAACGGCTGACTCGCCGCCGTTCAATCTTGAGCTAATCGATCGGCCCGCGTCGCTCCCTCGGCTCGCAGCGGAAGCTGACCTGACCGAACACCGCGTCGAGCGGAAGGGGCCCGAAACTGCGTGAGTCCGCCGATTGGGCGCGTGCGTCGCCGAGGACGAAGACGTGGTTCAGCGGCACCTGCCAGGAATCGACATCCATTGGCTCCGTCGCCGTCCCGGGAGCGAGGTACGGCTCCTCGAGCGGCGCATCGTCGACCACGACGAAGCCATCGGTGAACGTCACCCGCTGGAACTCCGTGGCGACGACGCGCTTCAGCCACGGTTCGCCCGACGGGTTCGCCCAGGCCGCGGGCGGATCGAAGGCCACGATGTCGCCAGCTGCCGGGTCGCTTGTGACGATGCCGAAGGCCAGCACGACGTCGCCGGGTTGGAGTGCGGGCTCCATGGACGCCTGTTCGACGCGGACCAGCCGCACTGATTCGCCCGGGACGACGCACTCGCTTTCCATCCCCGCCGCCGTGAGGTCGCATCCCAGGATGAGTCCGGCGCACAGTACTGTCGTGATGATGCGACGCAGTGGCATCGGCCCACGATACCGCCGCGTCAGGCGGGCGAACCGCCGACCGGCAAGCGTGCCGTGAACGTGGCCCCACCGCCGGGCCGGTTGGCCACTTCGATCCGGCCGCCGTGGCGCTCCACGATCCAGCGGGCGATGGCGAGGCCCAGGCCGGTGCCACCGGACGGTGCGCCGGGCGCGCGCCAGAAGCGGTCGAAGATGCGGGGCATGTCCTCCGGCCGGACACCGGGGCCGTCGTCGTCGACGGCGAGCGTGGCGTTACCGGCCTCGCTGCGGACCGCGACTCGCACCTCGCCACCGGACGGCGTGTGGCGGATGGCGTTGTCGACCAGGATGACGACCAGCTGCCGGAGTCGTGCCGGGTCGCCGCTGAGTGCCGCCGGCTCCGGGTCGACCACCACCCGGACGCCGCGGTCCGTGGCCGGCTGGAGCAGCGACGACGCTGCCGAAGCGGCGACGTCACCCAGGTCGAGTGGCTCTCGGGCCAGCCCCACCGCTCCCGAATCGGAGCGGGCGAGAAGCAGCAGGTCGTCGACCAGCGAAGTCAGATGCTCGACCTCTGCGGTGATGTCGCCGACCGCGTCACCCACCTCGCCGACCCGCTGGTCGCGATGCCGAAGCAGGTGCTCCGCTGAGCTCCGGATGACGGTGAGTGGCGTTCGGAGCTCGTGCGACGCGTCGGCCGCAAACTCGCGCTGGCGGCGGAGCGCCCCCCGCTGGCCTGACAGGGACTGGCGGATCGGGACCAGCGCCCGCCGGGCGTAGAACGCACCGAACCCGAGGGCGACGAGCAGGGCCACGGCGCCGCCGCCCAGCAGCACGGCCAGCGTCGTCCGAAGCGTGGCGATCTCCGGTCCCCGGTCCTGCGCGACCTGGATCACGAACGTCCCGTTCTGGGCGCGAACCGGCCGGCTCAGCACGCGCGCCGAGCCGTTGGCGATCGTCGTCTCGGCGACGACGTCATGACCGGTCTGGCGGGCCTGGTCCGCGGAGGCATCGTGCGGCAGGTCGACAGGGATCCCGTCCCGTGGCAGGACGCCCTCGCCGTCGGGGTCGATCAGGAGGGCGAAGGTGTTGGCGTTGTCGCCGCCGAAGGCAAAGCCCAGCTGCGGCCCCGGCCGGTTCCTGTTGAGCGCATCGATGACCTGGTTGGCCCGCCGGTCGAGCTGCGCCTCGGCGCCGAAGGCGAGCGACCGGTCCACCGCCACGTACAGCGCGGCCCCCAGCACGACCAGGATGGCCAGCGTGATGCCACCGCTCCACAGCACCAGCCGGAGCCGGACGCCCCGAACGAGCCGCTCGTCGGCGTCCTGGGCTCGGCGGTCGGCTCCGTCCTCGGCTGCGAAGGTCGTGGCGCCGTCAGGCATCGCTCAGTCGGTAGCCAACTCCTCGAACGGTCTCGATCCGGCTGCCGGCCTTGCCCAGCTTCGTCCGGAGGTAGTGGATGTAGGCATCGACGGCGTTGAGCGTCACCGCCACGCCGAACGGCCAGGCCTGGTCGAGCAGCTGGTCGCGGCTCAGCGTCTGTCCGGGGTGGCGGAGGAGGCACTCGAGCAGCGAGAACTCGCGCGGGCTCAGGTCCACGCTCTTGCCGGCCACCGACACGAGCCGCCGCGTCTCGTCGAGGGCGATGGGGCCGACAGCGAGGACCGGTTCCGCGCGGCGCGGCCCCGGCGTGGCCCGGCGGGACAGCGCCCGCAGCCGGGCCGACAGCTCCTCGAAGGCGAACGGCTTGACGAGGTAGTCGTCGGCCCCGGCATCCAGGCCGGTAACCCGGTCGCCGACGGTGTCGCGGGCCGTCAGCATCAGGATCGCGACGTCGTGCTTCTTCGCCCGGATCTGGCGGGCGACCTCGAGCCCGGACACGTCCGGCAGGCCGATGTCGAGGATCACCGCCTCGATGCCCGGCGCCTCGAGGGCGATCTCGAGGCCGGTCTCACCGTCCTCGGCCACCTCGACGACGTGGCGGTCCTCCTCGAGCAGGCGCTTGAGGACCCGGCTGAGGCGAGGGTCGTCTTCGACGACGAGGAGGTGCATGGTCGGTCAGATGCTACGCGGCGGCGCCGTTGGCCTGCGCCACGAGGCCGGACGCGGCCTCGATCGGGATGGCAAAGCCCAGGCCCTCGGCGCTCGAGGCGACGGCGGTGTTGATGCCGATGACCTCGCCCGCGGCGTTGAGCAGCGGCCCACCGCTGTTGCCCGGGTTGATCGCGGCGTCGGTCTGGATGAGGCCCTCGAGCGTCGTCTGGCGCCGGGTCTCGTGGTCGGTGACGGTGATCGTCCGGTCGGTCGCCGAGACGATGCCCCGGGTCACGGTCTCGGTGTAAGTTCCCAGCGGGCTGCCGATCGCGATGGCCGTCTGGCCGACCTGGATCGCGGCAGAGTCGCCGATCGTGGCGGCGGTCAAACCCGTGGCCTCGATCTTGATCAGCGCGAGGTCCGTGTCGCTCGCGATCTCGACCACCTCGGCCTCGACCTCCCGGCCGTCCGACAGCGTCACGGTCAGTCCGGTCGCCCCCTCGATGACGTGGCGGTTGGTCAGGATGTAGCCATCCGAGGTGACGATCACGCCCGAGCCAACGCCCGTCGCCGGGACGCTGAACGGCGAGAAGCGGTCGCGCGTCTCGACCTCGGAGGTGATCGTGACGACCGATTCCCGGGCCTTGGCGATGACCTCGGTCAGGTCTCCGGCGGCGACGGTCACCTGGGCCGCGGTCGTGGCGGTGCCATCGGGAGTGGCCGCGGCCGGAGAGGCGGAACCCAGCGTCGAGAGCAGCACGGCCGATGTCCCGGCCGATGCGATGGCGGCGGCGAGGAGGGCCGAGCCGACGACGGTCGCCACATAGCTCCTGCGGGTCGTGACCCGGACCGGGGCGACCGGGAACGTGGTGGTTGTGGTCGGGGTGGTCGGAGTGGTCGGAGTTTCGGGGGTCTCGAGCATCGGGGTCTCCGCGGACAGCTGGTTTGGCGTCGTGATCCCGATTCAAGCCCCGAAGCCTGAGATCGCCCTGAGAGTTCGCGCCCAGCTCGGCGGTTGTGCGAGGTGCCACCCTGCTAGCGAGCACGAATCTGCGGGCTACGAGCCCTCGCCGGCCCGTGGGAGGCTGAACCAGAACCTGGTGAGGCCGCCGCCCGACTCCGCACCGACCCGGCCGCCGGCCGCCTCGACCAGCTGGCGGACGATCGCCAGCCCGATCCCGGCGCCGCCGCGGGCCGCGTCGCGCGACTTCTCGACGCGGTAGAAGCGCTCGAAGACGTGCGGCAGGTCCGCCGCCGGGATGCCGGGCCCGGTGTTGACGACCGACACGAGCGCGTCGCCCGACCGGCGCTCTGCCCGGACCGTGATCGTGCCGCCGGCGGGGGTGTAGCGGAGCGCGTTCTGGAGGAGGTTCGCGAGAACCTGGGCAAGGCCGTCGGGGTCCCACCGGGCGGGGAGCGACTCGGGCAGCTCCAGCTCGATCGACAAACCGGCTGCGTGAGCCGTCGGCGTGGCCAGGTCGACCGCGGCCCTCACCGCCCGCGCCAGGTCGACCTCGACCAGCTGGACGGGCCGGCCCTCGTCGCCCTCGGCGAGCGTGTCGAGCGATCGCGACAGCCGGACAAGCCGCTCGGCCTCGTCCCACAGCGACTCGAACGTGGCGCGATCCGGCGGGATGACGCCGTCGCGGAGCGCCTCGAGGTAGCCCTTGAGGTTGGTGAGCGGCGTCCGGAGCTCGTGGGCGGCATTGGCGATGAACTCTCGGCGGACCCGCTCCTGCTCCTCGAGCGCGGCTGCCATCTGGTTGAACGAGTCGGCCAGGCTGACGATCTCCTCGGGGCCGGTCCGGGGGATGCGCGCGTCGTACTCGCCGCGCGCGATCCGCCGAGCGGCCGCGCCGACGTCGCGCAGCGGCCGCGACAGCCTCGATCCGACCAGCATCCCGAGCACGACCGCGACGCCGATCCCGACCAGCGCCGCCAGCGCAACGACCGAGACCACCGAGTCGCGGAACATCGCCGCGCTCGACTCGGCCGATTCGCCATGCTCGATCATCATCGCGTCGAACCGGGCGGCGCCGATCATGACCACCCCAAAGGCGAGGATCGCGAGGGCGAGGCCAGCGACGACGATTGCCGCCAGCCCGATCCGGAACCCGATCCCACGGCGCACGCTCAGCCCGACCCTTCGCGGACGGCCGCCGCGCGATAGCCGACGCCACGAACCGTGGCGACGTAGCGCGGCACATCCGGGTCGTCGCCCAGCTTGTCGCGCAGGCGGCGGATGTGGACGTCGATCGTCCGGTCGAGAATCTCGATGCCGTCCTCGCCGTAGACCAAATCGAGGAGCTGATCGCGCGAGAGCACCCGGCCGTCGGCCACGGCAAGCGCCTCCAGCAGCCGGAACTCGATCGCCGTCAGCACGACCTCGCGGTCGCCGACACGGACCTCGTGCCGGTCGCGATCGAGGGTCAGGTCGCCGCGGCGCAGGATCCCGCGTTCGGCGGCAGCCGGGGACGCGCCGCCACCGGGCCGTCCGCCGCCCGATCGTTCCAGCACCCGCTTGACGCGGAGCACGAGCTCGGCCGGCGAGAACGGCTTTGGCAGGTAGTCGTCAGCGCCGGCGGCCAGGCCAGTGATCCGATCGTCGGTCATCCCCCGAGCCGAGAGGACGACGATCGGCGTCCGGCTCGTCCGGCGAACCGCCTCGATGACCGCGAGGCCGTCGATCTCCGGCAGCATCAGGTCGAGGACGACGAGGGCCGGCCCGTGGCGCCCGATCTGGTCGAGGGCGGCCCGGCCGTCGGCCGCCTCGATGACCCGGAAGCCGTCCCGCTCGAGGTACGTCCGAACGAGGCGGACGATCTTGGCGTCGTCGTCGACGACGAGAATCGGCCCATCGGTCGAGGGTCGGGCGGTCGGATCGTGGACGCGCGCCATGACGGCCATCGTAGGGCGGCCGGTCAGGCCGGTTCCAGCGTCGCGTGCGCGAACTGGACCGAGAAGGCCTTGCACCACACGACGACGCTCCGAACCCCGTCGACGGACGCGCCGGCCGGGACTGCGTAGTTGAAGTTGCCGTCGGTCGCCTTGAGCGTGCCGAGCTCGATCGCGCCGTCGGCGTAGCCGTCCGGGCCGGGCGACAGGTAGACGTACAGGTCCGGGCCGTTGCGAACCGAGAAGTCCTCGAACCGGACGATGTACTCACCCGCCGCCGTCTCGACCAACCGGGCGGTGCCCTCGCCGAAGTGGAAATCGTCGAAGCCCTGGAACTGGCCGGCGAGCGACAGGGGCGGCAGCGTGGGGCTGGGCGTGGGCGTCGGGGCCGGCGGCCGGGATGGGGCAGTCGAGGGCGGCGTCGATGGCGCCGGCGGCGCGGGGGTCGGCGACGCGGCGACGATCGGCGCGGGCTCGTCGAGCGCCGTCCTGATGAACAGCGGTGAGCCCAGGATCCAGCCGACCGGCAAGCCGACGACCAGCGCGGCGACCACGAGCGTGCCGGTCGTCCGGGGATGCCGCCGCGCCGTCTGGTGCCAGCCACGCCGCCAGCCGATCAGGGCGAGGGCGACCATCACGACGAGCGTGCCGATGGCGATCGGCACGCGGTTCGGATACAGCGACGCGAGCAGTCGCTCCAGCTCGCCGGCAAGGGGCATCGGTCACTCCGCTGATTCGGTCGCCGTTCGGCGACCCGGATGCGGACCCTAGCCCCGGTCCGTGACGGCTCGATGACCGGCGGGGCTTGCCTCTGGCGAGCTCGTTGGAACCGGGGCAGCCCGGCCGTCGTCTCCCGGCCATGAAGACCACCGTCACCCTCCTCGCGATCGCCGTGCTGCTGGTCGGCTGCACCGGCGCTTCCTCCACGACCCCGTCACCCAGCCCCGCCGCAGCGGACGTCACGGGCAGGACCTTCCTGTCGACCGCGGTCACGGTGGCCGGCAAGGCGTTCGACCTCGTGCCGAATACCCGCATCCGCCTGAACTTTGGCGCCGATGGGAACCTGGGCGCCAGCGCCGGGTGCAACAGCATCGGCGGGCAGTACGCCGTCGTCGACGGCGTCCTGCGGTTCCAGGGCGGCGGCATGACCGAGATGGGCTGCGACCAGGCCCGCCACGACCAGGACGACTGGCTGTCGACCATCCTGGGCGCGAACCCGACGGTCGCCCTTACCGGCACGGACCTGGTCCTGACGGCCGGCGACACCGTCATCAAGCTGGGCGATCGGGAGGTCGTCGAGCCCGACCTGCCCCTCACGGGCACGAAGTGGACGGTCACCACGATCTTCAGCGGCGACGCCGCCTCGAGCATCCCCGGCGATGCCGTGGCCACATTCCAGTTCTTCGCCGACGGCAAGGTGGCGCTCAACACCGGCTGCAACCAGGCTGGTGGGACGGCACTCGTCGACGGCGGGATGATCACCTTCCGCGACATCGTCACGACGGACGTCGGCTGCGGCGGGGCCGCCGGCCAGCTAGAGCAGGCGGTGGTCGCGGTCCTCAACGCGGGCGCCGTGGAGTGGTCGATCGATGCCAGTGGGCTGACGCTCATGGCCGGTGCGATCGGGCTGGGGTTGACCGGCGGCTGAACGGCCGGGTCCACGCTGTCCCTGATAAGTGGCGGATAAGGGCCGACCGCTAGGCTCGTTTCGTCGGTAGTCGGCGTCCCGCCCGCTGTCGCTCAAATCGGTGAGGAGCCTATGGCGCTCACCCGCCGGATGGTGAGGGCGGCGAGGAGCACGGGGTGCGCCCGCGCCGATGGGCCGCCGGCTGTCGCGCGTAGCCGGGAGACCGGCAAATCCGGGCACATCCCTGGTCGCGCCGTCCTTCGAACCCAGCGAGTTCGGGAGGAACGAGGATGACCAGGACAGGAACGGTCGTCGCACTCGCGACGGCCGTCGTCGTCGCCGCGTTGCCGGGCGCGGTCCGGGGCGGTGAGGAGTTCGATGCGGGAGACATCACGATCGTCGCCGGAGCCAAGCGGCTGTCGCCCGCCGAGGTGCGCGCCGCCGACATCACCGACACCGACCGAGGCCGGTCGGTCCTGCGGGAGGAGACGACGCTCGACGTCAACCGCCGGCCCCACCGGGTGTTCGCTTTTGGTGGCCAGACGCTGGTGATCGACGCCAAGTCGACGATGACCGTGACCGGGGGCCTGACGGGTGCCGGCGAGCGGGTCTTCGACATCGTGCCCCAGGCGCGGCCGGTCTCGCTGGCCGCCGAGCCCGGCTACGCCGTGCCGCCTGTCGGTGCGTGGGTCTACAACACGGATGGCGGGTTCACCCACACCGTCGGGACCTGGAAGCGGATGGTCTTCTGGACGATCAACCTGGCCTTCAACTGGAAGGCCTGTGGCGCCTGCCAACCACACCAGTACTGGCGGATCTACGGGAAGATGCAGGCCTCCGTCCTGTCGGGCTCCTTGTCGAACCAGGGCTACAAGCGAGCCTGGCTCGAATTCGACAACAACGGCGCGTGGGGCGGCAGTCCGTGGGAATTCGAGGTGCCGCAGCCAGAGGAGAGCCACCCCGGTGCGGCCAATCAGACGGTCACCGTCGGTTTCACCGACAACGCCGACTTCGAGCTTGGCATCCCTCCGTTCAAGTTCGGCGGTGGTGTCGAGACGACGTACCTCGGTTCGATGACGAGATCGACCGAGAACTGGCATCCCGTGGTTCGGTCGGAGCTGGCCTCCGGAGGCGTGCAGTGGTGCCGCTACGAAAGCGCCGAGTTCGGGGGCGCCAAGGTCATCGCCACGCGGTTGGGCCTTCGCCAGGCGGTCGGTGCGCAGCTTGGCGGCTGGAACATCCTTCATGGGATGCAGGACTTCACGACCTCGTGCCCATCGCAGATGTGAGCGCGCGGATCTCGAAACTCGCAGTCGTGCTGGCCACGATGGCGGCAGGCTGCGGCCCGCCTAACCCGACGCCGGGGCCGACACAGGCCCCGGCGGTCTCGCTCGAGGCGTGTGGCGCCTTTGATCCCGTCCAGCCGGGCAGTCCCGAGGAGGCGGTCCACCGGTTCTGCTTCCAGATTCCATGGACCGATTCGGTCGGATCGGAGCAGATCATCCAGGTCTTCGGATTTGCCGACCAGGCGGACGAGCCCATGCAGGATCGCTCGGTCCTCATCTACCACCCGGGCGGACCTGCGCTGTCGCCGGTGCGGACGATGGCAGCGGATGCGCCGCTGGAGTACCTCGACAGCCATGTCGTGGTCGCCTTCGATGGCACGACCGCGTCGCTGACGCCGGGGAGCTGCGGTCCGGCGACCTCAGCGTTCGGTACGGACCGGGACCCGTTCGACCCTGCCGCCGACGCCGCCCAGGTCGTGACCGAGTGCCTCCACGGCTTCGGAGGGCCGGCCGACATCGGGGCACAACGTGGCGCCGAGGAGCTGGAGCTGGTTCGGCAGGCAATGGGCGTCGAGCAGGTCGACCTGCTGATGCTCTCGTACGGCACGGCCATCGGCGAGGCCTACCTGCGTGCCCAACCGGATCGAGTTCGCCGGGCGGCCCTCGACGCCCCGATCGCGATGGAGGTGCCCTGGGGCGACCGGGCGTCGGCCCTCGATGACGTCATTCGGGCGGCCGCCGACGAGCTCGCGGCTGCCTGCGTGGCCCGGGGCTGCGGTGCGATCGGAAACGGCGGGCAACCACCGGACCACCGCCTGCTTCGGGCGGCCGTCCTCGCCCGCGACCCGGCGGTGGGCGGCGGCAACGTCACGCTGACGCCGGTCATGCTCGATCAGGCGACCCTCCTGGCGGTGCGCGATCCATCCGCCGGCGACGCGTACGCCGATGCCGTCGAGGCTGCCCTCGGCGGCGACGGAACAGCCCTGTACGCGATGGGGGAGAAGTACTTCTTCGACCTCGATCGCACCGTCTTCTACCGCTCGATCTGCGCCGACATCGATCGCCCATCGGATGCCCGTGATTACTCGATCCGGGGCCAGGAGCTCCTTTCGACCTGGACGTCTGAACTTGCCCCGTGCTCAGGATTCCCGTATCGCAGCCTGCCCGAGCCAGCGGATGGCGGTGACCCGGACGTCCTCATCGTGGCTTCCGCCCGCGATGTCCTGACACCGGCGTCGTTCCTTGCGTCCGCGCCGGTGCTCAGTGGGCTTGGCGCCGTCTGCCGAACGGACATTGCGGGTCATGCCAGCTTCCGCGACGCGGCGATCCAGGCAGAGATCCGCACCTTCCTCCGCCACGGTGACGCGGCTTCTGCAGCCGCGCGGTGCGACGCCCTCGGCTGAGGCGATCAGCCGTCGGCCACCAGCCGCAGCCGCTCCGGTGCGACGCCGACCGATGCCGCGACGCCCCAGCCGAAGTCGACGCCGTCCGACTCGATGCCGTCGCCGAAGACGACCCCGGCTTCGTCCAGTTCCGAGACGACCTCGAGGCGATCGCCGGCGTCGAGCCGGCCCTCGGTGATCGACACCCCGAAGCTGGGCGACGGCCAGGCCTCGCGGACGAAGAAGGCCAGTCCGGGCTCGGCCGGCTCGGGCAGGACGAGCGCGGTCTGGCGTTCGAGGCTGATCGACCGTCCCCAGCCGGTTGCTCCCGTGCCGGTCGTTACGACGATCCCCGACGACGACTGCTCCTCGGACCCCTGCCAGCATCGGATCCGGTAACGCGCCGACTGGTGCGACCGGTGGCCCAGGAAGACCTCGTTGAGGGCCAGCACCCGCTGGCCGTCATCGAGGACCGCCTCGACCATCGTCCGCTCGTCGATCGGCGCCCGGCCGGCCGTCGCACGCTGGATCAAGTCCGCGGCCGCCCTCGCCGGATGCCGGGCCAGCAGCGCCCCGTCGCGGGCGGGATCCGGATTGATCCCCACGACCGGCTGGCCGTCGAGGTACTTGGCGACGTTCGCCACCAGCCCCGAAGGCCCCACGGTCACCACCACGTCCGCCGGCTCGAACAGGAACCGGTCGAGGTCCGAACGCTCGATCCTCGATCGGCGCCAGTCGTGGGGGATCGCCGCCGCGACGACGGCCATGGCGTCCCGTTGTGCGGCATCCCGACCCTCGATCGGATCGAGTGACCGGCCCCGCGTCTCGAGGAAGAACCGGGCCTGCTCGCGCGTTCCGTGGCGCGCGAGCAGGGCGGCGTACTCCGTCGGCCGGCTGACGACGACGATCCGTGGGACCGACGTGCCGGTCATCGGGTCAGCTCTCGGCCGGCCCGGTCTCGAGCCGGCGGGTGCCGGCGGCGAGGAGGTCGCTCAGCATCGGCCCGAGGAGGTCCGGCGTCAGGTTGAGGTGCTCGATGGTCTCGATCTTGCCGGCGAACTCGCGGGCGGCGAGGCCCATCAGGACCGCTGGTGCCAGGTCGCGATAGACGTCGATCCGTTCGCGTTCGGCGGCGTTCCGCTGCTCCTGCACGACGCGGATGGCCTGGGCGTCGGCGCCGGCGGCGATGGTCCGCGTTCGGGCGTTGCCCTCGGCGGTGATCCGCGCAGCGGCCGCCTGCTCGGCGGCCTTCTTGCGGTCGTTGGCGCCTTCCTGCTGGACGAGTGTCGACGCGCGACGCGCCAGCTCGATCCGGTTGGCGAGCTCGTTCTCGGCGATCGCCCGCTCCTTGTCGACGGCCGCGGCGCGGCGGGCGAACGCGGCCTCGTCGGCATCGGCGGCGATCCGTTCCCGGGTCGGTGCGGCGAGCGCCTTCTCGACTTCGGCCGATGGCTGGACGGCGCTGACGCGGACCGACGTGACGGTAATCCCGATGTCGGCCAGGCCCGCGTCGTCCGCCAGGCCCTCGCCGATCCGTTCCCGTAGTCGGCCGACGCCGTCGGCGACGAGGTCGCGGAGGGTCGTTTCGGCCATGACGGCCCAGGCGTGCTGCTGGGCGAGTCCGGTGAGCCGCGCCGCGATCTGGTCGAGCGGCGTCCGGGCGTGGAGCCCGCTGCCGAGATCGAGGCCGAAGTCGATCCGGCTGGCGAGCAGCTCCGGGTTGACGACCCGCCAGGTGCAGATCCCCTGGGCGACGACCTCCTGGAGATCGTGACTTCGGCCGTGGAAGACGAACGTCAGCTCCTGGTCGTCGAGCGGGATCTCCGAGATCGCCGTGTCCAGCGGCCGGAACCAGAAGGCGAGGCCGCGGCCGGAGCGCACGGGCCGGCCGTTCCGGTAGCGGATGATGTGGCTGGAGGCCTCGGCCCGGAGATGACTCACGAGCGGGAAGCGGTTGATGCGCGCCATGGTGACGCTCCTTTCCGACGTCAGGTGTCGGTGGTGGCCGACCGATCGACGAACCGGTACAGCTCTGGTGGCCGATGACCGACGCCGGCCGCCCGCTCGCCCGTCGGGACGACGAGCCCGCGGTCCAGGATCCGGCGTCGGAAGCTGTCCTTGTTGAGCGCGCGGCCGAGGATCCCCTCGTGGACCAGCCGCAGATCGCGCAGGGAGAAGGCCGCCGGCAGCAGCTCGAAGCCGATCGGGGCGTAGTCGAGCTTTCCCCGGATCCGCTTGACAGCCATGCCGAGGATCTCCGCGTGGTCGAAGGCCAGCGGTAGCGGCGTCCCGTCCTTGGCGAGGGCGCGAACCGGCCCGCCCGTCTCGCCTGCCCAGGGAACGTCTAGTCGAGCGAGGTGGAGCCCGGCGTCGGCCCGGCCGGCCGCCGTTTGCTCCAGCGCCGCCACGTCGACGAGCGCGTAGTACGCGACCGACAAGACCCGGGTACGCGGATCTCGCGCCGGTGCGCCGAACGTGTACAACTGCTCCGTGAAGACGCCGCGCAGCCCGGCCTTGGTGCGCAGGACGCGGCTTGCGGCGGCGTCGAGCGACTCGTCGATCCGGAGGAAGCCCCCGGGCACCGCCCATCGTCCCCGGTGCGGGTGCTCGGTGCGACGGGCGAGGAGGGCGCTGACCGCGCCGCCGGCCACCGTCAGCAGGACGACGTCGACGGCGACGGACGGCCGCGGGAATCGCGAGGCGTCATACGAGGCCAGGAACTCGAGGTCGTCGCCGCGCGTTGACCGTGTCACCGTCATCTCCTTAGATGCTAGGTACATCTATGCATATCGCATCTAAGTTGTCAAGGGTCCCAATATTCGGGCCGGATGGCCCCTGGAAACGGGTGGACTCATCCGCACGGCAACCGTCGCCCGGCCAAAATCCAGGAATGCGAAACAGCAATGCCGCTCAGGTGTCGTGGGGGACGCTCGGTCCGGCGGCGCGAGCGTTCCGGGTCGTCCACGCAGCCTGGTCGGTCGCCGGACTGGCGAGTCTCGGTTACGTATGGGCCTGCGCCGTTACTCGTCGCCGGGATGCGCTACTCGGTGGCAGTGTGGCTTTTCTCCTCCTCGAAGGAGCGGCGCTCGTCGTGGGCCGCGGGAACTGCCCGATGGGCCGGACCCAGGCAGCCTGGGGCGACCCGGTTCCCTTGTTCGAGCTGGTGCTGCCGCCACGCGCCGCCAAGGCGGCCGTCCCGATCCTCGCCACGGCAAGCCTCGTCGGACTGGCCGTACTCGGCCTCCGTGCCGGGATCCCCACCCGCAGGGAGCGGAAGTACGGGTTGCGGAGTTTGCCATGAGTCCCGGTTGCTACCGTGTCGTCATGGCTGGCAGCGATCGGTCGCCCAAGGCTCGGGCTGCGCGTGCGGCGGAAGGTTTCACCACCTATCGGGAGGGGTCACTGCACGCGGCCCTGAAGGATCACTACGCGGGGTTGGCCACCGGCAGCCGGGTCGAGGCCGTGGTCGACGGCTTCGTCGTCGACGTCGTCGGACCCGACGAGCTCATCGAGATCCAGACCCGCGGCTTCGCCGGCCTCCGACGCAAGCTGGAGCAGCTCGTCGAGACCCGTCGCGTGGTCGTCGTCCACCCGATGGCACTCGAGAAATGGCTCGTCGTCATTGACGCCGAGGCCGCGATCATCCGGCGCCGACGATCGCCGCGACGGGCGCTGCCGCTCGACCTGTTCGACGAGCTCGTTTCCATCCCCGCGCTCCTGACCCACCCGAACTTCCGGATCGAGCTCCTGCTGACCTGCGAGGAGGAGATCCGCGGCCCGGTCCCGGTGGGGGCTCGATTCCGCTACCCGCGCGAGTGGTGGCGGCTGGACCGGCGGCTCGTCGAGATCGTCGAGACGTACCGGATCGATGGCCCCGCAGAGCTCGCGGCGTTGCTTCCGTCGGGCCTGCCGGACGTCTTCACGACCGCGGACATCGTCGTGGCCACCGGGCGCTCGAAGCGCCTCGCCATGCGCGCTGTCTACTGCCTCGAGCGGTGCGGGGCGATCGCGCGGGCCGGCCGCCAGGGGCGGCACGTCGCGTACCGGCGCACCGCGCCCGAACCGTCCGTTGCCGCTTCGAGTCCTGCACTCGGTACTGCTGTCGGTCTCGCCGAGGCAGCCGGCTAATAGCCAGAGGAGCCATTTCACAGTGCAGACGGATGATCAACTCCAGCCAGGCCGAACGTACCTGGACGACCTTGGTCGCTACGTGGAGGGTCAGGGGCGACCAGAGCCGCCGATGGGTGCCAGTGAGGTTGCGACGCTCCTGGGTTTCCTGGAGCGACAGCGCGCGACGTTCGCCTGGAAGACCGGCGGTCTCGATGCACCGCGACTGCGAGCGACGCTGGGTTCATCCTCGATGACGTTGGGCGGAATGCTCAAGCACCTCACTCGCTTCGAAGACGACATGTCTACCGAATGGCTGTACGGACGGGAGCAACTGCCACCGTGGAATGCCATCGATTGGGACGCTGACCATGACTGGGATTGGCGTACCGCCGCCCAGGACACGCCGGAGCAGCTCTATGCGGGCTGGACGGATGCGGTTGCTCGCTGCCGCGCGCTGATGGACGAGGCGCTGGCCAACAGCAGCACGAGCAGTGCCGCCCCCAGGTTGCGCTACATCCTGCCCAACATGATCGAGGAATATGCGCGGCACAACGGCCACGCCGACCTGATCCGTGAATTGGTGGATGGTCTCGTTGGGCACGATCCCCCGGACTAAGTCCGAGCCGCGAATTGTCCGGGGGCGGTGGGGTGGCCTACGGGGCTCGAACCCGTAACCTTCGGAGCCACAATCCGATGCTCTGCCATTGAGCTAAGGCCACCACCGACACGGCTCGACCGGCGGGCCGGGAGTCCGTGGGCCAGCGGAGTGTACCCGGTCGCGGTGGTCAGTCGCATGAGGAGCAGCAGCTCGTCTGATCCGGGAATCCTGGATATTGAACCGCCGCGTCTTGTGCACCGCCGTAGGTTGTAGTCGACCAGATCGGTCGGCCTCAACGGGAGCGAGGCGTGCAGGCGGAGCTCGTCACTCGGGCACGACACGGAGACCGCGAGGCCTTCGGCGTCCTGGCCGGCGGCGCCGTCGATCGGTTGTACGCGATCGCTCGCCTCATCCTGCGCGACACCGAACTCGCGGAGGATGCCACCCAGGACGCCCTGGTGCGCGCCTGGCGCGACCTGCCCACGTTGCGCGACGTAGAGCGGTTCGATGCCTGGCTCTACCGCCTGATCGTCAATGCCTGCGCGGACGTTGGGCGCCACCGCCGGCGGTGGCGGGCAGAGATCTCCGTCGTGTCGGCCGAGCCGGCCGAGCCCGATCGCGCATCGGAGCTCGCCGATCGTGACCAGCTCGAGCGGGGCCTCCGCCGCCTCAACGACGCGCAGCAGGCCATCCTCGTCATGCACTTCTACGTTGGCTTGTCCGCGGCCGAGACGGCCGCTGCTCTCGAGATCCCCGTCGGGACCGCGAAGTCCCGGCTCCATTACGCCATCGAAGCGCTCCGGGCGGCCCTCGCCGCTGACGAGCGCTCGGCGGTCGGCGGCCAGAGGGAGGGCCGAACGGCATGAACGCCAATCACGACCTCGAACGCCGGATCGCCGACTTCTACGCGAGCGAGGCCCCGGGGAGGGCACCCGACTGGGTGCTCGGGGCGGCTCTCGCAACCATCGATAGCACCCCACAGCGGCGGGCGCCATTCGGCCTGCCGTGGAGGATCTCGCAGCTTCAGACCTACGGCAAATTTGCGCTCGGAAGCGCGGCCGCGTTCCTGATCGCCATCACCGCTCTCGTCGCCTTGCGGCCGGCGGCAGTGCCTGGTCCCGGCAACGATGTTTCGCCATCGCCGGCCCTCACGTCAGAACCGCCGTCAACGCCGCTTCCCGCGCTCACGCAGACATTCAGCTCGGACATACACGGCATCTCGGTTTCGTACCCCGGTGGTTGGGTCGTCGTCCAGGCCACCGAGCAATGGACGAGAGGAGTGCCCTTCCAAGGCTCCGATTTCTCGGACCTCCTCGATCCCCCTGGGGTGAATGAGTTCATCCTTAGCGCCTCGCAGCCGCTCCTCGGCCGGAGCGCTGATGCCTGGATCGCCGAGATGACCGGTCACCCCGATTGGGGGGACACCTGTCCGCCGACGAGCGAGCCGGTCGCCGTCGATGGCGCGACGGGTGTCGTGGTTACCCATTGCCCGGACGATGGCGTCACGTCGACCCTGGTCATTGAAGGCGGGCGAGGCTACGTGTTCGTGCTGTACGGACTTGATCCGCAGCTATTCGACGAAATCCTCGCCTCCGTCCAACTCCGGCCGGAGGAGGCGGTTGACGCCTCCCCGGCCCCGTCGATCGGCGGCGGCTAGCGCCAAATCGGGGCGGTGGGAACCGCCCAGCATTCCGGCTCGTGGTCTTGGTCGCTTGAGGCGACCCGGTTCGGCAGGCTTCTCGCGAGATCCGGCTTCCCCATGGAACTGACGACACGAGGCGATCGTGAGCACACCCACATCGGCGAGGCCTCTTTGGCCTGCCGCGGAGGTTTCAGAAGATGAACAGCTACGCGAAACTAGTCGCCGCGGTGGTCGCGGTCCTCGTCGCGGCCGTGGGACTCGTTGTTCTGCGGCCAGGACAGGGACCCGCCGTTGGCGGACAGGGAACGTCGCCGTCCGCGCCCCCAGCGGCATCCAACGAGCCGCCAGCCTTGACCGAAACGTTCACTTCATCGATGCATGGCCTATCGATCGCCTATCCGGCAGGCTGGACGGTCGTCCCCTCGACAGAGCCATGGACGACCCAAGCGCTGAGGTTCGAAATCACCTGCGGACCTCTTGCATCACCCCGAATTGCGGGACCATCTGTTCATCAGCTTGGCGTCCCGACGCCTGGGCGGAGAGGACGGGACCGACTGGGCGACCGCCTACCTGGCCGATTCCAGGGGGGAGTGCAATGCCGTACCGGTGCCCATCACGGTCGATGACGCTGATGGACTCGCCTGTCTGCCTTCGCAAACCCTTGCCTTGACGTGGACCGGCGATCGCGGATACGTGATCCAGCTCTACACCTCGGGCGATGAACCGTCGCTAGCCGATATCTACGACAGGGCCTGGTTCGAAGACCTCCTCGCCTCCGTTCAACTCCGGCCGGAGGATGCCGTCGATGCATCCCCGGGCCCGTCGATCGGCGGCGGCTAGCGTCAGTCGGGGCAGCCGCCACGGCTGTGCATGGCACGCTTGGATCTCTTGAAATCCGGATTTGGCATCGAACCGATGGCACGAGGTGATCGTCAGGACTGATGTGAGATCCAATTCCGATTCCGTCCTGAACGCCACTCCGGTGGCTGGCGCCGTCGGCTACCTGGACGATGTCCTCGTGGAGCGCGCGCGCTGGGGCGACCGCGACGCGTTCAATCGGCTGATCGAGCCGCGCGCTCCGCAGCTGCTCCGCACCGCCCGGGCGATCCTGGGGAGCGAGTCGGATGCTTACGAGGCGGCCCAGGAGGCCCTCGTCGCGGCGTGGGTCCGATTGCCCACGCTGCGCGACGCCGATCGGTTTGACGCCTGGCTGACCCGCACGCTCGTGAACAAGTGTCGCGATGCCCTGCGCCGGCGAGGACGGGTTCGGGAGATCGACCTCGAGGCGACTAATTCTCGTCGCGTCGGATGCGACCGAGGAGCGCGCCGCCCAGGCCACGGTCGCAGCCGCCTTCGACCGGCTGTCGGTCGACGAGCGCTACATCCTGGTCCTGCACCACCTGGACGACCTGCCCGTGGCCCAGATCGCCTGTCAGCTCGGGATCCCGATCGGGACCGTCAAGTCCCGGCTGTGGAGCGCCCGACGCCATCTCGAGCGAGCCCTGGAGGCCGAACGATGAGCGCCCCGGTCCAGATGCTCTCCGACGCTCGCCTGAAGGACGTTCTCGTTCGCCGTTCGGTCGGCTCGCACACGTCTGCCGAGCTGATCGGCGACGTCATGGGAGCGGTTCGTTCGGTTCCGCAGGGACGGCGCAGTCGTTTCGATTGGACCTGGTTCCGCCCATTCGTCCCCGTGCTGGTCGGCACCGCTCTGCTCGTCGGCGGGCTCGTCGGCGTGGCACTCGTCGCCGATCAGAACACCCCGGACGTCCCGCTCGGCGACGACGTCATTGCCTTTGCGAGCGGGACGTGGGGCTGGGATGGATCGCCGACGATCACGGGTCACGCGTACTTCAGCTTGAGTTCAGCCGGCGGTGAGCCGAGGCGCCTCACCGACCTCGCCGGCGAGCCATGGCCGGACGCCTTCGCCCCAGAAGTCGCACTCCTCGGACCTCCGTTGGTATGGTCACCGGACGGGACTCGCATCGCGTTCCGTCGGAACGATGACCGGGCCGGCCTGTACGTCATGAACAGCGACGGGACCGGCATGCGGCGCGTCGCCGAGGCGACGGGAGAACGCGGCGATACCAAGGAACCGTATACCTCGAGCTTCGCCTGGTCGCCGGACGGCTCGCGGATTGCCTTCATCTCCCCTGACTTCAGGCCATGGCCTCCAGACAGGCCCCGGAATGGCCGTCTCCTCGTCGTTTTCGTGGACAGCCTGGTGGTCCACGAGCTGAATGAGGCGGCCGCAGGGTCCGTAGCATGGTCGCCCGATGGATCGACGATCGCGTTCGGCCGGTCGAAGGCCAGGCATTCGGAACTTGTCTTGACCACCGCGGGAGGGACCGGGGAGCGAGCGTTCGTCCCACCTGACACCTGGAGGAACCATGTTGGCGCGATCACCTGGTCGCCCGACGGGTCAAGGCTCGCATTCCTCGAGGAGCGCATCCACGGCACCCCCGCTGGGACCGCCCTGATGGTCCTCAGCACCGACGGAACGGATCGTCGAGAGGTTGCGTTCTTCCGCCCCGGCTGCTGTAACCACGGGGCCTTTGCGGGACTCGTCGAGTGGTCTCCCGATGGGACCCTGATCGCGACCGTGACGTCGCCGGAATCGATCATGGTTTTCGCCGCTGATGGATCCGGCGAGCGCCTCGCGATCGATGGCTACCATGCCGATTGGTCGCCCGATGGGTCGCAACTCGTGGTTGCCGGATTGGGTGTCTCCATCCCCGGGGCACCACCGACGTTCAAGAGAAGCGAGATCTACGTGATCGACTCGGATGGAACCAACCAGCGGTGGTTGGCCGACGGCAGCTACCCCGCGTGGTCGCCCTGAAATCGTTCAACGAGCCTTCCAGCGACCCCGGTCGAACGAGGGTAGGCTGACCGGACCAACCGTCCGGAGGTGACGCCCGTGCTCGTTTCCAACCGCCACCTCGACCGGCGGACCTTCATCGTAGACCTGGGCCGGGGTGCGTTCGCTCTCGCCGTGGTAGCGGTCGCCGGATGCGGTCCGACGACCGGTGCCAGCCCCTCAGCTCCGGGGTCGCCCCGCCCGTCGGCCGGGATCGGCGCGTCGCCCTCCGGCGGCCCGGCCGGCTCGGCTTCCTCGAGCGAGGCCCCGCCGCCGACCGCGCCACCGGCCGTTGGGGATGGCGTCGCCTGGCACCGCGTCAACGTGGGCTTCGTGTCGGCCTACATCCTGGTGCGGGGCGGCGAGGCCGCCATCGTCGACACCGGCGTCGGCGGCAGTGCGGACGCGATCGAGCAGGCGCTGACCGATGCCGGCCTGGCGTGGGACGCGGTGGGCCACATGATCCTCACCCACCACCACGGCGACCACGTCGGCAGCGCGTCGGAGATCCAGCGACGGGCACCGGACTCGGCTGGCTACGCGGGGGCCGAGGACATCGCGGCAATCCCAATCGTCCGGCCGTTGACGGCCGTCGACGACGGCGACGAGGTCTTCGACCTCCGGATCGTCACGACGCCCGGTCACACCGCCGGCAGCATCAGCGTCCTCGATCCTGTCGGCGGCATCCTGGTCGCTGGCGACGCCCTGCGCACCGACGGGGGTGCGCCAGGCTTGCCCGGTGCCCAGTTCACCGTCGACATGGACCTGGCCAGGCAGTCGATCGTCAAGCTCGGCGGGTTGTCGTTCGAGACGCTCCTGGTGGGCCACGGCGATCCGGTCGAGGGCGGCGCATCTGCGGCCGTCGCAGCGCTGGGCGCCGCCGGCTAGGCGTCCGCCGCCCACCTCAAGCGCGGAGCCGGTAGAACCGCCAATCGTCATCCTCGATCGGCAGGATCTCGAACCGGCTCAGGCCGGCCGCCTCCGCGTAGGCGCGCAGGGTCGCCGGCCGCATGACCGTCCCGGTTCCTGGGCCGCCCTCCTGGAGCCCGCCATGGAGGCACTCCATCACGCTCCAGCCATACAGGTAGCGCTCCCGATCGTCCGACGGCGGCTGAAACTGCTCCTTGGTCTTCATGTCGACGATGAGGATCGTGCCGCCATCGGCCAGCAGGCCGCGGAACGTGCTCAGGATCCTGACCGGCGCCGACATGTCATGGAAGGCCTCGAGGATGGTGACCAGGTCGAACGGCCCGGTCAGGCCCGGCGTCGCGGCGTTGGCGAGGGTGAACGACACTCGATCCGCGACGCCGAGCTCCTGGGCATTCCGCCGTGCCGCCTCGACCGACGGCTCGTCGAGATCCAGGCCGTCGACCATGACGGTCGGGTAGGCGAGCGCCATCCCGATGCTCGACCAGCCGAAGCCGCAGCCCACGTCGGCGATCCGGGCGGGTGGGCTGCTCCGGAGGCGTTGGTCAACGTCCGCCATCGACGGCAGCCACTCCCTGGCCAGCGGGCCGAGATACGCCGGCCGGTTGCCTTCGCCCTCACTGACCCGCATGTCGTCGCCCGCCGCACCGAATGGGAAGCCCGCGCCGGTCCGGAACGACTCCAGGACGAGGTCGAGCGACCGGAGGGCCGCCAGGACCTGGATCGTCGACGGGCCGTAGTAGAAGGCCGAATCGCGGTCCAGGAGCACGGCCGCGTGGGCCTCGGGGATGGCGAACCGCCGGGCATCGGGGTCGTCCGAATCCGCGACGAGCTCGACCATGCCGCTGGCCGCGCCCTGCTCGAGCCACTCGCGGACCGGCCGGGCGGCCGTTGCAGTCCGGGCCGCCAGCTCCGCGGCCGTCTGCGGGCCGCCGTCTCGGAGCCCCTCGTACAGGCCCAGCCGGAGACCGATGACCATCGACGCGGTCTCGAACGCGCCGATGGACGCGGTTCGGATCCGGCCGACGAACGCTTCCTGGCGTTCGGCCACCGAGGCCCTCGCTGGTTGGGTCTGCATTGGGTTCGCCTCCTCGCTTTCGGATCGATCGTAGGTCACCCAGCGGCGATTGAATCCCTCTGCACCCATACTGGTGGCCATCGAGTGAGGAGTGGAACATGCGGTTCATCGGTCGCCTGATCGCCCTGCTGGGCGGGGGAGTCATGCTGGCAGCGGCGTTGGGCACCATCGCCGCCCGTTCGGTCAAGCAGGGGATCGTGCCTGTCGACGCCCCGGACGCGGACGAGGTGAAGCTCGCCGCGATCTTCGAGCCGATCGCCTTCCGGTCGACGGCAACCAGCTTCCGCGGCGGCACGATCGACACGTGGTACGGCGGCGGCGTCATCGATCTCCGCGGCGCCACCCTGGATCCGGCGGGTGCCACCCTCCAGGTCCGGGCGGTCTTCGGCGGTGGCCAGATCGTGGTCCCGGAGGACTGGCAAGTCACGTCCCAGTTCGTCGGCATCGGTGGCCTGGGCGACGCGCGACCGCAGGTCGAACGGCCGGACGACGCACCGCGGCTCACGATCGAGGCCGTCGTCTTCTTCGGCGGCTTCGGGGTCTCGTCCGATGTGCCGGAGGAGGGCATGAAGGGCCTCGACGAGGCCATCGCCCGGCGCCGCAACGGCAAGGCGGCCGAGGCGCCGGAGCTCGAGGCTGAGCCGATCGCGTGATGTCACCGCGTCGTTGACCCGTTCTGCCGCATCCGTGGGTCATTCCGTCATCGACCGGCTGCGTTCGCGCCGGCGGGAACGGAGGGTACTCGGATGCGCAGGATCTCCATCGCCATCACGGCCAGTCTGGTGGCCGCAGTCCTTGCGGTCGCGCCGGCTTCGGCGCTGACGCGGGTCGTGATCGAGGCACGCTCGGTCGCGCCGCTGCTCTTTGACGGGCTCGACGCCTGTCTCGCGGGTTACGGCTTCACCTACACGGGCGAGTACACGCGGACGCGAACCATCACCCACTACCTCGACGCCGAAGGCAGCCTGGTCCGCGAGGTCTGGGCCATCCACTTCGACGGCATCGAAACCAACGACGCCGATCCGACCAAGTCGCTGGTGGTCAACGGCGAGCGGCGGCTGGTCTTCGACTACATCGCCAACACTTTCACCGAGACAGGAACGCTCCGACACGTCACCGCGCCGGGTGCCGGGGTCGTCCTCCTTCAGGTCGGCAAGTCCGTCGCCCCGCTCGAGGGTGGGGCCGCCTACTTCGAGGCCGGGCCGCACCAGCTGAACGCCGGCGACGTCGATGCGTTCTGCGCGGCGCTCTCGTAACGAATCCGGATCAGCGGGTGGCCGCGACATGGGCGGCCAGTCGATCCTCGGCGAGGGCGTGGTCGTAGATCGCGACCTCGTCGAGGCGACCCTCGAAGACACGGCCGCCGTTCCCGTAGCCGATCGCGGCTACCGGAAATGGCGACTCGAACGTTCCGGTGCCGGCGCTGACGCCATCGAGGAACACCACCAGCTCGCTGCCGCGCCGGGTGACGGCGACGTGGACCCATCGCCCGTAGTCGATCGGGCGCTCGGCCACTACCCGGTCGACGCCACCGTCCCAGAGCCTGGGCCGCTCATCGAAGAGGTTGATGTCCGGGCCGGTACCTGCCTGGCCAACGATCGAGTCCTCGGCGTCGAGGATGTTGCCGCACGGGAAGATCCAGGCCTCGATGGTGAAGTCGCCCGACAGGACGAGGTCGTCGATGTCGACCCATTCGTCGATCCCATCGAAGTGAGCGGACCTCGAGTCGCCGATGACTCCGGGCTGGGCCAGGGTGACGCCACCCTCGAGGACGCCGTCCGAGCCCACCTCCGCGAACGCAGTCGGGCCGTCCGCCTCTTCGAACCGCCAGTACCCGATCGGTTCGTCGGCGAGCACCATCTCCCGATACCGGCCTGCGAGGGGGCTGCTTGACTTGGCCGGCGCGGCGGTAACGCATGCGGCCAGGAACATATTCGAGGTGACCGTGACGTCCGTCGATGCGGCACAGGTGTCGGTCGATGCCCTGACCTCCACCGGACCGACGTCCTCCCGTCCCGCGCTCGTTCGTGCCAGGAACACGCCCCTCGCGTCCGTCCGGAGGGCGACGTCATCCGCCTCGGTCAGGACGACTGCTCGACCGGGGGTCCGGAACGCCAGTGCCACCGGCTGGTCCGGCGCGAAGCCTTCGCCGCGGATCGTCGCCCCCGGCCCGCGCTCATCCTGGGTGATCGTGAGCCGGCACGACGTGCCCGCGGTCGCGACCGGCTCGCCGGAGGTGGTTGACATATTCCCACCGCAGGCGGTGGCGATGCCGCCGCACGCAGTCACGACCGCGATGAGCGCGTATGTCGCCGCTCCACGGATCATGGCCGGGACACGCCCGTCACTGTCTGCGCTTTCATGTTCGCGAACCAGAGCGCATCGGCCGTGACTGCGAACGCGCCGCCTCCCGCAACGTCGGTTGGTTGGCGATCGATCAACCGGCCGGTCAGCGGGTCGAGCCTGATGATCGAATCCTCCGACTCCCTAACCCAGAGCTGGCCGGCGGCCGCGACGATGATGTGGTCGCCAAAGCCAGTCCCGTCGATCACCTCGAGCTCGATCGGCGTGGCAGCGGCGACGTTGGTCGCGGGGTCGATCCGGAAGACGTTGAGGCCGCGCTCATCGACCACCCAGACGGCCGCATCGGTCACGGCGATGTGGACCGGGTAAGGCGCTGGATCCGGCCATTCGACGGTAGCCACGCGTCCGGACCCGGGCTCGATGCGGCGGACGACGCCGCCATCTGCATCCGCCATCCAGACGGATCCGAAACCCCAGGCAAGCAGCCCAGTTCCCGTGACCGGGACCCGCTCGAGGGTGACGAGCGATTTCGGGTCGAGGCGTTCCAGCGCGCCGTCCGTGGGCAACCACACGTCGGCGTCGTCAAAGGTGACCCGGTCGGTGCCGTACCCGGCCAGGCGATCGATCTGCAGCGTTTCGGGGTCGAGGCGGGCGATCGTCATCGTTCCACACTCGCTGAACCAGAGGTAGCCAAACCCTGACTGGAGCTGACCGCAGACGAAGTTGCGAAGGTCCACTTCTCGGGTCACCGAGCCGTCGGCCGGATCGAGCCGGAACAGCACGGCCGAGCGGTATGCGCCAACCCAGATCGAGCCCTCGGCAGCGGCGATCGCCCACGGCGAGCCACGCAGGGTCGTGGTCACCTCAGGCGCGTCGGGCGCATAGCGCTCGCGCTGCTGGCCGATCAGGTACAAGCCCGCAAGCAGGGCACCGAGCAGGGCGACGACGATCACGATCCGGAGCGCGGCGGCCCGACCGGCGCGTCGCCGCTGGACTAGGCCCACCCGTTCGGCGATCTCGGCGGCGACGGCATCGGCCGATCGAGCCCGCGTCGCGACTCGGTCCGCCCGAGCGAGCAGGTACCGATGGACGTCCTCGTCGCGGAACAGGCCGGATGGGGCGGTCATGTCGGCCCAAGTTCCATCCGGAGGCGCTGCTTGGCGAGGCGAAGTCGCGAGCGGATCGTCTCGAGCGGCGCGCCCACGAGATCGGCGGTCTCGGCCACCGAATACCCCAGGTAGAGATGGAGTGCCACGACGGCTCGCTGCTCCGCCGATAGGCGGGCGTAGGCTTGGCGCAGGTCGGTCGACTGGCTCGGATCGAGGCCCCGGACGTCGATCGGGTCGATCTGGATGTCGTCGTCGCGTCGGAAGAGCCGGCCGACCAGGCCCTCGCGCGACTGCGTGAGGCGGATCGACTCGCGGACGACAATCCGGTCGAGCCAGGGCTTGAGGCGATCGGTGTCCCGAAGCCCGCCCTGGTTCCGCCAGGCCCGCTCGAGGGCGCTCTGGACCGCGTCCTCCGCGTCGGGGACGGATCGGCAGACAAGGCCTGCCAGACGAACCAGGCGGTCGTAGTGGTCGCGCACGAACGCAGTCAGCTCCGGAATCGACCCGCCTGCGGTCCCGAGACGCACCTCGCCGTGGGCGGGTTGGGCCACGGCATCGGTAGCCTGCTTCATGGACCGCGCAAGTCGGCCAAACAGGTCAACGACTCGCGCCGCGACGGCGCCAAGCACGGGTCGTCCGACCCGTACCTGGCCCACGGCAGAGGGCATGAACGGCGGCGTGGTGACGGTCACGTTCGCGGTCGAAACCCCTCGACCCCCGGAACGGCGACGCTCGCAGTCTCGCACGCCCGACAAGGCCGGCAAACCTGACAGCGCGTGTCGAGATCTGGATGTAGGCTGGCCATCGGACCGAACGTCCGACCCTCCAAGAACCTGTGCGCCGCTGCCACGCGCGCGCTGCCCAATTTCCGGAGGTGATCCCATCCCGCAGGCGATCACGGCCGAAGGCCTCGTCAAGATCTACAAGACCCGCAAGAGCGAGGTCCGGGCGCTCGACGGCGTCGACCTCGTCGTCGACGAAGGATCGGTGCTCGGGCTGCTGGGGCCGAACGGCGCCGGCAAGACCACTGCCGTCCGAATCCTCGCCACGCTGCTCAAGCCCGATGCCGGCCGGGCGACCGTCGCCGGCTACGACATCCTGCGACAGCAGGACGAGATCCGCCGGGTGATCGGCCTCTCGGGCCAGTACGCCGCGGTTGACGAGAACCTCACCGGTCGCGAGAACCTGTGGCTGTTCGGGAGGCTGTATCAGCTGCCGTCAGCGGAGGCGCGGCGACGTGCCGACGAGCTGCTCGAGCAGTTCGATCTGATGGACGCGGCCGACCGCGTCGTCAAGACCTATTCGGGGGGAATGCGCCGCCGGCTCGACCTGGGCAGCGCCCTCATCGGCCGCCCGCAACTGCTGATCCTCGACGAACCCACGACCGGCCTCGACCCGCGCAGCCGGCTCGGTATGTGGGACGTGATCCGCGAGCTCGTCCGGCAGGGGACCACGCTCCTCCTGACCACGCAGTACCTCGAGGAGGCCGATGAGTTGGCCGACAAGATCGCCGTCGTCGACCACGGCAAGATCATCGCCCGGGGCACGGCCGACGAGCTCAAGTCGCAGGTCGGCGGCGAGCGCATCGAGGTCGTCGTCCACGACCGGACCCGCATCAGCGACGCGGCAGCCATCCTGTCCGGGATCGGCATCGGTTCGGCGTCCGTCGATCAGCACACCCGGAACATCACCGTCCCGTCCGATGGCGGCGCCAAGCGCCTAGCGGTCGTGATCCGCGACCTCGATGAGGCCGGTATCGCGATCGACGACATTTCGCTCCGGCGCCCCACCCTCGACGACGTCTTCCTCTCGCTCACCGGCCACGCCGCTTTGGAGGAGCCGGAGACGAACGGAACCGAAAGGAGGTCCGCATGACGGCGGCGACGCGATCGGTCCCGCGAGGCGGCGGCGGTGCCGCTCAGGCGATCCGCGACAGCCTGCTCATCGGTTGGCGGAACCTCAAACGGATCCCGCGGATCCCGGAGCTCGCCATCTTCGCGATCATCCAGTCGATCATGTTCGTGCTGCTGTTCGCCTACGTGTTCGGCGGCGCGATCCCGATCCCGGGTGGCGGCGACTACAAGGTCTTCCTGATGCCCGGAATCTTTGCCCAGACGATCGTGTTTGCCGCCGGGACGACGGCGATCGGCATGACCGACGACATCCAGAAGGGGATCATCGACCGCTTCCGGTCACTGCCGATGACGCGGTCGGCGGTCCTGATCGGGCGGACGTTCTCCGACGTCATCTACAACGCCGGGATCCTCGTCGTGCTGATGCTGAGCGGCCTGTTCGTCGGCTGGCGGGTCGACGACCTCGGCGCGCTGGTCGCCGGGTTCGGATTGCTGTTGCTGTTCGCCTACGCCATGACCTGGCTGGGCGTGTTCCTGGGGATGATGGTGCCGACCGTCGAGGTGGCCAACCAGGTGATCTTCACGGCGCTCTTCCCGATCACCTTCCTGTCAAACGTGTTCGTGCCGCTCTCGACGCTGCCCGACTGGCTCAGGGTCTTCGCCGAGTGGAACCCGACCAGCACGCTGACGGCCGCGCTCCGCGAGTTGTGGGGCAACCCGAACCCGGACACCACGGGCAGCCTTGCGGTGACGGAACCGGGGCTCGTGACGCTGGCCTGGGTGGTCGTGTTCATCGCGGTCTTCGGCCCGCTGTCGATCCGGCGCTACCGGTCCATCAGCCGCTGAGAATCGCTCGCAGCGAAATGTGAGTCGCTGCGCGGGGACCGCTGCACATACCGTGTGAGACGTCGGAAGGACCGGCGAAGGACACGGCAGGGACGATGGACACCACGCTCGTAGTCCGGGCGCAGCACGGTGACGAAGAGGCCTTCGCCAGCCTCGCCGTCGCTGCCGGCGACCGGCTCCATGCTGTGGCCCATCGAATCCTCCGCGACCTCGATCTCGCCGAGGACGCCACGCAGCAGGCGCTGCTGGCGATCTGGCGGGACCTTCCGCACCTCCGCGACCCGGCGCGCTTCGACGCCTGGTCGTACCGGCTCCTGGTGCGCGCCTGCTACGCCGAGGGACGCCGGACTCGTCGCTGGGCGCCGAACCTGCGCTTGCTCCCGGACAGTGAGCCGGTCGCGGCGGAGGGCATGAGCGAGGTCGTCGATCGCGACCAGCTCGAGCGCGGCTTCCGGCGACTCTCAATCGACCACCGCGCGGTGGTGGTGCTTCACCACTACCTCGACCTGACGCTCGACGAGGTCGCCGAAGCGCTCGGCGTCCCTGTCGGGACCGTCCGATCCCGTCTTCATCACGCGATGCGGGGGCTTCGCGCGGCGCTCGACGCCGACGCCCGCCCGGCGCCGCAGGAGGTCGTCCGATGACCACCGAACGCGACGTCACCCGCCTCGTCCGGTCGTGGCTGGAGGCTGGCGCGACCACCCTCCCGGACCGTGTCCTGGATCAGGTGCTCGACCAACTCCCTGCGACCCCACAGCGCCGCCCGATGTGGCGTGCGCGGAGGATCGCCAGCATGAGCAACCTCCCCAAGCTCGGCGTCGTGGCTGCCGTCGTAACAGCGGCGGTCGTCGGGCTGACCTTTCTGCCATCGAATGCACCAGGCCCGGGAGCCTCAAGCCAGCCGACGCCGTCCGCGACGGCGAGTCCCAGGGTCGTCCCTGCGAGGGGGCCATTGGCTCCCGGCCCTTGGTCCTTCACGGGTGTTGCGCCCTTCCGCATCACGTTCACGATCCCGGCAGACGGCTGGCAGAAGAACGTGGTCCCCGGCGTGATCTGGACCGCCAACTCGGAGGCCCGGATCGGGTTTGGCCTCTTCGAGGACGACCTCTACGCAGATCCGTGTAGCTGGCAGGCTGGGACGATCCAGCCGTCGGTCGGCCCCGCGGTCGATGACCTCGCAACCGCGCTCGCCAATCTGCCCGGCATGGACGCCACCGGACCGACAACCGCCACCGTCGACGGCCACCAGGGACGTTTCGTCGAACTGACTGCGCCAGCGGACCAATCCGCCTGCGATGGTGACGGCATGCGCCTGGCCGGCGAGGGTCGTCTGGAACCTGGCCGGCATCGCTTCTGGATCGTGGACGTCGATGGCACGCGGCTCGTCATCAGTGGCGTGGAGCGAACGGCGGCGACCAATGACAACCGGACCACGCTCCAGGCGATCGTCGACTCAGTTCGTTTCGAGTAGGGTCCGTCAACCGGTCGCGGCCCGACACCGAACGTCACGCGCCGGTCGGCAACGACCGGCGCGTCTGCGCGCCCTTGGAACACGATGGGTTCCAAGTGACGAGGCAACGGAACGGCCAAGGGTCCGCGTGAACGCCCGGGCCCCCAGTCGGAACATCAGAGGTTCCAAACGACGAAGAAACAGCCGGAATTGAGCGTTCGGAACTAGCCCGGCGGTCACTTGGAACACGTGAAGTTCCAGCCGCGAACATTGAAGGTTCCTGCCGGCTGATCGACCCATACCGCGTGAAGCACCGGTTCTGGACGGTGCGATAGTGCGGATGGGGATGGACACCGAACTCGTGATCCGAGCCCAGCACGGCGACAAGGAGGCGTACGCCGTCCTTGCCGGTGGGATCGCCGATCGGTGCCTCGCGGTGGCGCGCCGGATCCTGCGCGACATCGACCTCGCCGAGGATGCAACGCAGCAGGCGCTGGTGCTGATCTGGCAGGACCTTCCCAAACTCCGCGACCCGGCGCGCTTCGACGCCTGGTCGTATCGGCTCCTCGTGCATGCGTGCTACGCCGAGGCCCGAAAGGAGCGCCACTGGGCTCCCAACCTCCGGCTGCTGTCGGTTGACGAACCGGTGGCGGCGGACCAGCTCGATGCCGTCGTCGATCGCGAACTCCTCGACGGCGCCTTCCGACGACTCACCCTCGACCACCGCGTGGTGGTCGTGCTCCACCACTACCTAGACATGCCCGTCGACCGGGTCGCCGACACGCTCGGCATCCCGGTCGGCACGGCCCAATCCCGTCTTCACTACGCGATGCGGCATCTGCGGGCGGCGCTCGACGCCGACGCGCGGGCCTCGCGGATGGAGGTCGCCAAATGACCACCCAGCGCGACGCGAACCGCATCGTCCGGTCGTGGCTTCACGAGGAGCAGTACGAAACCGCGGATCGGATCCTCGAGTCGGCGCTGCTCCAGATCGACACGACCCCACAGCGCCGGCCACCGTGGCCGGCGCGGAGGTTCGCCGATATGAACACGTATGCCAAGCTCGCGATCGCGGCCGCCGCCGTGGTGGTCGTCGCGCTCGCCGGCTTCAGGATGCTGCCGGCCGGCGATGGGAACGTAGGCGTCAGTCCCACGGCCTCGCCACCGCCGTCGACGTCCGCCTCGCTCGCGCCGACGTCGGCACCCACCGCAACGCCGAGCGATCCCCCCTTCTTCCCGGCGGGCCCGATCGAGTCCGGCAGGCACTCGATCGTCCTCTCGGGCGAGTCCCTCTCGCTGGACTTCCCGAGGTCGGGATGGATCAGCAACGGCACGTTCCGGACCTTCGCCGGTGCGGGCCACGCGGCGTTCATCTTCTGGACTGACCCGCCGACCAATGTCTACTCGGATCCCTGCACGCAGCAGCCGTTGGATCCCCCGGCGGGTGACACGCCGGGCGAGCTCGCCGCCGCCGTCTCGTCGATCCCCGGCACCGACCTGGTCGAGGGACCGACAGACGCCACCATCGGCGGGCAACCGGCAAAGGTCGTCTCGATCAGGATCCGCGAGGACGTCGACTGTTCGAACACCGCCTTCTCGCTCTGGTATTCGGGCGAACCGTCGGAAGGTCGCTGGCCCGATACGCTTGGCGAGACGGTTACGGTCTGGATCATCGACGTTGACGGGACCATCGTCTGGATCGACGGCTCGGTGTCGCCCAACGCCACACCGACGCTCCCCGAGGAGATGCAGCAGATCGTCGAGTCGATCCGGTTCGAGTAGCTCTGCTCCCTCAGCCGGTTCGGCCAGGGCCGCCGATGCTGGGGGATCCCTCCGGCGCCGGCTCGCGAGCCACGCCGAACTCCACGCGCCGGTCGGCCACGGCCGGCGCGTGGAACGCCAGCGATCGCTCGCCTTCGGCGACGAGGTTGTCCGCGTCGGGCGGCTTGAGCTCCTCGAAGGGCTGGATGATCAAGGTCGCCTGGTCCTTGGCCTGATCGATCCGCCACTGGCCGCGGATGAAGCCATCGACGGTGAACGTGCCGACCCAGCCGGTGAGCTTGCCAAAGGCGCTGTCGGCGATGATCCGCGACCGATCGTCGTGCGACAGGCCAACGTTGTCGTACTCGGGCAGGAAGCGCGGCGGGGCGGGCGTGTCGGCGGACGGGCGCGGGGCATCGGGCAGGTCGAACAGCTCGCGGCCGGCCTCGTCGCTGAAGGTCACGAGCTGCGGGCGGAGCCGTTCCACGACTTCCCGGAGGGCAGTCGACCACGACCAGATCCGGATGTCGGCGACGGTCGCCGGGCCGAAGGCGGCCAGGTACCGAAGCACCCACGCGTCGGGTGTCGACCTGTCGCTGAGCGGCCGGCCGAGCCACGACTCGAGCGTCGTCCATGACGGCCGCCCGGTCTTGCCCCATACCCCGCGCGGTGGAACCTGGACGATCGGCAACAGGAAGCGGGCCGCATAGGCGAGCGGGTTCGCGTCGTACTGCGGCCAGACCTCGTGCAGCTGCTTGCCCAGGTCGGCGGTCGTCAACGGGCCCGCTTCGAGCCGCCGCCGCGACTCGTCCAGGATCGCCTCCAGGTCCGCGCCGGGGAGCTGCTTGATGAACGGGCCGCTGGTCCACGCCCGGGCCAGGACCGGTCGGATGATCGGGTACATCGACAGGGCATCGTCCGCGGTGACCAGGTGGAGGGTCGTCCGCAGGAGACCCATCCGGAGGGCGCGCCGATCGGCGACGGCCGCCGCGAGCTCTCCCGGTTCGAACGTTGCCAGTCGCGACCAGAGCGCCGTGTACGGGTCGAGCGGGTTCTGCGCCTGCATCCCGACGAGGTGCTCGACCATCGCCAGTGGCGGCATGGCAGCGCGGGCCAGCAGGTGCTGGCGGGCGAGCAGCGCGCGGTTGAGGAGCCGGCGGTCGAGCAGGTCAGGTGGCATGGACCTATTCTCGCGGGCGCGACGGCCCGATCGTGGCCACAATGCAGCGATGAACGCGCAAGACCAGCCGGCCCCGCTCGACGGGATGCGGATCGTCATCCTCGTGGCCGAAGGCGTCGAGGACCTCGAGTACTGGGTGACGGCCATGCGCCTCCGCGAGGCCGGTGCCTCGGTGACCGCGGTCGGCATGACCCTCGACGAGGTCCGCGGCAAGAACGGGCTCGCGGTCCGGGCCGACCGCCTGGCGGCGCACGTCGATCCCGCGACCGTGGACGGCCTGGTCATCCCCGGTGGCTGGGCGCCCGACAAGCTCCGGCGTCACGAGGCGGTCACGGGCCTCGTCCGGGCGGTCCACGACGGAGGTCGGCCGATCGGGATCATCTGCCACGGCGGACTGGTGGCGATCAGCGCTGGGATCGTGGGCCAAAACCGGCCGACGACCGGCTCGCTTGGCATCCGCGATGACCTCGTCAACGCCGGCGGCCGCTGGGTGGATGAGCCGGCATTCCGCGACGGAACCCTGGTCTGGGGTCGAGTCGTCGACGACATCCCGGACTTCAACCGGGAGCTGGTCCAGCTGTTCTCGGACACCTGGGCCACGCGGTAGGCGAGCGCGGCAGCCCTCAGCGGCCGCCGCCCAGCAGCGAGCCCAGCCCGCCACCACCGAGGACACTGCCGACCAGGTCCGCGATGTCCGGCAGGCCACCCGACTGCTCGGCGCCCGGTGCCGGAGCCTGGCCGTCCGGGGTGAGCCGGTCGACGATCATCGGCAGGAACTGGGCGAGCAGCGGCAGCAACATCTGGATGGACAGGCCGCTGGAGGCGGAGAGCTGATTGACCGTCTCCGGGCCCAGCGCCTCGCCGAGGCGTTGCGGCTCGACCGGCTCGTTGGACCCGTTTGACACCCACGAATCCACCTGTGCGCCCAGCCCGCCGGCGCGGAGCCGGTCGAGCAGTCCGTTGACCCCGCCCTGTGACGCGAAGGTGTCGCGAACCGTGTTGGTCAGCTGCGCCGGATCGATGCCATTCAGCAGGCTGGACACGTCCATGGGGACCCTCCTTGGCGATGGTCGCCGGGCTTGGATGAGGGAGCGTAGCAAGGCCCGGATCGGGTCGACCTCAAATGTGCTTCGCCGCTTTGGGTATTGCCACGGGTTGAGGAGCGCAGATCGTGGTCCCGATGACGCGACTCACGGGATTGGCCGCGATTTCCAACGCCGAACGCGCACGATCCCCCGATATAAGTGGACGGCGCCCCCGAAGGGTGCCACTTCAGGAGGGGTCGGTGGATCGCGACCTCGTGGAGCGGGCCCAGCGCGGGGACCAGGCGGCGTTCGTCGACCTGGTCCGGATGCGCGGCGACCGGCTCTTCGCGATCGCCTATCGGATCCTCCGGGACGTCGATCGGGCCGAGGATGCTTTGCAGGATGCGCTGGTGATCGCCTGGCGTGACCTGCGGGACCTCCGCGATCCGGACCGCTTCGACGCCTGGACGGCCCGGCTCCTCACGCACGTCTGCATCGAACACGCCGGGCGGGAGCGACGTCGGGTCGCGAATCTACGCCTCCTCCCGGTCGGCGAGCCGATCGCGCCGGACGAGCTCCTGAGCATCGCCCAGCGCGATCAACTGGATCGGGCCTTCCGACGGCTTTCGCCCGAGGAGCGTTCGATCCTCGTCCTTCGCTACTACCTGGACTACGAGCCGACCGAGATCGCCGACGTCCTCGGTCTCCCGGGCGGCACGGTCCGGTCCCGTCTTCATCATGCCCATCGCGCCATGCGTGCCGCCCTCGACGCGGACGCTCGCGCCGCTGCCGTTGGAGGTTCATCGGCATGACCACCGAACGTTCCGATGGCGAGCGCGCGCTCCGCAGCTGGTTCCACGACGGCCCGACGGTGATGCCCGATCGCGTGATCGACGTCATCGCCGACCGGATCGCCAGGGAACAGCAGCGCAGCCGCTGGCGCCTCCGAGGGAGGCCCTTCATGACCACACCCATCAAGCTAGTTGCCGGCCTGGCGGCCGTTCTCGCCGTCGCCGTCGTCACCTGGCAGTTCCTGCCGGGCAGCGGCGGTGTCGGCGGCGAGCCCACACCAAAGTCATCGCTCGTCGCGCCATCGCCGACAGCAAGCGAGATCCCGTCGATGCCCGACGGCAGACTTGAAGGCGGCACGTACCGCCTCCGGCCGCTTCCCCAATCCGCCCCGAACCTCACGATCGACGCCGCGGTACCCGAGGGTTGGCATGGCTTCGGCTCGTGGGCTATCACGGGGCCCAGTGCCTCTGAGCAAGCTGGGCCAGACGGCGTCGCGGTCGCCTTCGTCGCGACCGAAGGTCTGCGCAGCGATCCATGCCACTGGGACCTCGACGGCACCGGCCGCTTGGAACAGCCGGGCGACGTCGCGGTCGGGCCCACCGTCGACGACCTCGTCGCGGCACTGATCGCCAATCCCTCGTACGAAAGCAGCACGCCCATGCCGGTGACGCTCGACGGATTCGCGGGCCAGCGGCTGGACTTGGAGCTACCCACCGACCACATCGCGTGCGACCGGGAGGCGGACACCATCGAACGCCGCTACCTCGTGTTCACCGGCGACGAGGGGGGCGGCTTCACCGCAATGGCGGACGCACCCCACTCGCAGCTGTCGATCGTCGACGTCGATGGCGCTCGGCTCATCGTCGTGCTGATGTCCCATCCGGGAACCTCGGGCGAGGATCTCAGCGCGGCCCAAGGGATTCTCGACTCGCTGGTGATCACGCCCTGACCTCGACTCCCTAATCCGCCCCTGATCCACGCAGTTTCACGAAGGAGACCTTCGATGCGCACGCCTACAATCCGCCTCACGGCTGCCCTCGCCGCAGCCTTCCTGCTCCTCGTGACCGTCGTCAACGCGGCGATGGGCACGCCGCCGGTTGGCGTCGTCTCGGCGCCGATCCTTGCCCGCGGCGACTTCCTCGACCAGGTCGACGTGAAGATCAAGCTCACCTCCGCCCACGGCACGCTCGTCTCGACGGCACCGGACGCAGGGGAGGTGATCGTCCAGGAGATCACGATCGCACCGAACGGCACGACCGGCTGGCACAGCCACCCCGGGCCGGTCGTCGTTGTCGTGAAGGCCGGCGCACTCACGTACGTCCGCGAGGAAGCGGGCGCCTGTGTCGAATCCGTCTACGCCGCGGGCACGGCGTTCGTCGACCCGGGCCAGGGCCACGTCCACACCGCGTTCAATCGTGGCACCGAGAATCTCGTCCTCTACGCCACGTATTTCGACGTCCCGGCGGCCACGTCCCCGCGCATCGACGTGGAGGTTGTGCCACCCGCCTGCTGACGGCCCTGTTTCGAACGGTCCCTGCTGGCGCGGCGACTCTCGAGAACGGGAGCCCCTTGGCTCCCGTTCTCTGGCGTTCGCATGGACGTCGCGACCGTTGCCGCAACGCCCGCTGCGCCGCACGGGGTACGGCCAAGTGGTACCCGGGTCAGGGCTCCGGAAGGACCATCGCGCGGCAGACCACGACGGACCCTCCCCCTACGGTGGGGACCACACCGGAACCCCCGCCGGTGGCCGTGGAGGCCCAGCGTCACCGCAATGTCCGTCCTGCCAGCGCTCAGCACCGTCCCCGCGCAGAGGCGCAACGGCGCCCGTGGACCGCGCCGGATCGCCCTGATCACGGCCACCGCCTTCGCGCTGACGGCGATCGGCCTCGTGTCCACCCCCGGTCCTGTGGCCGCCTGGGACGCCGATTCCTTCGACAGCGGATCCGAGGCCGAGCTCGTCACCCGCACCAACCAGTCGCGGGCCAACGCCGGCTTGCCGGCTCTCAGGGTCGACTCGGCCCTGGCGAGCATCGCCCGCGGTCGCAGCAAGGACATGATCGTCCGCGACTACTTCAGCCACAACATCCCGCCATCGGGCAAGACCGTCTTCGACGTCATGCAGGCTGAGGGCTACTGCTTCGTCCTGGCCGGCGAGAACATCGGCTGGAACAACTACCCCGACGAGATCGCCACCGAAGCCGTCCACCAGGCGTTCATGGACTCGCCCGGCCACCGGGGCAACATCATGAGCGACCGCTGGGAAGTCATCGGCATCGGCGCCTACAAGGGCTCGACCGGCAAGAAGATGTGGACGGTCCTGTTCGCCGACAAGTGCGGCGGTTCGACGGCCACGCCGACGCCAACCCCAAAGCCCACACCGAAGCCAACGCCAAAGCCGACCCCCAAGCCCACGCCCAAGCCGACCCCGCGCCCGACCGCCACCCCGCGCCCACAGGCAACGCCGCAGTCGACCCCCACCCCGAGCCCGACGCCCACGCCGAGCCCGAGCCCAAGCCCGAGCCCGTCGCCGTCGCCCAGCCCCACGCCGTCGCCCTCGCCATCGGCCCAGCCGGTCAGCTTCTCGACCGCCGGCCGCGACGGTGCCGGCGCCGACCTCTTCCTTCCGGAAGCCGCCGATCGAACGGCGGGCCTGCGGGTCGACGACACCCCCCCGTCGCTGGGCCTCGTCGACTCGATCGTGGGCGACGTCACCGGGTACTTCTTCGGCAACTGACGCCCGGCGGCAGGCTCGGGCGTCCCACCGGGTCCACTGGCCGCCGGTCGCCTCAGTACACTGGCGGGCATGCCGCCTGCCACCGGCTCCGGCGGAAGACGCCGCCGGCACGAGGGGACCTCCTGATGCCTCCCATCCTGGAGGCTCGTGACCTGACCAAGCGCTACCAGCTTGGTGAGACGGCGGTCGACGCCCTGCGCGGCGTGTCGCTCAGCGTCGAGCCGGGCGAGTTCGTCGCCCTGATGGGCCCGTCCGGGTCGGGCAAGAGCACGCTCCTCCAGCTGCTCGGCGGCCTGGACCGGCCGACCGAAGGCGAGGTCGTCCTCGACGGAGCGACGATCAGCCGGCTGTCGGACGACCAGGCCACGAAGCTGCGCCGCGAGAAGACGGGCTTCGTCTTCCAGTTCTTCAACCTGATCCCCCTGCTCGACGTCACCGAGAATGTCGCCCTGCCGTTCACGATCGCCGGCCAGGATCCATCCCGCGGCGAGCTGGCGGGTCGGATCCGCGACGTCATCGTCCTCGTCGACCTGGGGGCCAAGGCCCGCCATCGGCCGGACCAGCTGTCCGCCGGCGAGCAGCAGCGGGTCGCCGTGGCCCGGGCGCTGGTCACCTCGCCGGCTCTGCTTTTCGCCGACGAGCCGACGGGCAACCTCGACTACACGACCGGGACGGAAATCCTCGACGCGCTGTGGCGATCGTGCGTCGACCGCGGCCAGACCATCGTCCTGGTGACCCACGACTCCAAGGCCGCCGCCTACGCCGACCGGGTGCTGGTCATCGGCGACGGGCAGATCCAGGACTCGATCGAGCTCGGACGGCGAGAGGTCCACGACGCGACGCCGCTGATCACCCGGCTCGCCCAGCTGGGCCTGTAGCGGGCGATGGGCGGGCTGACGTCGCTCGCCTGGCGCAGCCTCGCTGCCCGCCGGCTTCGGTCACTGCTCACGATCCTCGGCATCGCCCTCGGCGTGGGCGTGCTGGTGGCATCCCTGGCGGTCGACAGCGGGATCGAGCAGTCGATCGCCCGGACCGTCTCCGACCTCGTCGGCCGGGCCGACCTTCGGGTGTCGGCGTTCCAGGACGGTGGCCTGACCCAGGAGACGATCGACGGGATCACCGACACGCCGGGCGTTGCGGTCGCGGTGCCCGCGGTCGAGGAGCGCAAGTACCTCCGGGCGGGCGTCGGCGCGCAGGAGCCGCTCACCGCGCCGGTCACCGTGCTGGGCATCGATCCGGTGCTCGATCCGCAGGTCCACGACCTCCAGATCGCGGCCGGGGCGGCCCTGTCCCGTCAGGACGAGCCGTCGGCGCTGATCACCGAGCGCCTCGCCGCCGAGGACGGGCTGGGCGTCGGCTCCGAGATCACGATCGAGGGCGCGACCGCAGACGAGCGGTTCCGGGTCATCGGCCTGATCGCCGGCGACGGGCCGCTGGTCGGAGCATTCGGTCGGGTCACGATCGTGCCGATCGAGGCGGCGACCCGGATCTTCGGGCGGGAGGGCGTCGACCGGGTCGACATCCGGCTGACCGAGGACGCCAACGCCGCGGACGTCGAGGCAGAGCTCGTGTCGCGGCTCACGACCCAACCGTACGTCCTCGCCTCGCCCCGCGACCTCGCCGCGTCCCTGCGCGCCTCGACGGCCGATTTCCGGGGGACGACCGCGCTGATCGCGGGGGTGGCGCTGTTCGTGGGCGCATTCCTGATCTTCAACACGCTGTCGATGACGGTCGCCGAACGGGTGCGCGAGGTCGGCCTGCTCCGGGCGGCCGGTGCCACCCGTGGCCAGGTGACCCGGTTCGTCCTGTCCGGCGCGGCCGCTCTCGGCGCGATCGGCTCATTGGCCGGCCTGGCGATCGGCGTGGCGCTGACGATCGCGATGACCCGCTACGTGCGAACCGTCGCCTCGGTCGCCCTCGATCAGGTCGACATCCCGCTCGTGGTCTTTGCCGTGGCAGCGCTGATCGGCGTGGTGGTGACGGTCGCCGCGGCCCTCGAGCCGGCGTGGCGGGCCGGCCGGATCTCGCCGGTCGAGGCGCTGCGACTGCGCTCGGAGCCGGCGGGCGCGGCACGGGCCAGGCTTCGGTGGCTGGTCGCGGTGTTCCTGGCGGTCGCGGTCATCGGCCTTCTCGTCTGGCCGCGAGGAGCGGCGGAGACCGGCGCCCTCCGCTCGCTGGCGGTGTACGCGATCCTGCTGGTCGCGACGGTCCTCTCGCCGTTCGTGCTGGCGCCCCTCGGACGCCTGGCCGGCGCGCCGTTTGCCGCGTTGCTGGGCTTCGAGGAGCGACTGGCGCGCGCCTCGCTGGCCCGCGACCGCAGCCGCACAGCCCTGACCGTGGGAGCGCTGACGGTCGGTTTGGCGATGATCGTGGCGATCGGCGCCGTCGCCCAGAACGCCCGGGCGGCGGCCGGGGCGTGGCTCGAGAACGTGGTGCCGGGCGACCTGGTCCTCACCTCGATCCGGCCGGTGGGCCTCGACGAGGCCGTCGTCACCGACCTCCAGGCCGTGGATGGAGTGGCCCGAATATCGCCGGTCGCCACGTTCGAGGTCGCCTACCAGGGCGTTCGCCTCGACGCCGCCGCGGTCGTCGGGTCCGACCTGGCCGCCGACGGCCGGCTGTCCTTCGTGACGGGCGACCGTGCCGCCGCGCTCGCGGCGCTGGACGGGGCCGGATCGGTCGTCCTCCCGGGGTCCGTTGCCGACCGCCTGTCGTTGCGGGTCGACGACGTGATGGCCTTTGTCACCGTCGACGGCCGTCCGATCGCGCTGCGTGTCGCGGGGATCGCCGAGCGGACGCTGCCCGGCCGGGCCGGCGAGACGATCCTCGTCGGCTGGACCGATGCGCGTGCCTTCGGCGTCCTTGGCGCCGACTTCTTCGCGGTCCGCTACGCGGCGGGGTCGACCGCGGCCCAGCACTCGGCGCTCGAGACGCTGGCCGGAGAGCGAGCCCTCGAGCCCAACACGCTGGGCCGGGTGCAGCAGGCGGTGTCGGACGCCCTGGGTCGCGTCTTCGGCCTGTTCGACGCGCTGGCTCTGGTCGCCGTTCTCGTGGCGGCGCTGGGCATCGTCAACACCCTGACCATGAACGTTGTCGAGCGGGTTCGGGAGATTGGCGTCCTCCGGGCGACCGGGATGACGCGGCGCCAGGTTGGCCGGATGGTCGTCGTCGAGGCGGGCATCCTCGGCCTCGTTGGCGCGATCCTGGGGGCGGCGACCGGCCTCCTGGTCGCGGTCGCGATGGTCCTGATCGGCGGCGGGAACGCGCCGCTGCACCTCCAGGTTCCGTGGCTGCCGCTCGCGCTGTGCTTCGTGCTCGGGGTGGGGATCTCGATGGCCGCGGCGTGGTATCCGGCGCGGCTGGCTGGCCGCCTCTCGATCGTCCGGGCGGTCCAGTTCGAGTGACCGGCCGACCCCGGGAATGGTCATGGCCCTCTGCTAGACTCGCGCCGTTGACGCGGCCGGAAGTCCGGGCCGCGGGAGGGAGGAAGGAGCCGCGGTGACGATCGCGATCCCGAGGTTGAATTGCCTGCCGGCCGCCGAGAAGGGCATCACCCTGGGCGACTTCCTGGTCCCGATCCGGGTGGGCGAATCCCTCAGCTCGCGGATGCGGCACGTCGTCCTGATCATTGCGGGTGCCGTCTTCATCTTCCTTACCGCACAGATCCGCTGGTACCCACCGGACAATCCGCTCGTGCCGATCACCGGGCAGACGTTTGGCGTCCTCCTGGTCGGCGGCGCACTCGGGTTCCGGCGGGGCCTGGCCTCGGTGGCCATCTACGTCCTGCTCGGTGTGCTGGGACTGCCGTTCTTCGCCGGCGGTGCCAGCGGCCTGACGATCATGGCCGGCGTCCGCGGCGGGTACCTCGTCGGCTTCGTCGTCGCTGGGGCCGTGGTCGGCCGCCTGGCCGAGCTCGGCTGGGATCGCCACCTCGGCGGTGCGATCGGCGCCATGGCGATCGGTAACGCGTTGATCTATGTCGTCGCGCTGCCCTGGTACGCGGTCGTGAAGGGCACCGACGCGTCCGCGACGATCGGCCAGGGCCTGATGCCCTATCTCGTCGGTGACGTGTTCAAGCTCGTGCTCGCCGCACTACTGTTCCCGGCGGCCTGGTGGGTCGTCGGACGGCGACCCGGAGAGCGTTAGGCCGCTTCGCTGCGTACCGCCTCCGCCAGGCTCCGATACGACGCTCGCAACAGGTGGGCGACTTCCGGCCAGTAGGTCCGGCCGCCGCCACGGGGCCCGTCCGGATCGTCAGTCGCGCCACGGTCGCGGACTTCGGCCGCGAGGCCCCGCAGCCGGCCGGCCTCGGCCACGCGCTCCAGCGGCAGCTGGTAGTAGGCGGCGTACAGGCGGGCGATCGCATCCCCGGCCTCCGCGCCGGCCGCCAGCCCGATCTCGCGCCGTACGACCCACCAGCGGAGCTCCCAGCGGGCGACCTCGCCCAGGTCGACCTGGTCCGGCAATCCCAGCATGCGGTAGCCGCGCTCGATGTCCACCGCGAACCGGTCGTACTCGCCGGTCGAGCGGGCAAAGCCGACGGCGGCCCGGGTGAGCAGCACCGCGGCAGCCAGGGCCCGCGGCCAGGACGCCTTGCCCTGTTCGCGCAACGCCAGGACCAGCAGCCCGAACAGCCGGGCCGGTTGGCGCCGGTAGTAGGCCTTCCACATCCGCGTCTCGAGCGAGGCCAGCCGGTCGGCGTCGAAGTCGGCGGCCCAGGTGGGCCCGGGCGCGGTCATCGGGTCGTTCGTCCTCCTTCGGCTATCGTCGGCCGATGATCGTGGATGCGGTGCCGGTGCGGGGACGGATCACCCAGGACTTGGGTCTGTATGGCCCCGGCAGTGAGGCCTGGCGCCTCAACCGGGAGGCAATGCTGCTGCTCGCGGCGGGACCGCGGGCCCTGCTCCTGCAGGTCGCCCACCCGTTGATCGCCGAGGGCGTCGATCAGCACAGCGACTTCCGGGCGGATCCGTGGGCCCGGCTGCAGGGCACGTTGCGGAGCTTCCTGCGGATCGTCTACGGGACGTCGACGGCGGCACGGGCGGAGATCCGGCGCCTCAACGGGCTCCATCGCGGGATCCACGGCCCGGTCCGCGACGCCGCCGCCCGCGACCGCCACGGCGATGCCTACTCGGCCCGCGATCCGGAGCTGTCGATGTGGGTCCACGCGACGCTCGTCGATTCGACCTGGCAGGCCTACGACCGCTGGCTGGCGCCACTCGACCGAGGGGCCCGCGCTCGGTCGTACGAGGAAACGCGGCCGATCGGTCGGGCGTTCGGCATTCCGGCGTCGCGGCTGCCCCGCGATCTCAGGGCCTTCGAGGCGTACTGGGAGCGGACGCTCGCGCCGGACGGCCCGATCCACCCGTCGTCGGCGGCGCGGGACCTGGCGCAGACCATCCTCAACCCGCCGCTCGGGCCGGTGATCCCCCCGCTCGGCTGGCTGCCGCCGCGCCTCTATGCCTGGACGCTGTGGCCCGCCGTGGGATTGCTGCCGGACCGCGTGCGGGAGGAGTTCGGGTTGCCGTGGGGGCCGCGGGAGCAGGTCGTGGCGTCCTGGCTGGTGTCCGCGTGGCGGTTCTGGCGCCCCTTCGTGCCGCCATCGCTGCGCTGGATGCCGCAGGCCCGCGCCGCGGATCGGCGGATGGTTGCCGGCCGGGGCGTTGAGGTGGCCCGACCTCGCCGTCGTGATCAGTAGAGGCGCGGGAAGCGCGGCTCGAAGCGCGGCACGAGGTCGAGCGGCGTGGCCTCGTCCAGCGTCTCGAGCAGCGTCTTGGTCGGCGCGATCTCGAACCGCTGGTCGGCGACCCAGGTCCGCAGCCCCCGCCAGAACGCCGTCGAGCCCATCCGAACGCGGAGGTCGTTGAGGAAGTTGCCGCCCTGGATGTAGACGACCTCGTAGTAGCAGGCGTTCGAGTAGCGATAGATCGACAGGTCGAGGCGGGCGTTCGCGCAGCGGCTCGCGCGGCGGGTGCCCAGCACGTGGCGCGTCAGGAAATCGGCCACGGCCTCGTCGGTGAATGGCTCGTTGGCCTGGTCGGCACCGACGATCCCGTAGAACCACTGGTGGGCGGTCTCGTGATGGACGAGGTAGGGGAGGTTGCCAACCGGGGCCGTCCGAGGGATCCATACGACCCCCGGCGACTCGATGGCGTAGCCGCCGGCGGATTCGGCGACCCGGTAGGTGGTGTAGGGATAGGGTCCGATCAGGGCCTCCATCTCGGCCAGGGCCGCTTTCGCCTGGCTGAGCAGCGTTCCGCCGGCGCCACCGGGCCGGTAGTAGACGCGGACCGTCGTGTCGCCGACGACCGCGGAGCCCGTCTTGTAGTCCGGGCTGGCCGCGATCGTGAAGTCGCGGACGTCGGTCGCCTCGAACGTCTGGGTCAGGCCGCTGGCGGTCACCCGGTTGCCCGGCGCGGCGATGACGAGCGCCCGGTCGGTCGTGATCGCGACCCGAACCCGCGGGCTGACCGGGGTCACCCACGGATCGCCGATGTTCGGCCGGTCGAAGGCTCGCTTGAGGCTCACCCACGGCAGCCAGCGGTAGAGCTCGGCGACGCCATTGGCCCGGGTGAACATCCAGTTCGGGCCGGCAACATCGTTCCGGAGGGTGGCCGTGTACTCCAGCCGTGCCCGGACCGTCCCGCCCGCGGGCAGGATCCCGCCCAGCGGCATGACCAGCGTCTGGTCGTCGACCGTGACGGTGACGGCCTTACTGGCGACGGAGGCGCCGCGGACCCGCAGCCCTCCGATGCGTGCCGCGATGGTGTTCAGCTCGATCCGGTCGACCGGCCCACCGGATCGGTTGGTGATGGTCATCAGGCTGTCGACCCGGATCGCGCGGCTGTCGTAGCCGAGCGAGAGGTCGACGTCGTACGTCACCTCGAGGTCGAGGCTCGTCCGGTTCACCGAGCCCGGCTGGATGACGGGCGGCGCGGGCGCGAGCGTCCCGGCCGGCGTCGGTCGCGGCGTGGGCGGCGGGCTCGTTCGCTGGGGGATTGGCGTTGGCGGCGGACCGGTCGAGCCGGCGACGTCGCCCGCCGCTCCAGGCGCCGGTGCCGTAGCGGTGCCCGCGGCGGCCGCCAGGATGACGACGACCAGCCCGATCGCGGCGAGCGGGGCAAGGACGAGCGATCGCGTAGGGGTCATCGTGTCGAGATCGTAGTCCAGCCCGCGTATCCTTCCGTGCATGGCCACCGTGCCGGCAGCGAACGTCGCTTCCGCGGCTGCCCAGGCGGCGTTCCTCGAGGCGGTCCGGGCGGCTGCGCCGAGCGTCCGGCTGCTGACCGACGAGACCGACCGCGAGTCGTACCGGCTCGACGAGACGGCCTACCTCGAGGCAGGCCTGCCACTCGCCGTCGCCCTGCCAACAACGACGGCCGAGGTGTCGACGTTGATGCGCGTCTGCGCGGAGCACCGGATCCCGGTGGTGCCGCGCGGCGCGGGGACCGGCCTGTCCGGGGGCGCCGCCGGGATCGAGGGTGGCCTGACGATCGCCTTCACCCGGATGGGGGCGGTCCTCGAGATCGACCACCAGAATCTGTGCGTCGTCGTCCAGCCCGGGATCATCAACGCCGAGCTCAAGCGGGTCGTCGCCGAGGAGGGCCTGTTCTACGCCCCGGACCCGGCCAGCTACGAGATGTGCTCGATCGGCGGCAACCTCGGCACCAACGCCGGCGGGCTGTGCTGCATCAAGTACGGCCAGACGCGTGACTCGGTGCTCGGGCTGGAGGTCGTCCTGGCCGACGGCTCCGTCATCCGAACCGGCGGTCGGAACGTCAAGGACGTCGCCGGCTACGCCCTGACCCACCTGTTCGTCGGGTCGCAGGGCACCCTGGGCCTGATCACCGAGGCGACCCTCCGGCTTCGGCCAACGCCGCCGGCCCGCTCGACGATGCTCGCCTTCTTCGCGTCGCTCGACGAATCCGGCGATGCGGTCGCTCGCATCATCGCCAGTGGGCTGGTGCCGGTGACCCTGGAGCTCATGGATCGAGCGACGATCGCTGCGGTCGACGACTGGCACCACCTGGGCCTCGATCGCGACGCCGAGTCGATGCTGATGATCGAATCCGACCTGGCCGGAGCGGGGGCGGTCGCGGAGCTGGAGCTGGCGGCCGCGGCCTGCGAGGCGGCCGGCGCGACATCGATCGTCCAGGCCAAGGATTCCCAGGAGGCCGACTGGCTGCGCCAGGCGCGGCGGCTGGCACTGCGGGCGCTCGAACGGCAGGGGACCGTCCGGATGGAGGACGTCGGGGTGCCCCGGTCGCGGGTCCCGGACCTGCTCCGCCAGATCGAGGCGATCGCGAAGCGGCATCGCCTCGCTTGCGCCACCTTCGGCCATGCCGGCGACGGCAACCTCCACCCGAACTTCATCTTCGACCGCGACGATCCCGACGCCCAGGAGCGCCTCGAAGCCGCCTGCCGGGAGCTCTATCTCGCAGCGATCGAGCTGGGCGGAACGGTGACGGCCGAGCACGGGATCGGCGTCAGCCGGCGCGATTATCTCGAGCTGCAGCGCGGCGCCGGCGCGGTGGGCGTGATGCGTTCGATCAAGGCGGCACTCGATCCCCTGGGCATTCTCAACCCGGGCCGGGTCCTGTAGGGGCTGGGGGTCGCGTGCGGCGAGCGCGATTCATCCAAACGCCGGCCCACCGCGCATAGGGAGGCGAACGGCGACGGAGGAGTCGCGACACCGTCACCGCACCGCCGTGGGGCTTGGAGGAGACGCAGAGCCCCGCCCGATCGATCCATCGAAAGGACCCGCTATCACCATGCGCATCACGTCCAAACTCGCCCTGCTCGGGACGACAATCGTCGTCCTGACCGTCGGTGCCGCGCCGTTCCTGGCCAGCGCCGCGGACCACCTCGAGGCCCCGCTCGCCAAGGCGAACCACGACCTCGACATCACCGACATCTACGCGTTCGACGCGGCCAACAGCCGGAACACGGTACTCGTCACCAATGTCAACCCGCTGGCGGGCGTTGTCTCCGGCACGAGCTTCGCGACAGACGCGGAGTACCGCTTCAACATCGACAAGAACGGCGACAGCGTCGCCGACGATGTCTACACCGTGACCTTCGGCGACGGGGCGCCCGGGCCGAAGCAGTCGCTGACCCTCTGGAAGAACGGCACCAAGGTGCTGTCCGGCATGACCGGCAACGCCAACAACGGTGGTGGCGCCAAGGTCTACGCCGGGATCAAGGACGATCCTTTCTTCTTCGACCTGGCGAGCTTCCGCCGCTGGCGCGATCCCGACGGCGATGGTGCCTTCACCTACACCGGACCGACGACCTTCGACGGAATCGACTTCTTCCGGGGCACCAACATCTCGACGATCGTCATCGAGCTCCCGGACAGCTGGCTCGGCTCCTCGGCCAATTTCTGGTCGACGACCGTCCGTGGCGGCACCGTGATCGACCGGATGGGCAAGCCGGCCCTCGCCACCGTTTTCGTCAACCCGTTCGGCGGCGAGTCGGACAAGGACGCCTACAACCAGACTGCGCCATCGGCCGACGTCGCGACCTGGGGCCCGCTCTTCACCGCGGTCCTGGACGTCTTCTACGCCGATGCCGCCCTGCCGGGCGTCATCACCGGCCTGCTCCTGCCCGACGTGATCCACCTCGACGTCGCCAACCTCGGCAAGTCGACGGGCACGTCCTTCACCGGCGACAAGGCCGGCAACATCCTCAACGGGCGGACGCTCGCCGAGGACGTCATCGACCTGGAGCTGCTCGTGGTCACCGGCGGCCTCGAGGGTAATCCGGTCCTCACGACCGACGACGTCGACTCGAACGACGCCGGCTTCCCGGGGACCTTCCCGTACCTCGCTCCGGCCAACTGACCGGACGCAACCCGACCGGGGCCGCGACGCACGGCCCCGGTCGGCCATCTCCACTTCGATCTCCGGAACGAACCCTGATGCACCTTTACCTGACAGCGCCGAAGCCCCGCCCGCGGAGGACGAACCGGTTGCTTGCCGTCCTCGTCGCGGGTGTCGTCCTTGCCGGCGGCACGTATGTCCTCCAGTGGCTCCGCCCGCCGGCCGCTGACACGACCACCCGGGCCGGCCTCCCGGTTCCGGGTGGCCAGGCGCCGGCCGACGCATCGACCGGCGGGATCCTGAGCGGTCCCGAACGTATCGAGTTCTGGGCGGGCCGGGTCCGCGAGCAGCCGAACGACTTTCTCTCCTGGACCCAGCTCGCAATCGCCCAATCCGAGGCGGCCCGCCTGACGGCTGACCTCGACGGCTACGAGCGGGCCAGCGCGGCGGTCGAGCGATCCCTCGCCCTGGTGCCCCACAACCCGGCGACGATCCGAGTCCGCGCGTCGATCCGCTTCGCCATCCACGACTTCAACGGCGCGGTCGCCGACGCGGACGTCGTCCTTGGCCGCATCCCGGACGATCCAGCCGCCCTCGCGGTTCTCGGTGACGCACAGCTCGAGCTGGGCCGAATTGCAGCCGCGAACGCAACCTACGACCGACTGGCCTCGGTCGCGGCGGGCCCGGCTCTCGACGTTCGGCTTGCCCGGCTGGCGTATCTGACCGGAGACGGCGACCGTGCCGTCAGCCTCGCGCGGCTGGCGCTCACCTCGGCTCCGCAGGATCCGGTCGAGCACGCCTTCTACGACTATGCCCTCGGCGAGTACCTGCGGCTGACCGGCGACGGCGACGGGGCCGGTGCAGCCTACGCGCGTGCGCTCGATCTGCGGCCAGACGACGTGGGTGCGCTCCTGGGCCTGGCGCGTGTCGACGCAGCAGCTGGCCGGGTCGATGCCGCCCTGGCCGGCCTCGATCGGGCGGCGGCGATCGCCCCGCAGCCCGAGATCCTGGCGCTGGCCGGTGACCTGCGCGCCCAGCAGGGCGACCAACGCGGCGCGGACCGCGCATACGGCACCGTCAGGATCACCGCCGAGCTCGCTGGGCTGGCGGGCGACGTTTTCGACCGACAACTCCTGCTGTTCGCCCTCGACCACGGCGCCGCCACACAGGGCGTCCTCGACAGGCTTCGCGCCGGCCTCGCTGATCGACCCGATGCGACGGGTCACGACCTCGTGGCGTGGGCGGCCTACCGGCTCGGGCAACTGGATCTCGCCCGCGCGGAGAGCGACGCCGCTGTCGCCAGCGGGATCCGCGACGCACGTGTCCTGTATCACGCTGGGGCGATCGCCCTGGCAGACGGGGATCGCGACAGCGGACGCACGCTGCTCGAGGCGGCCTTGGCACTCGGTCCCGCCCTCGACCCGATGGATGCGTCGGAAACCCGACGCCTCCTCGAGCAATCGGCTCGGTGATGACGCTCCTCGCCTGAAGAGCGACGGAACCCACGTACCGGCCGGCCGCTCTGCGGCCCACCAGCGGGCCCGAGTCAGCCGCCGTCTGCCCGTCCCGCGCCGATTGACAGCTGCCCTCGGCGAGCCCACCATGACCGCATGCACATCTGCACTGTGCAAAGGTGCCTGGCTCAACAGAGCGAGCATCGGTGAGCACGTTCGAGACGCTGGTCCGCGCCAGCCGGCTGTACTACGAGCTGGGCGAGACCCAGGGCCGGGTCGCCGAGCTGCTCGGGGTCACCCGGCCGCAGGTCTCCAAGCTGCTCAAGCAGGCCCGGGCCGAGGGGATCGTCGAGATCCGGATCGTCGACGGGGCCCTCGCCGAGTCGCCCGCGGCGGAGCAGCTCCAGCGAGCCTTCGGTCTGCGTGCCGTCCACCTCGCTCCCACGCTGGCGGGTCCGGATGACCTGACCCGGCGGAGCATCGGCCGGCTCGCCGCCCAGGTGCTTCGGAGCTCCGTCCGCGACGGGATGGTGGTCGGGATCGGCGATGGGGCAGCGATCTCCGCCGCGGCGGACGCGATGGCCGAGACCCTCGGCCCGGTGGCCGCAACCGTGGTGCCGCTGGCCGGTGGCTTCTGGTTCAGTACTACGCCCCGCGAGCCGTTCCGGCGGGTCGCCGAGGCGCTGGGCGCAGGGGTCCAGGGCCTGCTCGCGCCGGGCCTCGTGGACGACGCGACGACGCGCCGGGCACTCGCCGCGCATGCCGGGCTGCAAGCCGTGTTCGGCCTGTGGGATCGGCTCGACGTGGCGATGTTCGGCATCGGTGGGGCGGCATGGACCGAATCGGCGGTCGGTGCGAAGGCGGCCCGGGCGCTGCAGGAGCGGCGCGCCGTCGGTGAGGTGCTCATCGCCCCGTTCGACCTCGACGGTCAGTTCGTCGACGGGGCGCTGCGAGACCGGGTGATCGCGTTCGACGCCCGCGAGCTGCCTCGGGTCGGCGTCACGATCGGGGTGGCCGGCGGTCCGTCGAAGGTCGAGCCGATCCTGGGCGCGCTGCGGGCAGGCATCGTCAACACCCTCGTCACTGACGTCCGGACGGCCGAAGCCGTTGCCGCCACGGCGATCGCCGCATGAACGGCCCCCGACCGGGGCGCCCACCGGCGATCCTGGCGATCGACCTGGGAAGCACCTCAGCCAAGGCCGGCCTGGTGGGCCTGGACGGAACACTCCTGGCGCTCGACCGGCTGGCGTACGCCCTCCACGATGACCCGGGGTCCGGCCGGGCGGAGCAGGACCCGGAGGACTGGTGGCAGGCCTTCGTCGAGCTCGCCCGAGGGCTCGTTGCCGGTTACGCGGCCGAGGTGGTCGCGATCGCGGTCGACGGGCACGGCCCGACGCTCACCGCGGTAGACGCCGAGGGGCGGCCGACTCGGCCGGCGGTGACGTGGCTCGACAGCCGGGCCATCACGGAGCTTGCCGAGCTGACGGCCGAGACCGGGCTCCGTGGCTGGGCCCTCGGCGTCCTCCCGGCCGCCCTGTGGGTCGAGCGCCACGAGCCTGCCGCCGCCGACCGGTCGGCCTGGTACCTCAACACCTGGGAGTTCCTGGGCCTGCGCCTCACCGGTGTCGCCCGCACGACGCGGCTGCCGGGCCAGGCGCCCCCGGACGAGGCCGCGGTCGACCGGCTCGGCCTGCCCGCGCGGAAGCTCGCCCCGCCGATCGCGTCGGGCGAGCGCCTCGGCGGGCTCCTGCCGGACGTCGCAGCGACGATCGGGCTGGCGCCCGGCACGCCCGTGGTGGCGGGCATGGTCGACGCCCATGCGAGCTTCCATGGCGCCGGTCTCATGCGGGCCGGCGACGCGATCGACGTGGGCGGCGCGGCCGGCGGCTTCGGAGCCTACTGGCCCGAACCGCTCGAGATCGAAGGAACGTTCTGCACGCCTGCTCCGCTCCCGGGGCTTCACGTCGTGGGCGGAGCGATGGCGGCAACCGGCCGGTCGCTCGACTGGCTGGCCGAGTCGATCACGGGGACGCCGATCACCCGGCTCATCGCCGAGGCGGCCGCCGTCGAACCGGGCGCCGATGGCCTGATCTTCCTGCCGTACCTCGCCGGCGAGCGGTCGCCGATCTGGGATCCGGGGGCTCGGGGCGCCTTCATCGGCCTGACCGCCGGCCACGCCCGCGGTCACCTGGCCCGCGCCGTCCTCGAGGCGGCCGCGCTGTCGATCCGGCACGTCGCGGCGCCGATGCTCGAGGCCGGCGTGCGGGTGACCGAGATGCGGGTCTGTGGCGGCCCCGCCCAAAGCCGGCTCTGGAACCAGGTCAAGGCCGACATCACGGGCTTTGCCGTGGCGGTGCCGCAGGTGCTCGAGACCGCCGTGGTCGGCTCGGCGATCCTGGGTGCGGTCGGGATCGGCGCGCAGAGGGACATGCGGTCGGGGATCGAGGCCATGACCCGGGTCGACGAGCGGCTGGCCCCAAATCCCGCCAACCGGGTCACCTACGACGCGCTGTACGAGGCGTATGTCGACGCCTGGCCACGGATCGCCCCGATCGTCCGGCGGGGCTCCCCGGCACAACCGGTGGCCTCGCCGGCATGAGCGCGGCGTTCGAGGTCCCGGTTCAGTCGGCCGATGAGGGCGATCGGCCCCGCGGCGGCGGGCTCGCGATCCACGACGTCGCGGCCGAGTTCGCGAGGCCGGAGGGCACCTTGCGAGCGCTCGACGGGGTGAGCCTCGACGTGGAGCCGGGTCAGGTGGTGGCGCTCATCGGACCGAACGGCTCGGGCAAGAGCACGCTGCTCCGGGTCGTCGCCGGCCTCCTCGCCCCGGTCGCGGGCCGCGTCGAGCTGGACGGCACGCCGCTCACCGCCCCGAGCCCGGACATCGGGCTCGTGTTCCAGGAGCCGCGTCTGCTGCCGTGGCGGTCGGTCGCCGAGAACGTGGCCTATCCGCTGGAGTTGGCGGGCTGGTCCCGCGAGCGGCGCGAGCGACGCCTGGCGACGCTCCTCCGGCTCGTGGGCCTCGAGGATTCGGCGTCTGCCCGGCCGTCCCAGCTGTCGGGTGGGATGCGGCAGCGAGCCGCCATCGCCCGTGCACTGGCCCTTCAACCCAGCGTGCTGTTGCTCGACGAGCCGTTCAGCGCGCTCGATGCGCTGACCCGCGAGCGGTTCAACGTGGAGCTGCTGCGGCTGTGGTCGCAGACGGGGACGACGATCATCGTCGTCACCCACAGCATTCAGGAGGCGATCTTCCTTGCGGACCGGGTCATCGTCCTGTCGGCGCGCCCGGGCCGGGTGGTCGCGGACATCCTGGTAGAGCTGCCTCGTCCCCGAACCATGGATGCCCTCGACGCCGCGGCCGTCTCGGCGACGGCGCGCCGGATCCGGGCCGAGCTCGAGATCGGCGACGCCGAGGACCGGCCGGCATGATGCTTCGCCGGGCTCTGCCGGTCGTGCTCGCGTTCGTCGCCTTCGTCGGCGGCTGGAAGCTGCTGGTCACGGTGGCGGGATACGACGACTACTTCATGCCGCCACCGGAACGGGTCGCCGCCCGGTTCGTCGAGGCCTGGCTGGACGGCACCATGACGCCGCACGTCCTCACGACGCTCCAGGAGGTCGGCCTCGGCTTCGCGGTCGGGGCGGGACTGGCGCTGCTCGCCGGCTACGTCCTCGCCCGGTCGGCGCTCGCGGCACGGGTCCTGTCGCCGTACCTGGTAGCCGCCCAGGCGACGCCGATCCTGGCCCTCGCGCCGGTGCTGTTCATCTGGTTCGGACCGGGCCTCGGCGGCAAGGTCGTGATCTGTGCGCTGATCGTCTTCTTCCCGATCGCCGTCGCGACGATGGTCGGCATCCGGGCGGTCGACAGCGGGCTGCTGGAGCTGGGCCGGAGCCTTCGGGCCAGCCGGAGCCAGGTCCTGTGGACCCTCGAGGTGCCCGCGGCGCTGCCCCAGATCCTTGGTGGGATGCGGGTCGGGGTCACCCTTGCGGTGGTGGGCGCGATCGTTGGCGAATGGTCGGGCGCGTCGAAGGGACTCGGCTACCTGATCAACGTCGCCCGTGCCAGCCTGTTCGATACGCCGCTGATGTACGCCACGCTGCTGACGATCGCCCTGCTGGGCATCGTCCTGTACGGCGCCGTTGTCCTGCTCGAGCGCCGCTTGGTCGGTGCCCGGTGAGCCCGTTTCGGAGGAGTTTGTGACCACTCGTCTCGTCGTTCCGGCCATCGTGATCGCACTCATCGCGTCGGCGTGTGCGCCCGCGGGCACGGGATCGCCGTCACCGTCACAGTCGGGTGCGACACCCCTGACGGTCGGGCTCGGGTTCATCCCCAGCGTCCAGTTCGCCCCGTTCTACTACGCCGATCGGCAGGGCTACTACCGCGACGCTGGTCTCGAGGTGACCTTCCAGAACAAGATCGACCCGGACCTGATCCCGCTCGTCGGGCAGGGCGCGATCGACGTCGGCCTGGCCGATGGGACCAGTACGATCCCGGCGGTCGCGAACGACATCCCGATCCGGTACCTGGCGACGATCTACGGCACGTTCCCGTCAATCGTCTTCGCCAAGGCATCGTCGGGGATCGAGGACGCCGCCGACCTCGAGGGCCGCAAGCTCGGCATCCCGGGCCAGTTCGGTTCGTCGTGGATCATGCTCCAGGCGTTGCTCAGGTCCGCCGGCCTCGGGCCCGACGACCTGGAGATCGTGGACTTCCCCGACTTCACCCAGGGCGTCGCCGTCCAGCGCGACGTCGTCGACGCGGCGACGGGCTTCGCCAACAACGAGCCGGTTCGCCTCGAGTTGACCGGCGAGGAGGCGGTCGTCCTCCACGTCGATGGCGTGGTGGCGTTGCCGGGCCCGGGCCTGATCGCGGGGACGGCCACCCTCGACACCAAGGGCGACGCCGTCACGGCCTTCGTCACCGAGACGCTGCGGGCGATGCGCGAGATCGCGGTCGACCCGGAGGCAGGGCTGGAGGCGGCAATCGCCGTCGTCCCGGAGCTGGCGCAGGATCGTGACGTCCAGCTGGCAATCCTCGAGGCGACCATCGAGGCGTGGTCCAGCGACCTCATCGAGGAGGAGGGCTACGGGATGATCGACGTCGCGGGCTGGGAGGCATCGGTCGAGCTGCTCCGCGAGCTCGACGTCATCAACGAGACGGTCGAGATCGATCGCCTCGTCGACGACACGTTCATCCCTGCCGGCTGAACGCTCGTGCGCGACGATGCGCGTCCGGGCGACCGCCGATCGTGGTGGCTGCGCGAGGCCCTGGCGGCGGAGCCCGCCGCGCTGCGCGATGCGACGCCGCCGCTGGGCGGCGGGCCGGCGACGGGCGGCCGGGACGACGTCGTCATCCTCGGCGGCGGGTACACGGGGATGTGGACCGCCTGGCACCTGATGGACCTCGCCCCCGGGATCCGGGTCCGGATCCTCGAGCGGGACATCTGCGGCGGCGGCCCCTCCGGCCGGAACGGCGGCTTCGTGACCGGCGCCTGGGACGAGCTGCCGACGCTGGTCGAGCAGCACGGCGAGGCCGAGGGGCTCCGGATCGCGAGGGCCATCCAGGGGGCCGTCGACGAGATCGGCGCGTGGTGCGAGGCCCACGGGGTGGACGCCTGGTTCCGCAAGCAGGGCTACCTCCAGGTCAGCGCGGCGCCGGCGCAGGACGGATCGTGGGACGACGTCGTGGAGCTCTGCGATCGGCTCGGGGTGGGGGAGGCGTACCGGCCGCTCAGCCCGGACGAGGTCGCCGCGCGGGTCCGCTCGCCGGTCTTCCGCGCGGGCGTCTTCATGCCCGGTGCCGCGACGGTCCAGCCGGCGTTCCTGGCCCGGGGGCTGCGGCGGGTCCTCCTCGAGCGGGGTGTCACGATCCACGAAGGCACGGAGGCCGGCTCGGTGCCGATCGACCGGCCGCGCGGCGCGCTCGGCGTCCGGACCCGATCGGCCGCGGGTGATGGGGCCGTGGCCGCCGACCAGGTGGTCGTTGCCCTCAATGCCTGGGCCGGCGCGCGCCGGGCGTTCAGCGGCCGGCTCGTCTCCTGGTCCAGCTACATCGTCCTCACCGAGCCCCTCGGCGACCGCCTGACCGAGCTGGGCTGGACCGGCGGTGAGGGCCTGACGGACGCCCGCTTCACGCTCCACTACGCCAGGACGACCAACGACGGCCGGATCGCGTTGGGCGGAGGCGGCGGTCAGGCGGGCGTCGGCCCATGGATCGGCCGGTCGTACACCCACGACGCCGGATCGGCCTCACGGGCGGCCGCCGGCCTGCGGCGCTGGTTCCCGTCACTCGCGGACGTCCGGATCGACGACGCCTGGGGCGGCCCGATCGATATCTCCGCCGACCACCTGCCGTTCTTTGGGACGATCGGTCGCGGGGCCGTCCATTTCGGCCACGGCTATTCGGGCAACGGGGTCGCCCCGTCGTGGCTGGGTGGCCGGATCCTTGCCGGGCTAGTGCTGGGGCTGCAGGACGAGTTCACCTCGCTCGGGCTGGTGGGGGCGCGGCCGCGGGCATTCCCCCCGGAACCATTCCGGAGCCTCGGGGCGCGGGTGGTTCGGGAGGCGATCGTCCGGCGGGAGCTGGCCGAGGAGCGCGGCCGATCACCGGGCTGGCTGGTACGGCAGCTCAGCCGCCTGCCACGGCGGATGGGCTATCACCTGGGCCCGGGAGACTAGCCGGCCGTCGCGCAGCGGCACCCCCGAAACCGCTGATTCCGGCTACAATCAGCCACCCCCGCCGCCGTCAGCGCGGGTTCCCGTGTCCCCGAGGAGGCTCGCGTTGAACGGTCGACCCCCTGTCCAGCCACTCCGGTCGGCCGCACCGATTGCTGATCAGCCCCTCAAGCACGTGATCGAGACCTACATCCATCGCGACCAGACCATCACCTGTGTTTGCGGCTGGCACGGCAGCTGTGCGCCTGGTGATCGCGGCGCTTCGCCCTGGACGTCGCACCTCCAGGAGTTCCGGACCAAGAAGCGCTAGCACTCGGAGGGCCGATTTCGCCCTCTGCTAGCATCCCGGCTCGTGACGACGAGCCGGTCCATCGTTGACGCTCCGGCCGTTCCGGCCCGGCCGCCGTTTGCGATTCGCGCCCGGCTGCTGACCCCGCTCGACGATGGCCGAACGCTCCACGAGCCCGACGGGCTGATCGTCGTCGATGCGGACGGTCGCATCAGCTTCTGTGGGGCTTCGGGTGACCGACCGGCGGACGCTGCCGCCGCCGTCGACGTGCGGCCGTGGGTGGCGATGCCCGGTCTCGTCGACCTCCACGTCCACCTGCCGCAGATCCCCAATGCAGGCGTCGGAGCGGGCATGGACCTGCTGGCCTGGCTCGAGCGCTACATCTTCCCGCTCGAGCGCGAGTTCGACGACGCGGCATCCGCCGAGCGGCTGGCGCCTGCTGCCTTCCGGGCCTTCGCGGCCGCCGGCACGACGACGGCGCTGCTGTATGGCGCCGTCTTCGCCCCGTCGCTCGATGCGGCCTTCCGGGCGGCGGAGGCGCACGGCATCCGGGCGATCATCGGCAAGGTGATGATGGACCGGGTCACCTACGACGAGACGATCGACCCGGCGACCATCCTCGAGCGGTCGGTCCGCGAGTCCCTCGAGCTGTGCTCGCGCTGGCACATGGCCGACGGCGGACGGCTGCGCTATGCGTTCACCCCCCGGTTCGCGGTCTCGTGCACGGAAGCGATGCTCCGCGAGTCCGCGGCCGCGGCGCGGACGGCCGGGGCGTACTGGCAGACGCACGTATCGGAGGACCGCGGCGAGATCGAGGCGGTCGCCCGGCTGTTCCCGGACGCGCTTGACTACGTCGACGTCTATGACCGGGCCGGCGGCCTTGGCGAGCGGACGATTTTGGCCCACGCGATCCACCTATCGGACCGTGAGCTTGCCCGGCTCGTCGAGACCGGCACGCGGGTCGCCCACTGTCCGGCCTCGAACCTGTTCCTGGCGTCCGGGGTGATGCCGCTGGGGCGCTACCTCGAGGCGGGTCTGGCAATCGGCCTGGGTTCGGACGTGGCCGCCGGCCCGGACCTCTCGATCTTCACCGCCATGCGGGTGGGGGCCTACACCCAGAACGCGCTGCGTGTCGTGCGCGACGAGCCAGGGCCGATCCTGGGTCCGCTCGACTGGCTTCGGATGGGGTCGCTGGCGGGCGCCCGGGTACTCGGCCTCGAACGGGACATCGGCTCGCTGGAGGCGGGCAAGGAGGCCGATCTCATCCTCGTGGACCCGTCGATGACCTCGCCCTTGCCCGGCGCCGACGTCGACGACGATCCGGTCGCGCTGATGAGCCGGCTGATCTTCCGCGCCCATCCGTCCATGGTTCGGGCGGCCTGGGTCCGCGGCCAACGACTGGAGGGACCATCGTGATCAAGGCGAGATTCGGCCATGTCAACCTGATCGCCCGCGACTGGCGGTCATTGTCGTCGTTCTACGAGCGGGTCTTCGGGATGGAGCTGGTGCCGCCGCTGCGGAACTACGCCGGCGATGACCTGTCGGCCGGAACGGGCGTCGCCGACGCGTCGCTCGAGGGCGGCCACTGGCGCCTGCCGGGCCTGGGCGACGGCGGCCCGACCCTCGAGATCTACCAGTACGGCTCCATGCCGGAGGCAACCGAACCGGTCGTCAACCGTCCGGGATTCGGGCACATCGCCTTCGCGGTCGACGACGTCGCCGCGGCGGCCGAGACCGCCGTCCGGGAAGGAGGCTCCGAGCTCGGGAAGGTGGTCACGCTGCAGACCGCGGACGGCCGGCGGGTGACGTGGGCCTACGTGCGAGACCCCGAGGGCAACATCCTCGAGCTGCAAGCGTGGTCTACGGGATGACCATGCCGCTGCCGCCGGGATCGCGGCCGTCCCGCAGCGCGGTGAGCATCCAACGCCGGCCCGGGGAGGGCCTCGCGTGACTGCGGACCTGCTGATCCGGGGCGGGACCATCGTCGACGGCACCGGCGCCGCGCCACGGCCTGGGGCCGTCGCGGTCACGGGCGATCGGATGCGGATCCTCGCCCAGGATGCGTCGATCCCGGCGGGCACGGTCATGGACGCTACCGGCAAGGTCGTGGCGCCTGGGTTCATCGACCTTCATAGCCACTCCGGGCTGTGGCTGCTCCATGAGCCGCGCCACGAGCCCAAGGTCCGCCAGGGCGTGACCACGGAAGTGATCGGCGTCGACGGCAACTCGTACGCCCCGTTCGTGAACCGCGACGACCTCCTGGACTTCGTGACCCTCAATGCCGGCCTCGACGGCCACCCGGAGATCACCTTCGACTGGGACACCGTGGCGAGCTATCTCGCCAGGTTCGACAACGCCACCAGCGTCAACGTCGCGTTCCTGGTCGGCAACTCGGCGCTCCGGATCCCGGCCGTCGGCTGGGACGACGAGCCCAGTGACGCCCGCGCCACCGCCAACCAGGGGGCGATCCTCCGCGAGGCGATGGAGGATGGTGCCTTCGGGCTGTCCAGCGGGCTCGATTACCCGCCCGGCAGCTACGCCACGACCCAGGAGCTGGCCGAGCTCAGCCGCGAGGCCGGCCGGCTCGGCGGCTTCTATCACACCCACGTCCGTTACCCGCTGGGCGACCGGTTCCTCGACCCGTTCCGGGAAGCGATCGAGATCGGTCGCCGGGCGGACGCGCCGGCCCACATCACCCACTTCTATCACCGCAAGACCTTCCCGGGCAGTCCGGAGCAGATGCTCGACCTGATCGACGACGCCCGCGCCGAGGGCCTCGACGTGACGTTCGACGCCTACCCGGCCGAATGGGCGAGCACCCGGCTGCTGATCCTGATCCCCACCTGGGTCCAGGCCGGCGGCCCGGGTCCGACCAAGGCGCGCCTCGCGGAGCGGACCACCCGCGACCGGATCCGCCGCGAGCTCTCCGAACGTGGCGTCCTCTTCGCCGGTGCCGGCGGCCTCCGCGACGTCCGGGTCGGCTACTTCCGGAACCCGGACAACGTTCGCTGGGAGGGCCGGACCCTGGGCGACATCGTCGACGAGGCCCGGAAGGACCCGGTCGACGTCCTGTGCGACCTGCTCCTCGACGAGGACCTGCGCCCGAACGAGGTCACGCCCGGCCCCCACACCGACGGCATCCGCCGCTTCCTCCGCCACCCGATCGGGATGGTCGGCACCGATTCCACGTTCGTCGGCGACAAGCCCAGCCCGCGGACCTACGGCAGCTATCCCCGGATCCTTGGCCAGTTCGTCCGCGACGAGGGCGTCATCGGGCTGGAGGAGGCGATCCGCAAGATGACCCAGGCCCCCGCCCAGCGTCTCGGCCTCCGCGACCGGGGCGTGATCCGCGATGGCGCCATCGCGGACCTCGTGGTCTTCGATCCGGCCACGATCCGGAGCCACGCCACGTACGACGAACCGCGCCGCTTCCCCGATGGCATCGCCCATGTCGTCGTCAACGGGGTGCCGGTCGTGCAGGATGGGACGCACACGGGCGCGACGCCGGGCCGGGCACTGCGCCGCGGGAGGGATTGAGATGTACCGGGGGAGGGAGCCGCGGTTCCTGCTCGAGAATCGCGACCTCGTCTTGTTGGCCGGCCTGGTCGTCCTGCTCGCCGCCGGCTGGTATGTGGCGGGTCTCGGCGGAGGTGGCATCCGGTTTCCGATCGGCCAGCCCGTGGATGACTTCTACTGGAGCCAGGAGATCGGTCCGGTCGAGCCGATCGCCGTCCCCGATCCCGACGCTGCGCGGGGCGAGGTGAGCGATGCGCTCGCCGTCCTCGACGACGAGCGGGACGAGGCCTTCCCGGTGACCGCCGTCGCGCTGTTCCCCACGGCCGCCGCGGCGGACGCGTTCGCCGACGATGCGCGCGACCTCCTGGCCGACGCCGCGCGCTGGTTCGACCAACCCGCGAACGCCGCCGCCAAGGCGTCACTCGAGGATCCCAACTTCCCCGCGCCGCTCAGCGATCCCGAGATCGCCGCCCTGACGGCGGCCGGCATGCCGCCCGGCACCCGGGGCGACGGCTGGGGCGGCGAGCCAGTCGACGCGGACGACGCGATCTTCACCGTCGACCGCCTCCTGTTCGCGGTGGGGTTCAAGTCGGCCGACATGATCGAGACATACCCGCCGCCCTCGATGCCCATCGAGCGGCTCCTCCTCAAGGCCGGCGCCACCGTGCTCCTCGAGGGCGACCGCTTCGGCGAGGGAGGGACGGTTTTCGATGCGTCGTGCCGGCCCCCGGACACCGTGACCGGGAACCGGCTGGCCGACGAGATCGGCGACGCGATCCGGTCGATCCAGTACTACGCGATCCCGCCGTGGGTCGAGGCGCCGACCGCCGAGCAGGCCCTCGCCCGGGCGACGGTCCGGCGCTGGCGTGACGCCTCGATGCGGGCGATGTCCGATCCGCGGGTCGAGCCGCTGCTCCGCCGGATGATCGGTGCCTCCCCGGATGACATGCGGCAGCTGGGCGAGGAGATGGCCCAGATCCTGCGCGAGGTCGGGCCTGAGCTGCTCGATGGACCGGTCGACGCCGAGGTCCTCGCCCTCCTGGCGGCCGGCAGCGAGATGCTGCCTGAGCCATCCGTGCTCGCAGCGCGGACTGCGCAGATCGGCACCCACCTGGGCGCCTACTCCCTGCGGGAGCTCGAGCAGGGCTACCGGTTCCCGCGGCTCGACGATTACGCGACCCTGGTGTCCATCGGCGAGACCCGCTTCCAGGGCGATCGCCTGGAGATGGGCCTGCTCAGCCCGGTCCGGTTCTCGGTGGCCGGCGTCCAGCTGCTGGCGTACCTCGACGAGGCTGGCTGCACGGACCTCCGGATCCGCCTCACCGACGCCGACGAGGTTCTGCTCGACTGACCGGCCGGCTAGCCGGCGGGGCGGTCGCGGGGTGGTACGCTCACGCGCCAAAGGAGGGAAGCCCAGCCTCGTGACGGCCACGCCGCCCAGACAGCCTCGCGCCGCGCGCCAGACGATCCGGACGGAGCCCCGAGTGGCGCGTCCGCCCTCGCCGGCCGAGGCCCATGACGCCCTCATCCTGAACCCCAGGGAAATCGCGCCCGGCCGCGCCCGAACGGCCGCGCCGCTCCGCCGCGAGGGGCCGCAGAAGCTGACCGGCGAGGCCAAGTACGCCGACGACCTGGTCTTCCCCGGCGCCTGGTACGGGACCACGATCCGGTCGACCGACGCCCACGCCCGGTTCGTCGCCCTCGACCTGGACGAGGGGTTCGACTGGTCGCAGGTCGTGGTCGTCACCGCGGCCGACATCCCCGGCGACAACATCGTCTCGCTGATCAGCGACGACCAGCCGGTGCTCGTCCCGCTGGGCGGCGAGATCCAGCACCACGCGGAGCCGCTGGCCCTCATCGCCGCCCACGACCGGGCCACGCTGCGGGCGGCAAGGGCCGCGGTGCGGGTCCGGACCGAGACGCTGCCGCCGGTCTTCGACCCGCTCGAGTCGGACCACGTCTTCGCCCACTACGAGATCGCCAGCGGTGACCTCGAGGCGGGTTTCGCCGAGGCGGACGTGATCCTCGAGGGCACCTACAGGGTCGGCCACCAGGAGCAGCTGTACATCGAGAACAACGCGATGATCGCGGTGCCCCGGGAGGACGGCGGGGTGGCGGTCCACGGCTCCCTCCAGTGCCCCTACTACATCCACAAGGCGCTCAAGCGCTCCCTGCGGCTGACCGCCACGGAGGCCCAGGTCGTCCAGGCGGAGACCGGCGGCGGGTTCGGCGGCAAAGAGGAGTACCCCTCGATCATCGCCCTCCATGCGGCGCTCCTGGCCCTGAAGTGCCGCAAGCCCGTCCGGATGATCTACGACCGCCACGAGGACATCGCCGCGACCACCAAGCGCCACCCTGCGGTGGTCAGCCACCGGACCGGGATCAAGGGCGATGGCACGCTCGTGGCCCAGGACATCGAGGTCGTGATGGACGGCGGCGCGTACTGCACGCTGACCCCCGTGGTGTTGAGCCGCGGCGCACTCCACGCCGGTGGACCGTACCGCTGCCCCAACGTCCGGATCCGGGCCCGCGCCACGCGGACGAACACCCCGCCCAACGGCGCATTCCGCGGCTTTGGCGCGCCGCAGGTCGAGTTCGCGGCCGAGACCCACCTCAACCGCCTCGCCGAGCGACTCGACCTGAGCCCGCTGGAGATCCGTCGCCGGAACGCCTACCGCCTCAACGACACGACCCCCACCGGCCAGGTCCTCCGCGAGAGCGTGGCCGCTGAGGAGGTCCTCGAACGCGCGGCCGAAGCCGCCGAGTTCGAGCGGACGCGTGAGCGGACCGCCCGCGCCCGGGCCGAGCGGCAGGGCTCCGGCACGGTCCCCGCCCCGCCGCTCTCCACGACCCGCGCCCGCACCGCCAGCGGCATCGGGCTCGCGCTGGCGTGGCACGGGGCGGGGTTCACCGGCTCCGGCGAGGTCAAGCTCGCGTCGGTCGCGTCGATCGAGCTGACCGGTGACGGCCGGATCCGGATCCTGACCGGCTCCACGGAGATGGGCCAGGGGACCAAGACGATCTTTCCCCAGCTCGTGGGCGAGGCCCTCGGCGTCCCGTACGAAGCCGTCGAGATCGCACCCCAGGACACGGCGTTCGTGCCCGACTCGGGACCGACGGTCGCCAGCCGGACGGCGATGGTCGTGGGTGGATTGCTGATCAAGGCGGCCGGGCGGCTCCGCGAGCAGGTCGAAGCGGCAACCGGCGGCGAATTCGCAACGACCTACCCGGACCATGCCCGCCAGCACGGCGCGATCCGGATCGACGAGCGGTTCGAGCCATATCCCGGGATCCACTTCGACGACGACACCTACCGTGGCGACGCCTATCCGGCCTTCGGCTGGGCGTCGTGCGTGGCCGAGGTGGAGGTCGACCTCGACACCGGCGAGGTGGCCGTTCGCGACGTGGTCGCCGTCGACGACATCGGCAAGGTGATCCACCCCATCCTGGCCGAGGGCCAGGTCGAGGGAGGGACCCTGCAGGCCATCGGCTACGCGACGATCGAGGAGATGAAGCTGCAGGACGGGCGCTACCTCAACGACCGACTGGCGACCTACATCATCCCCACCGCCCTCGACGCGCCCCGGATCACGGCCCTCCTCGTCGAGGCGCCGTTCAGCGGTGCGCCGCACGGCGCCAAGGGGGTCGGCGAGCTGCCGATGGACGTCGGGGCACCGGCGGTCGTGGCGGCGATCCACGACGCGACCGGGGCCTGGGTGCACGAGCTGCCGGCGACGCCGGAGCGGATCCTGGCGGCGATGGGGCGGTCAGGGTCGGCTGGCGAGGCCGTGGACGAGGCGGTCGAAACTGCCGTCGAGGCCCCGATCGTCGACGGCCCGGATCCCCGACCAGACGCGTCCACCGATCCCCAGCCGCTGCGCGGTGGACCGCCATCGGGTGAGCCCGAATGGCCGGCCGAGGACCGGCCCCGATGAACATCCGCCTCCTCGTCAACGGCGCCCCCGTCGAGCTCGACCTGCCCGGCATGCGACGGCTCCTCGACACCCTCCGCGAGGATCTCGGGTTGACCGGGACCAAGGAGGGCTGCGGGGAAGGGGAGTGCGGTGCCTGCTCGGTGATCCTCGACGGCCAGGTCGTCGACGCCTGCCTCGTCCCGATGAGCCAGGTCGACGGCGGCGTCGTTCGGACGGTCGAGGGCCTCGCGCCGGCCATGCGGCGGGCCGGTGGGGCCTCGGCCGGTGAGGCCGATCTGGACGAGCTCCAGGCGGCCTTCCTCGAGACCGGCGGCGCCCAGTGCGGGATCTGCACGCCCGGCATGCTGATGGCCGGCCGGGCCTACATCGACGCCGGCGGCGGACCGGACGAAGGCGCGATCCGCGAGGCGATCGCCGGCAACCTGTGCCGCTGCACCGGCTATACCAAGATCGTCGAGGCGATCGCCATGGCAGCCCGGAGGGACCGATGAACGGCCAGACGCCGCCGAAGCGGAAGCGTCCGAAGCGCCCGGACTTGCATCCCACCGAGACGCCCCGCCCGACCCGCCAGAGGCGGGCGAAAGCGGCTGCCACGGCCGCCGCGACGGCGGCCTCGCCCACGGCGCCGCCACCGGCTGCCCCCCGGGAGCCCACCCCGCCGCCGATCGCGGTGTACGCGCCGGCCCCACTCCCGGATCGGTTGGGTGACGTATCGCCGGCGGTGACCCCCCGTCAGCTGGCGTTCATGGCCGTGGTCGCGGCCGTCATCCTGGCGGTGATCCGCCGGCTGGTGGGCCGGGGCCGGGGGAGCCGCCGCTGATGCCGGTCGAGCCACCGATCGAGGTTCCGCGCTCGCTGGACGAGGCCTATGCCATCCTCGCCGCCGCCCACCACCGGCCGATCGCCGGCGGCACGGACATCATGGTCCAGATCACCGGCGAGCTGGGCGAGCCGCCGGAACGGATGATCGACCTGTGGCGGCTCGAGGAGTTGCGCGGCATCTCGCTCGAGGCCGGTGGCGTCACCCTCGGCGCGCTGACCACCTACACGGAGATCCGCCGCTCGGCCATCTGCCGCGAGCACATCCCGGCGCTGGTCGAGGCCGCGGCCACGATCGGCGCGTCGCAGATCCAGAACCGGGGCACCCTCGGCGGCAACATCGCCAATGCCTCGCCGGCCGGCGACACCCTGCCGGTCCTGCTGGCGAGCGACGCTGCGATCGTGATCGGCGGGGCCCGCGGCGAGCGGACGGTCGCGGCGGCCGAGTTCTGGACCGGCTACCGGGCCACTGAGCTGGCACCCGACGAGCTGGTCCTCCGCGTCCGGATCCCGCTGGCCGGCGGACGGGAGGTCCGCTTCCGGAAGGTCGGCACGCGGCGGGCGCAGGCCATCAGCAAGGTCGTCATGGCGGTGGCCTGGCGCGAGCACGGGCGCGCGGCCGGCTGGTCGGACGTCCGGGTTGCGCTGGGCTCGGTCGCGGAGCGTCCGATCCGCGCCGCGGCGACCGAGGCGGCCCTCGAGGGCGCCCACCCGACGCCGGAAACGGCGGATCGCGCGGCCGAGGTCCTCGCCGCGGAGATCAAGCCGATCGACGACGTCCGCTCGACCGCCGAGTACCGCCGGACGGTCGCGGCGCGGGTCCTCCACCGGATGATCCGCGAGGCTGGAGGTTGGTGAGCGCGCCGGTGAGGCACCCTGGATCGCTGCGGCCATGCGTGGACGGGTCGCCCTGGCTGGAACATCACGTGTTCCAAGCGACCGACGTGTCCTTACGGCGAACCGCCTGGTCCGGCTTCATTCGTCAATCGGAACACCAGTGGTTCCAACCGGCGGTGGAACTGCCGGATGGCGAGCACGCGCGGGGCCTCGTCGGTCACGTGGAACACGTTGGGTTCCAGTGGAGCTCGCGATGACCGTCGAGGGGGTCGAGATCCGCGGCGATGCGCCAGGGCAGGCCGAGATCCTCACCGACGAGGCGCTCGCCTTCGTGGCGGACCTCCAGCGCCGGTTCGGGCCGAACCGCGAGGCGCTCCTCGCCCGGCGGGTCAAGCGGCAGGCGGAGCTCGACGCCGGGGTGATGCCGGCATTCCGCCCGGACACCGAAGCGATCCGCAACGCCGACTGGTCGGTCGCTCCGGCGCCGCCGGATTTCGACGACCGGCGGGTCGAGATCACCGGCCCGGCCGAGCCGAAGATGATGATCAACGCCCTCAATTCGGGGGCTCGGGTCTTCATGGCCGACCTCGAGGACGCCCTGTCGCCCACCTGGGGCAACGTCATCGGCGGGCAGACCGCGATCCGGGACGCGGTCCGCCGGACGCTCGCCTTCGACCAGGCGGATGGCAAGTCGTACCGGCTCAACGACCGGATCGCCACGCTCGTCGTCCGCCCGCGCGGCTGGCACCTGACCGAGGGCCACATCCTCGTCGACACGGAGCCGATGTCGGCCAGCCTGTTCGACTTCGGGCTGTTCCTGCTCCACAACGGGCAGGAGCTGCTCGACCGAGGCAGCGGGCCGTACGTGTACCTGCCGAAGCTCGAGGCCAGCGAAGAGGCCCGCCTCTGGAACGAGGTCTTCGTCGTCGCCCAGGAGACGCTCGGCATCCCGCTGGGATCGGTCCGGGCGACGGTCCTGATCGAGACGATCCTTGCCGCGTTCGAGATGGACGAGATCCTGTACGAGCTGCGGGATCACGCCGCGGGGCTCAACGCGGGCCGCTGGGACTACCTCTTCAGCTGCATCAAGAAATTCCGGTCGCGTCCCGACCTGGTGCTCCCGGACCGCGCCCAGCTGACGATGACCGTGCCGTTCATGCGGGCGTACACGGAGCTTCTCGTCCGGACCTGCCATCGCCGCGGCGCCCACGCGATCGGCGGCATGGCGGCGTTCATCCCGTCTCGCCGAGACGCCGCGGTCAACGAGACGGCGATGGCCAAGGTCCGCGACGACAAGGTCCGCGAATCGGGTGACGGCTTCGACGGCACCTGGGTGGCCCATCCCGACCTGGTTCCGCTGGCGACCGAGATCTTCGACGGCGTCCTTGGCGGGGCAGCCAACCAGAAGCCCCGAACCCGGGACGATGTCGAGGCCGATCCGGGCCACCTCCTCGACTTCCGCGTCGACGGCGGCGTGGTGAGCGAGGCCGGTGTCCGGGCGAACATTTCGATCGCGCTGCAGTACCTCGATGCGTGGCTGAGCGGCAACGGCGCGGCGGCGATCAACAACCTCATGGAGGATGCCGCCACCGCCGAGATCAGTCGCTCCCAGCTATGGCAGTGGCGGACGACGGGCACGACCCTCGACGACGGCCGGCCCGTGGATGCGACGCTGTACGGCGAGATCCGGGACACCGAACTTGCCTCGCTCGGCGGCCGCGGCACCGGCCGGTTGGGCGATGCCGCTGACCTGCTCGACGACCTGGTCCTGGCGGACGAGTTCCCTGAGTTTCTGACCCTGCGCGCCTACCCGCTCCTCGGCTGAACCGTCGCGATCACGGGGCCTGCTTGGCCGGCGCCAGCGAGCCGCCGTCGTAGCCGTTGCCTGCGCCATCGAACGGCACCCAAAGCGCCGTGATCACCGTGTCCGTCCTGATGAAGGCGCTGCCTGCAGTCCGCCTGACCATGGCCTTGAAGGTGTGTGGCCCCTTGCTGTCCACTTCGAACAGCCAGGTGTTGCCGATGTGGCCAACGGAACCAGCCAGGACCGGCGTTTCCAGGTAGTACGAGCCACCGCTGCCCAGCGGCCCGAGCAGGTCCAGGCGGACCTTGCACGGGCAGCCGGCGCTCGCCGGATAGGCCATGCCCTGGGCGGTGACGAGGACGAACCCCGCGCCCGGGGTCACGAGGTCGACCTGCGCCGCCGTCACGAAGCCGTCGACGAACTGCACACCGGCCGCATCGCCATGGTTGGCGCGGCCCAGCCCACGATTCAGGAACGCCGCCATCTGGTCGCGGCGGACCGGTTCGGCCGGGCAATACAGGCCGGGCTCGCAGCCCGTCGTAATCCCGGCCCGATACAGATTGGCGATGTTAGTGTGGAACGTGCTGGTCGTCGGGACGTCGCCGAAGGTGTGGCTTGCCAGGGCGACGCCCGGGATCGCCAGGGCGAAGACGACCAGGCCGACAAGGACACGGGGACGCCCCAGCAGCCGCGGCCTTGTCCGCGGCCCTCTGGGACGGTCGACCTCCGCCCTGAGGGCAGCGACCTCGTGCCGGAGCTGGACGATGTCGGTGTGGAGGGTGGTCGCGTCCATGACAGCTCTCCCGGCTGCGGATAACCCTGGCTGCGGATCAGCATAGGAGCCAGCCGGCGTCGAGCCGCTATCGGGGTCGATTCAGCCGGCTGGCGGCTTTGATGCGCGATCGATCGTCTCGAGGGTGAAGGCGACGGCCTCGTCGAGCGACATCCGTGCCCCGGCTTCATAGGCCTCGGCGTATTCCTCTGCCCGCAGCGCCTCGATCGTCCGGTCCACCGGCCGGAACTGTTCGAGCATGAAGCCGAGCCCGGCCGGGGGCTTCACGCCGTACCGCTCGCTGAGCGCGTCATACGCGCCCAGCGTGGTCGCGGCGGCGCGCGGATCGTGCACCTCGAGGAACCCCAGCGCACAGGCCACGAGGGTGATGGTGGCCGTGGTCACGTCCCGGAGGACGTAGTGCATCGACATCGCCCGACCGGCTGCCCGGATGGCCGCATGAATGTCGCCCTCCATGAGGCTCATGAAGGCGTGGGCGCCGGCGCTCAATGCCTGGTACATCACGTCGCCGTTCCGCTCAAAGGTGTCGCCGAGCTGCTCGAGGATCTCGCGGGCTTCCGCTGGCCGTCCCGAGTAGACGACGACGTTGTGCTCGCCCCACAGGGTTCGCGCGGCACCGAGCGAGTTGCCGACCTGCTCGTACAGCGCTCGAGCAGCCATCAGGTAGGCCATCGACGTCTCGCGGCCGCCCATGATGAAGTCGGTTGAGCTCAGGTTGAAGAGCGCGTCGGCCTCGCCTGCCAGGTCGCCCACCTGCCTGGCGACCGCGAGCTGCTCCAGGTAGTAGGCGTTTGCCTCCGGCGTATCTGCCTGCCAGTAGGCCATGCCACCGGCTGCCCCGAGCGCCCACAGCCGGGCGGGCGTCGGCTCGTCGACCGCGAGTGCCGCCACCCGGTCGGTGAGCTCGCGGCCCTCCCGGAGACGGCCCTCGAACTGCCAGTACCGCCACAGCGCGGCGCTGAGGCGCTGGGCGGTCTCGACGGGACCGTGTTCGATCGACCATTCCACGGCCGCTCGGAGATTTTCGTGATCCTCCGACAACCGGTCGAGCCACAGCGCCTGGTCCGCGGTCAGCCAGTGCCTGGCAGCCGTCTCGGCCAGCTCGAGGAACGCCTCGGCGTGACGACCGCGCACGTCAGCCAGTTCGCCTGTGGCCTCGAGCTCGCGCATGGCGAGCGATCGGATGGTCTCGAGCAGGCGGAACCGGAGTCCCGTCGCTCCGCCCGCGCCACCTGACGTGATGTCCCGGGCGATGAGGCTGTGATCGGCAAGGGCGATGACCCCATCGAGCACGTCCGCACCGCCACCGTCCTGGCCGGCCACGCTGCTCGCCTGGTTGAGATCGAAGCCGCCGTCGAAGACCGCCAACCGCCGGAGCAGCTGCCGCTGCGGCTCGTCGAGCAGTTCGAGGCTCCAGGTGATCGCGCCCTCGAGGGTCCGCTGGCGCTCGGGCACGCCGCGGGGACCCGGGCCGGGCAGTGGCAGGCGGGCAACCAGTCGATCCCTGATCGTCGTGACCGACAGCAGCGCCACCCGGGCCGCGGCGAGCTCGATGCCCAGTGGCAGGTCGTCGAGGAGCCGGCAGACCTCCTTGACGGCTGCCAGCTCAGGACCCGGGTCCCAGGCCGGGCGGGCGCCTCGGGCGCGGTCCACGAACAGCCTGACGGCCGGCGGGGGATCCGCGCCGTCTTCCTCAACGTGGGCGAGCGGGCCCAGCGGGTACTCCTGCTCGCCGGCGATCCGCAGGGGCGCCCGGGAGGTCACGATGACGCGCACGTTCGGGGCGTGCTGCAACAGCTCGCCGACGAAGTCGGCGGCGGCGAGGACGTGCTCGAAGTTGTCGATGACGAGGATGGCCTCGCGATCAGTGAGATGGCGACGCACGCCCTCCGCCGGCGGTCGCCCGGGTCCGTCGTACAGGCCGAGCGCTCGGGAGGTGGCGCCGGGAACCTCGGTTGCGTCGCTGATCCCGTCGAGCGGCACCAGCCATGCACCGTCGGCGTAGTCCGGGCCAACGGCCCGCCCCAGCTCGACGGCGAAGCTGGTCTTGCCCATCCCGCCCGGCCCGGTGATCGTCAACAACCGGCCCGACGACAGCAGGTTCCGGGCAACCTGCAGATCGGTCTCGCGGCCGATGAAGCTGGTCAGCCGGCGGGGCAGGTTGCCGGGTGTCGAGAGGTGGGTCCGGATCGGCGGGAATTCCGTGGCGAGTCCCGGGACGTCGGCCTGGAACAGCTGCTCCGGATAGGGGACGTCCTTGAGCACGTGCCGGCCCAGGTCGCGGATCGCGACCCCGTCCGGGAGGCTGCCCGCGACGAGGGCCCGGGTCGGATCGGACAGCACGATCTGGCCACCGTGGCCGACGGCCGCGATCCGGGCCGCGCGGTTGACGTCGAAGCCGCCGTAGTCGTCGCCCGCAAGGTGGGCCTCGCCGCTGTGGAGACCGATCCGGACTCGAATCGTCGCCTCGTCCGGCCAGGGCTCGCCCGCGATCGAGCGCTGGGCGTCGATCGCGGCCGTGAGTGCCCGGGTGGCGTCGTCGAAGGCCGCGAACAGCGCATCGCCCTCGGTCCGGACGGTCACGCCGCCGTGCCGGCCGGCTGCCTCGCGGATGATCGACAGCTGGCGATCGTTGAGGGCATCCCAGCCCGAGCCCAGGCCGGCCACGAGGCGCATCGAGCCTTCAACGTCGGTCCGCAGGAAGGTGACGGTGCCGGTCGGAAGGCGGCGGGCTGGTTCGGTCACCGGCACAGACTAGCGGCGGGGGATGGCGGTCCGGCGCGTCACTGCGCGGAGATTCGCTCGGCCAGCGTGGCCAGCATGGCCATCGCGGCATCCGGGCGCTCGCGCAGGATCGCCATGAGCCCCTCGCCGTTGATGACCAGGCCGCGGACCCCGGGCTCCTCGGCGATGACCGTCGCCGCGCGCGGTTGCTCGCGCAGCAGGGCGAGCTCGCCGATGTGGTCGCCGGCGCCGTACGTCCGCAGGTCGCGACTCGTGCCATCGGCTTGCTCGCGGACCACGCGGACCGTGCCCTCGATGATGATCACGAGCTCGCCCCCGATGTCGCCCTGCCGGACCAGCGCCTCGCCGCCTGCATAGAGGTTCTCGGTTGCGCTCGCGGCGACGCGCTGGAGGTCCTCCGGGTCGAGCTCGCGGAACAGCGGCACCCGACGCAGGAACAGCATCCTGTCGACATCGCTCACGAGCTGCGAGACCTGCGGCATGACTGGACCTCCCTGGTCGACGAGCGGCCGGAGCGCGGCCCGCACATTCGGATCGGGGTCACTCGCGGCCTGCGTGGCCATCGATGACCACTCCGCCGCGATCAGCTCCGCCCGCGCCCGAAGCGCCAGCGCCCGGATCCAGCCGTCCGGATCCCCGGCCAGCTCCATGATGACGGCCGACCGGTCACCGATGCTGGTCCCCGGCTGATCCTCGAGCAACGCCACGACGCCGCGGCGAAGCCGGCCGTCGCCCAGCGAATCGAGGGCCTCGATCGCCTGGGCCCGCGTGTCGGCGTCGTTGGACCGGAGGCAGCGGCGGATCAGACCACCTGCCTCGGGCACGCCCAGCAGACCGAGGGCGGTCAGCAGCCGGGTCTCGATGCTGGCCTCACGCCGGGCGAGGACCGAGGCGAGGAATGCCACGCCCTCCTCCTGCGGCGGTGGCGTCCCACCGGGCGGTGGCTCGAGGGCGAGTCGTTGCCGCCGGAGCGTTGCGGCCCGCCCGACCTGGCGGTCCGCCCAGGCGACCAGCGGCTCGCGGACCGCTTCGACGTGCCCCTCCAGGGCGGCCAGCGCAGCCTCCTGGGCCGGGCCGCGGCCATGGTCGAGCACCTCGAGCAGGCCACTCGCGGGGCGGCTCCGCTCCCGCAGCACGGCCGCCGCGGCCTGCCTGACGATGAGCGCATCGTCCTCGAGGGCTGCCACGAACGGCGCCTCCAGATCCTCCGAGCCGTCCACCGCCGCCAGCGCCCGAACGGCTCCAGCCCGGACGCGCGGCGACGGGTCCGCTAGGTAATCGGGGATCCGTGTCGACGGAGCGTGCCCGCCCAGCCTGCCGACGGCATCGAGTCCCGCGAGTCGTGCCGCGGGATCGTCCGCCTCCAGGAGCGCCACCAGCAGGGCGTGCGGTCGATCCTCCTCGTCGGCCCCGATGAGTGCCACCGCCACCTCCGCGCGGACGTCCGGCGCCGGGTCCTTCGACAGCTCGGGAGCCGCGGCGACGATCACCCCCGGCTCGATTTTGCCAACCGCCCGGACGGACGCCCGGCGGACACCGGGTTCGGGGTCGTCGAACCTCGCGAGTGCACGCCCGACCGGCTCGGGCAGGCTGGTTTTGGTCGCGAGGGCGGCCAAGGCATCGATCGACGCCGCTCGGACGCCGGCGTCAGGGTCGTCGAGCCGGCCGGCCAGCGCCGCGACCGACCCCCCGTCGCCCAGCCGGCCAAGCAGTCGAGCCGCCATTGCCCGGACGGCCGGCAGGTCGGCCGCCAGCCCGCGGACGAGGGTCGCATTGACCTGGGCGTCCTTCCCCAGGGCGGCGAGGCCCGGCCCGCCCGCGAGCATCTGCTCGCCGGTTCCGGCCTGGAGTGTTCGCAGGAGGCTCATCCCGTAGACCCGCCGGATGCCGACGACCACGACGGTACACAGCACCGCCGCGATCGCCCCGACCCAGAAGACCTGGTCCGGGGCGAGCACCCGCCCGGCCGCCAGCAACAGGACGCCGGACAGGGCAATCCCCAGCTGGCCCGGGACACCGTCCATGAACGCCAGGGTCTGGGCGCGGCGCGGCGCGGGAACGACGTTGTAGAACGCGCTCCAGGCGGCATTCGAGACCCCACGCTGGGTGACCTGCTGGGCGAATCGGACCGCCACCGCGGTGGCGGTCGAGAACTGGACGATCCACAGCCCGAAGCCGATCACGTAGACCAGCGGCAGGAGGAGCGCCGAGGTCGCGACCCCGAGGCGGGCATACAGCCGCGGCGCGATGACGAGCGAGACCACGAACGACGTTGCGGTCACGGCGGCCGACACGACGCCGATGGCGCCGGCCAGCTCCGCCTCGGATGGGAACGCGGCCCGCATCGCGGTCAGGAACGGGAACGTCACCGCGAAGTGGAGGACCGAGAAGACGACATAGGCCACGGCGACCAGCCGCAGGAGCGGGGTCCGACGGACCTCGTCGAAGCCGGCCCGGACCTCGTCGACGATCGGGCGCGGCGAACCGGGCGCCTGCAACCGCCGGCCCGACGGGGTCGCGGCGATGCGGATGACGAGCAGCGCGCTCACGACGAGCAGTCCCGCCGCTACCAGGACCAGGGCCTCGGCCCCGAACAGCCCGGCGACCAGGCCGGAGCCGAGCGTGCCGGCGAACATGCCGGCGATGGCGGCGCTGGTCAGCAACGGGAAGAGCCGCTTGGCCTGGCGGGCGTCCAGGACCGCCCCGGCCAGCGTCCAGGCGATCGTCCCGGCGATCGTGCCCGCGGCGTAGACGGTCAGCCAGAGGAGGAGCAGGACGGGTGACGTCCCGGGTCCCAGCAGGAACCGTTCGATGGCGATGGCCGCGGCGGCGGCCAGGAGGAGCCCGGAGAACAGCCTCGCCCGACGTGCCCGCCCGAGCGCCGCGCCGTAGGCCAGCGCCGCGACCAGGCTGGCCGCCCCGAGGCCGATGAACAGCACCGGCAGGATCGACGCCCCGAAACGACTGATCGCCAGCGTGTCGGCGCCGACCTCACCGATCCCGCGGCCGGCCTCGATCGTCGCGAAGGCCGCGGCCACGAGCGCGACCAGGCGGCCTTCGCCGGGGCGGATTCCGAGCAGCCGGGTGATCGCGGACATCGACCGCGATCATAGAAGGGTGGACTGGCTCCCCGGTTCGCGCGGCCGGCGGGCGGTGGGCGACGGCGTCAGAGGCGGTCCCACTCGAACAGGACCAGTCCGTCGTTCTCGGGGTGGACCTTGACCGGGACGGTCGCACCCAGGACGACGTTCGGGACGGCAGCCAGCGGCACCATCGCCGCCGATGGCTGCAGGACCTTGTCGGGCCGCCCCGGAACGTGGAGCGTGACCTGCATCGTGAACAGCCGCTCGTCGCCGACGGTCTCGCCGCTGTCGGCCAGCTTGTCGATCGTGGCCGTGCCCGCAATCCCCACGCTGCGGACCACCTCCCGGAGCTGGTCGATCGTGTAGCCGGCTTGGCCCGCGGCCGTGAAGGGTGCCGCTGCGGGCAGGCCGCTCTCGGCCAGGGCGAGGTGGACGTCCGCCAGTGTCTCGTCGACGCCGGGGCCCTCCGAAGCGGCCGCTGTGGTCTGGGTCGCGCTGCCCGACCAGTCGATCATCACCCCCTGGGGATCACTCGGGTCGACTGTCACCGGGAGGCTGGCACCGGGGGTCAGCCGGGCGAGCAGGATCAACGGCACGAACTCCCGCCGGCTCGCCGCGTACGGCTCCTTGCCCGGCAACCGCACGGACAGGCCGATCTCGACCTGCGGGTTGTCGTTCATCGATACGCCGGTCTGGGTGAGGCTGGTGATCGTCCCGGTGCCGTCGATCCCGGTGCGCAGGATTCGCTCGGCGTTCTCCGCGCTCCGGCGGACCCGGAAGCCGATCGCGACCAGGATCCCGCCGGTGATTCCCAGGATCGCGGCCGTCAGCCAGAAGCCGAAACCCACGAACGGGATGGCCATCGCGCCGGCCACGAAGCCCATCGCCAGTACGAACTCGAGCATTCCGATGCCGATCAGCCACCTGGCCGCGTAGCGCGAGAAGGTCGAACCTGTGAATGCCCCGCTCATGCGTCGACCATACCCCGCTCGACGAACGTCCCGAAGCCGCGCCGGCCGACGAACGCGCCGTCGCGGATCACCGCCGTGCCGCGGACGAACACGCTCCGTACAGCCCCCGTCGCGGGCATGCCTTCGTACGGGGTGTAGTCGCTCGTGTGATGGAGATCCGTGGCGCGGACCGTCCGCTGGGCCGCCGGGTCGAACAGCACGAGGTCTGCGTCCTTGCCACGCTCGATCGCGCCCTTGCGCCCGAATCCGAACAGCCGAGCCGGCGTCGTCGACAGCAGGTCGACGAGCCGTTCCGCCGTGATCCGCCCGGTTGCGACCCCGCGCGACCAGACGACCGTCAACAGGGTCTCGATCCCCGGCGCGCCGTTGGAGATCTCGCTGAACGGCACGCCGGTCGCCGCGCCGGCTTTCTCGACGGACCGCCGGTCGGGCACGTGGTCGGTCCCGACGAGGTCCAGGTCGCCGGCCGACAGGCCGGACCACATCGCGTCCTGGTCGGCGATCGATCGCAGCGGCGGCGAGATGATCGCCGAGGCCACATCGAGGACGTCGGGCTGGTCGTACCGGGATTCGTCGAGCGCCAGGTAATGCGGACAGGTCTCGGCATGGGCGCGAACCCCCGATGCCCGGGCGTCGCGGACGGCCCGCAGGGCCGGGGCGGAGGACAGGTGGACGACGTGGACGGGTGCCTCGGCCTGGCGGGCAAAGGCCATCGCCCGGTGGGTCGCCACCGCCTCGGCCTCGGTTGATCGCGTTGTGGCGTGGTACCGCGCTGCCGTGTTACCACGCTGAAGTGCATCGGCGACGGCGGCATCGATGAGAACGGGATCCTCGCAATGGACCTCGAGCATTCCGCCGCGGCCGCCCATGGTCGCCATCGCCTCGTACAGGCGGGCATCGGCCAGCCGGAAGTCGTAGACCATGAACGCCTTGCAGGTGGGCACGCCCGCGTCGATGACGGCGGGCAGGTCCGCGATCGGATCCGCGTGCTGCCCGGTGATGACCAGGCTGACCCCGTAGTCGATCGCCGAATCGCCGTCGGTCGAGGCCCGCCAGTCGGCGAGGTCGTCGGTCAGCGAGCCACGCGCGGCCGGCGTCCCGCCTGAGGACGGCGTGTTGAACGACAGGAACGAGGTCGTACCACCAAACGCCGCCGCCACCGAATCCTGGAAGAACCGGTCGGGTTCGGCGTCCGATGCGCGACGGGTGTGCGTATGGACGTCGACGACGCCAGGCAGGACGAGGAGTCCGGTCGCGTCGACGACCTCCCGTGCCGAGGCGGCGAGCGAGCCCAGGTCGGGCTCGACCGCCTCGATGACGCCACCGCTGACGGCGACATCGGCTCGCCGCGAGGACGTCGCCGAAACGACGGTCCCGCCACGAACGAGGAGGTCAGTCACCCGCCTTCCTCAGGAGGGGCTGCCACCGCCGCCGGCGTCCGACGAACCAGACCCGCCGTCGAATCCGCCGAGCTGGCTGTGTCGGTCGTAGGGCGTGGCCCCGTCGTTAGGCGGATTGACGGTCGTGCCTCGCCGGCCCGCGAATGCGGCGACGACCACGAGGGCGACGATGGCCACGATGACCCACAGCATCACGCTATCCACGGCTCATCTCCTTGCTGTCATACCGACAACATCGGAGACCCGGCGTCACCCGACCTCCGTGATGGAGATGTCCTGGGCGCCCTCCCACAGGCAGCGCCGTCCCACCTCCCGGAGCCGATCGTCCCAACCGTCGTCGGGTTCGATGAGCGCGAAGACGTTGGCCGCCAGCTGGCCCACCTTCGACGATGTCATGCAGCCGCCGTACGGAAAGAAGATCTCGCACTCGCTGATCCCGCCCGGATAGATCGCCAGCGTCCCGGGCGCCGGGTGCGAGGTGTGGTTCTCCCAGTCGAGCCCCGGCCGGAAGTCGCCAAACGGGATCCACGTCGATTCGCCCGTCCAGCGGCAGTGGATCAGCTGCCGCTCGATCGGCAGCATCTTCCGCACGGCCTCCTGCGTTCGCGGCGCCTGGGGGTCCCAGCGGGCGCTAAAGTGGAGATCTCCGACTCGGATCTGCAAGTCACCCATGGCCCGGAGGATACCGATGGCCGGCGGTTCGGAACAGTCCCGTCCGACGATCTCGACGCACGTCCTCGACACCGAGCGTGGCCTGCCGGCCGCGGGTGTCCACGTGATCCTGTTCAAGCTCGGCGAGGACAACCGGCCGATCCGGCTCACCCAGGCCCTGACCGACGACGACGGCAGGGTCCGCGATCTCCTCGAGCGCGAGATGGCGCCCGGCGACTACCGCCTCGAGTTCAACCTGGCCGGCGAGCTGCAGCCGGGGACGGGCGACGAGTCTCGCTTCTTCCGACGGCTCTCGGTCGACCTGCGGGTCGAGGACGTCGGCCGGTCGTACCACGTGCCGCTCCTGCTGTCGTCGTTCTCGATGACGACGTATCGCGGCAGCTGAGCGGTGCTCGACGAGATGCCCGAGGCCGAGTTCGTCGCCGCGATGGCGCCGCTGTTCGAGGGCGCACCGCGGTTCCTCACCCGGCTAGCGGCAGCCCGCCCGTTTGGTTCCGAGGCGGCCCTGTTCGAGACCGCCGAGCGAATCGCCTTGCAGATGCCGGAACAGGAGCAGCTGGAGCTGATCGACGCCCACCCACGACTCGGGGCGCCGCCGCAGAGCGTGTCGGCGATGTCGTACGTGGAGCAGGGCTACGACCGCGAGACCGCCGACGCCGTCGACGCGCTCGCCCGGCTCAACGCCGAATACGAGGCCCGCTTCGGCTTCCGGTTCTGCGTCTACGTGGCGGGCCGCTCGCGGGCCGCGCTCGTCCCCGAACTGGAGGCGGCGCTCGGCCGTGACCGGGCAACCGAACGCGAGCGTGCGATCCGGGACGTCGTCGCCATCGCCCGCGACCGGTTTGCGAAGGGGGGCGTTCGAGCGTGATCGAGCTGGGCCCGAACCGCTACGGCAAGTCGGCCATCCGGCTGGTCAAGGTCATCCGCGACCCGGAGCGGCACACCCTGCGCGACCTGACGGTGGCCATCGCCCTCGAGGGCGACTTCGAGGCGGCCCACGTCGCCGGCGACAACACCAACGTTGTCGCGACCGACACCATGAAGAACACGGTCTACGCCTTCGCCCGCGAGCACCTGACCGGCTCGATCGAGCGGTTCGGACACGTCCTCGCCCGGCACTTCTCGGCGTTCGAGCAGGTGGATCGGGCGACGGTCTCGATCGACGAACATCGCTGGATCCGGATGCCGACCGACGACGGGCCGGCACCCGACGCGTTCCTGCGGTCGGGCGATTACACGAGGACGGCCACGGTCACCGCCTCGGCCGACGGCGACACGTTCGAGGCCGGGATCCGCGACCTGGTGGTGATGAAGACCACCCGCTCGGCGTTCCGTGGCTTTCCCCGCGACGAGTACACGACGCTGCCCGACACCGACGATCGGCTGATGGCGACGAAGCTCACCGCGACGTGGGCCTATGGCGATGCCGCCGGCGATCTCGACGCCACGTTCGACGCGATCGGCGAGACCCTGCTCGACGTCTTCGCCGAGCACCACAGCCCATCGGTCCAGGCGTCGATCTGGCTGGTCGGCCAGGCGATCCTGGAGCGGCATCCCGAGGTCGGCTGGATCCGGATGGTCCTGCCCAACCTCCATCACTGGCTCGCCAACCTCGAGCCGTTCGGCCAGGAGAACGCGGGCGAGATCTTCATCCCCACCACCGAGCCGCACGGCCTGATCGACGCCACGGTCCGCCGGAGCGGTTGATCCCCCGCGGCGCGCGAATCGAACGAGGGGACGATGGACACGCTGGGACTCGGGCTGGTGCTCGTCATCGGCCTGCTGCTGGTCAAGGAATCCGGGCTGCCGGTGCCGGTTCCGGGTGATCTGCTCGTGATCGGCCTGGGCGTGGCCGCCGCCGAGGGCCAGGTAGTGCCGGCCGTGGCGCTCCTCGGCGCCATCGCCGCGACGATCGTCGGCGGCATGATCCAGTTCGGCCTGGTCCGCGGGTCCCGGACGGCGGGCGGTGCTGTCGCTGTTCCGCCGGTTCGGCGTCGGCGAGGACCGGATCGACCGCCAGGCGGAGCGGTTCCGACGGCGCGGGACGAGTGCCGTGGCCATCGCCCGGATGACGCCCGGTGTCAGGATCGTCGCCGTCGCCGCCGCGGCGCTGGCGGCCGTGCCGGTTACCCGGTTCGTGGCCGGTCTCGCCGTCGGCAACTCGGTCTTCACCGCGGGCCACTTCGCCCTCGGGATGGCCTTCGGCGCCGCGGCCGGGGCGATCATGGCCAGCCTGTTCGTCCCGATCGTGCTCGCCGTCGGCCTGGCCGTGCTGGGGCTTGCCGGCTGGTCGTGGATCCAGCGACGCCGCGGAACGACCCGGCCGCCGGTTCTCGCCTGGGCCGACGCCTGCTGCCCGGCCTGCCTCGTCCTGGGGGCGGCGGACCTCAGCGGAGGTCGGTCAGCCAGCGCCGGATGACCCGCCACTGGAGGTAGACCAGGGCGCCGGTGACCAGGACCATCGCCACGGTCGCCGCGGCGGCATAGCCGTAGCGCAGGTACTCGAACCCGTTGCGATAGGCGAACAGCGGCAGGTACGTCGTGGCGTACGGCGGCGGGCCGCCCTCGGTCACGAGCAGCGCCGGGACGAACGTCGCCTGGAAGCTGAGGGCGGTGTCGCGGACGGCCAGCACGAGCAATGCCGGCGCCATCAGCGGCAGGGTCAGGCGGCGGAGGACGTGGAGCGAGCCCGCCGCCTCCATGGCCGCGACGTCGTAGAGCTGGCGGGACAGCGACGCCCGGACCGCAAGCGCGATCAGGAATCCCTCGCCCAGCTGGATGACGCTCATGATCACGACGCCCCAGCGCGCCGCGGCCGGGTCGGTGAGCCAGCTGGGGCCAGCCACCCCCAGCGCCGCCAGCCCGGTGTTGAGCGGCCCGTACAGCGGATTGAGGATCCACAGCCAGAGCAGGGCAAACGCCACGTCCGGCAGGAAGGCGGGCAGGGCGACGGCGGTGCGATAGGCACCGCCGCCCCGGAGCCGGGGGTGGAGCAGCAGCGCCAGGGCGAGTGCTCCGACCAGCCGGAGCGGCACCGCCGTGAGGGCGAACAGCAGGGAGTTCCGGATCGACGTCCGGAAGACCGGATCGGCGAGGAGGGCCTCCGCGTTGGCGAGACCCACGAAGCGCGGTGGGCGGACGAGGTCCCACTCGAAGGCGGCCAGCCCGAAGGTGACGAGCGCCGGAACGAGGACGAGGAGCGTCACCCCGACCAGGTAGGGCCCCAGCAACAGGAACAGCGACCGCCGGTCATCCATCGCCGTGGTCTCAGGCCAGCCGCCGGCCGGTGCGGCCATCGAACCGGTGGACCCGCTTCGGATCAGCGCCGACCGAAACGGTGGCACCGACCACGGGCCGGTCGTCGGCCGCAACCCGGCCGATCGCGGTCTGGCCGTCGACGTCGACGTGGACGTAGGCGTCGCTGCCCGCCACCTCGACGATCCGCACGGTGCCGCTTCGGCCGTCCGCCGGCGGCTGGAGCCGGACATCCTCCGGTCGGATGCCGACCTCGACCGCATCGTCGGTCGTCGCGACCGGGCCGTCGAACCAGAACGGTCCCGCCCGCGACCCGCCGGCCTCGACCCGGTACAGGTTCATCGGCGGCGTACCGATGAACGTCGCCACGAACCGGTTCTCGGGACGGCCGTAGACCTCTGTCGGGGTCCCCTGCTGCTGGACGATGCCGTCGTGGAGGACCGCCACGCGGTCGGCCAGCGTGAGGGCCTCGTGCTGGTCGTGGGTAACGTGGATCATCGTCGCCCCGAGGCGATCGTGGAGCTGGCGGATCTCGGACCGCATCAGCGATCGGAGGTGCGGGTCGAGGTTGGCGAGCGGCTCGTCGAGCAGGAAGGCGGCGGGCTCACGGACGAGAGCCCGGGCGAGTGCGACCCGCTGCCGCTCGCCGCCGGACAGCTCGGCCGGCCGGCGTTCGAGCAGATCGGCACAGCCGACGACCTCGGCCGCCGCGCGGACCCGCCGGCGCTCCTCGTCCCTCGCCACGCCCCTGGCGCGCAACCCGAAGCCGATGTTGTCCGCGGTCGTCAGGTGGGGGAAGAGGGCGAAGCCCTGGAAGACCATCGCCACGTTGCGGCGACCGGGTGGAACCCGGGTCACGTCGCGGCCGGCGATCCTGACCGTCCCCGACGACGGGGCGTCGAGGCCGGCAACGATCCGGAGGGCCGTCGTCTTGCCCGACCCGGACGGCCCCACCAGGGCGAGCAGCTCCCCGTCGCCGGCCACCAGGTCGAGGCGGCGGAGGACCTCGACCGACCCGAAGCGCCGGCTGACGCCGTCGAGTCGCAGCTCGGCCATCAGTCCCCGAACTCGGCCCGCGAGAATGCGTCCCGGGTCGCCGCGTCGAGCTGCGCCGCGAGGTCGGCCGCCGGCAGTTCGCCGTACATCGCCGATTCGAGGAGCGGGCTGGTGGAATCCTCGATCTCGGGCCAGGTGGAGATCGCGGGCACCGCGCGGAGCGATGGCACCACGTCCAGCCAGACCCGCGAGTTCCGGGGCATCGCCTCGGGATCGAGGAACGCCGCCGATTCGGCGACGCTCCGCAGGGACGGCACGATCCGCCCCGTCGCCGAGGCGATGCGCTGGCCCTCAGGGCCCAGGGCAAACTCGATGAACCGCCACGCGGCGTCCTTGTGCTGGGACGCCGCGGCCATGCAGTAGGCGTCGGAATGGAGGATCCCGGCCGGCTCGCGGAAGACCGGCAGGGGGGCGACATCCCAGTCGAAGTCGGTGATCGTCCTGAAGGTGGGCGTGACCCGCCGGGAGTCGAGGTACATCGCCGTCCGGCCGTTGAGGAAGCGGCTCTCGTCGTCCTCCGACTCGCGCTCCACGTCGCTCGGGATCACCCCGTCGCGCAGGCGGAGGTCGAAGAACGAAGCAATGGCGCGCTGGGCGTCTGCCGACTCCAGGGTCAGGCGGGTGGGCCGGGCGGGATCGTCAACGAGCTCCGCGCCGGCCGACCAGATGAACGGCGCGAGACGGATCAGGATTGGCTCCACGCCCAGCCCGTACTGCTCGGCCGCGCCATCGCCGTCGTCGTCGATGGTCAGGGCCCTGGCAGTGGCGACCATCTCGTCCCAGCGCCAGCCGGGTTTCGGGTCGGGTAGCCCGGCCGCCTCGAAGAGGTCCCGGTTGTAGTACACGACGAGGCTCGAGATGTTCTGCGGCAGGCAGGTCTGCACACCGCCGAACTGGAACGGAACGAGGGCCTCCGTGAAGACATCCTCCGGCCCGTAGGCGGTCGAAGCCGCCAGCCGCGGGCCCAGCGGCTCGAGTGCGCCGCGGGCGGCGAACTGGCCGTAGAAGCGGTAATTGATCAGGAAGACGTCGGGCGGGTTGCCACCGGCGAACGACGTCGACAGTCGGGTCAGGAGGTCCTGGCGGTCGGCGGCCTCGACCAGCGTCACCCTCGCCGGATCGATCTCGCCGAAGGCCGCCACGACGTTGCGGTAGGCCGTCAGCTCCTCGGCATCGCCGAAGACCATGAATGTGACCGGGTCGGCAGGCGGCGGTGAAGACGCGGGCGCCGACGCGCCCGGCCCTCCACACCCGGGCAGCGCCACGACGCACGCCAGCGACGCGCCCAGGGCCACGCGATGCCGAACCGGGTTCACCACGAACCACCTCCCTGGCGGACGAAACGCTGGGCGATCACGACCGCGACGACGACGGGAATGGTCGCCACCAGCGCGCCGGCGAGCATGATGGGGTACTGCTGGACCGGCAGCTGGGCGAGCGCCCGGAGGGCCAGCGGCAGGGTGTACGACCCCGGCTCGTAGAGGTACACGAGCGGGTTCAGGACGTCGTTCCAGCTGGTCACGAAGGCCAGGATCGCCACGGTCGCGGTGACCGGCCGGACGAGCGGCAGGCCGAGCCGCCACCAGGCGACGAGCGTCGGCACGCCTTCGAGGCGGGCGGCCTCGAAGAGCTCGTCGGGCTGCCGCCGAAACGCCCAGAGGTAGAGGAGCACGGCCAGCGGCGACATCCCGAGGAGCGCCGGGGCCAGCAGCGGGATGTACGTGTCGGTCAAGCCGAGCGCGCGGAAGATCGTGAACCGCGGGACCAGGATCGCCGTCAGCGGGACCATCAGCGCGGCGATCGAGAGGGCGATCGCGAGCCGTCGCTCGCGACGCGGCAGGCGGCTCATGGCGAAGCCGGCCGCCGATGCGACCGCGACGGCGACGGGAACCGCGACCGCGGCCACGAGCAGCGAGTTGGCCGCCGCCCGGCCCAGACCGACGAGCGCGTCCGCGCGGGCGAGGTTGTCCAGCGTCGCCGAGGCGGGGATGAGCTCCGGCCCCCGGGGCGGCGGCAGGGATGGGTCTCGCAATGCCCCGCTGACGAGCAGGGCCAGCGGGGCGAGGAAGACGATCGCGAGGAGGATGGCCGGACCGTGCCGCCAGCTCATCGGTGGCCTCCCATCGCCCGAGCATACGCGAGCGGATCGGCGGGACCGCGACGCGTTGTGACAGCCGAGCTGTCACGGGACACGTCGAGGATGCGGCGCATGGAAGCTCGAATGATCCCGTTCCCGCCCCAGCCGGACGCGGCCCGGATCCGCCTCGATGGTGACCGGATCCTGGTCGATGGTCTGACCATCACGGACGCCGCCCTTGCCGCTCACCTGGCCGAACGGGCTCCGGAAGAGCGACCGGCACTGGTCGAACGCGCTCTCCGGATCGGTCTGCTGGCCCTCGTCGACGCCGGCGTCACCATCAACGTCGACGTCGTCCGCGACGAGTTTGCCAAGCTCGTCCAGCAGGCGGAGCAGGTCAACGAGCGTGCGGCCGCGACCCTGGAGCAGACGCTCCGGCTCAACTTCGCCGATGGCGATGGGCGGCTGCCACGGACCATGGAAAAGTTCCTGGGCGATCGCGGCGCGCTCCGCGGGATGGTCGAGGAGCTGTTCGACGAGGGCAAGCGGGACAGCGCGATCGGCCGCATCGGCCGGATGCTCGAGGCCTACTTCGACGGCGATGCCTCCAAGCTGGCCCACCTCCTGGATCCGACCCGGATGCACTCGCCGATGCACCAGTTCCGGCAGGAGATCGCCGCGGGCTTCAAGTCGGTCGAGGAGCGGCTGATCGCCATCGAGGCGGCCGGGGCGGCGCGGGCGACGGAGCGACAGAAATCGGCCGCCAAGGGCGCGGACTTCGAGGAGATCCTCGGCGCGCTGCTGGCCGATCTCGCCCGCGGCGCGGGCGACCTGCTCGATCGGACTGCCAACGAAGCCGGTGCCACCCTCAAGTCCAAGAAGGGCGACTTCGTCCTGACGATCGATCCGCTCAGTTCGCGGGGCGCGGACCTGCGGGTCGTGATCGAGGCCAAGGATCGGGGGATGTCGATGCGCGCCATCCGCGACGAGCTGCGGGATGCGCGGGAGAACCGCTGCGCCCAGGTAGGCCTGGTGGTCTTCAGCGAGGCCCACGCACCGGCCGGGGTCGCGCCGTTCTCGATCATCGGTCAGGACGTCTACTGCGTGATCGATCCCCAGGATCCGGATCCGGCGATCCTCGAAGCGGCGGTGCGGCTGGCACGGTTGCTGGCCCTGGCGTCGATGGCGGACCGCGGCGGCGAGCTGGACACGGCGGCGATCACGACGGCGCTGACCGGCATCCGGGAACACCTGGAGCAGATCCGGACCCTCAAGAGCCAGCTCACCTCGATCAGCAACGCGACCAAGGGCGTGTGGAGCGGCCTCGACGATCTCCGGACCGGGATCCTGGCCCGGGTCGCCGCCGCCGAGCAGGAGCTCCGGGACGCCGCGCAGCGGTGAGTCGCCGAGCGGATCGAGATCGACCCAACCAGACCGCACCCATCCAATCCGCGGATTGGCAACCCTGACCTTCGGCCCACTCCGCCGTGGCCCCGCTCGGCTACGACGCGACCGGACCACCGGGTCCTTGGTTCGGCGGTGCATCGACGCCACGCTTTCGCACCATGCGAGCCCGAACCGTGCCCCTGTTGCTGGCCCTCCTCCTCGTCGCGCCCACGCCCGCCGCGCTGGCGGCGCCGCCGGAGGAGGTGACGCTCACCGCGAACGGCAGCCTTGATGCGGCCGGCCGCTACATTGCCGTGCTCGAGGACGGCGTGGACGTCGGCGCGCTGCGGTCGCGCCACGAGCGGCGCAACGGGCTGCGCGTCGACCAGGTCTTCGACCGCCAGATGCGCGGCTTTGCCGGCAAGATGACCGGCGCCCAGGTCCAGGCCCTTCGGGCCGACCCGGACGTCGCGTCCGTCGTTCCCGACGAGGTGATCCAGGTCGCGGCCCAGACGATCCCGACGGGCGTCTCACGGGTTGGCACCAAGAGCTCGGCGATGGCCCTGATCGACGGCATCGACCAGCGGGTCGACGCGGATGTCGCGATCGTCGACACGGGCATCGACAAGACCCACCCCGATCTCAACGTCGCCGGCGGCTACAACTGCACGTCCAGCACCCGAGGCGCGTGGGGCGATGGCCACGGGCATGGCACGCACGTCGCAGGCACCGTCGGCGCCAAGGACAACGGCAGCGGCGTCGTCGGCGTGGCGCCTGGCGTGAGGCTGTGGGCGGTCCGGATCCTCAACAGCGACGGCTTCGGCTACCTGTCGTGGTACGTCTGCGGTCTCGACTGGATCACCGCCCAGCGCGAACCGACCGATTCATCGCGCCCCTTCTTCGAGGCGGTCAACATGAGCGTGGCCAAGTGGGGCCGCGACGACAACGACTGCGGCTACACCAACGACGACGTCCTGCACCAGGGCATCTGCCGGCTGGTGGCGAGTGGCGTCACTGTCGCCGTTGCCGGTGGCAATGACAGCAGCAGCGCCGCCGCTCGCGTGCCGGCCGCATACAACGAGGTGATCACGGTCTCCGCCCTGGCCGACAGCGACGGCCGCGAGGGCGGGCTCGGCGGCAACCGCTGCTTCTCATGGGGCAGCTACGACGTCGACGACACATTCGCCGACTTCAGCAATCACGGGGCCGACATCGACATCATCGCCCCGGGCAAGTGCATCTGGTCGACGCTGCCCGGGAGCGCCTACGGCTACTCGTCGGGAACGTCGATGGCAACGCCCGCCGTCGCGGGTGCCATCGCCCTGTACAAGGCCACCCGGCCGTGGGTCAAGCCCGGCGAAGTCAAGGGCGCGCTCCAGTACCTGGGCTCGACCAACTGGAAGCAGTCCACCGACCCTGACTCGAACCACGAGCGCCTCCTGATGGTCTCGAAGCTGGGTCCAGCCGGCGACTTCGGCGTTGCGGTGGGCGACGGGGGCATCTTCGGTGAGGCAGGCGGGACGGTCCGTGTCCCGCTGACGCTCAGCCGGACGCCGACCCATTTCGAGCCGGTCCAGCTAGCTGTCGGCGTGCCGAAGGGCTTCACCGCCAGTCTCAATGTCACGAGCCTGATGGGCTTCACCGCGACCGCCGCCGAGCTGACGGTCATCGTGCCCGCGTCGACGGCCCCCGGCCAGTACCAGGTCACGGTCAGCGCGACCGAGGGACCGCGGGTCCGGACCGCCACCACGACGATCGTCGTCGAGGGCGACGCGCCGACCGCCTACGCCCCAGCCGCCGCACCCGCCTACAAGCTGGCATTGTCCGGCGATACCCATGCCCCGGTCCGGATCAGCTGGCCGGCGGCGACCGATCCGACCAGCGCGATCGGGACGTACCAGCTGGAGCAGTCGATCGACGGCGGGCCATGGGCCGCCGCGGGCAGCACGACCGCATCGAGCGTGACCCGGATGGTCGAGCTGGGTCACAGCTACCGCTTCCGGATCCGCGCTGCCGACATCGTCGGCAACTGGAGCCCGTGGGTCGCCGGCGCACCGCTCAAGCTCGTCGCCGTCCAGGACAACAGCAGCGCGCTGCGCTACAGCGCCGGCTGGTATCGCGGGACGAGCGCCTACGCCTCGGGTGGCACGATGGCCTGGTCGAAGCGAGCCGGCGCGAGCGTGAGCGTCAGCACCACCGCCAGGACCCTGGCCTTCGTCGCCCCGGTCAGCAACGCCCGGGGCCAGGCCAGGATCTACGTTGACAACGTCCTCCAGACCACCATCTCGCTCTGGGCCTCCAGCGGGTCCAGCCGGCGCGTGCTGTGGGTCAAGACGATGCCGTCGTACGGGCTCAAGACGCTCCGGATCGAGGTCGTCGGAACTGCCGGCCGGCCGCGGATCGACGTCGACGCCGTCCTCCTGGGCTGGTAGCGCCCCGGCACCTGCAAGCAATCCGCAACGCCACGGCAAGGCACCTTCGTTTGGCGTAGCCCGCCCGGTTGCGTCCGCGCGCTATCGTTACGACCGCCCCGCCGGGACTGGGGCCGCAACGAGGATCTGCCGTGGCGCGTGCGATGTGGAAGGGTGCCATCCAGTTCGGGCTGGTGACCATCCCGGTCAAGCTGTACCTGGCCACCGAATCGAAGTACGGCATCAGCTTCAACATGCTCCACGAGAAGGACCTCTCGCGGATCAACATGAAGATCTGGTGCCCGACCGACGAGGAGGTCATCAACCGCTCCGACACGGTCAAGGGCTACGAGTACGCCCCGGACCAGTACGTCGTCATCACCGACGAGGATCTCGAGAAGGTTCCCCTCAAGACCGTCCGTTCGATCGAGATCGAGCAGTTCAGCAAGCGCGACGAAGAGGACGGCGCCGTCCGGTTCGTCAAGCAGGCGTACTACATCGAGCCGGACAAGATCGGCCGCAAGGCGTTCTACCTGCTCAAGCAGATCCTCCAGGACGAAGACCTCACGGCCATCTGCAAGGTCGTCATCAAGGACCGCGAGGCGCTGGCATCGCTGGATCCATTCGGCAAGACGATGATGCTGTCGACGCTCCACTGGCCCGACGAGATCCGCTCGACGGGTGAGCTGGACCTGCCGGAGGAGGAGTACGACTTCAAGCCCGGCGAGATGACGATGGCCAAGCAGCTCGTCTCGGCGATGACCGGCCCCTTCGAGCCCGAGAACTACAAGGACGAGTACCGCGAAGCGCTGATGAAGGTCATCGAGCAGAAGGTCGAGGGCAAGGAGGTCGTCGAGGTCGAGCAGCCCGAGGAATCCGGCAAGCTCATCGACCTCATGGCGGCCCTCGAAGCCAGCGTCAACGCCGCGAAGGACGCCCGCAAAGGTGGCGAGCCGGTCTCCGTCGAGGAGGCCAAGAAGCAGCGCAAGGGACGCGCCCAGAAATCTGCCGCCGGCAGCTCAGCCAAGTCCACGGGTGGCAAGGACGCGAAGGACGAGGAGCTCGCCGAGGCACGACCCGCACGGCGCAAGCGGAGCGCGTGACCGACCCCAAGGCCCGACCCCGCGAAACGGTCAGCGTCCGCTGCTTTCCGCGGGCAGACCGCGCGTTCCAACAGGCGGTCGAGCGCATGCTCGACGCGGAGCCGGAGCCGAACCCGCGCGATCCGGAGGCTAGCCAGCGCTTCGAGCGGCGCCTCCAGGAGCGATATCCCGGCGCGGCCATCCGACCCCAGGATCCACTTGCCACCTTCGGGAGCGAGGCCCCGGTCTGGTACGTCTACCGGCGCGATGCGCCGGTCGGGCCAGCTGACGACGTCGCCCAGGCGGCAACGGACCCCGCCGCGGAATCCCAGGACGGCGCCGCGGCACTCCCACCCGTCGAACGTTCGGCCGGGCCGGGTGGCCGGCCCGTCTACAGTGCGGCCGCGGCGGCGTCGATGGTCGGCGTACCGCTGAGCGTCATCGTCGAGTGGACCACCCGCGACGGCCTCGTCCAGGCCCACGCGACGCAGGACGGTCAGCAGCTGTTCTCCCGGGACGACCTGGAGGACCTGCTGTTCATCAAGAAGGAAACGATCGCCAACCGGATCGTCGACGAGCTTCGCCCTCGGCTCGAGGATCGCCGTCGCCGGCGCGCATCGGGCGGCCACGAGCCGGCTGGCTCACGGCGGTTGCTGGTCCTCCTGGCAGAGCGCGATCCCTACGCCGCGGAGTACACCGAGTACTTCCTCCGGACCGAGGGCTATGACGTGGAGGTGACATTCGATTCGATCGAGGCGCAGGCGGCCGGCGTGGCCCTCGGGCCGGACCTGGCCGTCGTCGAGCTGTTGATCTCGGGCGGCGCCGGGACGGAGCTGTGCGCCCGGCTCAAGGCCAGCGGTGTCGCCCACGTGCTCGCGATCTCGACGCTCGATGACGAGGATGCTGCCCTCCGCGCCGGAGCGGACGCGTTCCTGTCGAAGCCACTCGATCCGCTCCAGTTCGTCTCGACGGTCCGGGACCTGCTCGGCGAGAGCGCCATGCTGCGGGCACGGAGGTCGTCATGATCGAGCGAATCAGCAGCGGCCAGCCGCGGCTCGACGAGGTCCTGGGCGGCGGTTTCCCGGAATACGCCATCAACCTCATCGCCGGGCCGCCTGGAACGGGGAAGACGATGCTGGCCCAGCAGTACCTGTTCCACAACGCGACGACGGAACGGCCCGGCCTGTACATGACGACGACGTCAGAGCCGCTCGACAAGGTCGTCCGTTACGGCCAGGCGCTCGATTTCTTCGACCGTTCAGCCGTCGGCACGTCGATCGTCTACGAGAGCCTCGCCGCCCAGCTCACCACGGACGGCCTGCCGGGTGTCAGCGAGCGGATCCTGCAGCTGGTCCGCGATGTCCGGCCCGGGCTCGTGGTGATCGACTCCTTCAAGGCCTTCGCGCCCTATGCCGCCGATCCACTCGAGTACCGCTCCTTCGTGGCCGAGCTGGCCGGACGGCTCAGCCCCCTCCCGATCGACACCTTCTGGGTGGGCGAGTACGCACTCAGCGAGCTGCCCGATCTGCCCGAAGCCGCGGTCGCCGACTCGATCCTCGTCCTGCGATCCGTGGCATCAGGCCAGCGGACCGCGCGCTATCTCCAGATCCTCAAGCTCCGTGGTGGAGACTTCCTGTCCGGGGAACACGCCTACCGGCTGAGCCCGGCCGGTCTCCAGGTCTTCCCCAGGCTCGCCGATCCAATCGTCGAATCCGATGGCCTTCCCGACCTGCAGCGGCTCTCCACCGGGGTCGAGGGCCTCGACCAGATGATCGGCGGCGGCATCTACCACGGCTCGACGACGCTGATCATCGGCCCGTCCGGTGCAGGCAAGACCATCATGTCCCTGGAGTTCCTGGCGGCGGGTGCGCGCCGCGGGTCGAAGGGCATCTTCGCCTCACTCCAGGAGAACCCGACCCAGCTGGCTCGCATCCTCGAGGGCACTCGGGGTGAGAACCTCGGGGGCCTGGTCCAGATCCATCGTCGGTCACCCGTCGACGTGTACATCGACGAGTGGGTGTACGACGTCCTCGAGCGGGTCGAGCGATCCGGCGCCCAGCTGCTGGCCATCGACAGCCTGACCGACCTGCGGATCGCTTCGCCGGATCCCAAGCGCTTCGAGGAGTACTCCTACTCGCTGACCCAGCGGCTGGGGCAGCTCGGGATCACGACCGTGATGACGCTCGAAATCGCCTCCGTCGCTCGGCTTCGCGGACCTGCCCTCGTCGGCCATTTCCCACCTCGCCGACAACCTCATCATCCTCGGCTACCAGCTGTCCGGCTCGACGGTCCGGCGCGGGATCCACGTCCTCAAGGCGCGGGCGTCCCAGCACGACGCGCAGATCCGCGAATTCGGCATCGGCGCGGATCACATCACCGTCGGCGAGCCGATGGACGTGCCGGCAGTGGCCCCGCAGCCTCGAACGCCGTCCGTGCGCCGGTAAGCGGACAGGGCACGGGACCCATCCTTCGGACCATGCCGCTCGACAAGTACAAGCGAAAGCGCGACTTCAGCAAGACCCCGGAACCCGCCGGCGATCCCACCGCGAGCGGCACCGGCCGGTTCGTCGTCCAGCGCCACCGGGCGACCCGACTGCACTACGACTTCCGCCTCGAGATCGACGGCTTGCTGCCCAGCTGGGCCATCCCCAAGGGGCCCACCCTGGATCCGTCGATCCGGCGGATGGCCGTCCACGTCGAGGATCACCCCATCGAGTACTTCGACTTCGAGGGCGTCATCCCGAAAGGCCAGTACGGCGCCGGCGACGTCATCGTCTGGGACTGGGGCACGTTCGAACCCGAATCGGAGACGCCCGATCCAAAGCGGGCGGTCGAGGACGGCGAGCTCAAGTTCGAGCTCCACGGCCAGAAACTGCACGGCCGCTACACGCTCGTCCGGACCAGCCGCCGGCCGGGCTCCCAACCGTCGACCGCCTTCGAGGACGACAGCGAACAGTGGCTGCTGATCAAGAAGCGCGACGCGGCGGCCGTGCCGGGCTGGGATGCCGAGGATCATCCCCGGTCGGTCAAGACCGGCCGGACCAACGACGAGGTCAAGGCCAACCGCGACGCGATCTGGAGCAGCGACGCGCCCGCCGCCCAGGCCGGGATCGACCTCGTCCAGGCCGTCACCGCGCCGATGCCCGAGTACATCGAGCCGATGGCCGCCACGCTGGCCGCCAAGCCGTTCACCGATCCCGACTGGCTGTTCGAGATCAAGTGGGATGGCTACCGGGTGGAGGCCGTGATCCGCGACGGCAAGGTGCGGCTGTTCACCCGTCGCGGCAACGACGCCGAGACGTACTTCCCCGGGCTCCTGTCGCCGCCAAGCTGGATCGACGCGGGTGCCAGTGGCCAGGCCATCGTCGACGGCGAGCTCGTCGCCCTCGACGAGGACGGCGTGCCCGATTTCAGCCTCCTCCAGGAGCGCATCTCATCCCTGCGCACCGGTCGCGGCAGGGCCAACGGTCTCGTGTACCAGGCGTTCGACCTGCTCTACCACGACGGCCGGTCGCTGCTCAAGGTCCCGCTCGAGGACCGCAAGCGGCTCCTTCGATCCGTGCTCCGCGAGACCGGCCGGGTCCGCTTCGCGTCGCACATCGACGGCGAGGGCGCGGCGTTCCACGAGGCCGCCCGGCAGCGCGGGGTCGAGGGAATCGTGGCCAAGCACCGGCGGTCACGCTACGAGCCGGGCCGGCGAGCGGCCACCTGGCTGAAGATCAAGATCCGGCCCGAGCAGGAGCTGGTCGTGGGTGGCTGGACCCCGGGGGAGGGCAACGCCCGGGAACTGGGCGCGGTGGTCGTTGGCGTGTACGTGGGAGACCGGCTGACGTTCGCCGGCAAGGTCGGCTCCGGGTTCACCGGCGCGACGCGCAAGATGCTCCGCCAACGGCTCGCCGAACTGGCGAGCGATGACTGTCCGTTCCAACCCTGCCCCGAGCGCAAGGGCGAGCTCCGGACGGCCCGCTGGGTCCGGCCGGAGCTCGTGATCCGCGCCGAGCTGGGCGGCTGGACCCGCGAGGGCTACGTTCGCCAGACGGCCTACAAGGGCCTCGACGCGGACCGGGACCCCCGCACCGTGGTGCGCGAGCGTCCGGTCAACGCGACCGAGGCGGAGCGCGCCGCGGAGGCCGAGATCGCAGCCCAGGAGGAGGTGCCCGCCGTGCCAGCCAAGACCGTCCGATCTCGTAGTACGAAATCGGAGCCATCCCGGGCGGGCCGTGGCCTCCCCGAGGCCGCCACCAAGGCAGAGCTCGCCGCCCTCGACGCGCTCGGCAAGGAAGGCACCTGGCAGGTCGGGGGCCAGGAGCTCAAGCTCACCAACCTCGACAAGCCGCTGTTCAAGGGCAAGAGCGACGACGACCCGCCGCTGACCAAGCGCGACTTGGTCCGCTACTTCGGCCGGATCGGGCCGGCCATGCTGGCCCACCTCGCCGAACGGCCGCTCAACCTCCATCGGTTCCCAAACGGCGCCGACGGGCCGGGCTTCTGGCAGAAGGACATGCCGCCCAGCACGCCCAAGTTCCTCACGATCTGGCACGAGGAGGGGTTCCGCGAGCGCGAGGACCGGGAGGCCAACGACCACCTGGTCGCGGACCAGGTCGCCGCCCTGTGCTGGCTGGGCAACCAGGCCGCCTTCGAGGTCCACGCCTGGACGTCGACGATCCACGACCCGTGGAAGCCGACCTTCGCCCTCGTCGACATCGATCCGGGCGAGAAGACGACGTGGGACGAGACGCTCCACATCTGTCGGCTCTACCGGACCGCCCTCGAGCACCTTGGCGTCCGCGGCTATCCGAAGCTGACCGGTCGCCGCGGGATCCAGGTCTGGATTCCCATCATCCGCGGCAAGTACACCTACGAGGACACGAGCCGTTGGGTGGAGCGGATCTCACAGGCCATCGGGCGGATGGTGCCGGAGCTCGTCTCCTGGGAGTGGGCCAAGGCCAAGCGGGGCGGCAAGGCGCGTCTCGACTACACCCAGAACGAACCGATCAAGACGCTCGTCGCGCCGTACGCCGTGCGGCCGGCCCGGGGCGCCCCGGTCTCGGCCCCCCTCCGCTGGGAGGAACTGGACGATCCGACCCTCAGGCCGGACCGCTGGACGATCACCGACCTGCCGGACCGGGTCGCCGAAATCGGCGACCTGTTCGCCGGGGCCCAGACGGACCATCAGGACTTGCCGCCGGTCTGAGGAGCCCGGCTAGGTCGACCCTCTACGACCGCGTCGGGTGACAGCGGCGTTGCTGCGGGGTTCGTCGGACTGGCAGGTGACGCTCAGCCGCGAAAGGCGCGCGGCTCGGCTGGCCGGTACCTGGCGCTGAAGAAGCCCCGCAGCGTGTCCGCGGGGTGCGATTCGGTGGTCGGCGGCCCGTCCCCCTCGGGCAGGCGGATCCGGGCTTCTACGTCGTCGGCGTCGGGGAAGTTCGGGTCGTAGATCCGGACGGCGATCAGCCCCGGTTCGACCCGGTAGCCGTAACCCAGCACCTGGTGGTTCAGGGTGAGCTTGCGCGGATCGAAGGCGGCCCCCCGGACCAGGCCGATCACGGCCAGCTCGCCGGCGTCGATCTGGGCCCGGATCCGCGGCCACTCGTCGCGCAGCGTCAGCTCGCCGAGCGGTCGACGGCGGAGCAGTCGCGACCACCACGTCGGCCGGTCCGGATGGAGCGCCGACCAGACCCAGAACCGGATCGGCAGCCGGAACCAGTCGAACGATTCGACCTCCCGACGGTAGAGGGCCTTGTACCGCCGGGTTCCGCGACGGGGCACGTCGCTTCCCGCGGGCGGGTCGACCCGGCGGTCGAACAGGTCGCGGACGACGTAGGCCATGCCGCCGCAGAGGCCCATCACCTTGGCGCCGGGCTGGAGGATCGTCACTGCCAGACCCGGCTCGAAGGCGTTCCGGAAGTGGAGGCCGTGACGGCTCGGTCGGAAGTCGAGGACCGCGTTGGTGAGTCGCTCGGCGACGGCGGTGCCGGCCATCAGGCGTCCTCCGGTTCCAGCAGCAGCGCGGCCAGCTCTCGAGCGTTGGTCGAGCCGTAGTTGGCGTAGCAGTTGTTCATCAGGATGTGGGTGTCCCGAGCCTGCGCCGCCACCTCGCGGATCCGGGGCACCCACTCCTCGAGCTCGTCGCGCTCGTACAGGTACCGGAACCGCTCGACCGTCGGGATGCCCTTCGCCTCCCAGGTGTCGGTCCGCCGGCCGTGGAACCGGACCACGGCCAGCTTCGACGAGGTCGTGGCGGCGATGGCCGGCACGCTCGACTTGAAGCCCTGCGGTCCGTCGACCATGACCAGCGGCAGGTCCTGGTCCTCGAGGAACCGAAGCGTTCGCTCGAGGTTCTTCTCGTTGAACCAGCTGGCGCTCCGGAACTCCACCGCGGCCGTCACCTCGCCCAGGCGATCCTTGGCCTCCCGGATGATGTCCCGGTTCTCCGACGAGGTGAAGAACCAGCGCGGGTACTGGAGGAGGATGCTGCCCAGCTGGCCCGATTCGCGCAGCGGCTCGATGCCGTCGAGGAACCACTCCCAGACGATCCCGCGCAGCTCGCCCGGCAGGTCCTTGGCGTAGATCCGGGACTTCTCCTGCAGCTCGACCGGCAGGCGTTCACGGAGGTCCTTGGGCAGCCGGCGGGTCTCGGTCGGCTGGCCGGTCATGAGGGCGTGGGCCTTGATGTCGAAGGTGAAGTCGGGCGGCGTTCGCTCGACCCACAACTCGCTCGTCCGGCGGCTGGGCAGGGCGTAGTAGGTGGCGTCGACCTCGACCAGCGGGAACCGGCTGGCGTAGTAGGCCAGCCGCTCCTCCGCCGTATCGGCGCCGCTGGGATAGAACACCCCGGCGGCCGTCATCGTCGGGTCCGTCCAGGAGGCCGTGCCAAGGCGAATGTGGCCGCCCGATGGTGCCGGAAGGGGCTGGACGGCCGCCTCGTCGATACCGGCAAGCCGGGCGGCGGCCTCGTCCGGTCCGGGGTCGTGCCGCTCGTCCGGCCGACCGAACCTGCTGGGTGCGAGAAGCTCCTCGCGGGAGGGGGCAGCCTTCTTCGCCGCTGGCGTGGGCATGGGTCAAGGGTACGCCGCGAACCCGCCAGCCGGCGTCAGGAACCGGCCGGGGCGAGCTCCTGGGTCCGGGACCGGGGGCGGCCTTCGCCCCGCAACAGCTGGCGATAGGCGACTTCGTATTCGTCGGTCATGCGCGCCGGCGAGAACCGCTCGATCGCCCGCTGCCGGATCTGGGTCCGATCGAGCTCGAGGAGCTTGTCGACCGCCAGCTCAGCCTCGGTCAGGTCGTCGATCAGGAATCCGTCGACGCCGTGCTCGATCGTCTCGGTCAGGGCGCCCGCCCGGCGGCCGATCACCGGCGTCCCGGTGGCCATCGACTCGATTGCCACGAGCCCGAACGGTTCCGGCCACGCGCCCAGCATCAGGGTCGCCCTGGCGCCGGCGTAGAGCGGGTCCCGCTCGAGCTGCCCCAGCTCACCGAGGAAATCGACGACGCCCTCCTCGATCGCCGGCTCGACGACCTCGGCGAAGTGCGCCTTCTCGTGCTCGTCGTAGACCTTGGCCGCGATCTTGAGCGGCAGCTGTGCCCGTCGTGCCAGCTCGATGCACTCGGCGATGCCCTTCTCCGGCGTGATCCGGCCGACGAAGGCGAGGTAGTCGCCCGCACGCGCACTGAACGGCATCGTTTCGAGCGGCAGGCCGTGGTGGATCGTGGCCACCCAATTCGCCGCTTCGCCCCAGCGACGCTGACTCTCCGAGATCGCGACGAGGGGAATGTCATCGAACTCGGCCAGCAACTCGGGGATGCCCGAGACGTCGAGCCGGCCATGGAGGGTCGTCATCACCGGGGTGGGGCAGTAGCGGGCGAACAGGAAGCCCAGCGTCTCGACGTGCGAGTGGATGATGTCGAAATCGTCGTGCCGTGCCCAGACCTTGGCCAGGCCGACGTTGATGTACGAGCTGACGTCGCCGCGGTAATCCTGGCTCCACAGGCTCTGCGGCAGGATCGGGACGAGCTCGCCGTCGAATGACGAGTCACCGGCGGCGAACAGGGTCACCGCATGGCCACGGGCGAGCAACTCATCGCCGAGTGCCGCCACCACGCGTTCGGTGCCGGCGTAGGTCGGCGGCGGCACGGGCAGCATCGGCGGGACGACGAGGGCAATCCGAAGTCGGTCGGGCATATGCGCAGTAGAGCGGCTGGCGGCAGCCCGGCGCGCGGGCGAGCGGCGGGAATGCGTTACAGCACGCTGCCGACTATCCGCACGACGCGTCGGCGCCGCTCAGCGTCGGACGAGCTCGATGAGCGAAATCGCCGGCATCGGCAGCCCGAAGTCGAGGCTGATGCTGCCGTCTGCGACGAAGTCCACGTCGCGCCCGGGCTCCAGGTCGTCCAGTCGGTCGGCGGCGCGCAGCGCGGCCCAGCCGGCCTCGTCCGGCCAGTCGCCGCCGCCCGCCCGCTCCCACGTGGCGGACACGTTGGAATGCTCGGCATCGACCCGGCGATGGCGGAGTTGCCAGCTCCCCGCGGACAGGCCGCCGATCCGGAGCGAAACGTCCCGGTCCAGCGTCGAGTCGCCGTCGAACTTGGTCTGGTCGAGCGTCCCGTTCCAGACGGCGATGGCGATCCGGCGATCGTCGCGCGAGGCCCACGCCTCGACGAGCGAGCCGCCGCCGTCCCCGCTCAGCCCCGCGCCGAGCTCGTCCTCGCCGAGCAGCTCCAGGACCCGGAGGCCCCAGAACCGCGGCTTGCGGAGGTTGCCGATCGTGAGCAGCCCGAACCCGCCATGGAGCAGCCGCTGCGGCTCGCCGAGCTCGACGAAGTGGTCCGACACGACCCAGTAGGCGAGCGATTCGAGCCTCCCGGCAGCCGACCGCATCCCGCGGGCCACGAGCGGCGCACCCCAGACCGAGTCGTTGACCGGCGCTCCGTGCTTCGGCGAAATGCCCCATTCGGTCCACCACAGCGGGATGTCCTCGCGCCCGAAACGGCGGGAGATCGGTCGGAGGTCGATCGGCGGTGCTCCGTAGGTGTGGGTCGACAGGAAGTCGAGGGGCGCGCCCGAACCCTCCACGTGGTGGAGCAGGTCATCGACCCAACCGGCCGCCGCCGTCGCCGGCCCGCCCACGCGGAGCTGCGAATCGATCGATCGGATCGCCCGCACCGTCTCGTCATACAGGCGGAAGTAGTCCGATTGCGCGGCCGACCAGAAGACCTGCAGGTTCGGCTCGTTCCAGACCTCGAAGGCCCAGCGACGCACCTCGTCCCGTCCGTAGCGGTCCTCGAGGTGGAGAACCAGGTCCTCGATCAAGGCCGACCAACGGCTCCAGTCTCGAGGCGGCGAGATGATGCCGCGGTAGTCGAATACCGTTCGGTCCGGCTCGGCCGCCAGGGCAGCGGGCATGAACGACAGCTCGACGACCGGCCGGAGTCCGGTCTCGAGCAGCCGGTCATAGACCATGTCGATCTGGCTGAAGTCGTGGACCGGGCGCCCGTCGTCCTCGCGGTAGACACCCAGCGAGTCGTGGAGGATGCCGTGGGCGCGAACCATCTCGGCGCCGAGGTCGCGGCGCGCGATCCGGAAAGCGTCCGCCAGTTCCTCGCCCACGTGGTGGCCGCCAGGACCGGGGCCGCGGAGCAGCATCTGGAGGTGCTCGGAGCCGACGATTGGGCGCCACGGCCTGGCAACCCGACCCTGGATCGCGGCCGCATCGACCTCGATCTGGACCCGGCCCGGGGTCGCCGTCTCGACCGGTGCCACGGAGGGCGAGAGGTCGCCGTCGACGACCTCGATGCTGCACAGGGCGGCGACCGCGTACGAGACTTCGCCGGACACGTCGCCGATCGTGTCCACGTAGGGCGGGTGGGGGACCGCGAGGACGTCCCCGCCGCCGTGGTCGATGGGCCGGAGCGGCGCATCGCCACCGGTCGTCCGGTGGACCAGGTAGCCGGCCGCGCCGTCGACGAGCTCCCAATCCACCGTCACCTGGCCGCGCCCCCGCTCCGCCCGGACCCGGGCCGGCGCCGGCAGGTCGACCGGCGGTGCCGGCCGATCCCGCGGCGCCTGTGCGTCGGTCGCCTCGAACCAGGCGATCCGGGCGTTGCTCCCCGACGTTGGCGCGGTCACGGCTTGGTCAATGCAGGCCGTCGGCGGCTTCGAGCGGTCCGGCGTTGAACGTCTCCAGCGACATCACCGGCTGGAGCGCCTTGCGGACGGTCTTGGTCGCGAACGCGTCGCGGAGCATGTCGCCGGCCAGGGCATTGCCGATGGCGGCCATGATGATTCCCTGGTCGAGCGACAGGTAGGCGCTCGTCCCGGCATTCGTGCCGGAGACAAAGCCAGTGTCGACGTTGACCGTGTCGCGGAAGCCCCACTCGCCATACATGCCGTCGAAGTCGTCGCGCAGGTTGGCGAGGTTGTCGAGGGCCATGTCCGGCGCCCAGCGGAGCGCCAGGAAGGCCGCGTGCGGGGTCACGACCCCATTCGGGTAGGTGGTCGGATCCGGGGCGCCATCCCGGCAGCCGGCGAACCCGCGGTCCACGTACGTCCCGTTGTTGTTGGACTTGTAGCCCTGGGGGTTGAGCCCGAGCGCGTCGACGCCGTACTCGGTGTAGCCGCCCTCCGGGACGTTGGCCGGCGAGAAGCCCCAGTAGCCGTACTCGGCCTCGACCAGGCCGTGATGCATCTGCGCGGTGACCGTGAGCGGGTGGTTGACCGCCCAGCTCGTCGGCGCCCACTTCTCCTCGGGCACGAACAGGGCGGGCATCAGTGCCTCGAACATCGAGCCACCCCAGCCCGGGACAACGAGGAAGTTCTCGTACGGGTAGGCGCCCTCGAAGACGTTGACGCCGAGGTAGGTGGCGTTGAAGCCGAGCGGCTTCGTCTCCTGCCAGCTCCAGTCGCACGTATCGGGGAACGTCCGCCACTGGCCGAAGTAGGCCTTCGACGGGATCTCGCCCTTGAAGATGCCGATGTACGTCGCGATCCGGCTCTCGCTGACGATCGTGTCGTAGCAGCACGGCGCGGAGCCGTTGTCGGGCTGGTAATGGAACAGGATCCGGTTCACGTCCGCCTGGTAGTAGAACCCGAAGTCCATGCTCTCGAAGATGGCAAGGGCATCGGCGGCCACTTCCGGGACACTGTTGGCGACGATGTACAGGCCGGTCGCCAGCCAGCCGTTGTCGACCGAGGACAGGATCGGGCCGGGGCTCAGCGGCTCGCCGGTCGGCGGCCAGATCGTGAGCTTGGCGCCGGTGTTGTGGTCGTACCAGTTGTAGAACTGGCCGCTCGGCTCGTGGCGCTCCATCGACGCCAGGGTGGTGAGCGTCCGATCGAGACGGGCGACTGCCTCGTCGTGACCGATGATCCCCAGTTCCTCGGCCACGAGGGTGCTCCACAGGTAGGCACCGATGTTGGTGGTCGAGGTCTGGACGCTGGCGGTGCCATCGGCCGTGAGACTGTCGGCGGGCAGGCCCGTGGCCGGGTTGGTCATCGCCACGAATGAGGCCCATGTCGTTTCCGCGTAATCGATGAGGTCCGCCCGCTGGCCCGGTGTGAGCCCGCGACCGGCCGCGCTGACGAGCCCGGGCGTCAGGCACGCCGCGAGGAACAAAGCGCAGATGGCAAGGACGATGCGGGGAGCGCGGCGTGGGGCAGGCATGGTGAACCTCCGGGAATTGCGAGAAGGCGGGACCGGGTGCCTCACCCCTTGAGGCCGGTCGTCGAGATGCCCTCGGTGATCCAGCGCTGCATGAGGATGAAGACGATCAGGACGGGGACGACGAGGACCACGGAACCGGCCATCAGCAGGCCGTGCTCCGCCTGGTGCTGGCCCGTGGCGAACGTCGCGAGGGCGACGGGCAGCGTGTACATCTCGGTCTGCTGGGCCATGACCAGGGGATAGATGAACCCGTTCCACGAGCCCAGGAACGTCAGGATCCCGAGTGTCGCCAGGACCGGTCCGGCGAGGGGCATGGCGATCCGCCAGAAGATCCGGAACTCGCTGGCGCCGTCGATCCGGGCAGCCTCGAGCAGCTCGTCCGGCAAGCCGCTGAAGAACTGCCGCGTCAGGAAGACGCCGAACGGCCCGGCCAGGAACGGCAGGATCAGGCCCGGGTAGGTGTTGACCAGGTCGAGCCAGCTCATCAGCACGAACAGCGGCACGAGGGTCGCGGCGGCCGGCAGCATCAACGTCGCCAGGACGAGGAGCAGGATCACCCGCTTGCCGGTGAACGGGATCTTGGCCAGGGCGTAGCCCAGCATCGGCGAGAAGACCAGGTTGCCGAGGGTCACCAGCCCGGCGACGACGGCAGAGTTGAAGAAGAAGCGGGGGAAGTTGAGGCGATCGAACAGCTCGGTGTAGTTGGCCAGTGTCGGGTTCTCCGGCAGCCACGTGGGCGGCGTCCGGAGGAACTCTGCGTTCGGCTTGAACGAACCGAGGAGCATCCAGATGAACGGGCCAACCATCAGCAGGAGGCCCACGAACAGGATGGCGTACAGGACGATGTTGGCCCGCCTCGGTCGGCTGTCGGACGTGGGCGTGGCGTTGCGGGTCGCGAGGGGCGCGGCGGTGGCGCCGGCCGAGCTCGGTGCGACGACGGTCATCGAGCGCCTCCCGTCATGTCTCGGACCGCAGCACGCGGAACTGGACGAAGGCCACCGCGGCCACCAGCAGGAACAGGACCCACGCGATGGCGGCGGCATAGCCCTGGTGGAAGAACTGGAAGCCCTGCTGGTACATGTACTGGGCGATCGACAGGGTGCTGTCGAGCGGGCCACCCTCGGTCATCACGAAGGGCTCCTCGAACAGCTGCAGGTAGCCGATCGTGGTGATCACCGAGATGAACAGGATCGTGGGCCGGAGCATCGGCACGGTCACGTGCCGGAACGCCTGCCAGCGGCTGGCGCCGTCGATCGACGCCGCCTCATAGAGCTGGGCGGGGATGGTCTGGAGACCGGCCAGGAAGATCACCATGGCAAAGCCGAGATTTCGCCAGACGGCCATGGCGATGATGGACGGCATCGCCAGGCTTGGATTGGCCAGCCAGTCCGGGCCGTTGATGCCGACGTAGCTGAGCAACAGGTTGACGATCCCCTGGTCGGGATCGAGGACGAACCGCCAGACCACGGCGATGGCCACGATGCTGGTCACGACCGGCAGGTAGAAGCCCACCCGGAACGCGGTCCGCAGCCGGGTGATCCCGCGGTCGAGGGCCAGCGCCGCCGCCAGACCAAGTCCAAGGGTCAGCGGAACCCCGACGACCACGAAGTAGGCGGTGTTGCCCAAGGCCTTCCAGAACTTCGGGTCGCCGAAGAGCTGTTGGAAGTTCTCGATGCCGATGATGTCCGTGCCCAGCGGGTTGCGCAGGTCGGCGATGCCGAAGTCGGTGAAGCTGAGCACGAGCGAGGCCGCGATCGGCCCCGCCATGAACACGACGAAGACGATAACGAACGGCAGGGCGAAGCCCCAGCCGATGAGGTTCTGCCGGAGGGCTTTGCCCGCCGGCCCGCGGCGTGCCGCGGCGGCGCCGGCCCCCGGCCCGCGGAGTCCCGCGGCCGGTTGCTTGACGACGCTGCCGCGGCCGGCCATTACTCGGTCCCGATGGACGTCGCGGCCGCCTGCATCGCCGCCGCCGTGTCCTCAGGTGACTGGTCGCCGACGGTCATCTTCTCCAGCTCCTCGTTGAGCTTGGTCGAGATCTCCGCCCAGGTGGCGATTGCCGGTGGGGCCATGGTGGACGCGAGCTGCTCGCCGAAGATGGCGAGGCTCTCGTCGTCCGCCAGTGCGGGATCGTCCCAGGCCGACTGGACCGACGGCAGCGCAGCCGCGACGTCGAACCACTTGACCTGGACCTCGGGACGAGTGAGGTACTCGACGAACGCCCATGCGGCGGCCTTGTTGTCGGTGTCCTTGAAGACCGTCAGGTTGGACCCGCCGATCCACGACACGCCCGGGGCATCGTCCTTGCCCGGGTGGAGGGTGACCGCCCACTTGCCCTCGGCGCCGGCGTCGTCAAACAGGCCCATGTGCCACGGGCCGGAGACCGCCATCGGGTGCGAACCAGCCGCGAAGGCCGGGGTCAGGTCGAAGTTTGCGGCGGGATTGTCCTGGGCGAGGCCTTCCTCGAAGAACGAGTTGTAGAACGTGAGGGCCTCGATCGCCTCCGGAGAGTCGAACCCGAAGGTGCCGTCCGCGTTGAGGATCGTGCCCCCATTCGACCAGAAGAAGGGCAGGTATTCCTGGTAGTTCTTGACGCCGAGCGAGATGCCATAGTCGGCGCCGCCCTCCTTGAGGGCCGTCGCCGTCGCCTTCAGGTCATCCCAGCTGGCCGGCGGTTCGCTGACGCCGGCACCCTCGGCAAGGTCGGTGCGCTCGTACAGGACCCGGGTCTCGACGTACCACGGGACGCCGTACGCCGTGCCGTCGATCACGCCGGTGTTCCAGGCGCTCTCGAAGTAGGTCTCCGGGGTGAAGTTCGCCGGCACGGCCTCCATCGCCCCGCTCGAAACGAACTGGGCCATCATGTCCGTGCCCATCTGGGTGACGTCAGGCGTTTCCGTGCCCGCGACCGCGGTCTGGAGCTTGGTGACGGCCTGGTCCCAGGCGACCGGCGTCAGGTTGACCGTGACATCGGGGTACTCGGCTTCGAAGTCGGTGACCAGCTCGCCCAGCAGGGCGCCTTCGTTGCCCATCGCCCAAACGTCGATCTCACCGGTGACCGGGCCTGCGCTCATCGGGGGCGCCTGCGACGCGGGGCTGCCGGATGCGCCGGATGCGCCCGGGCCGCCGGCGTCGGGATCGTTGGAGCCGCAGGCGGCAACGGTGAGCGCCACGCTCACCAGCACCGCTGGTAGGAAGCGTTTCATGGGATTGAGTCCTCCTGGGCCACGACGTCGTCGCGGCGCGAACCGGCGCGTGGACACCAGCCTGCGCTGCGCCGGCGTCGAGGGCGCGCGGCACCGGCCGTCTCGGGTTGCATCGCTATTGCATCGGCATTTCGCCGTGCCTGCGACCCCCGGAGCGCGCGGCCTCGAACGCGGCTACTGGACGGTGATTCGGACCAGCTGCGGGTCGACGCCCTTTGACGCCAGCGACCCCTGGCCCGGGACGACCACGTCGAGGACCAGCAGGTAGTCGCCCGGCTCGGCCGGCGCGGCCAGTCGGAGGGTCGCGGTGGCCGACGCGCCCGGATCGAGGCCGTCGCGGAGGTCTGCCCGGACGCGAACCGGCGGCGACGCCGCGGCCGGGTCGAGCGCCAGCCAATGGCCGACGATCACGGCGCCCGGCCGGACGAAACTCGGGCGGCGGATCGGCCCATCGACGATCGGCCGGCCCCATCGTTCGGCGCCGATGTTGGCGAGGACGACCGGCAGCTCCGTCACCGAGCCGGCGACGACGTCGAGGCCCGGCGGCACCGACCAGGCGGCCTCGAGCTGTCCAGCGACCCGGACGATGACCCCGGACAGCAGGGCCTGCGACGCGGCATCGAACGCAACGCCGGACTCGTCGTGGAGGGTCAGGACCAGCCGATGGCGGCCGCGTTCCGCCGGCATCGAAATCGGGACGACAAGCCTCGTCGGCCCGGCCTTGACGGGCACCGGTTCGACCACGGAGCCGGCGCGCTCCGGGGCGACGAGGACGATCGGCTCGCCGGCGGCCGGCGGCTCGGCGTCGAGCGGATCCCAACGGGCCCCCACCAGCAGCGGGCGCGGCGACGCGCCGGCCCCCTCGTACGGAATCCAGACCTCGACCGACGACCCGGCGACGGGGCGGCCCTTCAGGTATGGCTGGCCGAAGGTCAGGCCCGAGCCAAGCAGAGTCGGTGCGCCGGCGTGCGGCCCAGCGGGCGGGGCCCCGTCGGCCGAGAACGTCGATCCCGCGCCTGGACGGACGACCAGCGACCGGTAGTAGCCGCCGTCGATTCGATCCGGGTCCATGGCTGCGACGAAGCCCGGGCTTCGGCGACTCTCGAACGTCGTGACGTTGCCGTGGCGGCTGGGGGCCGCCCGCCAGATGGCCTCGACCGGGCGGTCGCCCGACAGGATCGAGCGGACATACCAGGCCGGTGACTGGTGGCCCTCGGCGATGACGGCAGCCGCGCCGGCGGCGATGAAGCCGGCAGCATAGTTGTCGACCCGCTGACGAGCCTCCTCGACCGTGCCCTCGGGGAGTCCGGGCTCGGTGTTTCCGCTGGCATAGCACAGGTGGTGGAGCAGGACGATGGCGTCCGACCCCAGCCGCACCTGGGCCGCGATTGGGCCCTCCCCGAAGTACTGATGCGCGTCGTGACCGCCACCCGCGACCGGGTTGAGCCCAAAGCCGTTCTGCGTCGGCGGGAAGGGGCGATCGCGGTACTGGCTCGGCCAGCCGTTGCCGTGACCCAGGTAGACCACGAGGTCGGCGCCCTGGAGTGCCTGTCGCACGGCGGGCCACGTCGCATCGGGGGTGAATACCCGCGTCACGTCGTTCGTGAAGCGTTCTGCCTCGCGGGCAGCCGCCTCGCCGCGAGTGAGGTAGCGCTCGGTCAGGTCACCAACGGGGCCGACGATGACGACGACCTTGGGCCCGTCCCTTGGTGCCGCCGACACGGCGCCGGGCGTGACCATGCCGCCGAGCAGGAGCAGCGCGACGAGCGCGGAGGCGAAACGACGCATCTGGGCCGACCGATGAACCACGGGCCAAGCGGCGGACGCCCATCCTAGCGCCGTCCACTTACTTCGTCATTTATTCCCGCCACGCTCCGGATCGTCGGCCGGTCAAAGCAGCGGCAAGACCTCGCGGGCGAATGCCTCGGCGGCGGCGGCGAGGGGTTCGGGTTCGCGCATCCCGAAGTTGAGGACCAGGTGGCTGGCGCCGGCCGCCGCGAAGGCCTTGACCTCCGCTGCGACCTCGTCGGGGCTGCCCTGCATCGCGTAGCCCTGGCTGATCCGGGCCCCAAGCCGGACCTGGACGCGGGCACTGAATCGAGGCGCCGCTCGGCCGGCTTCGGACGCCGCGGCGAGGACCTTCGGAACCCGCTTCGCGAAGCCGTCGGGGCCGACGGCGCTGGCGTGGTAGCCGTCGGCCAGCGTTCCGGCACGACGGCAGGCGGCGTCCGAGCCGCCGCCGACCCAGATCGGCAGGCGGTCGCCCTGGGCGGGCAGCGGCTCGAAGACGAAGTCGGTCAGCCGGGTGAAGCGCCCCTCGAACGGCGCCTGGCTGCCGGACCAGAGGTGCCGCCACAGGCGGATCGCCTCATCGAGGTAGGCGCCCCGGACGTGGAACCGGTCGGCCATGCCCATGTTGGCGAACTCGCGGGCATTCCAGCCGACCCCGACGCCGGCGATGACCCGGCCGCCGCTGAGGGCGTCGAGCGTCGCCAGCTCCTTGGCGAGGATGACCGCGTTGCGCGGCGGGACGACGATCACGCTCGTCCCAAGACCGACGCCCGGGTGCCGGGCACCGGCCCAGGCGAGTGTCAGAATCGCCTCGAAGATCCGTCCGTACTCGCGTTCGCTGCCGTGCTCGACGATCACGTGGTCGGTCGTCCAAACGTCCGACCAGCCCAGCCGCTCGGCCACCTCGGTGGCGACCTCGATGCCCTCTGCGCTCGCGCCGGCCCGGAAGTTCGGCAGGGCGATCCCGAAGTCCACGGCTTCACTCTAGTCGGCACGATTTCCGGCGTTCGATCCGCCAGCCAGGGGTAGACGCCGGCGCCGGGGCTCGCCACGATGGCGTGGGAGGCGGTCATGGCACCGATGTCGGATCGGGACTGGCGCAGGCGGCTCGACGGGACGGACCAGGGGATGCGGCCGCGCCGCCGCTTCTGGCGGAGCCTGCCGACGCCGCCACGATGCACGCTCTGCCTGCGGCCCTTCGGCGGTCCCGGCGGCGCGGTCATGCGGATGATCGGGCTGGGTCCGTGGGACAAGAACCCCAAGTACTGCCGGGGCTGCTACCAGGACATTGACGCCAACCACGGCGGCGCCGAAATCGAGGTGTCGATGCTGTTCGCCGACGTCCGCGGCTCTACCGGCATCGCCGAGGACATGGCACCAGCCGAGTACGCCGGCCTGCTCAATCGCTTCTACGAGGTCGCGGCCCGCGTCCTCATCGATCGGGAGGCGGTGGTCGACAAGTTCGTCGGCGACGAGGTGGTCGGCTTGTTCGTGCCCGGGATGGCGGGCCTGGACCACGCTGCCAAGGCGATCGAATCGGCTGAGGCGTTGATGGCGGCGACGGGTCATGGCTCGGCGGCGGGTCCGTGGATCCCCGTCGGTGCCGGGGTTCACACGGGCGTTGCATTCGTGGGCGCCGTGGGCGATGCCGGCGTGACCGATTTCACGGCGCTGGGCGATGCGGTGAACACCGCTGCTCGGGTCGCATCGCTGGCCGGCGCGGGCGAGATTCTGGTATCCGAACAGGCTGCCGAAGGCCTGGCGCTCCGGGAGACGCTGGAACGCCGGCACCTGGAGCTGCGAGGCCGCGCCGAGCCGGTCGACGTCGTCGTCATCAAGGCGGGAGCGGCGGCGACGGGCTAGCCGCGGGGATGGACCTCGAGCTCGTACGGTGCTGGGGTGAGATTCTCGAACGTCCCATCCGGGCGGGCGTAGAACAGGTCCTCGAGTCGGACGCCCAGCTCGCGTGCCGGGTAGTAGAGGCCGGGCTCGACGGTGAAGACCATGCCCGGCTCCAGCACCTGGGTGTTCGTCGGCCGGCCGCCCAGGCGCGGCTCCTCGTGCACGGCCAGCCCGACGCCATGGCCCAGGTCGTGGCAGTACCCGATCTCGGTGCCGGGGTCGGTGCGATCGGTGGGATGCCCGCGGGCCTCGAAGACCTCGCACGCCAACTCATGAAGTGACCGGCACGACGTACCTACCGCCAAGGCGGCAGTGACGCGATCGACTGCCTCCCGGACGTCGCGGTACAGGTCCTTGAGTGGCTCCGGCGCCGGCCCCACGCACAGCGTTCGGGTGAAGTCGCTGCGGTAGCCGCCGCCAGCCTCGCCCGGAAAGATGTCGATCACGATCGGCGCGCCGGGCCGGACCGCATCCTCGTCGTGGCCCCGGCTGTGCGGCACGCCGGCGTCAGCACCCTGGGAAACGATGCCCGCATCACCTTCCTCGACCAGGCCGTTGTCGAGGAACTCGCGGCCGATGATCCGGCGCAGCGTGCCCAGTGTCACCGGCGATCCATCGGCCGCCCGGATCGTCGAGCCGTCGAGTCGCGATGCCGAGAGGAAGGCCATGACGCGCTCGAGGGCCGCCATCGTTCCGGTCGAGACCCGGCGGAGTGCCTCCACCTCATTGGGGTCCTTGGTCATCCGAGCCACTGACAGCGCGTCGGGTGTGGCGGTGTCGACGTCGGGTCCACCAACCTCGCGCAGTCGCGTGATGAGGGCGTGGCCATAGGACGCCGGCAGGTCGCCGTACAGGCCGATCGTGCCGTCGATGCCCATCTGCGCGCAGGTCTGAGCGATGAGCCGTGCAAACGCCGGTGCCGAGCTGCCCTCCTCGGCGAACAGCGCCATCATGCCGGCCTCGCCAAATCCCACTCGCTCGAGACCGGACGCCGCCGCGGCCTCGCTCTCCATTTCATCGTGGATGAGCCGCGATCGACCATCCGAGGCCAGGACGTAGACGCCGAAGCGAATGCGGCTCCCCGTCAGGTAGTACATCGGCGGGGAATAACGGTCGTAGGCGAAGACGACCGCAGCGCCGAGGCCGCGCTCGCCGAGGAGCCGCCCGAGATCTCGCCGCACGAGGTCCTCCTGTCCATCCGGCTGCCCGATTGCGCGGCGAAAAATGCTCGACGGGCGACCGATGCCGCGGCAATAATGCCTGCCCCGTGACCGACCGATCTCCCGCCCGAACCCCGGACCCGGCGTACGTCACCTACACGTCAGACGCGTACGCCACCGTATCGGCCACGGAGGTCGAGGAAAGCACGGCGGCGTGGCTCGAGACCCAGGCCCAGATGCCGTTCATCCAGGAGGTCTCGCGGCGGACGTTCGAGCTCATGGACCTGCGCCCCGGCCAGTCGGTGCTCGACGTGGGGTGCGGCACCGGGGTCATGCTCCCGGCGCTGGCCGAGGCCGTCGGCGCTGCTGGCTCGGTCACCGGCCTCGATCATGCCGAAGCCTTCCTGGCCCGCGCCCATCAGCGGCTTCGGGAAGCCGGGCTCGACGAGCGAGTCCGACTCGTGCAGGGCGACGCGATGGCCCTGCCGTTCGCCGATGGGACCTTCGATGTGACCCACTCGGAGCGCGTCCTGATGCACCTCCCCGAGGCCGATGCCGCGATACGGGAGATGGCCCGCGTCACCCGGCCTGGCGGGCGCGTGGTCTGCGCCGAGGTCGACACCCGGGCGGTGGAGTTCGACCAGCCGGACCGCGAGCTGTTCGAGCAGTTGCTCCAGGTCACCGCCTCGCAGATCCGCAACCCGCAGATCGGCATCGAGCTTCGCCGACGTCTTCTCGAGGCCGGGCTGGACCCCGTGACCGCCGTGGCGATCGGGGATGTAGAGATCAGGATGGACGACGAGGAGATCGACGAGTTCCGACGCCAGGGCAGGGAGCTGGCCGCCCAGGGCGTGGTCGGGCATGACCGTGTCGAGACGGCGATCGATCACCTCGTCCGAACCAACGAAGCCGGGACCTACACGGGGTTGGCCGTGATGTTCATAGCCGCCGGTACGGTTCTTGGTTAGGCTCCATCGCGACGGCCGCTAACCTTTACGTAAACGGCAAGGTTGAGTAAACTTTCCGGGTGACCCACCTCGACACCGACACCCCTGTCAGCCCGCGCCTCCTGCGCATCCAGGAGGTCGCCGCAGAGGTTGGGCTCACGCCCCGGTCGATCCGCTACTACGAGGAGCTTGGCCTGCTCGAGCCGGCCGCCCGAAGCGAGGGCGCGTACCGGCTGTACGACGCCGACGACCTCGAGCGCCTGCGGTTCATCAAGGGCCTCCGCGACGATGCCGGGTTCAGCCTGGCGGAGGTTGGCCAGCTGCTCGAGGACGAGGTCGCGCGAGCCCGTAACCGCGAGCGATTCCGGGCGACCGACGACCCGGCGGAGCGGCGGGCGATCATCGACGACGCCACGGTCCGGGTCGAGCGCCAGATCGCCTCGCTGCGCCGGAAACAGGAGCGCATCGAGGCGATGATCGCCGAGGCCACGGAGCGCAAGGCGCACCTCGCGGGCCACCGCCGCGAGCTGGACGCCGGCCGATGAGCCTTCTCGACTTTCGCGGCGCGCGCGCCTTCCGGCACCGCAACTACCGGCTGTTCTACATCGGCCAGGCGATCTCGCTGGTCGGGACGTGGATGCAGCAGGTGGCCCAGGGCTGGCTCGTCCTCGTCCTGACCGGCGATCCCCTGGTCCTCGGCCTGATCTCCGTGGCCCAGTTCGGCCCGGTGCTGATCCTGGGACTGTTCGGCGGACTCATCGCCGATCAGCTGCCCAAGCGGCGGACCCTGATGGTGACCCAGGCGGTGGCGATGATCCTAGCCTTCGCCCTGTTCGCGCTGACGGCGACCGGCGTCGTGGAGGTCTGGCATGTTGCCGTCCTGGCCGCGGCCCTCGGGATCACCAACGCGATCGACATGCCAACCCGGCAGGCGTTCGCCGTCGAGATGGTCGGTCGCGACGACGTGGCCAACGCCGTGGGCCTCAACTCGGCCCTGTTCAACGGGTCCCGGATCTTCGGCCCCGCCATCGCCGGGCTGCTCATCGCCTGGTTCGACATCTCCATCACGTTCCTGATCAACGGCCTGAGCTTCGTCGGCGTGCTCGTCGGCTACTGGCTGATGCGCGACTCTGAGCTGCAGCCGGCGCCCCGCGTCGAGCGTCCGACGTCGTGGGCCGGCGTCGTCGAGAACCTGGCGGAGGGCGTCCGCTACGTTCGCCAGACGCCGATCGTGCTGCTGGCCGTGTCGGTCGTCGGCCTCGTCGCCACGTTCGGCATGAACTTCCAGGTCCTCGCCCCGCCGCTGGCCGACCATGTCCTCCACGTTGGCGCGGAGGGATTCGGGTTCCTCATGGCGGCGTCGGGCATCGGGTCGACGATCGCCTCGCTCAGCATCGCCTTCTCGCGCCGCCCGAGGGCCGTCTGGATCGCGTACGGCGCGATCGCCCTGGGCCTGGGCTCGGTCGTCCTGGGCTGGTCGACGATCTTTGCCGTCTCGTTGCTGGCGATGGCGGTCATGGGTGCCGGCGGCATCGCGATGGCCGTAACCGCCAACACGATGATCCAGCTGGCCGTGCCGGACGGCCTCCGCGGCCGAGTGATGAGCGTCTACACCACGGTCTTCGCCGGTTCCGTCCCGGCCGGCGGGCTGTTGATGGGCGCGGTGGCGTCGGCGTGGGACGTGCCGCTGGCGTTCATCCTGGGCGGGGTGCTCAGCCTGGCGGTCGGGGTCCCGGCCCTGTTCTGGGTCGGGCGGCTTCGCCGCGACGGGAGCCTGCGGTCGGGGATCCGTTCCCCTATCGCGGCTGCGACGGGCGTTGGCCCGGAGGCACCGCTGGGGGGCGGCGCGCCGTCGGGCATGGGGCAGCGCCGCCGAAGCTGAAATCTGACCCGGCGCCGGCCGCGGAATCGGCCACTCCACCGCCGCAGCGGCGCCAGTGTTGGCTGTCAGTTGACGGTTCCGGCCGGATCCGGCCCATCCACCCCGCATCGACGGCTGGCTGTTCGCTGCCAGTTGACAATTTCGGGCCCAGGTATGGCCCACAGCCCCATTCGGGTCGGGGAGTCAATTGGGCATGTGTGTCCCTGACAGACAACACCATTGGTGTCAGGCCCTCGGATCGGCCCGGCGAGACTGGCTAGCCCCGAAATTGTTCACTGTCAGGCAACACGCGCGACTCGCCCTACCATCACCGGGTGCCCAACCGACTCGCGAACGAGACCAGTCCCTACCTCCTCCAGCACGCCCACAACCCGGTCGACTGGTGGCCGTGGGGTCCGGACGCGCTCGCCCGGGCGAAGCTTCTCGACAAGCCGATCTTCCTCAGCATCGGCTACGCCGCCTGCCACTGGTGCCACGTCATGGAGCGCGAGTCGTTCGAGGACGAGGCCACGGCGAGCTACCTCAACGCCAACTTCATCCCGATCAAGGTCGACCGCGAGGAGCGCCCCGACCTCGACCAGATCTACATGGGCGCCGTCCAACAGATGACCGGCGGGGGCGGTTGGCCGATGTCGGTCTTCCTGACGCCCGAGGGCCGGCCCTTTTACGGCGGAACGTACTTCCCGGACGAGCCACGGCACGGCATGCCGTCGTTCCGGGACGTGCTCGAGGGCGTCAACCGCGCGTTCATCGACCAACGGCCGGAGGTCGAGGGGGCCGGCGTCCGGCTCGTCGAGGCGCTCGTCAAGCAGCAGAGCCTGCCGGGCGGCGGCCCGGTGCCGGACCAACCGCTCCTCGAACGAGCCACATCGAGGATCGAGGCCACGTTCGACGCCCACAACGGCGGCTGGGGCACGGCCCCCAAGTTTCCCCAGCCGATGACGATCGAGTTCCTCCTCCGGCGTCACGTGACGACCGGCGACCAGCGACCACTCGCAATCGCCCGGCGCAGCCTGGACGCGATGGCTGACGGCGGGATCCGCGACCAGCTGGGCGGTGGCTTCCACCGCTACTCGACCGACGCCGAGTGGCTCGTCCCGCATTTCGAGCAGATGCTCTACGACAACGCCCAGCTGGCGCGCGTCTACATCCACGCGTGGCAGGCCACGGGGGACGCCCGCTATCGCGACGTCGGATCCGGCGCCCTCGAGTACCTCCTCCGCGAGCTGCGACGCGAGGACGGCACCCTTGCAGCGAGCCAGGATGCCGACACCGAGGGCGAAGAGGGCGCGACGTTCGTCTGGACGGTTGCCCAGATCCGCGACGTCCTCGGTGATGCGGCGGAGCCCTTCGCCGACTACTTCGACGTGACCGAGTCCGGCAACTGGGAGGGCAAGACGATCCTCCGCCGCATCCGTCCGCTGGCAAGCGACGACGTCGAACATCGCCTGGCCACGTCGCGGGCACGCCTCCTCGAGCGCCGTACCAGCCGAGCCCAACCCGCCCGCGACGACAAGGCACTTGCCGCGTGGAACGGCCTCGCCGTCGGCGCGCTGGCCGACGCCGGCCGGCTACCAGATGGCGCCCCCTTCGTCCGAGCCGCAGTTCGGGCGGCGGAGGCGATCCTGGCCGGCCTGCGGACGCCCGATGGCCGGCTGAAGCGGTCGTGGAAGGACGGCCGGGCCGTCGGCGATGGCGTGCTCGAGGACTACGCCCATCTCGGCGAGGGGCTGCTGGCCCTGTACGAGGCCACCTTCGACGAGCGCTGGTTCGTCGCCGCCCGCGAGCTGGCCGACCAGATCCTGGCCCACTTCAGCGATCCGGCCGGCGGGTTCTTCGACACGGCCGACGACCACGAGCGCCTCGTGACCCGGCCCAGGGACCCGCAGGACAACGCGGTGCCGTCCGGTGGGTCGATGGCGACGTTGCTGCTGCTCAAGCTGACGGCCCTGACCGGGGATGGCCGCTACCGGGAGGCCGCAGAGCGTGCCATCGGCACCGTCACCGCGTACGCCGCGGAGTATCCGACCGGCTTTGCGAACTGGCTGACGGCGATCGATTTCGCGCTCGCGCCGGTCGTCGAGATCGCGATCGTTGGCGACCCTGACGCGACCGCCACGCATCAGCTCCTCGAGCCCGTCCGGCAAGGGTTCCGACCCCACCAGGTCCTTGCCGTGTCGCCCGCCCCGGAGCGCTCCGCCGTCCCGCTGCTGGCGGACCGGATCGCGATTGACGGCAAGCCGACGGCCTACGTCTGCCGCACCTTCACCTGCCGCCTGCCGGTCACCGATCCGGACGCACTGGGCGCGGAGCTCGCGGCCACGTGACCGTCGGGCCTTGACCGTGGTAGTTGCTTGTGCAACGATCTACCCATGCCAGCCGTAACCGTCGACGACATCACCATCCTTCCGCGCATCCCGGAGCCCGATCCCGCCGCGGCCCATCAGCGCCCTGTCCGCAGCCTGACGGATGCGCCCAGCGGCTTCGAGGGCGAGGGCTTCCCGGTCCGTCGGGCGTTCGCCGGCGTGGCCCTCGAGGAGCTCGACCCGTTCATCCACCTCGACCAGATGGGGGAGGTGGACTACGCCCCGGGTGAGCCGAAGGGGACGCCGTGGCATCCCCACCGCGGGTTCGAGACCGTCACCTACATGATCGACGGCACCTTCGAGCACGCCGATTCGAATGGCGGCGGCGGGCTGATCACGAACGGCGACACCCAGTGGATGACCGCGGGCGCCGGCATCCTCCACATCGAGAAGCCGCCGGAGGCGCTGGTCCGGAGCGGCGGCCTGTTCCACGGGTTCCAGCTGTGGGTCAACCTGCCAAGCGACCAGAAGTGGTCGCCGCCGCGCTACCAGGACATCCGGGCGGGCGAGGTCGCGCTCGCCTCGTCACCCGATGGCGGCGCGCTGGTCCGGGTCATCGCCGGCGAGGTCGCCGGCCACGCCGGCCCCGGCTCGACCTACAGCCCGATGACCCTCGTCCACGCCACGATCAGCCCCGGTGGGCGCCTCGTCCTCCCGTGGCGGCCCGACTACAACGCCCTCCTCTACGTGATGGCCGGCCACGGCACGATCGCGGCGGACGCACGCCCGATCCAGACCGGCCAGCTGGCCGTCCTGGGTCCCGGCGACGCGATCAGCGTCGCGGCCGCCCCGATCCAGGAGGCGCGTCACGAGGGACTCGACGTCCTGTTCCTCGGCGGGCGGCCCATCCGTGAACCAGTCGCCTGGCTCGGCCCGTTCGTGATGAACACCCGCGAGGAAGTCCTCCAGGCCGTGGCCGACTACCAGGCGGGACGGCTCGGCAGCATCCCGGCGATCCACGCCGCCCCCACCACGATCGTCGAGTCCGGCCCCAACTAGCCCGAGGCCGGCTAGCCGGCCCGCAGCGGCGTCCCGCTCCGTATCGCGGCGGCGATCGCCGCCGCGCCCGGTCGGTTGACGGTGATCGCGGTCCCATTGCTCTCGCCATCCGGGTCGTGGTTCGAGCCAGGGACGTAGGTCCCGCCCGACCTGGTCACGCTGGTGACGGTGAACGTAACGCTGGCCACGCCCGACAGGGACAGCTTGGTCTTCTGGACAGTGCAGGTTCCGGAACTGTTGGTCGTGCACGACGCCGTCCCACCGTTGCTCCACGTCCCGGTGACGATCGCACCGGACAGCGCGGCGTGGGTGCCGCTCTCGACCCGGATCGTCACCTTCGCCGTCCAGGTCTTGCCGGCGATCGATGTCGCGCGGTCGAGATCCCCGACGTGGAACGGGTTGGGCAGCGGCGCCGCGGTGACGGTGATGGTTACCGCCACCGTCCCGCTCGTTGTCGTCCCGTCGGAGGTGCGGTAGGTGAACTGCTCGTTGCCGACGAACCCGGCGTTGGGCGTGTAGGTCACCGTCGCCGAATCGGCATTCGGGCTGCCGGCGACACAGGCCGCGTTGGTGATCGTGCTCAGACTGCCGTTGAGCGGCCCTTGAACCACCTGGAACGTCAGGTTGCAGGTCTCGACGTCGGTTCCGGTCATGGTGACCGTGACCGCGTTGGGTGAGGTCGTCGTCGCCGACTTCGGGGCAGCCGTGGGCGCGTCGTTGACCGGCGTGACCGTGACCGACACGGTCCCGACGTCCGATCCACCGGTCCCGTCGGACACCGTGTAGTCGAACGAGTCGGGGCCGCTGTAGTTCGCGTCCGGGGTGTACAGGACCGAACCGTTGCCCTGGATCGCGGCGCTGCCGTGCGGCGGATCGGTGACGCCGGTCGTGGTCAGCGGGTCGGCATCGGGATCGGTGTCGTTGCCCAGGACGGCGATCGTGGTGGCCGTGTCCTCGGCGGTGGTCGCGCCGTCATCCGTCGCCACGGGCGGGTCGCCGGCCGCGCCGACGTGGACGGTCACGGTGGCGCTGGCAGTGTGGCCCTGCCCGTCGGAGATCGTGTAGCCGAAGGTGTCGTCACCGTTGGCGTTGGCGTCGGGCGCGTAGTGGACGGTGCCATTGGGGTTGATCGACGCCGAGCCCTTGGCCGGATCCGTGAGGGAGACCACCGACAGCGGGTCGCCGTCGGGATCCGAGTCGTTGCCGAGGACCGCGATGTCAACGGCCGTGTCCTCCGAGGTCGACGCGTCGTCGGCCGCGGCCACGGGCGGGCCGTTGCCCGGCGGCGGCGGTGTCACGCTGAAGACTGCCTCGTCGGTATCGATGACGCCGCAGCCGAACCAGCTCGGATAGCGCGGGTCGGCCGGCGTGATCGGGCTGCTGCCGAAGATCGACTGGACGCCCCAGCCCGGGTTGGTGGTGGCACACAAGGTTGCCTTGATGTCGTCGATCAGGCCGGGCGCGTTGGTATCCGCCAGCCCCGCGTCGATGAGGAGAGCCGCCGTCCCGGCGAGGTGCGGCGAGGCCATCGACGTCCCGCTCTGTGCGCTGTAGCCCTGCGGCGTGCAGAACATGCAGGCGCCGGTCGGGACGGTCGAGATCACGTTGTCGCCGGGCGACGCGAAGTCGACCTGCGGCCCGGTGCACGAGAACCCGGTCAGCGCGTCGTTGGGGTTGGTGAACGTGGTCGACAGTACGTCCGGATAGGCGGCCGGATAAGCGACCGGGCAGCCCGCGAACAGCTCCTGGATCGTCACCACGTTGCCGGACGCGGCAACCAGGACGATCCCGTTGTCTGCGGCGTACTCGACGGCCGACTGGAGGGCCGCCGACACCTCGTGCCCGCCCAGGCTCATGTTGACCACGTCGATCCCGTTCGCGACCGACCACTCGAGGGCAGCGATCAGGCCGCTGTAGTCGCCGTTGCCGGTGGCGTCGAGCACCTTCAGCGCGTAGATCTCGGCCTGCGGCGCCACCCCGGCCACGAGGTAGCCGTTCTTCTGGGCCCCCAGGATGCCGGCGACGTGGGTGCCGTGGCCGTTGTCGTCGTACGGATCCGTGTCGTTGTTGAAGAAGTCGAAACCGCCGGCGTAGTTGTCGCCGAGCTGGAACTCCGGGTCGACCACGTACGGGCTGTCGTCCGGGTCGTCGTGGATGTAGTCGAGGCCGGTGTCGATGATGGCGACCTTCACGCCGTTGCCCTTGATCCCGGCGTCGTGGACGGCCTTCGAGCCAATGTGTTCGACGCCCCAGGCGTTCTCGTACTCGAGGTCACCCGTGTCGGGGCCGTGATCGAAGGCGGTCAGCTTGCCGTCGAGTTCGACGGCGCTGACGAGCTTGTTCTTGCGGAGCCCGTCGAGCGCGGCGGCGGGGACCTGGATTGCCAGCGAGTTGCTGGACTTGAAGGCATGCCTGACCGTTCCGCCGGCGCCCTTCACGGCATCCCGCGCTGGGCCGCGTGGCGTATCGGCGAAGGTGACGATGGCCTTGACGGTCTGCGCGGGCGGGGCCGCGGCGACGCCTTCGGGCAGCAGCGCGGCCAGCAGCGCGACACAGAGCACGAGGGCGGGCCGAACTCGCGACCGCCGGTGACGGGACAAGGCCATCCCGGTTTCCTCCCTGTGGGCGCGGCCCTTGGGCGGGCGTCCGCCTGCGCGGACCTGCGTCCGAGCGGCCCACGATAGGGCCGCCGGTTCGGCCGGACAAGGGGTCCAGCCCGCCAACGGCGCCGCGACGCACCAGTCGACTGACAGGGGTGGGGCAGGACCTTCGGGGCCCTACCATGCGGCCATGGCCCACCCGTCCATCCCCAGAGCGGCGGCGACCGTCGTCCTGCTGCGGCCCGGCCCAGAGGGGGCTTTCGAGGTCCTCCTCACCCAGCGCCCGGCGACCATGGCCTTCGCCCCGGACATGCACGTGTTCCCGGGCGGCGCGCTCGATGGCGGTGATGCCGACCCGCGGGCGTTTGGTCGGTCGCGGCCGGCCGGCGAATCGGCGGATCAGCTGACGGCGAGGATCGGAGCGGTTCGCGAGCTGTTCGAGGAGGCCGGCGTCCTGCTGGCCGAACCGCGACGGGGCTCGATCGACCCGAAGGCCACCGACGAGGCGCGCGGTTCGCTGCTCTCGAATCGCCATTCGATCGCCCAGGTCGCCGAAGACCTGGACGTCGACCTCCGCACCGACCGGCTGCTCCCGCTGAGCCGGTGGGTCACGCCGCCCTTCGTCGAGCGGAGGTTCGACGTCTGGTTCTTCGTCGCCGAGCTGCCCGCCGGCGCCAGCCCGACGTTCCGGGCCTCCGAGGTCGTCGCCAACCGGTGGCTCACGCCCCGTGCCGCCCTCGACGCCATGGCGGCGGGGGAGATCGGCCTGTGGGTGCCGACGAGCACGACGCTCCAGCAGCTCGAGCACGTTCGGTCGATCGAGCAGATCGCCACGACCCTGGCGCCGGTCCGCCCGGAACCCATCCGGGTCATTCGGGAGAGCCCCCAGATCGTCCGGGTGGTGCTGCCCGGTGCGGGCGCGGTCCCTGGCCAGACGGTGAACGCCTATGTCGTCGGGGAGCGGGAGCTGGTCGCGATCGACCCCGGTGACCCGTCCGATGAGGCCGCCGAGGCGCTACTGGCGGTGGCCCGCGACGCCCGCGGCGCCATCAGGGCCGTTGGACTGACCAGCGCTGCGCCCGATCACCAGGCGGGCGCCGAGGCGCTCGCCGGCCGGATCGGTGTGCCGGTCTTCGGTGGATCCGGCGTCGGCCGCGATCTCGCGTTCGATGTCCGGGAGCTGGCGGATGGCGACGTGCTGCCGGCCGGGGACACGGAGCTTCGGGTGCTGTCGACACCTGGCCCGCGCCCCGACCACATCGCGTTCGCCGCCATCGACGAGGCAGCCGTGTTCACGGGCGACCTCACCGGCGGCGCGTCGCACTCGGTCCTGCCTCCGCCAGATGCGGGGGCCCTCCAGGCATCACTGGGCGCCATCGCCGCCCTTGGGTTCCGCGACCGATTCCCCGCTCACGGTTACTGATCAGGACTCGGGCAGTGCCGCTCCCAGGTTGCGGATGAAGTTGAGGCCCTCGTCGACCTCCTCACGAGGGGCGTACGGGCCCGGCATCAGGAAGCACGGCCGGCCGGCGAGGGCGACGTCCTTCAGCTGGCCCCACTTCTCGGTGAGTACGCGGCCGGCGGCGATCTCTGCGGCCCGCTTGTAGATGAAGACCATTGCCGCCGGTCGCCAGATCGCGATCTTCTGCCACAGCGGCCCGACCCCGGCCCGGAGTTCCGCGTCGGAGGCGGTGTCGCGGGCCGTCGGCATCTTGATGAGGTCGGTGATGCCGTGGCCGACCGCGACCAGCACGTCGTCAGCGCCCTCGGGTCCGGTCCCCGGCGGTAGGATCCGGGCGGTGACGAGCCGGGCCCAGAACGCCTGGCCAAGCCGGCCCTGGTGGTAGTGCCCCAGCTCCACGCTGACCGGCGACGGGTTGAGCCCCACGAACAACAGCCGGTTGCGGAGCGGTGGCAGGTCGGCGAGGGTCTCCACCGGGCGTCCGCCGATCTGCAGGGTGACCCGGTGCGAGCCCGGGCCCGGGCGCTCGGCCATCGCGGCGATCTCTGGCGGGAGGTCCCCCTGCATCTCGACAGCGTACGCGGTGGGGCCCGGAGTACCATCGACGTTCGCACCCAGCGGCACCGGAAGGAGGCGCGATTGGTGAGCCTCGTGCTCGTGTCCCACAGCCGAACGCTCGTCGAGGGACTCGGCGAGATGGTCGCCCAGGTAGCGGGTCCGGACGTCCGGGTCGCGCTGGCCGGCGGGACCGACGACGGCCGGCTGGGAACCAGCGCTCCCCGTATAGCCGCGGCGCTTCGCGAGGCCCAGGGGGACGACGGCACCCTCGTCCTGCTGGACCTGGGCAGCGCTGCCCTGAGCCTGGAGATCGCCCTCGACGAGCTGGAACCGGACCATCGCGCGTCCGTCCGGGTCTCCGAAGCGCCGCTGGTGGAAGGTGCGGTGCTCGCCGCCGTACAGGCCAGCGTCGGCGCTTCGCTCGACGAGGTCGCAGAGGCCGCCGCCTCCGCCGCCACGATGACCAAGATGGTCGGGTAGAACGATGGCCGAACGGCATCAGGCTCGCCCGGCCACCCAACCGGATTCCAACGCCGCCCTCGCGGCCTTCGAGGTCGAGCTCGGAGCCGCCGTCAAGCCGTCGTCGTTGTAGGAGGAAAGGGACCGCCAATGGCAACGAATGCGCCCAGCCGGATGAAGAAGCTCATCAACAAGGTCGAGGACCTCGTCCCCGAGAGCCTAGCTGGCCTCGGGGCAGCGCATCCGGACCTCGTCCGGATCGACGCCAAGAACAACATCGTGATCCGCAAGGACGCCCCGAAGCAGGGCAAGGTCGGCCTGATCTCCGGCGGTGGCTCGGGCCACGAGCCGATGCATGGCGGGTTCGTCGGGCTGGGCATGCTCGATGCGGCCTGTGCCGGCAACGTCTTCACGTCGCCGGTGCCAGATCAGATGGAGGCAGCCACCCGGGCCGTCGACGGTGGTGCGGGGGTGCTCCACATCGTCAAGAACTACACCGGCGACGTGCTCAACTTCCAGATGGCGGCGGAGCTCGTCGAGGGCGAGATCGAGGTCGCCTCCGTCGTCACCAATGACGACGTCGCGGTCCAGGATTCGCTGTACACCGCGGGCCGCCGGGGCGTGGGCGTAACGGTCCTGCTCGAGAAGATCGCGGGTGCATCGGCCGAAGCGGGTGGGGACCTCGCCGAGGTGACCCGGATCGCCCAGAAGGTCAACGACCAGGGTCGCTCGATGGGGCTCGCCCTGACGTCGTGCATCGTCCCCGCCGCGGGCACGCCGACGTTCGAGATCGGCGACGACGAGGTCGAGGTCGGGATCGGCATCCACGGCGAGCCGGGCCGGCGACGCGAGAAGCTGGCCTCGGTCGATGAGATGAGCGAGTGGCTGGTGTCACCGATCGTCGGCGACCTAAGCCTGTCGCGCGGCGACAGCGTTCTGGCGTTCGTCAACGGGATGGGCGGCACGCCGCTGATCGAGCTGTACGGCGCCTACAACAGCGTCAACAAGATCCTCTCCGGGCAGGGCGTCTCGATCACCCGGAGCTTCGTCGGCAACTACATCACCAGCCTCGAGATGGCCGGCTTCAGCGTGACCCTGCTCAAGCTCGATGACGAGCTCACGAAGCTATGGGACGCGCCGGTCCACACCCCCGCCATCCGCTGGGGCGTTTAGCACAGCAGACGGGCGGTGCCGGGCCTTCGTGGACCCGGCACCGACTCGTTCCACGACCGGTTTCGAGGGAGGCTCGCCCGTGCACGCTGTCGCCGAGGCCTGGCTGCGCGCCGCAGCCGCGCGGATCCACGACGAGGCGCCGCGCCTGACGGCGCTCGACCAGGCCATCGGCGACGGCGACCATGGGATCAACCTCGATCGTGGCTTCAGCGCGATCGTGGCGATGCTGGACGAACGGGAGGCCGTGCCGGACGGGGACGATCCCTGGGCGCCGCTCGCGGACGTGCTCCGGACGTCCGGCCGGACCTTGATCTCGACCGTCGGCGGTGCGTCCGGCCCGCTCTACGGCTCGGCCTTCATGAAAGCCGCCGGGGCGCTGGCCGCGAGTCCCGGGTCCGGCGCCGAAGGTCTCGTCGCGGCACTGGACGCGGCGACCGCACGGATCGGCGAACTGGGCAAGTCGACGACCGGCGAGAAGACGATGCTCGATGCCCTCGTGCCCGCCACCGCCGCTGCGAGAGCGGCGCTCGAGGCGGGTGGCGACGGTGCGGCGATCGCGGCCGCGGCCGCGGAGGCGGCACGGGACGGCGTCGCGGCCACGGTGCCAATGCTCGCCACCAAGGGTCGGGCGTCCTACCTCGGCGAGCGAAGCGTCGGCCACCAGGATCCCGGCGCCACCTCGGCGGCGATCCTGCTCGAGGTCCTCGCGACGACCATCGCCAACCGGGACTAGCGGCTCGGTCGTCGAGGTCAGGTGGATCGCGGAAGGGCTGCTCGGGCCGGCCGGCGGTTCGGCCGGCTGATCGTCAGACGCGCGGCTCAGCCTGGTCGGAATCGGCCGGCGGTTTGCTCTCGGCGGTGATCTCGGCGGCCTCGCGGCGGGCCTCCCTGATCCCGCGGCCCAGGGCGGCGCCCAGCGACGGCAGCGTCTTCGGCCCGCGCCACAGCAGGGCGAGGATGAGGACGACCAGCAGGACGATCATGAGCTCTCCCATGTCCGGGATGGTACCGCCCGCACCCCGGCCCGTCGATCTGGCTTGACGGGTTGCGCAACATCGCTGCCGAACGACGTGCTCATTCCGGGGAACCCATGGTGCCGGGAGCTCGGGGGGCTCCCGGCACCGCCTCGTGGCCCACGTGAGAAGCTGCGCCGATGGCGGAGCTGCCCCTCCTCGTCTTCGGACCGCGGTCGACCGACTACGACTTCGGGCCCGGCCATCCGCTGACGCCGCGGCGGTTCGGTCCGGGGATCGACCTCCTCCGCTCGCTTGGCGCCGAGCCCGGTCTCGCCCCCGAGCCCGCGAGCTCCACCGACCTGCTGCTCTGCCACAGCCGCCGCTACCTCGCCGCCGTCGAGGAGTGGTCGCACGACCTCCACGGCCTCGAGGGGCCTCGCGGGTTCGGGATCGGCCCCGGTGGCGACGATCCGCCGTTCCCCGGCATGCACGACGCCGGGGCGATGGTCGCCGGCGGATCGATGCGGGCGATGGAGGCGATTCTTCGCGGCGACGTCCTGCACGCGTTCCACCCGGGTGGCGGACTCCACCACGCGATGCCCGAGCGGGCTTCGGGGTTCTGCATCTACGACGACCCGGCCCTGGCCATCGCCCTCGCGCGGCGGGCCGGCCTGCGGGTCCTGTACGTCGACCTCGACGTCCATCACGGCGACGGGGTCCAGGAGATCTTCTGGGACGACCCCGGCGTGCTCACGCTCTCATTTCACGAGACCGGGCGGTACCTCTTTCCCGGGACGGGGTTCCTCAACGAGTTCGGCCAGGGGGCTGCGGCTGGCACGGCCGTCAACGTCCCGCTCGAGCCGGAGACCGGGGAGCTTGGCTGGCTCACCGCCGTCGAGAGCGTCCTGCCGTGGGTGGCTGCGGCCTTCGGCCCGGACATCATCGTCAGCCAGCACGGCTGCGACAGCCACGCCTGGGATCCGCTGGCCCACCTGCGGGTCACGACCACCGCGATGGGCGCGGCGGCACGCCTCGTCGACCGGGTCGCGCATCGATGGGCCGGCGGGCGCTGGCTCGCCACGGGCGGTGGCGGGTACGACGCCTACCGGGTGGTGCCCAGGAGCTGGTCGCTTGTTTGGCTTGCGGCTGCCCATCGCGAGGTGCCCGCGTCGACGGCCGAATCATGGCGCGAGCGCTGGCTGACCGAGGCGGCACGGTACGGCCAGGCGCCGCTCCCCGAGGCGTTCGAGGACGCCCCCAACGCCGGATTGGCCCGGGATGCCACCCAGCGCGAGGCCGAGGACACGTCGCTGGCGCGACTCGGACAGGTGTTCGGAGTTGGCGCACCGTCAGTGCTCCGCAGCGCTTCCGTTCACGAGTGGCTCGACCCGCTCTGGGAGGAAGGGGGCGCCGCGGATGCGGCCGCACCCGATCCCGAAGGGTCGCCCTCGATCGTCGCGCCGCTGCCGCGCGAGGCGCTCGATGGGCTCACGCTGGCGCCCCGTGTCCTTGCGATGGCCGATCCCCGACAGGGCCTGGAGCTGCTCCGGAACGCCCTCGGGGCGAGCCACGCCGGCCATCGCGCCGAGGCCGTCGTGGCAGTTGTCGGCGACATCATCGTCGGCATCGCAATGGCCGGCCCGCCGCAACGCGACGAAGGCCAGCCCGTTCTCGCGCTCGGGGTGGCGCCGTCGTTCCGGCGACGCGGGATCGCGACGCAGCTGCTGGGTGCCCTGGCGGCGCAGGTTCGCGGGGAGTTGCACGCCACCGTCGGCGTGGGTGAGCGGGACCCCTTCGACCCGCTCGACCATGAGCTGCGGGCGCGCGTCGGTCGCCGGCTCTTCGAATCCGCCGGCTTCGAGGTGACATTGGACGCCGGCCACCTTGGCAGGATCGACCCGCTCGCATTCCGAGCGACTCGCGGCTGACCGGCCGCTCGGTACTGGACAGGTTCGGGCGGGTTCGCGGCCTATACTCGCTGGTCCCGTGAGCCGCGCGACCACCCGTCCTGCCGACCCCCTCGCGCCGTTCAGCGGCGCCGTCCGCGACTGGTTCGAGGCGACGTTCGAGGCACCGACCCAGGCCCAGTCGGAGGGCTGGGCGGCCATCGCCGAGGGTCGCCACACGCTCATCCACGCGCCGACGGGCTCCGGCAAGACCCTCGCCGCCTTCCTCTGGACGCTGGACCGGCTGGCGCGCGAGCCGCGCCCCCAGGGCACGCAACCGGGCGTCCGCGTCCTGTACGTGTCGCCGCTGAAGGCCCTCACCTACGACGTCGAGCGCAACCTGCGCGCCCCGCTGGCGGGGATCGCCCTGGCCGCGGACAAGCGCGGCGAGCCCGCACCGCAGATCGCGGTGGCATCGCGGACGGGCGACACGCCGCAGGACGAGCGGCGCGATCTCGTCCGTCACCCGCCGGACATCCTGATCACCACGCCGGAGAGCCTCTACCTGATGCTCACCAGCGCGGCCCGGGAGATCCTGCGGACGGTCGAGCACGTGATCGTCGACGAGGTCCACGCGATCGCGGGAACCAAGCGCGGTGCCCACCTGGCCCTCAGCCTGGAGCGACTCGAGGCCCTTCGGCCGGAGGGCGCCGATAGCACCTCAGCGGATCGGCCTGAGTGCCACCCAGCGGCCGCTGGAGCTGATCGGCCGGTTCCTGGGCGGTGTCGGAGCCGGTCGTGACGTGCACATCGTCGACGCCGGCGCCCGCAAGCCGCTCGAGCTCCAGGTCGTCGTCCCGGTTGAGGACATGGCCCGCCTCGGCGAGCTCTTGCCACCCGACGAGCAGCCCGGCGGTCCGGCCGCCGGCGGCGAGTTCCGCAACAGCATCTGGCCGGCGGTCCACCCCCGGATCCTCGAGCTGATTCGCGCCCACACCAGCACCATCGTCTTCACCAACAGCCGGCGCCTGGCGGAGCGGCTGGCCCACCGGCTGAACGAGCTTGCCGGCGAGGAGCTGGTCCGGGCCCACCACGGCAGCATCGCCCGGGAGCAGCGGCTCGAGATCGAGGAGGAGCTCAAGGCCGGCCGGTTGCCTGCGCTCGTTGCCACGTCCAGCCTCGAGCTGGGCATCGACATGGGTGCGGTGGACCTGGTGATCCAGGTCGAGAGCCCCACCAGCGTCGCCCGCGGCCTCCAGCGGGTCGGGCGGGCGGGCCACCAGGTGGGCGCGCCCAGCCGCGGCGTGATCTTCCCGAAGTATCGCGGCGACCTCCTCGAGACGGCGGTCGTGACCCGCCGGATGCACGAAGGCGCGATCGAGGCGACGACGATCCCCCGCAACCCGCTCGACGTGCTCGCCCAGCAGCTGGTCGCGATGGCCGTCGGCGATCGCTGGTCGGTCGAGGACCTGCTGGCCACCGTGACCCGGGCGGCCCCCTTCGAGACGCTGTCGCGCGAGGTCCTCGAAGGCGTCCTCGGCATGCTCGCCGGCCAGTACCCGTCCGACGAGTTCGCGGAGCTCAAGCCCCGGCTGATCTGGGACCGGGCCACTGACGAGGTCGAGGGGCGCCGGGATGCCCGCGTCGTGGCGATCACCAGCGGCGGGACGATCCCCGACCGGGGCCTGTTCGGGGTGTTCATGCAGGGCGAGGCCGGCACGCCGGGCCGGCGGGTCGGCGAGCTCGACGAAGAGATGGTCTACGAGCTCCGGGCCGGAATGCACGGCGACGTGATCGTGCTGGGCGCCAGCAGCTGGCGGGTCGCCGAGATCACCCAGGACCGGGTGATCGTGGAGCCGGCTCCGGGCGTGCCCGGCAAGCTGCCGTTCTGGAAGGGCGACGCCGTCGGCCGGCCGATCGAGCTCGGGCGGGCGCTCGGCGCGTTCACCCGCGAGATGGAGACCGAGCTGGCCAAGGGACCGAAGGCCCGCCTCGCCGCGAAGACGCGACTCCGTGACCTGCACGACCTCGATGAGCTGGCCGCGGAGAACCTGCTGGCCTACCTCGAGGAGGAGCGCGACGTCGCGGGGGCCCTGCCGACCGACAAGCGGATCGTGATCGAGCGGTTCCGCGATGAGCTGGGCGACTGGCGGCTGTGCCTCCTCAGCCCGTTCGGTGCCCGCGTCCACGCTCCGTGGTCACTCGCGATCGAGACCCGCGTTCGCGAGCGCCTGGGCACGGAAGTCCAGACGATCTGGTCCGACGACGGGATCGCGATCCGGTTGCCGGACGGCGACGAGATCAGCAGCATCGACGACCTGCTCTTCCCCGACCCCGAGGAGGTCGAGGACCTTGTCGTGGCCCAGCTGGGCTCATCGGCCCTGTTCGCCTCCCGGTTCCGCGAGAACGCCGGCCGGGCGCTGCTCCTGCCCCGCCGCCGCCCCGGTTCGCGGACGCCGCTCTGGCAGCAGCGCCAGCGGTCGGCCAACCTGCTCCAGATCGCCAGTCGCTACGGCAGCTTCCCGATTCTCGTCGAGACCTATCGCGAGTGCCTGAGCGACGTCTTCGACCTGCCCGCGCTGCGCGAGCTGCTGGGTGGCATCGGACGCCGCGAGATCGCCGTCCAGAGCGTCGAGACGGTCAAGGCGTCGCCGTTCGCGAGCTCGCTGATGTTCGACTACGTCGCCGCCTACATGTACGAAGGTGACACCCCGCTGGCCGAACGCCGCGCCGGCGCCCTGACCCTGGATCGTGACCTGCTCCGGGAGCTCCTCGGTCAGGAGGAGCTCCGGGAGCTGCTCGACCCGGAGGCCCTGGCCGACCTGGAGCTGTCGCTCCAGGCCCTGGCCGACGACCGCCGAGCGACGACCGCGGACCAGCTCCACGACGTCCTGCGACGGCTGGGTGACCTCTCCGCCGTTGAGGTGGCGGCCCGGGTCGACGGCGGAGCGCCCACCGCCGATGCCTGGCTCACGGAGCTCGCCGCCAGCCGGCGCGCCGTGCACGCCCGGATCGGCGGCGAGGAGCGCTGGATCGCGATCGAGGACGTGGCCCGCTACCGGGACGCGGTCGGGGTGGCCGCGCCGGCCGGTGTGCCGCAGGCGTTCCTGGGGCCGGCGACGGCCGCGCTGGAGGGGCTCCTCGCCCGCTACGCCCGGAGCCACGGTCCATTCCTGACGCCGGAGCCCGCCACCCGGTGGGGGCTGCCGCACGGGATCGTCGACGACGCGCTGGAGCGGCTGCTCGCCGCGGGCACCGTCCTCCGCGGGGAGTTCCGCCCTGATGGCGCCGAGCGCGAATGGTGCGACCCGGATGTCCTTCGCCAGCTCCGCCGCCGATCGCTGGCCCGCCTGCGCCGCGACGTCGAACCCGTCGACGCCGCGGCCCTGGCCCGGTTCCTGCCGGCGTGGCACGGCCTGACCCCCGCCGGGCCGGCCGCGCCGCCGCTGCGCGGCACGGCCGCGCTCGAGCGCCTGGCCGCGGTCGTGGACCAGCTGGCCGGCCTGCCCATCCCCGCATCGGTCCTCGAGCGGGACGTCCTGCCGGCCCGGGTCCCGGGCTACCAGCCGCGGCTGCTCGACGAGCTGGGATCGCTCGGCGAAGTCGCCTGGGTGGGTCGCGGCAGCCTGGGCCGGGACGACGGCCGGATCGCGCTCTACCGGCCCGGCAAGGAGATCCTCCGACCCACCGGGCTCCCCGACGGGGCCGAGCCGCCCGCCTCGGAACGCCACGACCGGATCCGCAACCACCTCCGCCAGCGGGGGGCGTCGTTCTACCGTGAGCTCTACGTGGCCGCCGGCGGTGGATCCGACCGGGAGGTGCTGGACGCCCTGTGGGACCTCGTGTGGGCGGGTGAAGTGACCAACGACACGTTCGCCCCGCTCAGGGCCCTCCGGTGGAAGCGCCCCGGGCGGGACGCACGCCGCCGGCCCGGCCGCCTCACCACCCTCGGGCCGCCCGAAGCCGCGGGTCGCTGGTCGTTGGTCGGGCGGGGTGCTGACGGAGATGTCGCCCCCGGCGCCTCCGTCACCGAACGACGCCACGCGATCGCCCTCGCCCTCCTCGACCGGCACGGGATCGTGACCCGCGAGGCTGTCGCCAACGAGGCGGTGGAAGGCGGGTTCGGTGCGGTCTATCCGGTCCTGCGAGCCCTCGAGGACGCCGGGCGGATCCGGCGCGGCTACTTCGTCGAGGGACTCGGCGCGGCGCAGTTCGCCCAGGCCGGCGCGATCGATCGGCTGCGGGCCGTCCGCGACCCGGCGGCGTCGGCCGGCGAGCGGAGCGTCCACCTCCTCGCGGCGTCCGATCCGGCGAACCCATACGGAGCGGCGATCCCGTGGCCCCGCCGCGGCGAGTCGGATCGCCGTCCGTTCCAGCGCGCAGCTGGGGCTTATGTGGTCCTCGTCGACGGCGAGGCGGTGCTCTACCTGGACCGCGGCGGGGGGTCTCTCCAGACGCTGCCGGCCTTCGACGACCCGGCGCTGGCCGCCACGGCGGCGGCATCACTGCGGGCGCTGCTCGCGGATGGCCGGGCCCGCGAGTTGGTCATCGCCAAGGTCGACGGCACGCCCGTCGCCGAGTCGCCGCACCGGGCGGCCATGCTCGACGCCGGCTTCGTCGCCGGCTACCGCGGCCTCGTCCTGCGGCCCGGACCGCCCGCCGCGCCGACGCCGTGGACGTCCGCCGCCGGCGCGCGACGCTGACCGCTCCCGAGACCCGCGCCATGCCCGAGGGCGACACGCTCCACCGCACCGCCGCCGGCCTGCGGCCGTATCTCCACGGCAAGACCGTGACCGCCGCCCGGACCCAGGGCCCGGGGGATGTGCCGCAGGTCCATCGCCTGGTCGGGACGACGATCACCGCGGTCGAGGCGATGGGCAAGAACCTGCTGATCCGGTTCGACGACCGGCTCGAGCTCCGGACGCACCTCCGGATGAACGGCTCGTGGCACCGCTACCGGCCGGGCGAACGGTGGCGGCGGCCACCGGGTCGGGCGCGTCTGGTGCTGGAGGTACCGGGCGCGGTCGCGGTCTGCTTCGATGCGCCGGTCGTCGAGCTCTTCGAGGCACGGGCGGAGGCGCTCCATCCGGCGCTCGGCCGTCTCGGCCCGGACCTCCTCGCCGACGAATTCGACGCCGCGGAGGCCCGGCGCCGGCTCCGGTTGCCGCAACGGGCGCTGCTGACGATCGGCGAGGCGCTGGTCGACCAGCGGGCGCTGGCCGGGATCGGCAACATCTGGAAGAGCGAGACGCTCTTCGCCGAGCGGGTCAGTCCGTTCGCCGCACTCGAGACCCTCGACGACGCCACGATCGACCGACTGGTCGCGACCGCCCGCCACCTGCTCACCCAGAGCGCCGCCCGGGTCCCGGGCCGCCAACCGACGGCCGTCTACCGGCGCGCCGGCCGGCCGTGTCCGCGGTGTGGCGCGATCATCCGATCAAGGGCGCAGGGGGCGGACCTGCCACGGACGACCTACTGGTGCCCATCCTGCCAGGCGGACGCCGGATGACGATCGACGTGACCTGCGAGGCGGCTGGAGCCGGGTGGTCGTGCCGGGTGACGGTCGACGATGGTCGTGGCGCGTCTAACCACGATGTCAGCGTTGCGGCGGCGGACCTCGAGCGGCTCGATCCGGGCGCCCAGGATCCAGTCGATCTGGTGCGCCGCTCCTTCGAATTCCTGCTCGAGCGCGAATCAAAGGAATCGATCCTGCGGCAGTTCGACCTGCCGATCATTGGACGCTACTTCCCCGAGTACGAGCGATCCATCCGCGTATGATCCGGCCCGATGTGTGAGCAGTTCATCGCCGGCGCCGCCGCCCCGTTCCGGCTGGCCGAGCTGTGGCCCTTCGCCGAACGGCTGGAGCGCTACGGCATCAGCGGCTTCGGCTGGGGCCTTGCCTGGACGAGCGACGGCGGCCTGCGACACCACGTCTCGACCCTTGCCTTCCGGGACGACCCGCAGGTGGCCGAGCTCGGCGCGACCGAGACCACCAACGTCCTGGTCCACCTCCGCCGGCCGTCGAAGCTGTCGACCCTGACCATTCCGGACGCCCAGCCGTTCCTTGACCCGGCGGGCCGCTTCGCCTTCAGCCACAACGGCGATCTGCGCGACGTCCGCACGCACCGCGCCCGCTACCGAGCCGAGGGCCGCATCCACGGCCGGGCGGACACCGAGGTCGGTCAGCGCTGGCTCGAGGATGCGTGGCGCGAGGACCGGCCCGCGGCCGAGCTCTTCGGTGACCTCCATCGGACATTCGGCGGCCAGGCGAACCTCGCCGTCCTGGCCCGCGACGGCCGGTCCCACGCCTACGCCGGCAACACCGAGAACCCGACCTTCGCCTACCGCCTCGGGCCGATCACCGTCGTCTCGACCGGGATCTACTCGATCGACCGGTCGCTGTTCCAGCTGGTGGTGCCCGAAGCCACGGATCGCCAGCTGGTTCGGGGCGGCCGAACCGTGACCCTCGAAGCGAGCGGGACGCTGCGAATCCTGGAGGGCGAGCCGCTCTCGGCAGCGTAGGATTCCACGAAGGCGGGGGGCCGTTCGTCGGAGCGGGACGGGGCGAGGGAGGGACGACATGGCCGGCACGCCCCAGTCGGGCGCGACGACCGACGCGAGCGGCCGGCCCACGGCGAAACTGCCCATCTCGCACCTCTTCCGGATCTCGGCCTACTGGCTGGGCCTGACCGCGATCGACGCCGGGGTCAACCTCGTCGTCCAGAACCGGGTCATCTTCGACAAGCTCGTGCCGGACTTCGAGGTCGGTCGGACCTTGTTCCTGGTCGGCCTCGGCGGGGCGATCGTCGGGATCGTCATCCAGCCGACCGTCGGCGCGATCAGCGACTACACCGTCAGCCGGTGGGGCCGGCGCAAGCCGTGGATCGTCATCGGCTCGCTGCTCGACGTGGTGTTCCTGGCGGGCATCGCCTACTCGAACTCGCTCGTCGCCATCGGCGCCTTCGTGATCCTGCTCGCCTTCAGCACCAACATCGCCCGCGGCCCGTTCCAGGGCTATGTGCCGGACCTGGTGCCATCGAGACAGGTCGGCCTGGCGAGTGCGCTCGTCGGGTTGATGCAGATCCTGGGCAATGTCACCGGGTTCGTGATCGCGACCGTGGCCGCCACCCTGACCGGAGCGGAGCGCGAGGCGGCGCTGGCGGCGGGCCGGGCGCCGTTCGACTACCTCCCGCTGGCCCTCGTCGCGATCGCCGTCGTCGAGCTCGTAACGATGATCAGCGTCGTCCTGCGGGTCGGCAAGGGCGCCCCGCCCAAGGATCGTGAAGGACGCTCGTGGGGCGCCATCGCCCGCGAGGCGTGGGCTACGGACATCCTGCGGAACCGTTCCTACGTCTGGCTCGTGGCTTCGCGGCTGTTCTTCCTGACCGGTGGCTCGGTCCTGTTCAACATGATCCTGGCGTACATGAAGTTCAGCCACGGGCTCGACCAGGAAACGGCGAACACGATCAACCTGTACCTGTCGGTGATCATCGTCGTCGCCAACCTGATCGCGATCGTGCCGGCCGCCCGGCTGTCGGATCGGATCGGCCGAAAGCCCGTGATCTACGCCAGCTGCGTCATCGGCGGCGCCGGCGTCGGCCTGGTCGCGATCGCGCCGACCATCCCGATCGCCGCCGTCGGAACCGCCCTGTTCGGCGCGTCGGCGGGCATGTTCCTGGCCGTGGACTGGGCCCTGATGACCGACATCATCCCGAAGGTCTCCGCCGGCCGGTACATGGGGCTGTCCAATGTCGCCACCGGTGCCGCCTCCCCGCTGGGTGTCGGGATCGGCGGTCTCGTCCTGGACCTCGTCAACGTCAGTCGGGGCACCCTGACCGACGGGCCACGGGTGGCGCTCATCGTCGGACTCGGCCTGTACGTGGTTGCCATCGTCCTGTTCCGACCGGTCCGCGAGCCGCCGCGACACGCCGTGGAGGAGGCGATCGCCGCCATCGACTGACGCGTCAGCTGCGCGCCGTCAGCCCCAGCACGCCGCGGGCCCAGCGCGTGACTTCCCGCCGCGCGGCGGCGCCGCCCTCTGCCGGGTCGGACGTCAGGCGGCGCCACCAGCCGCCGACGAAGCCGGAGGCACGTGACGCCGCCCGTCGCCAGGCGGACGGGCGAAGCCAGCCGAAGGGATGCTCCCGCCGCCACAGGAACGGGACCAGCGGCCACAGCAGGACCAGGTAGTCGAGCCGGATCGGGCGCGCCCCGAAGCCGAACAGGGCCTGCAGCTGGACGATCGTCAACGGCAGGGTGGCGAGGCTCAGGATCGCCGAGCCGGCCAGCCAGATCAGACCCCAGAACCGAGCCCGCGGTGGAAGGATCAGCCACAACGGCGCGGGCGCCCATTTCATCCAGGTCGCGAGGCCCCACAGCAGGCCACCCACCCGCGGGCCGGTGAACTGGGCCGCCCAGATCCCGAGGGCGATGGGCAGGGTGATGTTGCCGGTGTCGAGGTTCGCCCCGATCGGGAAGCACAGCACCGCGACCACGACCGCGGTCTCGAGCGGCCGCCGTCGGTAGGCCCAGTCGATCGTCCACAGCAGGAACAGGATCGTCGCCCCGCGCCAGACGACCCACGCCACCTCCCAGGGCAGCAGCGCCCAGGGCGCGAAGAGCGGCAGCATCCAGGGCGCATAGACGTACGGCAGGAACGGTCCGGTGGGGTGGTAGGGATCGCCGCCGTTCAACCAGATCCGGACGCCCGCCCAGTACGCGCGGGCATCGGCGCCCGATGGATCGCCACGGGCGATGAGGAGGGCCGACACCCCGCCGAAGACCAGGATGAGGATGGCCATCGCCAGCAGCCGGCGACGGTCCCGCAGCCGGGATGCTTCGCGCCGGAGCGCGCGCCGGAAGACGCCGGCCCGACGGCGGGTCGGCTGGTCGATCAGGCTAGCCGGGTCAGAGAGCCGCTCGCGTGCTCCGCGCACGGCGGCGGCGCCGCGTTCCCGCGCCGTCGGTCGCCCGTCGCCGGCGGTGCCCCTGCTCACCGCACAATTGTCCCACCTGGCCCGGGCCTCCCGGGCACCGCCTGGTGGCGCGCGAACGCGACCGGGCGGTGCGGGACACGGGCCTACTCGGCCCCGTCCCGGCCGTGCGAACCGTCTTGCGCCGGCAAGCCCTCTCCTCCATGATCGCTCGGCCAGAGCGCGCGGGTTGGCGCTTCAAGCTGGGACAGTGGCGACGCGCGTCTCTCGAAGTCGGGCGGAGGGAGAACGCATGCGCCGCGCAGTCAATGCGACCTTGGACCGGCTCGAAGCCGTCAACCGCCGCGAGACGGACAGAGCAACGCGACTCGCCGTCGCGGTGCTCATCGCCTCCGCAGCGAGCAACCTGATCGTCTCTTCCGCAGGGGCGACCCCGCCGGGAGCAAACGGCCGGATCGCGTTCGGAAGCGACCTCGTCCCGGGCCCGGTGGCGACCTCGGGCGCCGCGGGCTCGCTCGAGACGGATGTCAACACGATCCTGCCGGACGGGACCGCCAGGACCCGTCTCACGAGCACGCCCGGACCAGACGCGATCGCCGCCTGGTCGCCGGACGGCTCGAAGATCGCGTTCGCTAGCGGGCGAGATGGCAACCAGGAGATCTATGTGATCGATGCCGACGGGGCCAACCCCCAACGGCTCACCAGCCACCCCGCCGGGGACGGCCAACCAAGGTGGTCACCAGACGGCTCGAAGCTCGTGTTCCAGAGCCTTCGGACGGGCAACCCGGAGCTCTTCCTGATGTCCGCCGACGGCACCGGCGTCGAGCAGCTGACGAACCATCCGGCAGTCGACAGCTGGCCGGAGTTCTCGCCCGACGGCACCAAAATAGCCTTCACCAGCTCCCGAAGCGGGTTCTCGGCGGTCTACGTCATGAAGACGGATGGGACAGACATTGTCCAGGTGACTCCCGATTCGATGGCGGCCGGGCAGCCCGACTGGTCGCCCGATGGCAGTCGCCTGGTGTTCGCGAACAACCTGTGCCAGGAGTGCCCACCGGGACGCCCACACAGCGATCTCTTCGTGCTGACGATCGGCACGGGCGCAACGGAGCGACTAACTAAGCAGTTCGGAAACAATCTGAATCCGTCATGGTCCCCCGACGGAAGCTCCATCGCGTTCTGGCATGGGTCAGGCCTCAATCCCGGCGTCAACAACACCGACGTGTTCGTGATCGGCGCCAACGGCCTGGGCGTGATCAATGTGACCAACACGCCAAGCCTTCGGGAGTTCGTACCGGACTGGGGACCCGCGGCCCCATAGCGGTCGTCGTTGACCGCCGGGAAGGACGGAGACTCGCTCGGCGTACTCGCCCGCTATCATCGGCTCCCATCGGGCGAAGGTAGCGGCAAGGGCGGCCAGTGACCGAGGGCACCGTCATCATCATCGGCGGGGCGGAGGACAAGGTCCGGGATCGGGTCATCCTCAGCCGGTTCAGCACGCTCGCCGGGAGCCAGGACGCGACGATCGTCGTCGTCTCGACCGCATCGTCGCTGGGCGCCGAGGCCGGGGAGCGCTACAGGCAGGTCTTCGGCGAGCTGGGCGTCACCCGCGTCCGACCGCTCCACGCGGTGACCCGCTCCCAGGCCAACGACGAGAGCGCCGCCCTGATGGTTCGCGACGCGACCGGGATCTTCCTCACCGGCGGCAACCAGCTCCGACTCGCATCCACGCTCGGCGGGACGCGGCTGGCGGATGCCATCCTCGAGCGCTTCCGGCACGGCGCCGTCGTCGCCGGGACGTCCGCCGGGGCGTCGGCGATGTCGAGCCACATGATCGCCTTCGGTGCGTCCGGGGCGACGCCCAAGCAGCGGATGGCCCAGATCTCGGCCGGCCTGGGGCTCCTCCCGGCGGTCATCGTCGACCAGCACTTCCAGCAGCGGAACCGGCTGGGCCGGCTGCTGAGCCTCATCGCCCAGAACCCGAGCCTGCTCGGGCTGGGCGTCGACGAGGACACGGCCGGGGTCGTCGGGCCGGATCACGTGCTCGAGGTCATCGGTCGGGGCAGCATCACCGTCGTCGACGGCGCCGCCAGCGAGACCGATGCCTGGGAGGTGCGCGGCCACCGGCCGCTGATGATCTCCGGCGTCGTCCTCCATTCGCTCCCGGCGGGGTACCGTTTCGACCTCCGCCGCCGTCATCGCATCGCGACACCGGCACTCCACGCCCTGCCGGGCACCGAGGCCGCCTCGAGCTGATAGGCCGGCGTACCGCAATCGACTGACCTGCCCTAGGCCTTTCTGGTCATCGATTGTCGAACGCGAAGTTGGTTTGATCTGGTTGTCCCAATGAAAGGGGGAGCTTGACCGAACCTGCCGGCTCGGCCCCGGCTGTCGCGGCCCTGGCACCAGCGCCACACCTCTCGCGGCGGCCCGCTGACGGTGATGGTGGGCGGCTGGCCGCCGTTCGCCAACGGCTGGCCGTGGCCGTTCGCGGCGTGGTCGCGAGCATCCCCCAGGGCCGGATGCTGCCCGACGAGACATGGCGGCGTCGTCATCGGGTGATCGTCGCGATCGCCTGGCTCCACGTACCGACGATCGTGGGCTTCGGCGTCTGGGCGGGCAGCACGCTCGATCACGCCCTCCAGGAGGCGCTGGTCGTTGCTGTGGCCGCGTTCCTGGCCGGAAGGCAGACGCTCGGCAGGACGATGCGCGCCCTGATGGCGAGCTTCGGCCTGCTAACCGCATCGGCCATCCTCGTCCACCTCTCGGGTGGCGCCATCGAGATGCACTTCCACTTCTTCGTTGTCGTCCCGCTCCTGGCCCTGTACCAGGACTGGGTGCCGTTTCTCGGTTCGGTGGCCTACGTCGTGGCCCACCACCTCGTCATCGGCGTCATCGATCCGGGCTCGGTCTTCAGCCATCCGGCGGGGCAGCAGAACCCGCTGCTCTGGTCGTTGATCCATGGCGGCTTCATCGCTGCCGTGAGTCTCGTCAGCGTCGTCGCCTGGTCCATGTCACAGCGCGCCTTTACCGATTCGCTGACGCAACTGGCCACCCGAACGCTGTTCCTCGATCGCCTGGACGACGCGATCGGATCCGCCAGCCGGACCGGTCGTCCAGGACCCGCGGTCCTGTTCATCGACCTGGACGACTTCAAGACCGTGAACGACAGCCTGGGCCACACCGCCGGCGACGAGCTGCTGGCCGCGGTCGGGAAGCGCATCCGAAGCCGTATGCGGACGACCGACACCGCAGCCAGGCTCGGTGGTGATGAGTTCGCCATCATGCTCCAGAGCGCCTCGACCCAGACGGCCCTCGACTTGAGCGACCGACTCCTCGAGGTCCTGCGTCGGCCGTACACGATCCAGGGCCATCGCGTCACCGTTGGCGCCAGCGCCGGGATCGCCCATGCGACGGCGGCCACCCGCGACGGCGCGGAGGTGCTGCGGGACGCGGACACGGCGATGTACCTCGCCAAGGCGAGCGGCAAGGGCCAGGCCGAGGTCTTCCAGCCGGTCATGCATACGGCGGCGCTCGAGCGCCTGCGGGTCAAGGGTGAGCTCCTTGGCATCGTCGATCGCGGCGAGCTACGCGTCGAGTACCAGCCGATCGTGGACCTCGTGGACGGCCGCCTGGTGGGCGCGGAGGCACTGGTCCGGTGGCAGCATCCGGAGCGCGGTCTCCTGGGCCCATCCCAGTTCATCGCCCTCGCCGAGGAGACGGGCGAGATCGTCGGGATCGGAAGTTGGGTGCTCGCCGAAGCCTGCCGGCAGATGCAATCGTGGCACATGGACCTGCCGGACCTGTCGATCAGCGTCAACCTCTCGGTCCGCCAGCTGGCCGATCCCCAACTGGTGACGAGCGTGGCCAGGACGCTCGAGGAAACCCGCCTCGCCCCCGGGCGGCTCGTCCTTGAGATCACCGAGAGCGTGGTGATGGATGACATCGAGGCCAACGTCCCGACCCTTGACGCCCTCAAGGCGCTGGGCATCCGGATCGCCATCGACGATTTCGGGACCGGCTACTCGTCGCTCAACTACCTGCGTCGCCTGCCCGTCGACATCCTGAAGCTCGATCGCTCGTTCGTGATGGAACTGGAGGACGAGGCGGCTGATCGGACCCTCGCCCAGATCGTGGTCGCCCTCGGACAGACCCTTGGCCTGCAGACCCTGGCCGAGGGGATCGAGGTCGAGTCCCAGCGCACGCTCCTTGTTGCCGCGGGCTGCACCCACGGCCAGGGCTTCCTGTTCGCAAGGCCCATGGCTGCCGAATTGTTCGCGGAGCTGATCGCCGAACACCAGCTCGCTGCGGGCGCGTCCGTGACCGCGGCTGGTCCGGCCGCGCCCTGGGTCGCCGCCGTCCGCCCCGCGCTCTAGCCGGCTGAGCCGCCCAGGAGGAGGCGGGCGGGCTGCCGACACGGCGAGCGCGTACACTCGGCCACATCCGTCGAACGAGGAGGAGGATGTGGCCCGGACGGCCCCGGCACCGCAATCCAGGAATTGCGCGGGCAAGCTCAAGCCGGCATCATCCCGTGCCCGGTCACCGGAACGGCGGGCGGGACCCCGCCCTGAGCCGACCCTCCGGATCCTCGAGACGCGCGTCCTCCGCGGTCCCAACTACTGGGCCCGCGAGCCGGTCGTCCGGATGCTCGTCGACCTGGGGGTCCTCGAGCAGTTCCCGTCGAACCTGATCCCGGGCTTCAGCGAGGCGCTCGCGGAGCTGATGCCGACGCTCGAGGACCACGCCTGCTCGCTGGGCCGCCGAGGCGGCTTCATCACCCGGCTCAAGGAGGGGACCTGGGCGGGACACATCGCCGAGCACATCGCCCTCGAGCTCCAGAACCTGGCCGGGACGGACGTCCGGCACGGCAAGACGCGGTCGACCGGGGAGACCGGCCGGTACAACGTGATCTACGAGTACCGCGAGGAGGCCGTCGGCCTCGAGGCCGGCCGGATGGCGGTGGGACTCGTCAATCACCTCGTCGCCCCGTCGGACCCGACCTACACGTTCGATCTGATGGCCGAGCTGGAGGCCCTGATCCGGCTGGCCGAGCGCCAGGCGTTCGGGCCGTCGACCCAGGCGATCATCGACGAGGCGGCGTCGCGCGACATCCCCTACATCCGGCTCGATCGCCACTCCCTGGTCCAGCTCGGCCAGGGCGTCCACCAGCAGCGGATCAGGGCGACGATGACGTCACGGACCTCCGGGATCGCGGTCGACGTCGCCAGCGACAAGAGCTTGACCAACCGGCTCCTCGATTCGGCCGGCCTGCCCGTTCCGCGAAGCGAGGTCGTCCAGACCGACGACGAGGCGGCGGCGGCGGCCCGCCGGCTGGGCTTCCCGTGCGTGGTCAAGCCGCTCGACGGCAACCACGGCCGGGGTGTCCACCTCGACCTCCGTTCCGAGGCGGACGTCCGTGCGGCGTTCGCCGGAGCCCTCCGGGAGAGCCGGAGCAAGGACGTGGTCGTCGAGTCATACATCCACGGCAACGACTATCGCTGCCTTGTCGTCGGGGGCAAGGTCGCCGCGATCGCCGAGCGGGTGCCGGCCAGCGTCACCGGCGACGGCCAGCACACGGTTCGCCAGTTGGTCGACGTCGCCAACGCGGATCCCCGGCGGGGGATCGGGCACGAGAAGGTGCTGACCCGGATCAAGGTCGACGAGGCCGCGGAGGCGGTGGTCCAGGCCCAGGGCCTCGGGCTCGACGACGTCCCCCCGGAGGGCCAGTGGGTCAAGCTCGCCCTGACCGGCAACATGTCGACCGGCGGAACCTCGATCGACCGGACCATCGAGGCCCACCCCGACAACGTCGAGATCGCCGAGACGGCCGCCCGGATCGTGGGCCTCGACGTCGCCGGCATCGACTTCATCTGCCCGGATATCGCGACGCCGGTGCGGGAGACCGGCGGCGGGATCGTCGAGGTCAACGCCGCCCCGGGGTTCCGGATGCACACCCACCCGACCGAGGGCGAGCCGCAGTACGTGGCCCGGCCGGTGATCGACCTGCTGTTCCCACCCGGCTCGGGCTCGCGGATCCCGATCATGGCCGTCACCGGCACGAACGGCAAGACGACCACGGTCCGGATGATCGCCCACATCCTCAAGATGATGGGCCGCCGGGTGGGGATGACCTCGACCGACGGCATCGTCATCGACGGCCGCCTGATCAAGAAGGGCGACATGAGCGGGCCGAAGTCGGCCCAGATGGTCCTCCAGAACCCGACGGTCGACACCGCGGTCTTCGAGGTCGCCCGCGGCGGGATCCTGCGCGAGGGCCTGGGCTACGACCGCAACGACGTCGCCGTCGTCACCAACGTGACCGGCGATCACCTGGGCCTCGGCGGGATCGACTCGATCGGCCAGCTGGCCAACGTCAAGGGCGTGATCGTGGAGGCCGTGCCGCGCTCTGGCAGCGCGGTCCTCAACGCCGACGACGGCCACGTCTACCGGATGGGGCGGCACTGCGCCGGCCGGGTGGTGCTGTTCTCGATGTCCAAGGAGAAGGGCGAGGACGGGTTCGACCGGGTCGACGGCCACACCGGCCGTGGCAACGCCGCATTCACCCTCAAGGACACGCCGGAGGGCGAGCTGATCGTCCTCAAGCACGGGCCGCGGACGATGCCCGTCCTGTATACCCACCTGATCCCCGCCACGTTCGGTGGGAAGGCCCGGATGAACGTCGCCAACGCGCTCGCCGCCTCGGCCGCCGCGTGGGCAGCGGGCGCCCACATCCACGACATCCGCCAGGGATTGCGGACCTTCTCGACGTCGTTCTTCCAGGCGCCGGGCCGGCTCAACCTGATCGAGGTCGGCGGGGTGCGGGTCGTGATCGACTACTGCCACAACGTCGACGGGATGCGCCACCTGGCCGATTTCGTGACCCGGATGATGGCCGAGCCGCAGACCAAGGCCGGCCGGATCGGACCGACGACCAACGGCTCCGGTCGACACGGGCGGGCCATCGGGGTGATCGGGATCCCCGGCGACCGGCGCGACGACGACCAGCGCGAGTACGGGGCCATCGCCGCGGGCGCGTTCGATGAGATCATCGTCCGCGAGGACAAGCACCTTCGCGGTCGCGCGCCCGGCGAATCCGCGGCCAACGTGGTCGAGGGTGTGCGCTCGGCGCGGGCGAGCGGCACGGCGCGGGCGACGAGGGCCGAGAAGATGCTCGAAGAGATGTCGGCCGTCCGGACCGCGCTCCGGCGGGCCAACCCGGGTGACCTGGTCGTGATGTGCGTCGACGACGCGATCGGTGTCTACCGTGAGGCAATGGCGGCCTCGGGATCGTCACACGGCCAGACGGCCTTTGCCGATCCGGGCGAGCTGGAGGCACCCGAGGGGTAGTGCCGCGCTACGTCCCGGAGGATTCGCTCGCCTCGCCGCGGTTCACCGGGCCGACGACGTTCGCCCGGCTGCCCCACGTCCGGACGCTCGAGGATGTCGACGTGGCGATCGTCGGGGTGCCGTTCGACACGGGCGTGACGTACCGGGTTGGCGGGCGGTTCGGTCCGGCGGCGGTGCGGACGGCGAGCGTCATGCTGCGGCCATACAACACGAACCTCGACGTGAAGCCGTTCGACGTCCTGTCGTGCGTCGACTATGGCGATGTGGCGATCGTGCCCGGCTACATCGACCGAAGCTACGAGGGGATCGAGCAGGCCGTCGCCCCCATCGTCGAGGCCGGTGTCGTGCCGCTGCTGATCGGCGGGGATCACGCCTGCACGCTGCCACACCTGCGGGCGACGCGGTCGAAGGGCCCGGTCGCCGTCGTGGACTTTGACTCGCACACCGACGCCTGGGACTCGTACTTCGGGGAGAAGTACAACCACGGAACGTGGATGCGCCGCGCGATCGAGGAGGGGCTGGTCGACGTCGCGCACTCGATCGAGGTGGGTCTCCGTGGCTCGGTCTACGAGAAGGGCGACTGGGAAGGGCTCCGCTCGGAGCTGGGCCTCGAGTACCTCACCACCGAGGAGGTGTTCGACATCGGGCCGGAGAAGGTCGCCGAGCGCATTCGCGCGCGGGTCGGCGATGCGAGCGCGTTCATCAGCTTCGACATCGACGTCGTCGACCCGGCCTTCGCGCCGGGTACCGGGACGCCCGAGGCAGGCGGCCCCTCGGCCCACGACATGCTGGTCGTGCTGCGGGGCCTGACGGGCATCGACTTCCTGGGCTTCGACGTCGTCGAGGTCATCCCCGCGTACGACCCCGCGGGCCAGACGGCGACCCTGGCAGCGAATCTTGCCTACGAGATGCTGTCGCTGGTCGCGCTCCGGCGTTCTGCCCGGGCTTGAGTTTCTCCGCCAGTCACGCTGGCCGCGATACGTGCTCGTACACCATCTCGCCGTCGACGAGCGTCGCGGCGACGCGCAGCTCCGGGATGCGGTCCGGCGCGGTCGCGAACAGGTCGCCGTCGAAGACGACGATGTCCGCGATCTTGCCGACCTCGAGTGACCCCAACCGGTCGTCGGCGAAGTAGGAGTACGCCGCGTCCAGGGTGTAGGCCCGGACCGCTTCCTCGACGGTCAGTGCCTGGTCGGTCCCGATCGTCGCGCCCGACGACGTCCGGCGCCGGACCGCCGACGCGATGGTGTCGACCGGCCGATAGGAGGCGACGGGCGCGTCGGTCGAGATGACGAAGCGGACGCCGGTGGCGGCCATCTCCCGGTACGGCTGGAGGCGGTGGGCGCGAGGCGGATCGAGGGTGGCGAGCCAGTCGTCACCGGCGTCATGGAAGTACCGCGGCTGGCCGATCGCGACGATCCCCAGGCGGGCCATCCGCTCGAGCTGGTCCGGCCGTGGCCCGCCGCAATGCTCGATCCGGTGGCGTGCGTCCGGGCGCGGATCCGCCGCTAGCGCCGCCTCGTAGGCGTCGAGCACCCGCTCGATCGCCCGATCGCCCTGGGCGTGCGTGCCGATCTGCCAGCCGGCCGAATGGGCGCGCAGGATCGCCTCGCGGAACGCCTCCTCGGATGACCAGTACAGCGAGCCCGTGTACTCGCCGGAGCGCCCGTACGGCGTCGAGAACGCGGCCGTGCCGCCGGTGAGCGCGCCGTCCGCGTAGAACTTCATCGGCCCGATCGCGAGTCGGTCGTCGCCGAACCGTCCCGCGACGCCGACCGCAGCGTACTCGTCGAGCTGCGACGAGATGGGCATGCAGGTCACGCGCACGCCCAACAGCCCACGCCGACGCGCCTCGCGGTACGCGTCGAGCTCGCGCCGGGTGACCTGGGCGTCGACGATCGACGTGATCCCGGCCTCGAGATACGCCTGACAGCCGCGGTCCACGTCGCCAACGACCTCCTCGAGCGGTGCGCCGTCGTGGAATCCCGGCCCGTGGTGGCCGATGTCGACACCGGGCGGGACGACGAGCGCCTGCGCAGCGTCGAGCATGTAGCCAGTGAGCCGGCCGTGGTCGTCGCGCAGCAGCTGCCCGCCCTCGGGATTCGCCGTGCCGTCTCGCACGCCGCGCGCCTCGAGCGCAACGCTGTTTGCGACCGCGTGGTGGCCGCTCATGTGCTGGACGAGCACGGGATGCACGCGTGTCGCTTCGTCCAGGTCCCAGCGGGTCGGGCGCCGGCCATCGGGGAACATCGCGTCGTTCATCCCGACGGCGCGGATCCACGTTCCGTCGGGTGTGCGCTCGGCGGCCGCGGCGATCCGCTCCACGAGATCGGCGATCGAGGCGACCCCCGGCGATCGCACGTCGACCGCCGCCAGCTCGGCGCCCGTGAACGCGAGATGGTTATGGGCGTCGACGAAGCCGGGCACCACGGAGCCGCCGCGAGCGTCGACGATCGCCGCGTCGGCGGGCAAGGCCATCCGCACGGCTTCGTCGGGCCCGACGGCGACGATGCGGCCGTCGATCGCGGCGACGCCACCGCGGAACGGTGCATCGGACGGCCGCGCCGTGAAGACCGTCCCGTTGATGACCGCGAGCGCCCGCATCGGCTGATCGTCGCACGGTCCGAGGCGCGTGCCCACCTCTTGTTTCGGCCCTCTGCCCGCGAGTACGATGCATCGCTCCGGGCCGGAGATCGGAGTGGAGGAGGCTCACATGCGTCCCTGGACACGGATCGTTGCGATCGCCGTCGTCGTCCTACTCGCGGCCGCCTGCACGTCTGGCGGCGGTGGAGCGACACCGAGCCCGACGAGCGCAGGCCCGTCGAGCCCGGCATCGGTGGCTCCCGACGGTAGCCAGCCGGCGACCAGCGACGCCTGCAACCCGCCCCGCCAGGAAGGCGTCACGCTGACGTTCGTCTCGTTCGGTGGTGCGTACCAGGAGGCCCAGCGCAAGGCCTGGCTCGAGCCGTATAGCGAGCTGACGGGTGTGCAATTCCAGGAGGCCGAAGACTCGTCGAACGCGACGATCAAGGCACAGGTCGAATCCGGCCAGGTGACGTGGGACGTCGTCGACGTCGGTAACGACTTCGGGCTGGAGGCCAATGCCGCGCTGCTCGAGGAGCTCGACCAAGAGCTCATTCCGTTCGACGAAGTCAACCAGGACCTCGGGCCGAGCAAGTGGCGGGTCCCGGACATCACCTACGGCGTCGTCCTCGGCTACAACACCGAGCAGACGGCGGGTGCGGTCCCGGAAGGCTGGGCGGACTTCTTCGACACCACGAAGATCCCCGGCAAGCGCGGGATGTGGGACTACTCGGAGGGTGGCATCTTCGAAGTGGCGCTGATGGCCGACGGAGTCGCCCCGGGCGACCTCTACACGACTGGCCCGGGTGGGGAGGGCCTCGACCTTGAGCGGGCGGCCGCGAAGCTCGACACAATCCGGGACGAGCTCGTGTTCTGGGCCACCGGCGCGGAGTCGCAGGAGCTCATCGGCTCGGGCGAGATCGCGATGACGCTCATCTGGAACGGCCGCGCGTGGAGCGCCAAGAACACCGATGGCAAGCCGGTCGAGATCCAGTGGAACCAGCAGATCGTGACCGCCGACTATCTCGTCGTTCCCAAAGGATCGCCGAACAAGGACGCGGCGATGCAGTTCATCGCCTACACGATCTGCGCCGAGAACAACGCCAAGCCGTCGGAGTACATCCCGTATGGCCCGACGAACGTGAACTCCGAGCCCGCTGAGGCGGCGAAGGCGGACCTCTCGGTCAGCAATGCCGACAACGCGGCGTACTTCGACGACGAATGGCTCGTCAACAACTTCGACGCTGTCGACGCGGCCTACCAGGAGTGGAAGGCGCAGTAGGAGGCGGTCGGACCCGGATCGCTGACGCCAGTGGTGGCGGATAGCGCCGGACGTCCCCTCGAACGGCCGGGTCGCGCCCGCGGTCCGGCCGTCAACCGCTGGGCGATTCTCGTCATCCCGGCCGTCGTCTTCCTCGTCGTGTTCTTCCTGACCCCGCTCGTACAGATGAGCACCCGGTCATTCACCGACCCGCCCGGAGCCGGCATCACGAACTACGAGAAGTTCTTCGCCCAGGAGGCGTACGTCCGGGTCCTCGCGAACACCTTCTGGATCGCGCTGATCTCGACGATCGCGTGCCTCCTGATCGGCTATCCGTACGCGTACCTGATGACCATCGTGCCGAACCGGATCGCCGGGTTGCTGCTCATTGCCGTCCTCCTGCCGTTCTGGTCGAGCCTGCTGGTCCGGACATTCGCCTGGCAGGTGATCCTCCGCGACACGGGGGTGATCAACAGCTTCCTGATCAACCTGGGACTCGTCCGCGAGCCGATCGCGCTCATCCGGACGACGGCCGGCGTGATCATCGGGATGTCGCACGTGCTGCTGCCGTTCATGGTCCTGCCGATCTACGCCGTCATGCGCCGGATCGACCCCGAGCTCGGGCGGGCGGCGGCGAACCTGGGGGCGTCGCCGCGGCGGGCCTTCGTCCGGATCTTCGTCCCCTTGACGATGCCCGGCGTGCTGGCCGGCTCACTCCTAGTGTTCGTCCTGGCGCTGGGCTTCTACATCACGCCGGCGCTCCTCGGTGGGCTGCGCGATCAGATGATCAGCCAGCTCATCGTCCAGCAGGTCCAGCAGCGTCTCGATTGGGGGTTCGCGAGCGCGATGGCCGTGCTCCTCATGGCCCTGACATTCGCCATCCTGTTCGTCGCCTCGCGCGTGATCAGGCTGCGCGACGTGTTCGGCAGCGCGCTGGAGGACTGACATGACCGAGTCATGGCGTCAGCCCAGGCGCCTCCTCATGGCCGCTCTCGGCGCGCTGACGGTGTTCTACCTGCTCGCCCCGACGCTGGTGATCGTCCCGATGAGCTTCACCGAGGCGAGCATCATGAGCTTCCCGCCCGAGGGGTTCTCCACCCGCTGGTACGAGCGGATGCTGACCCGGCCGGAGTGGTCGACCGGGCTCCGGAACAGCGCCCTGGTCGCCGTCCTCACGGCGGTGCTTGCCACGGTTCTCGGGACGCTGGCGGCGCTCGGGATGACCCGCGGCCGGTTCCCGGGCCGCTCGCTCCTCAACGCGCTCACGCTGTCGCCGCTGGTCGTCCCGGTCGTGATCATCGCGATCGGGATGTTCTCGCTGTACGTCCAGTGGCGGATCAGCGGGTCGCTGGTCGGGCTGGTGCTCGCTCACACGGCACTCGCCCTCCCGTTCGTCGTCGTGAATGTCGCGACCAGCCTGCGGACCATGGACAGGAACCTCGAACTGGCCGCCGCGAATCTCGGGGCGACGCCGGCCCGGAGCTTCATGCGGGTAACGCTCCCGATCATCCTGCCGGGCGTGTTGGCCGGGGCAATCTTCGCGTTCATCACGTCATGGGACGAGGTGGTTGTTGCGATCTTTCTCACGTCCGCCCGATTCCGGACGCTGCCGGTCGAGATGTGGGAGCAGGTCCGCCAGGTGGTCGACCCGACGGTGGCCGCCGTCGCCACGACGCTCCTCGTCGTGACCACGGCGCTACTCCTGCTGCTCCTCGTGGTCCGCCGCCAGGCACCTGCCCGATGACCGCCGACACCCCGGCCGGCCCAATGGCGCCCACACCCACGACCTCGCAGGCGCTCGTGATCCGCGACCTTGTCAAGCGGTATGGCGAGGTGGCGGCCGTCGACGGCGTCGATCTCGACGTGCGTACTGGGGAGTTCCTCACCCTCCTTGGCCCGTCGGGCTCCGGAAAGACCACGACGCTGCGGATGATCGCCGGCTTCACGAGTCAGACCTCGGGGACGATCGAGATCGGCGGGTCGGACATGAGCCGCGTGCCGCCGTACCGGCGCGACGTCGGGATGGTCTTCCAGAACTACGCCCTCTTCCCGCACATGACGGCCGGCCAGAACATCGCGTTCCCGCTGGAGATGCGCCGGATGCGGCGACCCGAGATCAAGCGTCGCGTGGCGGAGGCCCTTGCCCTCGTTCGGCTCGAGACGTTCGCCGACCGGTACCCGCGCCAGCTTTCGGGCGGCCAGCAGCAGCGGATCGCGCTCGCGCGCGCCGTGGTGTTCAGTCCGCGGCTGCTGCTGATGGACGAGCCGCTGGGCGCGCTCGACAAGAAGCTCCGCGAGGCGCTCCAGCTCGAGATCGTGCGGGTCAGCCGGGAGCTCGGCGCGACGGTCATCTACGTCACCCACGACCAGGAAGAGGCGCTCGTGATGAGCGACCGGATCGCGATCTTCAAGAGCGGAAGGATCGAGCAGCTCGGGACCGGCGAGGACCTCTACGATCGACCGATCTCGATGTTCGTCGCCGACTTCATCGGCGAGTCGAGCATCCTGCGCGGGCGCCTCGAGCGCTCTGGTGATGGCGCCCAGCTGGTGCGCAATGGGACTCGCTGGCGGGTGGGCCAGCCCAGCCAGGTGCGTCCGGGGCTCGACGACGGCGCGGCCGGTGCCCTGGTCGTCCGCCCGGAGCGAATGCGGATCGGTCCGCCCGACGCGGCTCCGCCATCGGGCTCGAACGCGGCGCCGGCGACGGTGTCGGCCGTCCTCTACCTGGGCTCGGACCGGAAGTACGAGCTCGCGCTGGCAGGGGGCGAGCGCGCCGTGGTCCGCCAGCAGCTCGGCGGTGGTGAGCGCGAGTGGGCCCGCGGCGACAAGGTGACCGTCTGGTGGCCGGCAGATACCGGAGTCCTCGTCGCGGACCCGACCGCCTGAGACGACCGACGTCACAGTTCGGCCGGCCCGGGGCCCTACGAGGTGATGTCCGGGCACCGCGTCGCTCGACTGGGCGCCGTCCTCCTGTTGGTCGTCGTGTCCGGGTGTGGCAATGCCCCGGGGTCACCCTCGCGACCGGCGGTCACGCCCCCAGCCGTCACGCCGTCCGCCAGCGCGCCGCCGCCGTCGTCGACGAGGCCGGCCACGGGGCCTCCGGCGTGTGTCGAGGCGACCCTGGCGTTCGATCCTTCGACCTCGGCGATGCTGATGCTCAACTGCGTCGACCAGACCGACCAGGGCGCGGTCGAGGCGGTCTGGTCGTGGGATGGCAGCGGCGTGGCAGCTGATCGACGCCGAGGGGCCGCCGGCCGCGGTGGTGGCCGGCGTCGCGTTCGATCCCGAGCGCGGAGAGGCGATCAGGTACGGCGGGCTGCCGATGGACAGCAACGACTGTACCGCCGAGACATGGCAGTGGGCCGACGGAGCCTGGAGCGAGCTGGAGGCCGATCCCCCGACCGCCTGCGACCACATGTTCATGGCCCACGACACGACGCGCGATCGAACCCTCCTGTTCGGGGGTGGCGACGATGCTGGCAACCTGAACACCGAGACCTGGGCCCTGGCCGATGGCGGCTGGCGGCGGCTTGCGAACGAGGGGCCGGCCGGCCGGGCGCACTTCGGCTTCCTGTATGACGAGGGCCACGATCGGGCGTTCCTGTACGGCGGCTATGACGGCAACCGGGTCTTCGACGACTTCTGGGAGTGGGATGGCGCGGCCTGGACGGAGCTCGACCTTCCCGGGCCCGGCGCGCGGTCGCATTTCGGCCGGGCGATGGACGACGGCGGCAGCCTCCTGCTGTTCGGTGGCGCCGACCGAACCTCGACGTTCCAATCGCTCCACGACGACACGTGGCGACTGACGGACGGCCGATGGATGGCGGTCGACGGCGCGGGGCCGTCGGCCCGTGGCGGCTCGGCCCTCGCGTTCGACCCGTTGCGGGATGCCTACGTCCTCTACGGCGGGTTCGAAGCGGACGGTGCGGCGCTCGACGACACCTGGGAGTGGGCGAACGGCTGGCGCTGCGTAGCCGGCTGCTGATCAACGCTCGGGCGTGACCTGATCACCTGCTTAGCAAATCCGCCTAGGGCGGCGTGCAAGCCGTGTGACTGACACCCAGCCCCTCGGAACCTGCACCGGACATCCAGTTGCCGGGACGTTGCGCTGCGCTTGACCGACCCCAAGGCCAGAGAATGACCACCTGATGATCATCGACCGGAACAGCACCCGCCGAGTGGCCCGCTGGCTCGTTCTGGCGGTGGGCGTCGTGGCGGTCGCGGGTTGCGGGCTTCCGCCACCGGGTGCCGACGTGGAACGCGCGGATGTGGAGCTCGTCACCCACCGAAGTCTGGGCGGGGGTCCCGCGGCGATCGTCGGCGGGACGATTCGGGCCCACGAAGGCTGCCTGGTCATGGACACTGTCGATGGCGTGGCCATCCCGTCGTGGCCGGAGGGGACTGTCGTCTGGCTCGTCGATGGGAAGCTCGTCGTCACCGACGCCTTCGGCAAGATCGCCGCAACCGAAGGCGAGGAGGCGCATTTCGGCGGCGGCACGGACTTCACGCTCAACACCGTGGAGGGACTGGCCGACCGCCCCATCCCCGAGGCCTGCGTCCGCAGCGCGACCTACATGCTGATCAACAGCCTGGAGCGGCTGGAGATCCACTAGCCGGACACCACCGCGGCGACCCGATCGCGGTCGGCCACGGACCCGAATTCGAGGATCAGGTCCGCCGTCGGGGCGTGCAGCTCCACGGCGGGACGGCAGCCGTCGATCCAGCAGACCCGCCCGACCACCTTCGGCGTCGCATGCGCGACCACGACCCGGCGCATCACGCCGTCGTCGATCGAGAGGACGGTCTTGTCGACCTCCCGGGCCAGGGTCAGGATGCAGGCACGCCCCTGGCCTGCGGGGAGGTCGTCCCCGCCGATCCGGCCGTTCCAGCGAGCCGTGATGGGTTCGCCGCGACCCGGGACGGTTGGCGTCGGACCCTTGGGCCGCTCGCGGCGCATGACCGGATACCCGATCCGGGCGCCGACGAGCAGCACGAGCCCCAGACCCGCCGGCATCAGGATGAGCGGCCACGGGTCGCGGCGCGCGGGCTCGGTCGGCACATCGGCGTAGAGGGCCTCGAACGTCCCCGGCAGACGCACGCCACCAAGCGGCTGGCCGGTGACATCGACGTGGCCGGTCGGCAGCGGTCCGGTGCTGATGACCGTCACCGCGACCGCGTCATCGGCAGGGTCGTGGAGCGTGTACAGCAGCTCGCCCTGGCTCGACACGCCCGCAGGACGAAGATCGCCTTCGAGGCGGAGCCACGAGGTCCGGTCCCGGTAGCGGCCGTCACGCAGGTCCTGGAAGCTCAGCTGCTGTGGCGTCGGGGTGACGGAGATCAGGAACGTGACCGCCGCCGACACCAGGATGAGCGCCGCGATCAGCACGCCCACCCGCCGCCCGGCCCGGCCATCCTGGCTGACGACGGCGTGCGCCCAGCCAAGGCTCGCCAGGGCGCGATCGGTGATCCGCATCACTCCGGACCTGGGTCTACGCGGAGGGTCAGGCGCGTCGCGGCCGGCCCTGGAGACGGGGCACGAGCTCGGTGAGCTCCGAGGCGACGTCCACCGGTCGTGCACCCAGTCGCTCGAGCAGCCGGAAGACCTCCTCGCGCTCCTCGTGGCACATCAGGACGATGACCCGGCCGGCCTCGCGCCGGCCGTCGGCCGTGCCGTTCATCGCGATCTCGGCCCGCAGCGCCTCGGTCTCGCTTTCGTAGACCGGGATGTCGGACGTCGCCCGGCCACCCGCCCGGACGCCGGCCAGCAGCTCGCCGACCATCGACTCGCGGGTCCGGCCGCGGAGGTACTTGAGCGTCTCCTTGATGGCGATCCGCTGGGCCCGCTTGGCCGCGACCCGGCCGATCCCGCGGAGCGTGTCGTCCGGCCGATCCCCGGCGGTGCCGATGATCATCGTGATCGGCGCCGTCCGGCCGGCCGCCCCGCCGGCGATGCCCTGGGCGACGTCGAGGACCGCCCCCACGCCGGCCTCGTTGTGGGCGAAGTCGACGATCACCACCTTCGAGCCGACCCGGAACAGGTTCATCCGGCCGGGCGATCGCTCGGAGCTGGGCCGGAAGTCGAGCAGGCCTTCGCGGACCTGGGCGATCGTGGCGCCCAGGCCTCGGGCAGCACCGGCGGCGGCCAGCGCGTTGGCGATGTTGTGGCGGGCCAGGCCGCCGATCGCGATCGGGACCTCGTTGGCCTCGGCGATCGCCGTCGTCTTGTCGCCTTCCGCCTCGACGAGCTCGCCGCGACGGAGCAGGTACGCCCGGCCACCCCCAGCCAGGTGCCGCCGCATGGCGGCGTTCCGGCCCTCAAGCGAGAACAGCGCGACGTTGGCCCGGACCTTGCGGGCAACGGCGGCGACGAACCGGTCGTCGGCGTTGAGGATCACCCAGCCGTCCGGCTTGGTGATCCGCGAGATCACCGACTTGACCTCCGCCAGCTCGGGCAGGGTGTGGATCCCCTGGAGGTCGAGGTGATCGGACGAGACGTTGGTGAGGACGCTGGCGTCGTTGGACTCGTAGCCAACGCCCTTGAGGACGATCCCGCCGCGAGCCGTTTCGAGGACCGCCACGTCGACGTCACTGCGAGCCAGGATCTGCGCCGCTCCACCGGGGCCGGTCCAATCGCCCGGATCGACCATTCGCTCGTCGACCAGGACGCCATCCGAGGTCGTCGTTCCGACGTGCCGGCCGCAAAGCAGCAGGATGTGGGTGATCAGCCGGGTCACGGTGCTCTTGCCGTTGGTGCCGCTGATCGACACGATCGGCAGTCGCCGATCGGCGTCCCGGATCCAGGCCGGTGGGGTGGTGCCGGCGTCGGCGATCCGCTCGGTCCAGCGATCGAGCACTCGGGTCTGGCCACCCGTCAGGCGGGCCCTGCGGACCGGCGAGACGTTGCGTTCCGCGAGGGAAACCGCAGCCTCGGCGATCGTGCGGGCCCGCTCGGCACCCGTCCACGGCCAGGTCACGATCCAGTGACCGGGATCGGACGAGCGGTGGACCATGACGCCGCCGCTCCCCTCGTCGTGGTCGCTCCGGAGGCGGCGGGCCCAGGCCACGATCCCGGCCACCGAATCCGGCCACTTCTTCGCGGCGACAGCCGCGCCCAGCCGGACGAGCGCGTGCCTGGGAGGAACCCGCTGCCCGTACCAGGACCGCCGCCGGCCGATCGCGACCTCGACCTTGACCACCGGCTCGAGCCGGTAGACGTTGGGACCCTCGAGCAGCCGGATCTCGACGAGGCGCACTGTCCGGGCAGGATAACAAGCGCCCGCCGCCGATAGACTGCCCGCGATGACCACCGCAACCGAACCCGCCGCCGGCCTGTCCGCGGCCGAGCTCGGTTCTGTCGGCACCGCGGTCGCGAACGCCCTGCCGAACTTCCTGGCGGATCTCGAGCATCTCGTCAGCATCGACTGCGGGAGCTACACCAAGGCGGGCGTCGACGAGGTCGGTCGCTGGGTCATCGCCCGGATGGAACGGCTGGGCGCCACGATCGAGGTCCGCGACCACGCGACGCTGGGCGCGACCGTCCTCGGGACCTTCGATGGGACGCCGGGCGCCGGCCCGCGGCTGCTGCTGCTCGGCCACATGGACACGGTGTTCGATCCGGGAACCGCCGCCGCCCGGCCCTTCCGGATCGAGAAGGGCATCGCCACGGGACCCGGCGTGACCGACATGAAGTCGGGCCTGCTCGCCGGCCTGTACGCCCTGGACGCGGTTCGTCTTGTCCTTGGCGAGCTGCCGTTCGAACGGGTCGTCTTCATCGCCAACCCGGACGAGGAGATCGGCTCGCCCAGCTCGCGCCCGCACATCGAGGCCGAGGCCGCGACCACGGACGTCTGCCTGTCCCTCGAATGTGCCCGCGCCAACGGCGACATCGTGTCCGCCCGGAAGGGGATGATGGACCTCCGGCTGACGATCCATGGACGGGCGGCGCACGCCGGCGTCGAACCGGAGAAGGGCCGAAATGCCATCGTCGAGGCGGCCAGGCTGGTCCGCGAGGTCCAGGCGCTCAACGGGCGCTGGCCCGGGCGTCACGACGAACGTCGGGGTGATCGGCGGCGGGACGCGACCCAACGTGGTGGCCGAGCAGTGCTTCCTCGAGGTTGACCTGCGGGCGACGACGCGGGCGAACCTCGAGGCCGCCGAGGCGGCGATCGCGGAATTGACAGCGACGACGCTGATCCCCGACGTCACCATCGCGACCGAGTCGATGGGCAGTCACTGGCCGATGGAGAAGCTGGAGCGATCCGGTCGCCTCGTGGAGCACGCCGTCGCGGTCGCCGACCGGTTGGGCTTCGCGCTCAAGGACGCCGCGACCGGCGGCGTGGGCGACGCCAACACGACCTCCGGGCTGGGCGTGCCAACGATCGACGGCCTCGGCCCCATCGGCGGCAACGACCACGCCCCGGGCGAGTACCTCGAAGTCGATTCGATCGTGCCGCGGACGACGCTGCTGGCGGGCCTCCTCCTGGCCGTCGCGCGCGACCCGGTAGTTCGCGGCTGGCGCGGCGGGTGACTCGCCGGCGCTTCTCGTCCGGCGGACCATGGGAAGACGTTGCCGGCTACAGCCGGGCGGTGGTCGTGGGCGACACGTGCTGGGTCTCTGGCACGACCGACGCCGGGCCGAACGGACGCTCCCTCCATCCGGATGACGTCGCGGAACAGGCCCGTGCCGTATTCGCGATCATCGGCGGCGTCCTCGCGAATGCCGGTTTCTCGATCGAGGACGTGGTCCGGACGAGGATGTTCGTCACGGACATCGCTGCGGCCTGGGAGCCGGTGAGCCGGGTCCACGGGGAGGTCTTCGGCGACGTCCGGCCGGCGGCCACGATGGTCGAGGTGGCCGCGCTCATCGACCCGACGCTCCTCGTGGAGATCGAGGTCGACGCCCGACGAGACTGATGGTCAGAGGGGGACGAGGTTGAGCGCCCGGGCCGCCGCCATGATGAGGACGGCCGCCAGGATGCCCAGGAACAGGTTCTTCCGCCAGATCATCAGGCCCACGCAGGCAATGACGGCAACCCAGTCGAGGCCAACGTGGAAGGCCCACGTCCGCGTCCCGTCCGGCAGGTTCTCGACCGGGACCATGGTGTTGACGGCGGCCAGCGCGGCGAGTACCGCCGGGCCCACCAGCCGGAGGTAGGCGAGCGCTCGTGGCGGCAGCCGTCCGACGCGGGCCAGGAGCAGGGGCAGGGCTCGGGACGGGTAGGTGGCGAGGCCCATCAGGATGGCGAGCGGAACCAGGTCGGTCATCGCTGGCGCTCGTCGATCAGCTGCTCCGGCTGGTCCGGACGCACCCCGAGCGGGAAGGGGTCCGATGGATAGCGCTCCTGCATCGGCGGGCCGGGGACGGCCATCGCGACGGCCGGACCGAGGAGTCCGCCACAGATGATCCCGATCGCCGGGTCCCATACCAGCCCGATGGCCACGCCTAGCGCAGCGCCGACGATCGCCGCGATCACCTCGCGCCGGCCGGTGGCGAGGGCCACAGCCAGCCCGGCCATCGCCGCGGGAAACACGACGTCGAGGCCGAACCGACGCGGATCCGGCAGCGCCTCACCGACGAGGACACCGGCGATGGTGGCGAGGTTCCAGGGGATGAACGTGGTGGCGATGCCTGCGAACCAGTAACCCCAGCGGTCGGCGAAGCCAACCCGCCGGAAGTGGGAGATGGTAAGCGCAAACGCCTCGTCGGTCAGGAGATGGGCCATGACCGCCCGTTCCGCCCGTGGACGGTCGGCCAGCCACGGCGCCAGGGCCGCCGAGTAGAGCACGTGACGGGCATTGAGAAAGGCCGTCAGCAGGATGATTCCAACCCACGAGAATCCTCCGGCCACGTAGCCGACGGCGGCGAACTGGGCCGCCCCGCCGAAGACGATGACGCTGAACGCGCTTGCCTCGATCAGCGAGAAGCCCGTCGCGGCCGCGGCGACCCCGAACACGAACCCGAAGCCGACGGCGCTGGTGATGATCCCGAGGCCGTCGATGACGAGCTGGCGGCGCGCGGCCGCCACCGGCATCGTCGCCGCAGCATCAGCCACTAGCGGAGGTAGGTCTTCCCGCAGGTCCCGTCGCAGACGACCCACACGGCGTGCAGGTCGCGTGCGTAGCCGGCCGCGTGGAGCAGGCCGGGGCAGCCTTTCGTCGGGCACTTCCAGACCCACCAGCGCTCGTTGGTGTCGAGCGGCGTCGTCTCCTGGCGGATGGTCTCGGACAGGCCGTCACGCGCTGCGACGAGGCGCTCGATGGCCGCCGATCGGTCGGCATCGGTCTCGCTCGTGTACGGGTAGTTCTGGCCGACGTTCGAGGTCACGCTGCCCCCTTCGGCTGCTGACACGAAGGCCGGTGGCGGCGTCGTGTGAGCGCAGCCTGCCACCGGCTGGCCGGAGTATATCGATTGACGCGATCAACGAACCGCGGGCAGCCCTGCACTTCGGGGATCGGTGGCCGCGGCAAGCGATCCGCCGGCGGCCGGGCCGCCAGCGACCAGCTCGATCGCGTGGGCGTGGCCGAGCAGCGAATCGAACGCCGCGACCTCCGTCACCGGGTGCCCGCGGGTCCGCAGGCCCTCCACGACCGCGGGCGCGAAGCGCGACTCGAGCCGGACTTCGACCGGTGGCTCGAAATGGCTTGCCGGTTCGACGAACCAGCGCGCGGTGGAGACGGCCGTCCGGACGTCCACGCCGCCGTCGACCAGGCCCGAGACGAGCTGGGCGTGGATCTGCGGCTGGGCGTCGCCGCCCATCGAGCCGAGCATGATCCAGGGCTCCGGCCGGTCACGGAACAGCATCCCCGGGATCAGCGTGTGGAGCGTCCGGCGGCCGGGCTCGAGGACGTTGGGGTGGCCGGGATCCAAGCTGAAGTACGAGCCCCGGTTGTGGTAGTGGACACCCGTGCCCGGGCAGACCACGCCGGACCCGAAGCCGCCGTAGGTCGATTCGATGAGGCTGACGGCGTTGCCTTCGCCGTCCACCGTCGCCAGGTAGACCGTTCCGCCGCCAACGGGCGAGGTGGCGGCCGGTGGCGCCGCGGCCCGAGCCGGATCGATCCGCCCGGCGAGCTCCGCGGCGTGGGCCTTGTCGAGCAGCCGCGCCACCGGTACGTCACGGCGCTCCGGATCGCAGACGAAGGCATCGCGATCGGCCATCGCGAGCTTCGCCGCCTCGATCCCGAGATGGATCCAGCCGACCTGGTCGTCGCCGGCCGGCGGATCGAACTGCTCGAGGACGTTGAGCAGCTCGAGGGCCACGATCCCCGAGCTGTTGGGCGGGTGACTGGTCACCGTGACGTCGCGGTACGTCGTCGCGATCGGGTCGGTCCAGGTCGATTGATGGTCGCGGAAGTCGGCCGCCGCGAAGGGCGCCCCCGCGGCCCTCAGCGACGCCACCTGTCGGTCCGCCAGGTCACCGTCGTAGAACGCGTCGAAGCCATCGTCGACGAGGCGGCGGAGCGTCGCCGCCAGGGCCGGCAGCCGAAGCCGTTCGCCCGGTCGCCATGGACGGCCCGCCCCCCGGAAGACCTCCCCGAAGGCCGACGACCCCAGTTCGACCTCCACGATCCCCGCTGTCTGCTCGATCGAGGCGATCAGTCCGTCCCACGCCGGGAACCCGTCGGCGGCATGGGCGATCGCCGCGTCGAGGATCCACTCGCGCCCGATCCGCCCGAAGCGCCGGTGCGCGTCAGCCCACGACCGCACGGCCCCGGGGACGGTGATGGTCAGCGGCCCGCGGTACGGCAGGGTTCGCAGGCCACGCGCCCGCAGCGCTTCGGGATCGGCCCCCGCGGGTGCGCGCCCGGACCCGTTGAGCGCGTATTGCCGGCCGGTGGCCTGGTCCCATATCAGCCAGAAGGCATCGCCACCCAGGCCGCAGGACTCGGGCATGACGACGGCCAGGACGGCGTTCGTGGCGATGGCAGCGTCGACGGCATTGCCCCCGGCCGCCAGCACCTCCAGTCCGGCCGCCGTAGCGAGGTGGTGCGGGGCCACCACGGCTCCGCGCGCCCCACGCGCGAGTGGCACCGGGACGAGGGCTTCGGGCATGGCCCCGATTCTAGGGCCGTCGGCCGTTACGCTTTAGGGCGTGCAAGCCCTGACGGCCGTCCTCGTCGGCACCTTCACCCTGCGCCTGTCGACCGGGCTCACGGGCGGGATGCTGGTCTTCTACCTCAACGAGATCGGCGTCGTCGACCCGTTCACCGTGGCGATCCTGCATGCGACGTTCTACGCCGCGGAGTTGATCCTGTCGACGCCGTTCGGGCTGCTGTCGGATCGATGGGGCCACAACCGGGTCATGCAGCTGGGCCCGCTGTTCGGTGCCGTGGCGGTGGTCATCACCTGGGCATCCACCGACCTGCTGGTGATCGGCGGGACGCGCTGGCTCGAGGGGGCGTCCACCGCCGCCTCGGTGCCGTCGATCCTGGGCTTCATCGCCATGGTCACGGCCGGCGACGAGCTGCTCCGGGGACGGGCGTCGGCCAGGTTCGAGGGCGCCACGCTCGCCGGACTCGGTGTCGGATTCGCCGTGGCCGGCGTGCTGTACGACGGCATTCCCGGCGTCTGGGACGGGTTGCACCGCGACGCGTTCCTGCTGAACGCGGTCCTGTACGTGGTCTCGTTCCTGATCTATCGATGGGGCGTCCCCACGCAGGCGGGCGAGGCCGCGACGCTCAAGGCGCCGCACTTCGGCTGGCGGCGGTACATCCAGCTGCTGACCGCCTCGCACGTCTGGCTGCTCGCCCCGACGTGGATCGCGATCAACGCCGCCCTGGGCCTGTGGACCGGCCAGACGATCTTCCAGCTGATCCGCGAGCCGGACCCGAACTTCGCCAACCAGCTCCTGATGGGCGGCTTCGTCGGCGCCCAGATCACCCTCGGGCTGGGGGTCGGGTTGCTGGTGTTCTTTGCCGGGCTTGCCTACTGGGGGGAGCGGTTCAAGAACCTGCGGCGAACGACGATCATCTTCTACGGAATCCTGGGCGGCGCCGCGGCGGTGGGGGCAGCAGTCCTGATCAACCACAGCGCCGATCTCGGCGATCTCGTCCGCGTCGGCGGCGGGCTGGTGGCGGCGGGCGGGCTGTTCGTCCTCGCCGGGGCCACGCCGGCGGCACTCGGGCTGCTGGCCGACGTGACCGAGGCGTATCCGGCCGATCGGGGCGCGATCATGGGTCTTTACTCGGTCTTCCTGGCCGTCGGCCAGATCGGCGGCTCGTTCATCGGCGCGGAGGCCGCGACCCGACTCGGGATCGACGGGATCCTGCTCGCGACCCTGGGATTGCTGGCCGTGGCGCTGATCCCGCTCGCCCGGCTTCGGTCGTTCGAGCACCAGGTCGGCGTGGCGCCGGAGGCCGAATTGGGCTGACGCCGCCACGTATGATCGTAGGGTCCAGGGGGTGGCCAGCGGGAGGGATGCCACGTGGGTCGCGTCGCCATCGTCACCGATTCCGCATCGGACCTTCCGGCGGCGGCCGCCGCCGCGGCGGGCATCAAGGTGGTTCCGCTCGCCATCAACTTCGGGACTGAGAGCTTCAAGGCCGGCTTCGATCTCTCGACCGACGAGTTCTGGAAGCGGATGACCGCTCCGGATGCGCCATTCCCGACGACGGCCGCGTCCGCGCCCGGCGACTTCAAGGCCGTCTACGACCAGGCCTTCGCCGAGGGTGCCGAATTGATCGTCTCGATCCATGTCGCCGGGACACTTTCCGGGACGATGAAGTCCGCGGGGTCCGCCCGCGACATGCTCGCCGACCGCGAGATCCATCTCGTCGACTCCGGCAGCGCATCGATGGGGGAGGGGATCCTCGCCCAGCTGGCCGCCGAGATGGCCTCGATGGGGGTTGCCGCGGCCGAGATCGCCCGGGACATCGAGGACCGGTCGAAGGACCTCGACCTGTTCGTCGCCCTCGACACCCTCGAGTACCTCAAGAAGGGCGGTCGGATCAGCGGGGCGCGTGCGGCGATCGGGACGCTGCTGTCGTTCAAGCCGATCATCACCATTCGCGACGGCGTGGTCGAGGCGATCGAGCGCCCCAGGACGAGCGGCAAGGCCCGCGCCCGGACGATCGAGCTGCTCACGGCCCGCCCGATCGAGCGGCTGGCCATCCTGTACACGCCGCCGGCCGATGGCGAGGCCTACCGGACCGAGGTCCTCGGCGTGCTGGGCGGCAAGCTCGATGCGTCCAAGGTCTCGGTCCAGCCGGTCGGCCCGTCGGTGGGGCCGCATCTGGGCCCAGGCTGCCTCGGCGGCGTCGCCCTCTACGCTCGATAGGCCAGCCCGCGAACCCTCAGCCCAGGAACGGCGAGACGTGCTCGGCCATCGCGCCGCGCGGAAAATCGTGGGCGACGTTCGGAACAATGACGAGCTGAGCGTCCGGTAGCGCCGACGCCATCGCCTTCACAGCCTCGGGCGGAAAGACGGGATCGTGGGCGCCGCCGATCACGAGCGTCGGGCAGGTGACGCTCGGGAGCAACGGCCTGGCATCGGACGCGTCCCACGCCGAGAGCTCGGCCAGGATCATCGTGGGTTCCCGCGGCACGCCGATGAGGTGCGGCCCGATGAGCCAGCCGGCCATGCCCCAGACGATGCGACCCAGTCGCGACCGGCCGCCGATCGGGAGGATCGAGGCATACATCCGTCGCCAGCGGCCGGCCCTGACGGCCGCCTGGATGGTGTCGCTCATCCGCCGCCCGTAGGCACTGCTCTCCACGCCCGTGATCACGAGGACGAGCCGGCGGACCAGGTCCGGACGCGCCGCGGCGACATGGATGGCCAGCATTCCGCCGGTCGATGCACCCATGAGGTCTACCGGCCCGCCGAGCTCGGTGATCGCCGCCGTGGCGTCATCGGCCATGTCGGCGAAGGTCGTCCCCACCGGTCGGACCCGGCGGCTCAGGCGATGGACCGTGTACCGATCCAGGAGCGGCTCCCAGCCCGAGGTCGCCATCTTCCGCTCCTGGCCGACCGGAACCCCGGGCTGCAGCGTCAGGCCCGGCAGGTAGACGAGCGTCCGTGGCCCATCGCCGATCACGAGATCCGGCACCTCCGGCCCGACGAAGCGATCCGTGACGTTGAGAGCGGCCATCAGGCCTGGATCATCGCCCACGAGCATCGTTGCGGTTCGGTTGCGAGGACATTGCGAGATAGGACCATTGACCCGTGTCGAGTCGCTATACTCGGGTCGAGAATCATGAGCGCGCGATGGATCGAGCTTCGTCGGCTCGATCGCGATGCGCACCCCGTGGGGTCGTCCGGGAGACGGCCCAGCCAGCGCCGCGGCCCCTGGATGGGCCGCCTGACACCGGAGGCTCCTCTTCCATGACCACCGAGCACCTGACTGCCCGGATCAACCCGTGGGCCGTGGCCCAGCAGCAGTTCGACCTGGCCGCCGACCGGCTGAACCTCGACCCGGGCCTCAAGCGTGTGCTCCGTGAGCCCCGTCGTGAGCTGACGGTCCACTTCCCGGTGAAGATGGACGACGGCAGCGTGCAGGTCTTCACCGGCTACCGCGTCCAGCACAACCTGGGACGCGGCCCGGCCAAGGGCGGGATCCGCTACCACCAGGACGTGTCCCTCGACGAGGTCAAGGCCCTCGCGATGTGGATGACCTGGAAGTGCGCCGTGGTCGGCATTCCCTACGGTGGCGGCAAGGGCGGCGTGATCGTCGATCCCAAGAAGCTGTCGATGAAGGAAGTCGAGGCGCTGACCCGCCGGTTCACCACCGAGATCGAGGTCCTCATCGGCCCCGAGCGCGACATCCCCGCTCCGGACGTCAACACCAACGCCCAGGTCATGGCCTGGATGATGGACACCTACTCGATGCACCAGGGCCACACCGTCCCCGGCGTCGTCACCGGCAAGCCCATCTCCCTTGGCGGCTCCGAGGGTCGCAACGAGGCGACCGCCCGCGGCACGGTCTTCTGCATCATCGAGGCGGCCCGCCATCTCGGTCTCGAGCTGCCGAAGTCGACGGTCGCGATCCAGGGATTCGGCAACGCCGGCTCGATCGCCGCCCAGCTGATCGGCGCCGAGGGGGCGACGGTCGTGGCGGTCTCCGATTCGACCGGTGGCATCCACAACCCCGACGGCCTCGAGATCAACAAGGTCATTGCCTGGAAGAAGGAGCACGGCACCGTCCAGGGTTTCCCCGGCACGGCCGACATCAGCAACGAGGAGCTCCTCGAGGTCGAGTGCGAGATCCTGATCCCGGCGGCCCTCGAGAACCAGATCACCGCCGAGAACGCCGGCCGGATCAATGCCCGCCTCGTCGCCGAGGCGGCCAACGGGCCGACGACGCCGGAGGCCGACGAGATCCTCTTCAAGTCGTGGAAGACGTTCATGATCCCGGACATCCTGTGCAACGCCGGTGGCGTGACGGTGTCCTACTTCGAATGGGTCCAGGACCTCAACCGCGACCACTGGAGCGAGACCGTCGTCAACGAGAAGCTGCGCGGGATCATGGTCAAGGCGTTCCAGGAGACGCTGGCCATTGCCCGCCGCGAGCAGGTCAACATGCGCACCGCGGCCTACCTGCTCGCCGTCCAGCGGGTGGCCGACGCGACCTCGATGCGCGGTCTGTATCCGTAGGCCCGACCCGCACAAAGCAGAAGCCCCGGCCGGCAGGCCGGGGCTTCGTGGGTTTCGGCGAGGCGTCCCGAGGCCTAGCTCGAGACCGCCATGTAGATCCCGACCAGGTGGCCGACGAGCGCATCCAGCTCGGCCAGGTCGGCGGTCGCGTGATCGATCGCCCGCTCATCATCGGACTTGTCCGTGAAGCCGTCCTTGATCGTGCCGATGGCCGCGGTCGCCCGAATCAGGATCGCCCGGTCCTCGGCGTAGACCGCGGCGAAACCGCCGCTCGCCTTCTCCTCGGCGACGATCGCCTGGGCCTCAGCGAGCTGCTCCGGCGTCAACGGATCCACGCCCAGTGCCTCCGGAATGATGAACTCGAGGATCACGTTCGAAGCGAACGTCCAGGCGCGACTCTGGGCGGCCTTGGCGTCGCCGGTGGCGCTCCGCGACTCGTTCATGCACTCGTGACCGAGTGCGGTGCCGGCCGTGAGCGTCAGCGCTGCGACGGCCAGGAGGGATGCGCCGGCGGCGCGTCGAATTCGGGGCAGGTGCATGACGAAGTGAAGCCTCCAGGGATTGATTGGTGTCGGAGGCCCAATGATGCCCTGCGGTTCAGTCCGGTGGCAACGGCTGTGGTGCGGTGCCGTTGCTCACCGGCATCTGCCCGCGTCGTGTCACTGCTGGCGCAACGGCGGCATCGGCAACGGCATGCCCAGCGCGGTGGCACCCGCAATCAGCGTCCAGGGCTCGCGAGGCGACCGAGCGACCCCGATCTGAGCGTGGCCTTGGGCGCTTCCGGGGGAATGACGGACCTGGCAACACGCCAGGTAGTGGGCGCAACGAGGCGGGCCGGCGCCCGCGTCGGTCAGCCCGGGAGATGGGTCGTGGGATTGAGCTCGTCCGGCTCGTCGACGACGTCGTCCCGCTCGTGCTCCGGCAATTCGTCCTCACGTTCGTCGTCCGGATGCGCGAGGTCCAGGTCGGCCGCATCGTTGATGGCAGCCGCCGGACCGAGCGAGGCCGTGTCCGCGTTCGGCACGATCGGTGGTTTCTGGTTCTCCATCTGCGCTCTCCCTGTGCTGCGACCTGCCACCACGCTGGGTCTGCGCCCGTTTCGGCGGTGTCAGCGCGAACGGCGTGACGTATCGGCCACGCGTCACTGCAGGCTGATTGCGGCCGAACGGGCGACTGCTACCATCCGCCGCATGCTCGACCACGAAGAGAAGTTCCTGTTCAAGGAGGAGATCCTCCACCTCGCGAACTCGGTCGCGGAACCGGGCATCCTCGACAACGTCGAAGACCTGCTGACCGATGTCATCACCAGCCCGAGGTTCGATTCGGAGGTCTTCACCCTCGAGCGGAGCCTGCAGGTGATGCTGGGTCCGCGGGCGGGGACGACGCTGGTCGGGCTGCTGACAGTCGCGCCGGAGGTGTTCGACGAGGTCGCGGAGGTCCGGATCCCGTCGGAGGTCCACGAGCGGCTGGTCGCCTGGCGGGCGCGGTTCGGCCTGGCGATCGACAACGCCCTGAACTTCCTCAACAACCCGGATGGCATCCAGGGCCACAACTTCGCCACCCAGATCGCCCATGTCGAGGAGCGGCGGGTCCTGCAGGGCCGGCTGACCCTGGTCCGCTACAACAACGAGCCACAGTTCTTCGTCGCCGACGCGACGGTCTTCCTGGGGCTGGTTGCGGACATCATGGAGCGGCTGGGCCCGTATCTCGAGCCGGACGCGGTCGACGCCGAGACGGTCAACCGGCTGCGCGACGCGCTCCAGCTGATCGAGCGCAAGACCACCGCCCGATAGGGCGGCCGCGGCCGTGAGGCACCTCTACCTGGCGGCAACCGGTCAGAACCGCGGCAAGACCACCGCGGCGCTCGGGCTGCTCGACGGATTCCTCGCCAAGGGGCTGCGGACCGGGTTCATGAAACCGGTCGGACAGCGGACCGTGATCGACGACGGCGTCCCGGCGGACGAGGACGCGGTGCTGATGAAGTCCGTGTTCGGGCTGTCAGAGCCGTACTCGGTCATGAGTCCCGTCCACATCCCGCGGGGCTTCACCAAGGCGTACATCGCCGGTGACGTGGTCGAGGACCTGCCCGCCCGGATCCGCGACGCCCACGCGACGTTCGCGGGCCACGACATGCTGCTCATCGAGGGCACCGGCCACGCGGGCGTCGGCGCCGTGATCGGGCTGTCGAACGCGGCCGTGGCCCAGATGGTCGGCGCCCCCACGATCATCGTCAGCGAAGGTGGCGTCGGCCGGCCGATCGACGAGATCGTCCTCAACGCCGCGCTGTTTGCCAGCACCGGGGTCCACGTCGCCGGGGCGATCGTCAACAAGGTCGACCTCGACGCCCAGCCGGGGATTGCCACGATCCTCGAGCAGGGCCTGGCCAAGCACGACATCCCACTGCTGGGCGTCCTCCCGGTCCGGCCGATCCTCTCCAACCCGACGCTGGGGATGATCCTCGAGGGCCTGCGCGGCGAGACGATCCATCCCGGCCCCGATCTCGACCGGGTCATCGACGGGGTGGCCATCGGGGCGATGGAGCCCGGCCACATGCTGGAGCGGGTCGGGCCGGGCACGCTGGTCATCGTGCCGGGCGATCGCGAGGACGTGATCCTCACGATCACGACCGCGCACCTGGCGCCCCGCGTCCGGCTGGCGAATTCGAGCGAGGCCGCCCGGATCGCGGCGATCGCCGCCGAGGCGACGAACGAGCGGACGGCGGCCATCGACGGCCACGAAGGGGCTGCGATCGGCCTCGTCCTGACGGGCGGCTACCGGCCGCGCGAGCCGGTCCTCCGGGCCATCCGCCAGGCCGGCCTGTTCGCCACCCTGGTCCCCGAGGACACCTACTCGGTCGCCTCGGAAGTCCACGACCTACTGGTCAAGACGCATGCCGCCGACCGGGAGAAGATCCAGCTGATCAAGGAGCTGGTCGCCGAATTCCTCGACGTCGACCGGATTCTGGCCGCGGCGACGCCGGTCGGGGCCTGACCGCCGGGTCCTCCGCCCGGATGGGTTAGCATTGCGCCGCGCCAAGTAGCCCGTCGGCCTCCGGGAGAGGGTCGCCGCCGGCCGCTCGCCCTCCCCCAGGGGTTTGCGCACCACGTCCCATCCGCCGCCCCCGCCCCCATCCTCATCGCTGGCCCCGGCACACCCGGTCGGCCTCCTGGCAGAAAGGAGTCTGGGTAGCGCCGCTGCGTGCCCGTCATCGCCATGTCGACTCGTCCCATTCGAGCCCTGATCCTCGCCCTGGCTGTCCTCGTCGCCCTGCCGGCCATCGCCGCGGCGGCGTGGCCCGTCACCACCCGATCCAGCTACGTGAGCCAGTGGTACAGCTCCGGCCATCGCGGCATCGACATCGCCGCCCCCAGGTGGAGCGGCGTCGTCCCGATCGGCAACGGCAAGGTCGTCTTCGCCGGCTGGAAGAACAATTGCGGTGGCTACCAGGTCTGGGTCCGCCACCGCGACGGCATCACCTACAGCGCCTACTACCACCTCGCCCGCGAGACCACCTCGTACGGCGCCGCCGTCACCGGTGCGACCACGCGGATCGGCCAGGTCGGGATGAGCGGCTGCGCCAGCGGCAACCACCTCCACCTCGAGGTCTGGAAGGGCTTGCCGTGGCGCTGGGGCTCCAACCGGGTCAACCCGTGGGGCTACATCAACGAGGGCTACTGGCTGCCCTACCGCTATCGCTGACGGCGTGGCACCCGGCTCATGGGAGCGGCTCGTTGTCGATGAGCCGGGTGGACCCGAAGGTGACTGCCAGCGACAGCAGTGCCGGACCCTCGACCCGGTCAAGCTCGGCCAGCGAGCGACCGTCGGCCACGCTGACGTAGTCGGGCCGGGCGAACGGCTCGGCGGCAAGGACCTCCCGCATCGCGTCCCGCAGCGCTTCGGCGCTGCGCTCGCCGCCGTCCCATCGTTCGCGAGCGGCGAGCAACGCCCGGCGAAGGACGGGGGCCGCGGCTCGTTCGGCCTCGGACAGGTGGACGTTGCGTGACGAGAGGGCCAGGCCGTCCGGTTCGCGGATCGTGGGGCAGGCGACGACCTCCGTGCCGATCGCCAGGTCGCGGGCCATCTGCCGGATGACCATCACCTGCTGTGCATCCTTCTGACCGAAGTACGCCCGCTCGGCGCCGACCAGGTTGAACAGGATCGCCACCACAGTCGCGACGCCGTCGAAGTGACCCGGTCGGGCGGCCCCCTCCAGCGGCCGCGACACCGCGCCCACCGAGACGACACTGTCGAAACCGGGTGGATAGACCTCCTCGACCGGCGGTGCGAAGACGAGATCGACCCGCTCCTCCTCGCAGATCGCCAGGTCGCGATCCTCGGCCCGCGGATACCTGGTGTAATCCGACGCCTCGTTGAACTGCCGCGGGTTGACGAAGATCGTCACGACCGTGGTGGCGTTGTCCTCGCGGGCCCGGCGCATCAGCGCCCGATGGCCTTCGTGGAGCCAGCCCATCGTCGGCACCAGCCCGACAGGTCGTGGGGCGCCGCCGAGCGCGGCGCGCAGCTCGTCGCGTGTTCGGACGACCAGGGTCAATGAGGCCTTAGAGGTCGCGGTCGAGCGGAATGCCCCCGATCGGCATGTCCGCGTCGCGATCCATCGGCGACCGGCCCAGGACGTCCTCGAGCACGGCGTCGTCCATTCGGACGGTCTCCGCGGGGCCCGGAAACGACCCGCCGGCGACATCGGCGGCGTAGGCACGGGCGGCCTCGAGGATCGTCCCCCGCAGGTCGGCATACGGCCGGGCGTGCTTCGGGTGCCAGTCGTCCCAGCCCAGGAGGTCGGTGAGGACCTGGACCTGGCCGCTGCAGCCGGCCCCGGCACCGATGCCGATCGTCGGGATCTTCAACCGCTCGGTGATCGCTGCGGCCAGCTGCTCGGGGACCAGCTCGAGGACGATCGCGAAGGCGCCGGCCTCCTGGACGGCGAGGGCATCGGCGAGAAGCGAGCGAGCCCCCTCGCGGGTCTTGCCCAGGACGCGGACCTTGCCCAGCTCGTTGGCCGACTGCGGCGTCCAGCCGATGTGGCCCATTACCGGCACGCCGGCCCGGACGAGCGCCTCGATCGTGCGGGCACCACGAACGCCGCCCTCGACCTTGACCGCCTGGGCGCCGGCCTCCGACAGGAACCGCCCGCCGTTGGCAACGGCGGTGTCCGGCGTCGAGTAGGAGAGGAACGGCATGTCGCCGACGACGAATGCCCGCTTGGCCCCTCGCACGACCGCGGCCGTGTGGTGGAGCATGTCGGCCATCGAGACCGGGATCTCGTTCTCGTAGCCCAGCATGACCCGGCCCAGCGAGTCGCCGACGAGAAGCAGCGGGATGCCGGCCTCGTCGAGGAGCTTGGCCGTCGGGTAGTCGTAGGCGGTCAGCATCGCGATCCGCTCGCCGTCGGCGTACAGCCGGCCGATGTCGCCCAGCGTCAGGCGGCGGACGGCGTCCGGGGTCGCGCTCATCGCGCGCTGCTCTCGCTCATGGCCGAAGTCTGCGCGGCCGTGTCGCGATCGTCCAGCGCTCGTGCCACCCTGTCCAACAGCCGGTCGGCGACCTCGCGCTTGCGGAGCAGGGGGAGCTCGTCGCGGCCGCCCGCCGCATCGAGGATCGTCACCCGGTTCGTGGCGGTCCCGAATCCCGAGCCCGGCTCGGCGACGTCGTTGGCGACGAGGAAGTCCACGCCCTTGCGGCGGAGCTTGTCCGGCGCCCGGACGAGCGATCCTGTCTCGGCGGCAAAGCCGACGAGGATCGGCCGGGGCGTGAGCCCGGCGGCCCGAGCGGACGCCTCGGCAAGGATGTCCTCGGTCGGCTCGAGCTCGAGGGTCAGCGAGCCGTCGCGGGTCAGCTTCCGGTCGGCGGCCTGGCGCGGTCGGAAGTCGGCCACGGCGGCGGCCATGATCAGGGCGTCGGCGGCCGGCAGGGCGTCGATGACGGCGTCGCGCATCTGGGACGTGGTCTCGGCCCACACGGCCTTCGCGCCCGGATTGAAGCCGGCCTGGACATGGCCGATCACGACGGTCACCTTCGCGCCCCGATCGATGGCCGCATCGACGATCGCCGCGCCCATGATGCCGGTCGAGCGATTGCCGATGAACCGGACCGGATCGATCGGCTCGGCGGTGCCGCCCGCGGTGACGAGGATGTGGCGACCCGACAGGTCCGCCTCGCGGGCCGGCGCGATCTGGGGCGGCCGAAGTCGTTCGTCGGGCGCCCGGATCGGAGCATCGGCGATGGCCGCCACGACCGCGTCGACGATCGTGCCCGCTTCGGCCAGCCGTCCGACGCCGACGGCCCCCGACGCCAGCGGCCCTTCTTCCGGGTCGACGATCGCGTACCCGAAGTCGTCGCGCAGCCGCCGGACGTTCGCCTGTGTCGCCGGGTGGGCGTACATGTCGCCGTCCATCGCCGGGGCGACGACGACCGGTGCGGTCGTGGCGAGGCACGTTGCGGTGACCGTATCGGCGGCGAGGCCGTTGGCCATCGCGCCCAGCCAATGGGCGGTCGCGGGGGCCACCAGGATCGCATCGGCCGTATCGGCGACGACGATGTGCCCGATCCGGGCGTCCGGGAGCAGCGCCAGCAGGTCGTCGTCCACCGGATGACGAGTCAGCGCCTGGAGTGCCAACGGGGCCACGAAGCGGGTCGCGGCGGGAGAGAGGAGGGCGACCACGTCGGCGCCCTCGGCCTGGAGCGCGCGGACCAGCTCGGGTGCCTTGAAGGCGGCGATCGAGCCCGTCACGCCGAGGCCGATCAGACGGCCGGCGAGGCGGCCCTGGCCCGAAGGCGCCGTCACGGCAGCCCGAGCCGGAGCGGCTCCCCGCCGGTCACCTCGGCGTGGAGGATCGCCAGGCCACGGAGGGTCAGGTCCGGGTCGATCGCGTCGATCCCGTCGAGGGCACGGACCCACGGCGCGGCGGACAGACCACCGGTCAGGATCGCCTTGACGTCCGCGGGCCCGACGCCGTTGGCATCGGCCAGCTCGCGGCGAATTCGGGCCAGCAGCCCGGCGGCGAGGGCCTGGTACCCGAAGACGGTTCCCGACTGCATCGCCGAGATGGTGTCGCGGCCGATCGCGCGGTCCGGGGCACGGAGCTCGATCCGCGGCAGCTTGGCGGTTCGGGCTGCCAGGGCTTCCAATCCCAGCTCCAGTCCCGGCGCGATGGCACCGCCCACGTAGGCCCCGTCGGCGGCCACGCAGTCGAACGTCGTCGCCGTCCCGAAGTCGACGACGACCGCCGGCGAGCCGTGGAGGCGGTGCGCAGCCAGCGCATTGACCAGCCGGTCCGCGCCCACCTGCTCCGGCCTGTCGACCCGGACCGGGATCGGGATCGTGCCCGCGGTCGCCACGACGAGCGGCCGTTCGCGCCGTGTCGCCACCGCCTCCAGGGCGTCGGTGAGGGCCGGGACGACGGAAGCGCAGCAGATCGATCCCACGTCGGCAAAGGCGAGGTCGTCGAGACCAAGCAGGCCGTCGAGCAGCAGGTCGAGCTCGTCGGCCGTCGCGCGCGGCGTCGTGGCCGCCCGTGCGCGTCGCGACGAGCTGCCCCGCCCGGAAGGCGCCGAGCGAGACGTTCGTGTTGCCGATGTCGATCGCGAGCAGCATGGCCGGATCATACGCGGGCATGCTCGCGGGACCCCGACGATGGTCCGCCCGGGAGACCGAGCGCGACGGCCGCGATGCCGAATGACACGACCGCGAGGATCGCGAATCCCAGGCCGATCCCCTGCATCGTTACCCCGGAGGCGAGGACGGCCCCGCCGAGGCTTGCGCCCACCACGCCACCCAGGTACCGACCCGTGAAGTAGGTCCCGGCTGCCATCCCCACCCGCTCTGCCTCGACCGACTCGAACGCCGATGCCTGCAAGGACGAGCCGGCGAGGCCCATGCCAAGTCCAACCATGCCGAGCATCACGCCAACGACGGCTGCCGAACCGCTTCCCGCTGGCAACGCAAGGGCCCCCAATCCCGCGCCCATCACCAGCGATCCGCCGATGACGAGGCCGCGCCGACCAACGCGGTCCGATCGCCGTCCGCCCCATGGCGCAACGACGGCGCTGACGCCGGCGACCGCCAGCAGGACGAGGCCACTCTCCGTCGCCGATCCATCCAACAGCCGCTCGACGAGGATTGGCACGAGGAAGAAGGTGCCGTGCAGGACGACCGTCATTCCGAAGACGCCGGCGACCGCCGACGCGAACGGCCGACGACCAAAGAGTCGCGGGTCCACGGCCGGATGGACGGTCCGGAGTTCCACGACGATGAACAGCACCAGGAGAACGGCCCCCACGCCGAGCGCGCTCGCGGACACCCAGGTTCCCAGGCCCCGCAGCGCGACGAGGATGGCGACGATCACGAGCCCCAGGAGACACAGGCCCGGCACGTCGAGCGGCCGGCCGTGTCGGGTGCGCGTGGCGGCACCGCCGTCGCGCAGCAGGATGGTCACGATGACAGCGGCAAGCAAAGCGATCGGGATCGCCAGGGTGAAGATCGACCGCCAGGCAAGCGCCCCGACGAGGATCCCGCCGACGAACGGTCCCACGGCCGCACTGATCGACACGAGGAGGTCGAACAGGCCGAACGCCTCGCCCTGGCGGGTCGCCGGCGCGGTCTGGCGGATGAGCGTGGCCGACGATGTCGAGACGAGGGCTCCGGCCACGGCCTGCAGGACGCGTGCCCCCTCCAGCACCGGGAACGAGCTCCCGATCGCCGCACCGAGCGACGCAGCCGCGAACCCCAGGACCCCGGCGATGAAGACTCGTCGAGCCCCGAACCGATCGGTGAGCGAGCCGGCGACGGGGAGCGTCAGCGCGACCGCACCGAGGTAGAGGGTGACGAGCGACGACACCTCGTTCGCCTGGAGCTCGAACTCGTCCATGATCCCGGGCAGTGCGACGGCGAGCATCGTCGAGTTGAGGGGCACGAGGATCGCGCCGCCGGCCACGCCCAGCATCAGCGCCGAGAGGACGCCCTCCGGGCGAGCCGCACCCGGGGCGGCGGTCACAGCAGCCGAACGGTTCCGCGGGTGCCGTCGATCTCGACCGACCGACCGTCGGCGATCCGGGTCGTCGCGTCGCCGGTCCCGACGACAGCCGGCAGCCCGAACTCACGGGCAACGACGGCCGCGTGGGAGATCACGCCACCGGTGTTCGTCACCAGCCCGCCGGCGATCGCGAAGACGGGGACCCACGACGGGTTCGACGACGGGCAGACGATGATGTCGCCCGGTTGGATCCGCTCGAAGTCGGCGGGCGAGAGCGTCACCCGGGCCGTGCCGCTCACGACGCCCGCCGAGGCGCCCACGCCGATGAGGATGGTCGGATCGTCGGACGTGATTCGCGGGCCGTCGAAGCGGTCGACGGTCAATTGCTCCCTGGGGGCGACGCCAACCGTTCGCGGCGGATGGAGGGCCTGCTGTCGGGCGTGCAGACCCTTCCGTTCCTCGACGAGGGCTCGCCGGTCACCCGGCTGCAGCAGCGCGGCTCGGATCTCGGCTCGGTCGAGGAAGAACACGTCGTCGGCCGCCTGGAGGCTGCCTTCCTCGACCAGCCGACGCCCGACGCGCGTCGAAAGGGTCCGGAGGCGGGCCTGCACCATCCGGTCGATCCAGTAGTTGTGTCCTTCGGTCAGCGGCCCGACGTCGCGGGCCGAAGCGAGCAGCTTCTCGAACTGGGCAAGCTCGTCGGGGCGGTCGGCAAGGACCGTCCGAACGCCGTCGGCCAGCCGGTCGGCTTCCGCCCGAAGCCGCTCGCGCCGCTCCTCGGCGGGCACGGCCGGACGGTCGACCCGTTTCGCAACCTCGGCGAGCAACAGGCCGGGCTGCTCGCCCCAGGACGGCAGGACGAGGTCGTCGAACCCCTGCCCGAGGTGGCCGTGGCGGTTCAGGAAGACGTCCAGCTCCCCGGCGAACTCGGCCCCGCCATCGAGGTCTGCGAGGTCCTGTCGCGTCACGTGGTCATCGGTCCGCAATCGGGCCGCGATCGATGGCGTCCCGCGTGCCAGTGTGGCGAGGCGCTCGATCCCGAGCTCGACGGAGAACAAGTCGTCACCGAATCCCTGGACGAGCCGAAGCCCTTCCCCGGCGTCGGCCTCGGGGAGGAGGCGCTCGTACAGGTCGAGCAGATCCTCGACAACCTGGTAGGGGCCCATGATCGCCAGGAAGTGGATCGCCCAGGCGCGCCTGGCGCCGGCCCACGCCGCATCCCAGGCATCAACGAAGTCGACGGCCGGGACCGACTCGACGTCGGTGCGTTCGATCCGCTCATAGATCGCCAGCAGCTCCGGCAGCGCCTCCTCATCCCAGTAGCGGCGGACCAGGTCGATCTGCGCACGGCAGAGCGCCTCCCAGCGACGCCACACCTCGGCCCGTTCGTCGTCGCTGCCCTCGAGGTGCAGGGCGAAGTAGGTGTAGCCGTTCCAGACCGCTGTCTTCCACCGCTGGGGGAACGGCTCCAGCCAGTCATAGCGGTCGTTCATCCCGGCGCCTAGCGTCCGGACGTAGTCGGCGCCGAGAGGAGGGGTTGCGAACGGCAGGTGCATGTCGTCCAACTCCCAGGTGAGCGACGCGTCCTCCGGGTCCTCGAACCGCACCGGGAAGTCGGCCGTGCCGGCGTCGGCGTGGGGTCCTGGCGTGGAGACGATCATCGGCCTGGCTCAATCGCGGGTGCGGGACCCTCTACCACCGCAACCTCCGAGGCCGGTGGGCATGGCGACGGTGGCCACCGACCGGGCGAAAGTCTAGCCGGTTGCGATCGCCCAACTCGGCTGAATTTGCCTGGATTGGCCCGCGGTCGACGTTGTGCTGCGGTACCATCCACGCCAGCCCCGGCGTCCCGAGCCCCGCCCCCCAGGCCAGCCGCAGGAGCCCCATTTTGTCGGTCGCCCCGCCCGCGAAGTTCTTCGTCAACCAGGGCGTCGTTTCCACCCGCGCCGACATGCAGAACCTGCTCCGGCCGCTCCTCAAGCAGACCGTGTCGTACCGCTACTTCCGCGGTTCGGCCCTCGTCGATCACGGCACCGGCTGGGTCGAGCGGCTCGTCGTCGACCAGCCCGACGTGTCGACCTATTTCACCCCTCTCGCCATCACCCTCAATATCGATTCGTTCGAGCACCTCGAGTTCGAGACCCGCCCCGACCAGCTGCTGGTCTACGCCCTCGTCCAGGGCGACGAGCGGGTCGTCATCGAGTTCGCCCCGATCGGGCCGAGCGACGCGGAGTCACCATTTGCTCCGCGCCAGCTCGAGTTCGACACCAGCGGCTATGTCCAGATGGAGCTGCTGGGCCTCGAGGGGGCGGATCCCGAGTAGGGAGGGATGCGGCCCGGTTCCCAGAACCCGGCCGGTGGACCAGGCGTCAGGCGCGGACCGAGCCCGCCCAAGGCGCGGCGCGTCGAACCAGGAAGGGAGTGGAGGGCCTGTGACGACGATGGATGAAGCCGATCGGCGGCCGCCCGATGATCGGCCGCTGGACGGAGATCGGCGGCCGCCCGGAGGTGGCGGCGGCGCGATCGGCGAGTACTTCAAGTTCGCCGAACGTGGCACGAACCTGGTCACGGAGGCTCGGGCTGGTCTGACCACGTTCATGGTCATGGCCTACATCATCTTCGTGAACTCGAGCATCATTTCCGGCCCGCTGCAGCTCGACCCGATCGCGGTCTCGGCCGCGACGGCGCTCCTCGCCGGGATCCTGACGATCGCGATGGGCGTGATCGGCAACTACCCATTCGCGCTGGCCGCGGGGCTGGGCATCAACGCCATCGTCGCCTTCGGGCTCACCGCCCGGGGACTCGACGCCCGCGGGGCGATGGGTGTCGTGGTCCTCGAGGGCCTGATCATCACGGTGCTCGTGCTCATCGGCCTCCGTGAGGCCGTCATGAATGCCGTCCCGCTGGCGCTCAAGCGGGCCATCGGCGTCGGGATCGGGTTGTTCATCCTGTTCATCGGGTTCGCCAATGGTGGGATCGTGGTTGGCCAGGGGGATTCCGCCTATGGCGCCTTGCCGCCCGTCGCCCTGCGCCCGATCAACGAGCCCCAGCAGTTCGTGTTCCTGTTCGGCCTGCTGCTGACGGTCGTGCTGTGGGCTCGCAAGATCAAGGCGGCGCTGATCATCAGCATCCTCGTCACCACGATCGTCGCCATCCTGGCCGGCGTCGTGACGGTCGGACCGCTGTCGTGGACACCCAACTTCTCGACGCTGGGCCTGGGCCTCCAGGATCCGCTCCAGGCGTTCACCCGCCTTGGCGCGCTCACCGCGGTCCTCGTGATCTTCTCGATCATGCTCCTCGACTTCTTCGACACGATGGGGACCGTGACCGGCGTCGCGACCCAGGCGGGGCTGGCAGGCAAGGACGGCAAGGTGCCCGGCGTGAGTCGCGTCCTGCTGGTCGACTCCGTGGCGGCGTTCTCCGGTGGTGTCGCCGGCACGTCATCCAACACGACCTACATCGAGAGCGCGGCCGGCGTGGCCGAGGGTGGCCGGACGGGCTTCACCTCGGTCGTCACGGGCGTCCTCTTCCTCCTGGCGATCTTCCTCGCGCCGCTGGCCGGCGTGGTTCCCGGCGTGGCGACGGCGCCCGCGCTCGTCCTGGTCGGGTTCCTGATGTTCACCCAGATCGCGGACATCAACGTCGCCGACCTGGAGGATGGCCTGCCGGCGCTGTTGACCATGATCCTGATGCCGTTGACCTATGACATCAGCGTCGGCATCGGTGCCGGCTTCATTGCCTGGACCCTGATCAAGGTGGTCAAGGGCAAGCTCAGCGAGGTCCATCCACTCATGTGGGCGGTCTCGGTGGCCTTCGTGGTCTTCTTCGCCAAGGACTGGATCGAGGCGATGGTCTAGTCCGGCGACCTCGTCGCGAACCTTCGGCGCCCTGGGACCCTCCCGGGGCGCCGAACCAATTCCTGTACCATCCCGAGCGATGTTCGAACGGACCGCGTTGCCCGCCGGGCCCCGCGTGATCAGCGCCCGGCTTCCGCAGGCACGCTCGGTCTCGATCGCGGCCTATGTCCTCGCCGGGTCACGCCTCGAGCGGCCCGATGAAGTCGGCGCGGCCCACTTCATGGAGCACATCACCTTCAAGGGCACAGCCGCTTACCCGACCAGTCGCGCGATCAGCGAGGCGATCGAGGGCGTGGGCGGCTCGTTCAACGCCGCCACGGAGCGCGAGGCGACCGTGTACTGGGTCCGCGTCCCGCGGCGCGAGGCCGAGCGGGCGATGCAGGTCCTGGGCGAGCTGATCGTCCGGCCGACGCTCGACGAGAAGGAGATCGACCAGGAGCGGGGGATCATCATCGAGGAGATCCGCTCCTACCTTGATGACCCGGCCGAGTACTGCCAGATCCTCTTCCAGGGGGCGATGTTCGGCGACGGTCCGCTGGGGCGCGAGATCTGCGGCGACGAGGCCTCGATCCGGGCCATCCCGGAGGAGCGGATTCGCGAGTTCTGGCGAGCCACCTACCGGCCGGCCAACATCGTGGTCTCGCTGGCCGGCGATCTCGGCCACGACGACGTCGTCGGGCTGGCCGGGGCGGCCTTCGGCTCCGGCAACGGCGCGCTCCCCGGCTGGGCTCCGGCTCCGGACCTGCCCGCGGGCGAGCGGGTCATGGTCGGGCGCCGCGACACGACGCAGGCCCAGCTGGCGATCGGGGTACCCGGGCTGCGGCGCGATCATCCCCAGGCCTGGACGCTCGCCATGCTCAACACGATCCTCGGCGACGGGATGAGCAGCCGCCTCTTCCTCGCCGTCCGCGAGGACCGCGGCCTGGCCTACGACATCTCGTCGGGCCTGGTCGAATACGCCGATGCCGGGGTGGTCGAGATCTCCGCCGGTGTGGATCCGGCCCGGCTGCCACAAGCCATCGAGGCGATCCTGGCGGAGCTCGCGCGACTCCGCGACGAGCCGGTCGATGCGGCCGAGTTCGCGAAGGCCAAGGCCTACCTGAGCGGCGGCCTGGAGCTGCGGCTCGAGGAGACGCGCCATCTCGCCGCCTGGCTCGGCGGCCAGGAGGCCCTCCACGATCGGGTCCTGACGCTCGACGATGCGCTGGCCGCGGTCGACGCTGTCAAGCCGGACGATGTCCAGGCCCTGTCCGCCGAACTGTTCACCGACGCCGCGCTCCGGATGGCGGTCGTCGCCCCGGCGCGGCACCTCCGTGGCCTCGAGCGTCGCCTGCGACTGCCGGCATGAGCGACGTCAAGTCTGCGGGTCCGCGGCCGATCCCCCGGCCGCGACCGTCGGATCCGGCCGCCGATCGGCGATTGGCGCGAGTGCACCTCCGGATGGGGCTGCTCGGCCTGGCACGGGCGGAGCTCGAAGCCCTGGCCGGTGCAGGCGACCTCGACGACCAGGGGCTGGTGGCGCTGGCCGAGGCCCGCTGGCGGACCGGTGACCTTGCCGGGGCCGGCGAGGCGGCCCAGGCGCATCTCGGGATCGGCGGCGATTCGCTGATCGCGCTCGTGATCGCCGCGGAAGCCACGGCGTCGGTGGGACGGCCGGGCGAGGCGCGCCGGCTCGCCGCCCACGCGATCGAACGAGCCAATGGCTCGCTCGACACCGTCTTTGCCGGGATGCCCCGGAGCCTGATCTGGCCCGCCGATGCCGCCGACGTGGAGCAGCCCGCCGGGACCCTGTTCCCGGACGCCGGGCTCGCCCCGGTTCCGGGCTCGGCCTTCCCGACCGTGGCGGAGGAGGAGCCCAACGCGCGCCCTCATCCGCCGGCGGATCGGGGCTTCTGGGATACCGACGAAGCGGCTGCCCACGGTGGGCTCCCCAGTCCCAACGCCGCGCTGGATGCGGCCGAGACCGCCCTCGAGGCGGGGGACCTCTCCACGGCGGCGGTCCACCTCGCCATCGTCCTCCGAGTCGGACCCGGGCTCGCGCCGGCGGTCCTGGAGACGGCCGGTCGGGCGGCGGGACCATCTCCCGAGCTCGACCTCGTCCGGGGCGACGCCTACCGGCTCCTCGGCCACGAGCGCGACGCCCAGCACGCCTACACCAATGCCGCCGCCGCACTCACTGCCCGCGCCGAGCGGCGCGCCCGCAACCAGGAGGCACTGTGACCGAACGGACCCTCGTCCTCATCAAGCCGGACGGCGTGCAGCGACTGCTGACCGGCCGCATCCTCGCTCGCTTCGAGGAGCGTGGCCTGAAGCTCGTGGGGCTCAAGCTCGTCAAGGTCGATCGCAACCTGGCCGAGCGCCACTACGCCGTCCACCGGGAGCGGCCGTTCTTCGGCGGTCTCGTCGCGTTCATCACCTCGAGTCCGCTCGTCGCCCTCGCCCTCGAGGGCCCGAATGCGATTGCGGTCGTCCGCTCGATGGTCGGTGCGACCCGGCCGCACGAGGCGGCGCCCGGCACGATCCGGGGCGACTTCGCGCTCGAGACCGCGCAGAACCTGGTCCACGCGTCCGACGGACCAGAGACGGCCGCGACCGAGCTGGGCCTGTGGTTCGGCGACGGCGAGCTGGTCGACTACGAGCGCGAGATCGACCGCTGGGCGCTCGCCCCGGAGGAGTAGCCCCGCCCCGCCCTCTGCTCGCCCCACGAGCAAACCGACGTCAGATCCGCCCCGCCATCGCACGGTTGCTCGCCCCACGAGCAGACCGATGGCGGCAGCGACCCCGCCCCGCACGGTTGCTCGCCCCACGAGCCCACCGACGCCGGATCCGACCCCGCCCCGCCCGTTTGCTCGCCCCGCGAGCACCAGCAGGTCCTGACCCGCACCGGCGCCCCGTTTGCTCGCCCCGCGAGCAGCCAGCGGGCGGCGACGACGGCTCAGGGCTCGGTCTGGCCCGACGACTCTGGCCCGAAGGATTCCGTCGGCTCGCCGAGCGTCGGTGGCAGCCCCGCCGCCGCCCGCTGGACCCCCAGCCCGCCGCCGGAGACTGCCGCGGCCAGCCCGGCGAGGGCGAGGACGGCGATCGCTGCGATCGGCGCCCTGTTGGCGCTCCAACCCCCCACGAGGTCGTCGATGAAGGTCGTCGACAGCCGACTCGGCCGCCCCGCCGGCCATCGGAACTGGTGGCCCGGGCCGTTCTCCACCGCCCGGCTTCGGCGGCCCAGCCCCGCCGCCAGGATCCGCCCGTAGACGACCACACCGGCCAGCGCCGCGACCACCGCGAACAGCCCGAGTGGCCCGCCGAACACCTGGACGATGAGGAAACCCCGTGATGCGAACGCCGCCAGCCCCGGCCAGCCGATCGCGGCCAGCCCGATCACCAGCAGCCCCAATGCCAGCAGCGGCGAACCCCGCGCCCAGCCGCCAAGCTCGCTGAGCCGCCGGGTGCCGTAGGCGCCGCGGATGGCGGCGACCCACGCCGCAAAGGCGCTCTTGACGACCACGAAGCAGACCAGCCACGTGCGGGTCGATTCCCAGCCGACCGGGTCGAGGACGGCCAGCCCGAGCAGGGCGACGCCCGCGTCAGCGACGATCGAGTAGCCGACGACATGCTCGAGGTCGTCGTGGGCGATGGCCGCCGCCGTCCCCAAGGCCAGGCTGGCCAGTCCCACGAGCGCGACCAGGCCGCGCTCCGCGCCGAGGTCCTCGCCCAGCGGGATCAGCGTCCCGTCGATCCAGCCAAGGGCGACGATCGCGAAGGCCGCCGGGCCCCAGGCCATCACCAGCGGCAGGCCGATCTCCGGTGCGGCATCGGCCACGCGCGCCGCCCAGAGGTGGAACGGGATGGCGCCCAGGCGGATGGCGACCGCGGCAGCCAGCGACAAGTAGGCGACGCCGAGGATCGCGGGATCGACGCGGACCCCGCCGAGCGGCCCGGCGACGACGGCCACCGCCCCCAGGGCCAGGACCCCAGCGACGACCAGTGCCCGGAGCTCCCGACTTGCGACGACCAGGCCCCGCTCCGATGCCGCTCCGACCACGGTGACGAGGATCCCAACCACCGCGCCGCCGGTGGCCGCGGCGACGGCCGTCGCGGCATCCGTCGCGCCGATCGCCAGCCCCGTCGCCCCGAGACCCACCAGCATCGCGCCGGGCAGGCTGCGCGGCCAGCTCGTCGCCAGCGCCACGACGCACAACAGGAGCCCTACCCATGCGCCCAGGCCCAGGAACAGGCGGGCAAACTCGGTGCCGGCGATCGCCCCGCCCGCGATCCGGAATGGCACCTCGTCGCGGATCTGCCCCGCGGCGACGCCGGCGACGGCCAGCCCCACCAGCCCGATCGCCGCCGACGCCCGGTAGGCCCGCCGCGACAACAACGAAAGCGAGCCGGCGGAGAACGCCACCGCGAGGAACGGCAGGAGCGACATCGGCGTCGCTACCGGCCGCGCACGGAGCGGCGCCCGACACCGCTCCGCGGTGTCACCGGCGGCCGCGTGCGGTCACTCGTCGGCCACGTGGGAGGGTCATCCTCTTCGGCCGGCGGCTCCGCGGCCCTACCCGGACTGCCGGGATCGTCGGGATGCCACTCGGGGCGCGGTCCGGCCGCGCCGCGACCCGTGGACGACAGCTCCAGGCCGCCGGTCGAGCGCAGCGCCTGGGCGGCGAGCGTCGCAACGGCCGCCGCGACCGCGACGGTCAAGCCGGCCGTGACGATGTGCTCGAGCGACGACGGATTGCCGGCCAGCCCGACCCGCAGCAGCTGCGCCGCCAGGACCCCCAGCGACAACCCGATCCCGAGGCGGAGGACGTCGCGGCCCACCAGGATCGGCGCCGCGGCCGTGACGGCCAGCGCGGTGCCGGCCGCCAGCGCCTCCCGCGGACCGCGCTCGACCAGCAGCGCCGGCAGATCGCCCGGATCGTCGCCGCCGGTGACGAACCGGATCGCCCCGAAGCCCGCGATCCCGGCCGCGACCGCGACGAGCGACTCCACCGGCCAGCCTAGCCGCGAGCCCCGCGTAGGTGGGTTCTGGCGGACGGCGATCCACAACAGGTAGCCGGCCAGCATCGCGGCGATGACGCGAACCGCCAGGGGCAGGAGCTCGGGCAGCGGATCGCCGATCAGCGGCGCGGTCACCGCGCACAGCGTCAGGCCGAGGACGGCGACCCGGGACTCCCTCGTTGAGACGGCGATGATGCCGCCGGCGACGACCGCGACCGCAAGTGCCGCGAGCCCTGGGTTCACGGGGCGGTGGTCTGCAGCTCCGGGTAGGTCGGTGTCGGCAGCAGGCCGAAGGTGTCGAACGGCCAGTAACGGAGCCACGCCCGTCCGATGACGTCGCTGGACTTGATCGGCCCGAAGACGCGCGAGTCCGAGGAATGATTGCGATGGTCACCCATCAGGAACAGCTCGCCATCGGGGATGGCCCAGGTCGTCTGGTCGGACGGGTCGGTCGGCTGGGGCTCGCCGTCCTCCTCGTAGATGTACGGCTCGTCGAGCTTGATGTCGTCGACGTAGACGAAGCCGTCCTTGATCTCGACCGTCTGCCCCCCCACCCCGATGACCCGCTTGATGAACGGCGTCCGCGGCTCGCCGACCCAGTCGGTCGGCGGGTTGAAGACGACGATGTCGCCGATCTTGTAGGGGTCGAACCGGGGGGTCAGCTTGTCCACGAGGACGTACTGGTCCTCCTGGAGGGTGTTCTGCATCGATTCCTGTTCGACGCGGTACGGCTGGGCGATGAAGGTCTGGATGACGAGGAAGATGATCAGGGTCAGGACGAGGGTCTCGACGATCTCGAAGAGACACCCAAGCGCGGGGCGTTGGCTCACAAGGTCGGCAGTATAGGGTGTGTGTTAGTGTCCCGCCCCGTGGCCAAATCCCGGTTGCGGTAGCCCATGCGGCGCCGCTTGATCTCGTTGGGGAGCGTGGTCCTGGCGGTTGTTGCGCTGGCCCTCGTCCTCTACAACGCGACCCTCGTCGACCGCCGCGCGCCGACCATCACCGGGGTCGCGCTGAGCGCTCCGAGCGGGGGTGATCCCGGCCTCGCCCAGACGATCACGGCCATCGACGTTGAGTTCAGCGAGGCGGTCGTGCGGGCCAGCGTCGAGCAACGGTTCCAGATCGAGCCCGCCGTCGCCGGCACGTTCAGCTGGGACGGCACGACGCTGATCTTCAGCCCACAGACCAAGCTGCCGCAGGACACCGCGTTCGTCGTCTCCATCGAGGCCGGCTTCCAGGACACGGCGGGCAACGTCGCCGCGACCGGGCTCGACGGCTGGGCGTTCCGGACGATCGGCTTGCCCCAGGTCGTCTCGACGGAGCCGGCGGACGGCGCGTCGGGAGTCGCGCGAGACGGCGCCATCGTCATCATCTTCGATCGCCTGATGGACACCAGCGCCGTCGAAGGAGCAGTCACGCTCGAACCGGCCGCCGGGTTGCGAGCCGCCTGGAATGGCCAGGCGCTGACGCTCACGCCGGAGGAGCCGCTGGACTACGGCACCGACTACACGTTGACCGTCGGCACGGCGGCTTCGGACACCGACGGCAACGCGCTCCAGGTGCCGTTCGAGGCCAGCTTCACGACGGTCGCCGCCGGCCTCGGCGTCCGCTCCGCGATCCCGGCCGACGGTGTCGCCGGTGTCGGCGTCAGGACGGCGATCGCCATCGTCTTCGACGGGCCGGTCGAACCGGCGACCGTCGAGGGCGCCCTCCAGATCACGCCGCCGGTCGAGGGCACCGTGACGCTCGAACCGGAGATCACCGACGCGCGGCCTCGGCCCCAGCCCACCGATCCTCCGGCCGACGCCAACGTCCTGATCTTCCGGCCCGCCCAGCCCCTCGCGCCGCATACCACGTACACCGTCACGCTCGCCCCGATCGTCGAGCCGCTGGGGTCCCCGGGCGAGGTCGCCGCCGGCCGGTCCTGGACCTTCACGACGGGCCAGCCCTCGGTCTCCGGCCAGAACCAGATCGCGTTCCTCTCTGCTCGCGCCGGTGTCCGGAACGTCTGGCTGATGAACCCCGATGGCTCGAATGCCCGGCAGCTCACGACCGAGCTCGTGCCGGTGAGTGGCTATGACGTGACACTGGACGGCTCGACCATCGCCTGGTCCACCGGGGGCGCGGTCAAGGTGATGGGGATCGACGGCAGCGACGAACGCCTCGTGACCCCGACCGACCGATACGAGTACGGCCCCCACTTCTCGCCGGATGGCCGATGGCTCGTCGTGGGCCGGCGGGACAACCTGGCGGCGGACCTGGGGTACTGGCTCGTTCCGCTCGACGCCGCCGCCGGCAGCGAGCGCCGGGTGCTGCTCACGGGCGCGCCACCGCTGGGGTCGACGTCGCTCGCCGGCGACGGGATCGATGCCGGCGTTGGCGTTCCGGTCTGGGCCGGTCGGGCGGAGTTCAGCGCCGATGCCGGCGGGCTGGCCATCACCGCCACCGACGGCAAGGTCTGGCTGATCGACCTGACGAACCCGGATCCGACCGGCTCGGCCGTCGACACCGGTGTCCGGGCATCGGGGCCGGCTCACTGGTCGAGCGGCGGGTTCCTCGTCGTGGGCAGCGTCGGCGGCGAGCCGGCGGACGGCGTCTACCTGGTCCAGGCCACAGGGTCGACCCGTCTGCTGACCGCCGCCGGGACGGTCGCGGCAACGAGCGGCGGGACGCTCGTGGTGCTGCTCCCCGATGCCGATGGCATTGCCCACGTCGCCACGGGGCGGCCCGGCGCGGGTGAGGCCACGGCCCTCACCGAGGACGCCGACCTCGCCGACCGGTGGCCGACGTTCGCGCCTGATGGCCGAACCGTCCTCTTCGGCCGCGTCCGGACGACGTCCCCGACCACGTCCGCCGGGATCTGGCTGGTCGATTCCGTCTCCGGCCGGCTGACCCAGCTGAGCATCGACGGTGCCTATCCTCGCTGGCTCCCCTGAGCGAGCGACAGGATTTCCGACAACGAGGGAGCTGCCTCGGCCGCCTGCATATTCGGACGGTCTACTGTGGTTTGACCCGGCTTCTGGCCGCTTGTTACACTCCGCCCGGCCCTGCAAGGTTCCAGCCCCGAGTGCAACGCGGGGGGAGCCGCTGCTCACGACCAATCCCGGATGTCCACCGCGAGCCCTGTCCTTGCTCGCGCCCCTCGGACGACCCTGATTAGGAGGATCGCGACGCCCCGATGAACGCCGACCTGCTCCAGCTGATCATCCTGCCGGCGGGCATCATCGCCGTGCTCTTTGCCATCTACCTGGCCCGGGACGTGCTCGCGCGCGATACCGGGACGAAGGCGATGGAGGACGTCGCCGGGACGATTTTCGAAGGCGCGGTCGCCTTCATTCGGCGCCAGTACACGACGATCGGCATCCTTGCCGTCGTTGGCGCAGTCGTGATCGGGGCGGTCATCACCGTCTTCGAGGGCCAGGACGTGGCTGACACGAACATCTTCGGCTTCGACCTGGGCTGGCGGACCGGCCTCGCGTTCATCGTGGGTGCCGCGTGTTCGATGGCGTCGGGGATCATCGGCATGTACATCAGCGTCAAGGCCAACGTTCGGACCGCTGCCGCCGCTCGACGGAGCCTCGTCGAGGCCGTCCAGGTCGCGATGCGTGGCGGGGCCGTCTCGGGCTTCCTCGTCGTCGCCCTCTCGCTCCTGGGCGTATACGGCATCTTCACCCTCTTCGGTGGCCTGAGCGGTGGCCAGGCGACGCATGACGCGCCGTTCCTGATCGTCGGCTTCGGCTTCGGGGCCTCGTTCGTTGCCCTCTTCGCCCAGCTGGGCGGCGGTATCTACACCAAGGCCGCGGACGTCGGTTCGGACCTCGTCGGCAAGGTGGAAAAGGGCATCCCGGAGGACGATCCCCGTAACGCGGGCGTCGTGGCCGACCTCGTCGGCGACAACGTCGGCGACTGCGCCGGCCGTGGCGCCGACCTGTTCGAGTCGACCGCCGCGGAGAACATCGGCGCGATGATCCTCGGCGTCGGCATCTTCACGATCGCCCAGGAGGCCGGCTGGCCGAACCCCGCGGCCTGGATCTTCTTCCCCCTCGTCGTCCGCGCCTTCGGGCTCCTGTCGACCATCGTCGCGATCTTCTTCATCCGCGGCCGGGAAGACGAGAACCCGATGAACATGCTCAACCGCGGCTACTGGGTCACCACGATCCTGTCCGTGGGCGCCCTGCTCCTGACGACCAATGTGATGATGCAGACGATCGGCAACTCGCCGTCCGGCATCCCGGTCTGGGTCTGGTTCTTCGGGGCCGGCGTCATCGGCCTGGCGACGAGCGTCGCCTTCGTCTACATCACCCAGTACTACACCGCCGGCACGTTCCGCCCGGTCCGCGAGATCGCCGAGGCGTCGAGGACCGGTCCCGCCACCAACATCATCTCGGGCACGGCCGTCGGCTTCGAGACGACCTTCGTGACCGCCGTCACGATCGGCATCGCCCTCTTCGCCAGCCATTGGCTCGGCACGCAGGCGAACATCGTGACGGCCGAAGGCCGGGACGTCGGCGGCATCTTCGGGACCGCCGTTGCGACGATGGCCATGCTGATGACTACCGCCTACATTCTTGCCATGGACACCTTCGGCCCGATCACCGACAACGCCGGCGGCATCGCCGAGTTCAGCCGGGCCGAGGCCGGCGCGCGCGAGATCACCGATCGCCTCGACGCGGTCGGCAACACGACCAAGGCGCTCACGAAGGGCTACGCCATCGCCTCGGCTTCGCTCGCCGCGTTCCTGCTGTTCAGCGCCTACATCGACAAGGTCAACCTGATCCAGACAAACCGGAACGGGCCGCTGCTCGATTCGGTCAACCTGGCCGACGTAAGCGTCTTCATCGCCGCCCTGCTCGGGGCGATGCTCGTCTACTTCTTCTCGTCGCTCGCGATCCGGGCCGTGGGAACGACCGCCCAGTCGATCATCGTCGAGGTCCGCCGCCAGTTCCGAGAGATGCCCGGGATCATGGATTACAGCCAGCGGCCGGACTACGCCCGCGTCGTCGACATCACGACCCGGGCGGCCCTCCGCGAGATGATCGCGCCGGGTGTCGTCGCGGTGGCGACGCCGATCATCGTCGGGCTGCTGCTCGGCGCGGAGGCGGTCGCCGGCATGCTGATGGTCGGCACGATCGCCGGCGTCATGCTGGCCACCGTCCTCAACAACGGCGGCGGGGCGTGGGACAACGCCAAGAAGTACATCGAGTCGGGCAACCTCAAGGATGCCGATGGGAAGGTCCTCGGCAAGGGCTCCGACGCCCATGCCGCGGCGGTCGTCGGCGACACCGTCGGTGATCCCTTCAAGGACACTGCCGGTCCGTCGCTCCACGTCCTGGTGAAGCTGCTCGCGACGATCACGCTCGTCCTCGCGCCGCTCTTCATTCGCTGACCCGACGCGCCTCGCGGCGCGGAGAAGCTAATGGATCAGATCCTCCAGGCCCTGGTCATGGGCATCGTGCAGGGACTCACCGAGTTCCTGCCGGTGTCCAGTTCGGGGCACCTGATCATCGTCCCGGAACTGCTGGGCTGGGACGACCCGTTCATCACGTCGCTCGCCTTCAGCGTCATGATCCACTTCGGGACCCTGGCGGCGCTGCTGGTCTACTTCCGGTCGGACTGGCTGCGGCTCGTCCCGGCCGGGTTGGCGGCACTGCGCGACCGCTCGTTCCGGGGCGACCCGGAGCGCCGTCTGGCCTGGCTGCTCGCGGCGTCGGCGATCCCGGCGGCGATCGTGGGCTTCCTGTTCGACGACGTCATCGAGGAGCGGTTCCGGTTCATCGGACCCGTCGCGGTCATGCTCGTGGTCGGCGGGGCGATCCTGTGGCTGGCCGAACGACACGGGCGCCGGAACCGCGGCGTCGCCGACCTCACCTTCCCGACGGCCATTGGGATCGGTGCCGCCCAGGCGCTCGCCCTCATCCCGGGCATGTCGAGGTCGGGCATCTCGATCTCGGCTGGGCTGTTCGCCGGGCTGGACCGTGAGGCCGCGGCCAGGTTCTCGTTCCTGATGGCCACGCCGATCACCCTTGGCGCCGGCCTGTGGGAGGCCCGAAAGCTGCTCTCCGGCGAGAGCGGCGTGGACGTTGCCGTGGGGCCGCTCGCCGTGGGCGTGCTGGCGTCGATGGTCTCGGGCTTCCTGGCGATTGCCGTCCTGCTGCGGTTCCTCCGCCGCTATCCGACGTACATCTTCATCGTCTACCGGGTTGCCCTGGCCGCCGTCGTGCTGGTGTTCTGGCTCGGGGTGGGGCGGTAGGCGCATGGAAGTCATGAAGCAGCTCCGACAGCGCGCGATCCGCGACCTCGTCGACCAGCGCCCGCTGCGAACGCAGCAGGAGCTGGCGGCGGCGCTCCGGGAACGCGGCTTCCGGACGACGCAGGCCACGATCTCGCGCGATGTGGCGGAACTGGGGCTGATCAAGGTCACCCGCGAGGGGACCCAGGCCTACGCACTGCCGCCGCGCCTCATCGAGGCCGAGACCTCCGGCGAGGACCGGCTTCGCAAGCTCCTGACCGACCTCCCGATCGAGTTCCACGAGGCGGGCCTGCTGCTCGTGATCCGAACGCTCCCGGGATCGGCCCACGCGATCGCCGCTGCCCTCGACCGGGCCCGCTGGCCCGAAGTCGCCGGTTCGATCGCCGGCGACGACACGCTGTTCGTGGCCCTCCCGGACCGGGGCTCGCTCCAGCGGGTGAAGCGGCGCCTCCTCCGGATCGCCGAAGGCGCCTGACGCCACCACGCCCGTTCGGGCGACGTGTTTGACGCACGACACGAGCGCGCGCTAGACTCCGCCACCGGTTCGAACTTCAGGGGCCCCGCGGATGAACGCGGAACCTGGAGTTCTTTCCTTTATCTGTCCGCTGCGGCACCGGCCCGTGGAGCCGCCCGCCCAAACGCCTGGGGGCGCCCGACCCATGAACAACAAGCCCACCTACCTTTCGAAGGACGGCCTCGAGAAGCTCCGCAGCGAGCTCGAGGAGATGGTCAGCGTCAAGCGGGCCGAGGTCGCCCAGCGGATCCACGATGCGAAGGAGCACGGCGACCTCAGCGAGAACGCCGAGTACGAGGACGCCAAGAACGAGCAGGCGTTCGTCGAGGGCCGGATCCAGACGCTCGAGGCGCTGATCAAGAACGCCACGATCATCGACGAGAACCACTCGACGGACCACGTGCAGATCGGGTCCACCGTCAAGGTCGAGAGCAACGACGGCCAGGAGTCGTTCACGATCGTCGGTTCGGCCGAAGCGAAGCCGACCGAGGGCCGTATCTCCAACGAGAGCCCGGTCGGTCGGGCGCTGCTCGGCAAGAAGAAGGGCGAGAAGGTCCTCGTCCGCGTGCCGGCCGGCGACTTCACCTACAAGATCGTCGCGATCAGCTGAATCCTCGGGCCAATGGCGTCGCGGAGCTCCGCCTTGGACCTCCGAAAGCGAGTGCCGGCTCCACGCTAAGGTTGCCGGTATGGACTGGGCTGACGAGCTAGCCGAGAAGGTTTCCGGGCCCCAGGTCGTCAACGACTCGAAGACGCCGTCGGGGACCGTCCACGTCGGTAGCCTTCGGGGACCCGTGATCCTCGACGTCATCGCCCGCGCCCTGCGCGCCCACGATCTCGAGACCACGTTCCTGTACGGCGTCGACGACATGGACCCGATGGACGCCCAGGCGCTGCTGACGCCCGACGCGATCGAGAGCTCCATGGGCAAACCGCTGGCCCACATCCCCGACCAGGAGCCGGACGGCCACGAGTCGTACGCCCGCCACCATGCCAAGGTCTTCATCGACATCTTCGACGGGCTCGGGATCCGGCCGGACCGCTACTACTGGATGAGCGACATCTACCCAACCGGCGAGCTGGACGGCTTCATCCGGACGGCGCTCGACCGGGCCCACGTCATCCGCGAGATCTATCGCCGGGTGGCCAACGTCCAGCACCCCGACACCTGGCACCCGATCAGCGTCGTCTGCGAGAACTGCGGCAAGGTCGGGACGACGATCGTGACCGAGTGGGACGGCGACCGGGTCTCCTACGAGTGCCGCCCGAACCTCGTGAAATGGGCCACCAGCTGTGGCCACACGGGCTGGACCTCGCCGTTCGGTGGCCGGGCCAAGCTGCCGTGGAACGTCGAATGGGCGGCCCAGTGGTCGCTGTTCGGGGTCACCATCGAGCCCTGCGGCAAGGATCTCTCGACCAGGGGCGGCTCGCGCGACCGCTCCGACGCGATCGCCCGCGAGGTGTTCGAGCGGGAGCCGCCGCTCAACGTGCCGTACGAGTTCCTCAACATCGGCGGCAAGAAGATGTCGACCTCCAAGGGGCTGGGTGCGGCTGCCCACGCCTTCGCCGACGTCGTCCCACCGGAGCAGGTTCGGCTGCTGTTCCTCAGACCCCGCCCGAACCAGGTCATCGAGTTCGATCCCGCCGGCACGGATGCCGTCCCGCGACTGTTCGACGAGTTCGACCGCCTCGCATCGGCAACCGCCGGCAAGGAGGTCCGCGGGGAGCTGCCGTCGGGTTACGAGAGCGTCTTCCGGTACTCGCTGCTCGCGCCGGATGCCGATGTGGAGGCCGCGGCGGCGGCGTTCCGCCCCGCCTTCGCCCATCTCGCCCTGCTGGTCCAGGTCCCCGGCACCGACGTCCACGCCCAGGTCGAGGCGGAGAAGGGGAGACCCCTGACGCCGCGCGAGGAGGAGATCCTCGCCGAGCGCATCGCCGCCGCCCGGGGCTGGCTCGAGGCGTACGCACCTGAGACGGCCCGGGTCGAGGTCAAGCGTGACGCCATTCCGGCCGAGGCCGGCGACCTCGCGCAGGACCAGCGCGCATTCCTCGCCAAGCTTGGGGAGCGGGTCAGGGTCGATGCGCCGGAAAGCGGCGCCGATTGGCAGGCGCTGATCTTCGAGGTCGCGAAAGGCGACGGCGTCCCGAATCGCCGCGCGTTCGAGGCGATCTACCTGGCGTTTCTCGGCCGGCCGAACGGACCCCGAGCCGGGTGGCTGCTGGCGACGCTGGATCGGGACCTGATCGTGCGTCGGTGCGAGGAAGCCTCCCTGAGCCAGGTGGCGACGTGAGCGTCGGGCTTCAGCGACTGCGCGAGGATGCCGACGCCATCCGGAAGGGCGCGGTCGACAAGGGCGAGGACCCCGTCACCGTCGATCAGGCACTGGCCGCCGACGAACGCCGACGGACCCTCCTCAACGAGGGCGACGCGCTCAAGGCGGAGCGCAACGCGGCGTCGAAGCAGATCGGCGAAGCGATCCGCGGCGGCGCCAGCCCGAACGGCCCTGAGGTCTCGGAGCTCCGTGCGGTCTCGACGCTGGCAGGGGAGCGGATCACCACGATCGACGCCGAGCTTGCGGCCGTCGAAGCGCAGCTCGAGGACCTGCTCCTTCGGATCCCCAACCCCGCCGACCCGGAGGTCCCAATCGGCGGCGAGGAGGCCAACGTCACCGTCCGAACCTGGGGCGAGCAGCTGAACGCCGCCGGCGGCTGGGCAAGGAAGCCCCACTGGGACCTCGCCGAGACCCTCGACATCATCGACAACCCGCGTGGCGCGAAGATCGCCGGCTCCGGCTTCCCGGTCTACAAGGGCTCGGGGTCCCGCCTCCAGCGCGCGCTGATCAACTTCTTCCTCGACGTCCACGTCACCGAAAACGGCATGACCGAGGTCTGGCCGCCGGCCGTCGTCAACACCGATTCAGCGCGTGGCACCGGCCAGATCCCCGACAAGGAAGACCAGATGTACGTCGTCACCCGAGACGAGCTGTACCTGGTCCCGACCGCCGAGGTCCCCGTCACCAACCTCCATCGGGACGAAATCCTGGACGCCGCACAGCTCCCGATCCGGTACGCGGCCTACTCGCCCTGCTTCCGCCGCGAGGCCGGCGCCGCCGGCAAGGACACCCGCGGCATCCTCCGGGTCCACCAGTTCGACAAGGTCGAGATGGTCCTGTTCGAGCGGCCGGCCGAATCCGACGCCGCGCTCGAGTGGATGACCGAGCGGGCCGAGATCCTCCTCCAGCGGCTCGGGCTCGCCTACCGGGTGCTGTTGATGTCGACCCGCGAGATGGGCTTCGTCCAGGCCAAGAAATACGACCTCGAGGTCTGGTCGCCCGGCGTCGGGCGCTGGCTCGAGGTCAGCTCGTGCTCCAACTTCCGCGACTACCAGGCCCGCCGGATGGCGATCCGCCACCGCCCCGAGCCCGGCGCCAAGCCGGAGCTCGTCCACACCCTCAACGGCTCCGGCCTCGCCCTCGCCCGAACCGTCGCCGCGATCCTCGAGACCTACCAGGAGCCCGACGGGTCGGTCATGGTGCCGGACGTCCTTCGGCCGTACATGGGCGGCCTCGACCGGATCACCGCCGCGGGCTGAGGCGGCCGCGGTGGTCGACCTCGATCTCGAGCTTCCGCCCGGCCATCGGCTCGTGTCCGTGGCCGAGCGGCCGGATCTCGCCGAGCCGTCCGCCGAGCACAACGTCGCGGCGTGGCCGGAGTTCATGGACCACGCCGAGGTCGCCACCCGGCTGTTCCACCACGCCTTCGACAACTGGCCGGAGCTCCAGTTCATCCTGATCGGGCCAAGGGGTGAGATCGTCGCGACGAACAACGCGATGCCGCTGGCCTGGGATGGCACCGACGACGGCCTGCCCGATGGCTGGGACGACCAGGTGCTCCGGAGCGTCGCCGACAGGCAGGCCGGCCGGCCGGTCGACACGCTTGGGGCGATGCAGATCGTCGTGGCGGATGCGGCCCGGGGCGCCGGTCATGCCGGGACGATGATCCTGGCGATGCGGGCCGCCGCATCGGCGGCCGGCTACCGAGCCGTGATCGCCTGCGTTCGGCCGACCCTCAAGCACCGCTACCCGCTCGTCCCGATCGAGCGCTACGCATTCTGGACGCGTAACGACGGCCTGCCGTTCGATCCCTGGATCCGGCTCCACGCCCGGGTCGGCGGCCGTGTGGTCAAGGCCTCGCCCAGGTCGATGACGATCCGGGGCACCGTCGCCGAGTGGGAGTCGTGGGTCGGAATGGCGTTCCCCGAATCGGGCGAGTACGTGATCGACTTCGCCACCTCGCCGCTCCACGTCGATCGCGACGCGGATGCCGGCGTCTACTACGACCAGAACGTCTGGATGGTCCACGACCTCGACGCGCCCTAGTGGTCGTGCGGTCCGCCAGGCGCAACGATTCGCCGCCCCGCGGAAAGTTGGCACCTCGCCGTCGCCTCTATTTGAGAGCGGGGTTTGCCGCGGCGTGATGACGAGGCAATGGACATGGACGTGATCGTGATCGGGGCCAGTGGGACCATCGGGAGTGCCGTGGCACGTGACCTAGCCGGTCGGCACCGCGTCCTGGCCGGCTCTCGCTCGAGGAGCGACCACGAGGTCGACATTCGGTCGGCCTCCAGCGTGCGCCGTCTCTTCGAGCGGATCGGACCGGTGGACGCCGTGGTCTGCATCGCCGGCGAGGCCATCTTCAAGCCCCTGACGGAGCAGACCGACGAGGACGCCGCGCTCGGTCTCACCTACAAGCTGACCGGTCAGCTCAACGTGGTTCGCCTGGGCCACGACTTCGTGCGCGACAACGGATCGTTCACCCTCACCAGCGGCATCACCGGTCGGCAGCCGATCCCCGGGAGCAGCGCCTACAGCACGGTGAACGCGGCGATCGAGGGGTTCGTCCGGGGCGCGGCGCTCGACCTGCCACGCGGCATCCGGATCAATGCCGTCTGTCCCAACTGGGTCGATGTCACCCTCGCCGGGTATGGCATGGATCCAGCCTGGGGCGTGCCGATCGACCAGGTCGTTCCCGGCTACATCGAGAGCGTCGAAGGCGGCCGAACGGGCCAGGTCATCGATGCCGGCTGGTCCTACGACTGGGCGGCCTATGCCGATTCCGTCGGCCTTCCGGTGACGGCCGGCGCCTGACCTACGGGCGGGCAATAGAATTCGGGGCGGAGAGGTGGCAGAGCGGTCGATTGCGACGGTCTTGAAAACCGTTGACCGAAAGGTCCGTGGGTTCGAATCCCACCCTCTCCGCCAGCGCCGATCGGAGGCTCGATGCCCGTCAACTGCAGCCACCTCGATCAGATCGCCGATGTCGCGCGGCCCGAATCCGTCTGCCCCCAGTGCGTGGCCATCGGCAGCCGCTGGGTCCACCTTCGACAGTGCATGGTCTGCGGGCTGACCGCCTGCTGCACCGACAGCCCGAACACCCACGCGTCGAAGCACTTCGACACCGTCGGCCATCCGGTCATGCGATCGATCGAGCCCGATGAGGACTGGATGTGGTGCTTCGTCGACGAGGAGACATTCCGGCCGTCGCGAGGTCGCTACATCGTCGTCGACGGGTTCCTCGAGACGGGGCTGTGGTACGCCTACGACGCCGTCCGCTCGCACGGCGCCTTTCCGACCGAACCGGATGCAGTCACCCAGGACGGCTTCCCGTTAGGCGAGTGGGTCGAGGTCTACCGATCGCGGCGTGACCAGCTGGACCCGGAGCAGGTCGAGGCGCTCGAGGGATTGCCCGGCTGGACGTGGCAGCCGCCCGGCGGCTGACGGCGCCCGCGGCCGGCCTCTGTTCCCACTGCCGCCACGCTCGGCAGATCGTCAGCGGCAAGGGCAGCCGCTTCGTCCTGTGCGAGCTGTCGCGCTTTGACCTGCGGTTTCCACGCTACCCGCAGCTGCCGGTCCTGACCTGTTCCGGGTTCGATCGTCCGCCGGCACCCGATTGATGCGACCAATGCGCATCAGCCGGTCAGGCGGGCACGTCCGCCGCCGAAGCGCACGCTCCGTCGCCCCATTCCTGATGCGACCGACGGGCATCACCCGAAGATGTGGTTCGCCCCGGGCCCTGAGGCGTCCTCGCTTGACGCCACCGAACGCCGCCGCCTAGACTCCGCGCCTACATCACGAAGAACGGGCGATGAACGGGACGAGTACCCGTCGGAGCGTCGGCACAGAGACCCGGTGGCTGGTGGAAACCGGGGCGGCGACGGCGGCGAATGGACCCGGGAGCCTCCGGACCGAACGCGGGGCGGGCGACCACCCCAGTAGGCTCCGGCGCAGAGCGCCAGCGATACAGGGCAGCGCCGATCGGTCGTCGCCAGACGACTCGTCGGTCACCAAAGTGCGGCACAGCCGAATGAGGGTGGCACCGCGGAAGGCACGACCTTTCGTCCCGGGAGACGAAGGTCGTTCTCGATTCTCGGGGCTGAGAATCGGTCCCCGGAGGCAGCGCAACCGATGACCACCACCGACCCGCTGAGCCTGACCCAGGCCAAGCGCCTTGCCGCCAACGCGGACACGATCCTCCTGCGCGCCACCCGCCCGGCCGACCTCGAGACGCCGATCGGTGCGTTCCTCCGGCTCGACGACGGCTCCACGCCCGCCTACCTGCTCGAATCGGTCGAGGGTGGCGAGCGCCTCGGCCGCTACTCGTTCCTTGGCATCGGTCCCCGCCGGATGCTTGAGGTCCGTGACGGTCGGGCGACCACCGTCACCCGCCCGGTGACCGTCAACGACTACGCGCCCGACCTCCCCACCGAGACCGCCGACGCGCCGGATCCGCTCGAGGCGATCCGGGAATTCGTCGGCCGCCGGCGCGTCGAGCCCGTCGAGGGCATGCCCCGGTTCACCGGCGGCGCGGTCGGCGCCCTGGCCTACGACGCCGTGTCCAGCTTCGAGCCGACCGTCCCGCGACCCGAGCGCGACCCGGTCGACGTTCCGCTGGCCGCCTTCATCGAGACCGATCTCGTCCTCGTCTTCGACCACCTGACCCACAACCTGAGCGCGATCGCCTCGCTCCACACGGAGCCGTCGGACCTCGAAGGCCGCTACAGGATCGCCGAGGCGGCAATCTTCGAGGCCCTCGAGCGGACCGCCCGACCGAGCGCCGCGGAGCTCGCCGGCGTCAGCCCGCGAGCGACCGGCAACGGCCGCGCGCCCGCGCCGCCACAGCCGATCGAGGCGAGCCTGGGCCGGGACGAGTACATCCACGCGGTCGAGGTCGCCAAGGACGCGATCGCCGCCGGGGAGGCGATCCAGGTCGTGCTCGCCCGTCGCCAGTCCTTCGCCCTGCCGGAAGACCCCGCCACCGGCCGGACACTGGACGGCATCGCCCTGTATCGCGCCCTCCGCAGGGTCAACCCCAGCCCGTACCTGTTCTTCGTCCGGACGCCGGGGTTCGAGGTCGTCGGTGCCAGCCCGGAGCTGCTCCTCCAGGTCGAGGGCGACAAGCTGACGACCCACCCGATCGCCGGCACCCGGCCCCGCGGCAAGGACCAGCGCGAGGACGAGCTCCTCGCCGAGCAGCTCCAGCGCGACCCGAAGGAGCGGGCGGAGCACGTGATGCTCGTCGATCTCGGCCGCAACGACCTGGGCCGCGTCGCCCGCGCCGGCACGGTCACGGTCAGCAAATACATGGAGGTCGAGCGCTACTCGCACGTCCTCCACCTCGTGTCCCACGTCGAGGGCCGGCTCCGGCCGGACATGGACGCGCTCGACGCCCTTCGGGCGGTCTTCCCGGCCGGCACGCTCAGCGGCGCACCCAAGGTCCGGGCGATGCAGCTGATCGCGGCGGCGGAGGGCGAGCGGCGCGGGCTGTACGGCGGCGCGGTCGGCTACCTCGGCTACGACGGCAACCTCGACACCGCGATCACGATCCGGAGCGCCGTCCTCAAGGATGGCCAGGCCCACGTCCACACCGGCGCCGGCATCGTGGCGGGCTCCGTGCCGGAGCGGGAGTTCGAGGAGACCGAGCACAAGGCCGCGGCCCTCCGCCGGGCGATCGAGATGGCGGCCGGCCTGCCTGAGGCCCCGCTCGCCAGCGAAGCCGAGACCCCCGCAGGCTCGCGGCCATGATCCTCGTGGTCGACAACTACGACTCGTTCACGTTCAACCTGGTCCAGGCCCTCCTGGCGGCTGGGGCGGAGGTCCGGGTCGTCCGCAATGACGCGATCGACCGCGAGGGTCTCGAGGCACTCGCTGGGGATGCCGAAGCGGACCTGCGGGGGATCGTGATCTCGCCGGGGCCGGGCGATCCCGCCCACGCCGGCGTCAGCATCGACACGATCAAGGTCGCCGCGGAGCGGAAGATCCCGCTGCTCGGCGTGTGCCTCGGGATGCAGTCGATGGCCGCGGCCTACGGGGCCAGCATCGTCCGGGCGCCGACGCTCGTCCACGGCGAGGCGTCGGAGGTGACCCACGACGGCACCGGGCTGCTGGACGGGATGCCGCCGTCGTTCATGGCCGCCCGCTATCACTCGCTGGCGGTCGACGCCCAGACCCTGCCCGACGAGCTGCGGGTGACGGCGATGAGCGAGGTCGACCGGGTCGTGATGGGCATCCGCCACGTCGCCCTGCCGATGGAGGGCGTCCAGTTCCACCCCGAGTCGGTGCTCACCCCCGACGGCCCGCACCTGCTGGCCAACTTCCTGCGGCTGGCCGGCGAGGGCGAGGCGAGCCGGCTCGACAATGCCAGCGGCTCGTTCGCCACGTCCGGCCTGGCCGAGGTCGAGGCCGAGGCGCCCGAACCGGAGCCCGCCCGATGAGCGACCAGGTCCGGGCTGCGATCGCGTCGTGCGTGGCTGGCGGGACGTTGTCGATGGACGAGGCGCGAGCAGCGATGGGCGCGGTCATGGACGGCGAGTCGACGCCGGCCCAGCTGGCGGCCCTCCTCGTCGCCCTCCGGATGCGCGGCGAGACGATCGAGGAGCTGGCGGGCTTCGCCGCGGCGATGCGCGACCGGGTCCTCAAGGTCGACGCGCCCGAGGGCACGATCGACACCTGCGGCACCGGCGGCGATGGCAGCGGCACGTTCAACATCTCGACGACGGCCGCGCTGGTCGTCGCCGCCGCCGAGGTACCGGTGGCCAAGCATGGCAACCGGGCGATCACGTCCGCCGCAGGTTCGGCCGACGTCCTCGAGGCCCTCGGCGTGCGGACCGACCACGACGCCGCCTCGGCTGGTGCGGCGCTCCACCGGCACGGGTTCGCCTTCCTCTTCGCCCCGGGCTTCCACCCGGCAATGAAGCACGCGGGACCGACCCGCCGGGAGATCGGGGTCCGGACCGCCTTCAACCTGCTGGGACCGATCACGAATCCAGCCGGGGCCAGGCGGCAGGTCGTCGGCGTGGCCGACCCGGATGCCGCGCCGCGCCTGGCCGAGGTCCTCCAGCTCCTCGGCGTCGACCGGGCCTTCGTCGTCCACGGCACGGGGCTCGACGAGCTGCCGCTCGACGGCACCGGCGTCCTCTACGACGTGACCCCGGACGGGATCGAGCGTCGGCGGATCGACGCCCGGTCGTTCGGCCTGCCGGTCGCGCCGCTGTCGGCGCTGGCCGGTGGTGATGCAACCGCCAATGCGCGCCTCTCGGAGGCCGTGCTGCGCGGCGAATCCGGCGCCCGCCGCGACGTCGTGCTGCTCAACGCCGGGGCGGCCCTGATGGCCGCGGGTCGAGTCGAGACGATCGACGCCGGCATCGAGCTGGCGGCCCTGACGATCGACGCCGGCCTGACGGCCGAGCTGCTGGAGGCGCTGCGGGCCGAGAAGGTGGCAGCCGATGCGGCGCGCGCGCCGGAGGGTGCACCGGCATGACGATTGCCGAGCGCCCGCCCCGACCGGCTCGAGCCTCGCGGCCGAAGGCATCCGCGCGGCCGAAGCCGCGCGACGTGCTGGCGGAGATCGCCGCCCGGCGGCGGGCAGACGTGGCGGGCCTGCCGCCCGCCGACACGCGGGCCAACGCGCCCGAACCGCGCGATGTCGTCGACCGGCTGGTCGCCCCCGGCCTCCACCTGATCGCGGAGGTCAAGCGCCGCTCGCCGTCGGCCGGCGACATTGCGCCGGCCGACGACCTCGTCACCCGCGCCCGAGCGTACGAGGCCGCTGGCGCCGCCGCGATCTCGGTGCTCTGCGAGCCGCACTGGTTCGGCGGCTCGATCGACGACCTACGGACGGTCCGCGCTGCCGTGCGGGTGCCGGTCCTGGCCAAGGAATTCGTGGTCGATGCGCGGCAGCTCGACGAGCTCCGGGCCGCGGGTGCGGACCTCGTCCTGTTGCTTGCTGCCCTCCACCCGCCCAAGCGGCTGGCGTCGCTCGTCGCCCGGGCCCGCCGGCTGGGCATGGAGCCGCTGGTCGAGGCACACGACGAGCGCGAGGTCCGATCGGCCCTCGACACCGGGGCCCCGCTCATCGGACTCAACAACCGCGACCTGCGGACGCTCGAGATCGATCTCGAGCGGGCGGAACGGCTCCGCGACCGCGTCCCGGACGACCGCCTCGTGATCGCCGAATCGGGGGTCCGCGACGCCGCCACCGTCGCCCGCTGGCGAGCGGCCGGGTTCGATGCCGCGCTCGTCGGGGAGGCGCTGATGCGCTCGCCCGATCCAGCCGCCGCGGCCCGGGCCTTCGTCGCAGCGGGCCGTCCGCCCGCCGATCCCGCCAACCTCGCCCGAATCCCGTTCGTCAAGATCTGCGGCGTGACCGATGCCGAGGGACTGGTCGCGGCCGTCGCCGCCGGTGCCGACGCGATCGGCCTCAACGTCGTGCCCGGCACGCCGCGCCACCTCGACGCGCGCGACGTCCGCCGCCTGGCGATGCTCGCCCGGACGACCGCCCCGCTGGGAGCCCGGCCGCAGGTCGTCGCGATCACCGCCGATGCGACCGACGACCATCTCGGCCGCATGATCGCCGAGGGCCACCCCGACGCGATCCAGCTGAGCGGCGCCGAACCGGTCGAGCGAGCGGCCGCCCTGGTCGCGGCGGGTCACCGGGTCTGGAAGGTCCTCCACCTGCCGGCTGACGGCGCACCGGACGATGCCGGGCCGGTGATCGAGCGCGCCCGCGCCTATCTCGCTGCGGGCGTGGAGCGGCTGCTCCTCGACACCGGGGGCGGCCCGTACCCGGGTGGCACGGGACGGCGAATTGCCACGGAGCTCGCGGCGGCCGTCGCCCGCGAGGTTCCGATCGTCCTGGCCGGTGGCCTGGACTCGGCGAATGTGGCCGGTGCGCTCCACGACATCGCGGCCGTCGGGGTCGATGTCTCGTCGGGCGTGGAGGGTCGCGCCCTCGACGATGGCCGGACCGTCGGTAAGGACCGGCGCAAGGTCGCGACGTTCGTCAAGCGGGCGCACGCGTCCCGCCAGGATCGGCCGGTCGTGCCCGCCCGGCCGACGCCCGTCCATCCGGGCCTGCTCGAGGCGGACGCCGACGGCCGCTGGGGTACCGACCGCGCGTTCGGCGGCCGCTACGTGCCGGAGACGCTGATGGCGGCCCTCGAGCAGCTCGAGACTGCCTACACGGCGCTCCGTCGCGACCCGCGCTACTGGTCGGAGCTGCGGGAGCTCCTCGCCCGCTACGCCGGCCGGCCAACCCCGCTCTACCGCGCCGACCGCCTCGCCGACCACGTGCTGCGAGCGGCGGCAGCGGACGGTCGCGCCACGGCCGGCCTCCCCGAGCGCCTCCGGCTGTACCTAAAGCGGGAGGACCTGGCCCACACCGGCGCGCACAAGATCAACAACGCCCTCGGCCAGGCGCTGCTGACCCGCCGGCTCGGCAAGAACCGGGTGATCGCCGAGACCGGCGCCGGCCAGCACGGGGTGGCGACGGCGACGGCGTGCGCCCTGCTCGAGCTCCCGTGCGTGGTCTACATGGGCGCCGAGGACATCGAGCGCCAGCAACCCAACGTCCTCCGGATGCATGCCCTGGGCGCCGAAGTCCGATCGGTGACGAGCGGCTCAGCGACGCTCAAGGACGCGATCAACGAGGCGATGCGCGACTGGGTGACCAACGTCGAGACCACGCATTACGTCCTTGGCTCCGCGATGGGCCCGCACCCCTATCCCACCCTGGTCCGCGACCTCCAGCGGACCATCGGGGACGAGGCCGCGGCCCAGATCGAGCTGGCCGAGGGCCGGCTTCCGGACCTGGTCCTGGCTTGCGTCGGTGGCGGTTCGAACGCCATCGGGCTGCTCAACCGGTTCATCGGCGAAACCAGCGTCCGGATCGCGGTGTCCGAGGCCGCCGGCGACGGCATCGCCACCGGTCGCCACGCGGCAGCGTTGGCCGGCGGCTCGCCCGGGATCCTCCACGGCGCCCGGTCGATGATGCTCCAGGACCGCGACGGCCAGGTCCTCGAGGCCCATTCGGCGAGCGCGGGTCTCGACTACCCGGGCGTCGGCCCGCAGATCAGCGCCCTCCACGCCGCCGGCCGGCTCGAGCTTGCCGCGGCCACCGATGGTGAGGCGTTCGCCGCGATGCGCGACGTCGCCCGGACCGAGGGCATCCTGCCCGCGCTCGAGACCGCCCACGCGATCGCAGCCCTGCCCCGGCTGCTGTCCGGGATCGAGGGCTCGGGGCAGCGCTACCCGGCGGAGACCGTGGTCCTGGTCGGCTTCTCCGGGCGGGGCGACAAGGACCTGGCGCCGTTCGGCCGGTGGCACGCCGAAAACCCGCAGGCGGCAACGTGACCGCCGTCGCGCCGGTCGACGCCGCCATCGACCCGACCCACACGAACGACACCCCCGGCGCGCGCCGGCTGGCCGCGGCCTTCCACGCGGCCCGGGACGACGGCCGCGCGGCGCTGATCCCGTACGTGGTCGCCGGCTACCCGGACGCGGACGCCAGCCTCCGGGCGGCGCTCGCCGCGGTCGATGGTGGGGCGGACATCCTGGAGATCGGCCTGCCGTACTCGGATCCACTGGCTGACGGCGCGACCCTCCAGCGAGCGTCGCAGGTCGCGCTGCGGGCCGGCGCCACGTTCGACGCCTCGATCGCCCTGGTCGAGCGGATCAGTGCCCAACGACCGAACCTGCCGCTCGTCCCGATGGCCTACGCCAACCAGGTCATCGGCGGTGGCGACGGTTCGGACGTCGCGGGCCGGCTGGCGCAGGCCGGCGCGAGCGGCGTGATCGTCGCCGACCTCACGCCCGACGAGGGCCGTCCGTTCGAGGCGGTCGCGGCCCGAGCCGGCCTCGCGGTGATCTACCTGGTGGCACCGACGACCCGTCCCGAGCGGCGGGCGCAGATCGCGGCTCGGTCGGGTGGCTTCCTGTACCTCGTGTCGCTGGTGGGCGTCACCGGGGCGCGGAGTGTCCTCGCGAAGTCAATCGGCCGCCTCGTTCGCGAGGTGCGCGCGGTCTCGCCGGTCCCGGTTGCCGTCGGGTTCGGGGTCAGCACGCCGGCCCACGTCCGGGCCATCGCCCGCGCCGGCGCCGACGGCGCTGTCGTCGCCTCCGCGCTCGTCGATGCGCTGGGCCCCGACGGCCGCGATCTCGACCGCTTCAGCCGGCTGGTCGGGGAGCTCCGCGCCGCGACCCGGTGATCGCCCTGCTCGGGGTCCCGACCAACTCGTCCGGCACCCGGAACGGGGTGGCCCTCGCGCCGACGGTCCTCCGGGAGGCCGGCCTGGCGGCCGCGCTTGCCCGGATCGGATCCTTCAGGGACCTGGGCGACGTCCCCGTGGACGGGCCCATCACGGATCGGAGCCCTGGCGGGATCGTTGACGAGGCCAACCTCGCCACGACCCTCACCCGGACGCGAGCCGCCGTCCGGGACGCGATCGCGGACGGCGCCCGGCCGATCGTGATCGGTGGAGATTGCCCGGTCCTGATCGGCGCGCTCCAGGCCTGTCACGAGGCGCAACTGGAGCCCGGTCTGGTGTTCGTCGATGGCCACGAGGATGGCTGGCCGCCGGTGGACTCCACGACGGGCGAGGCGGCGGACATGGAGCTCGGGCTGTTGCTCGGTCGGCACGTCGACGGGCTGGGAGCGGCGCTCCGGGCCGAGCTGCCGACGCTCGATCCGGCCTGGGTGGTGGCGCTCGGACCGCGCGACCGGGCAGAGATCGAGGCAGCCGGGATCGAGCGCCTCGACGACCTGGTCACGATCGTCGACGACGCCGGCGTCCGGCGCGATCCGGCCGGGGCGGGCGCAGCGGCAGCTCGCCAGGCACGGGCCGGCCCGACCTCGGCGTGGTGGCTCCACGTGGACCTCGACGTCCTCTCGACCGACGCCCTGCCCGCCGTCGATTACCCTCAGGCCGGCGGTCTCAGCTGGACGGAGCTGGAAGCGGTGGTCGACACGGCGCTGGAGCTCTCGGGTTGCGTCGGGGCGACGGTGACGATCTACAACCCGGACCTCGACCCGGATCGTCGGCATGCCCACCGGATCGTCGACTTCGTAACGCGGCTCGCCGGCGGCCTCGACCGGACCCGATGAAGCGAACCCGCGTCTACCTCGAGGCGAGCAAGCGGCGGACGTTCGTCTGCGCCCTCGACTGGCCCGGCTGGTGCCGGGCCGGCAAGGACGAGAGCCTCGCGCTCGAGGCCTTCGCCGCCGCCGGGCCTCGCTACCGGCAGGTGGCCAAGGTCGCCGGGCTGGCCTTCGACGGCAGCGCCGACGTCGACGTCATCGAGCGACTCGAGGGCGGCGCCGGGACGGAGTTCGGGGTTCCATCGGCGATGGCCGCCGCGGACCACCGCCGGATCGACGCCAAGGAGGCACATCGGTTGGCGGCGCTCGTCGAGGCGTCGTGGACCGTCTTCGATGCCACCGCCGCCGGCGCCCCGCCCGACCTGCGCAAGGGACCCCGGGGTGGCGGCCGCGATCGCGACAAGATCGTCGGCCATGTCAACGAGGGGGACGGTGCGTACGCTCGGGAGATGGGCCTCAAGGTCCCGGCCGGGGCGATCGACGACCGCGCGGCGGTGACCGCGATGCGGGCGCAGATGCTGGACGTGCTCCGGACCCCGTCAGACGGCACGCCGCTGGCCGGCCGGAAGTGGACCCACGCCTATGCCGCCCGGCGGATTGCCTGGCACGCCCTCGACCACGCCTGGGAGATCGAGGACCGGACGGAACCGTCCGGCTAGCCCGTCAGCGGGCGAACCGCAGGTCCCGCCGCGGGCCGCTGCCCCAGATCCCGCGACCGATCAGCCCGAAGATCACGCCAGCGATGAAGCCGCCGATGTGAGCCATGTAGGCCACGCCGCCGGTCTGCTCGGTCTCGGCGAACGACCCGAAGCCGGCGATGAACTGGAACACCGCCCACAGCCCGATCGCCACGATCGCCGGGACCTGGTACGGGATGAACCGCAGGACCACGATCGTGACCCGGTTCTGCGGAAACATCACGAGGTACGCGCCCAGGACGCCGGATATCGCGCCCGACGCGCCAAGCGTCGGAATCAGCGAATCGGGGCCGATCAGGATCTGGGCCAGCGAGGCGATCACCCCGGCGACCAGGTAGAAGCCGGCGTAGACCAGGTGACCCACCCGGTGCTCCACGTTGTCGCCGAAGATCCACAGGAACAGCATGTTGCCGAAGATGTGGGCGATGCCGCCGTGCATGAACATGCTGGTCAGCAGGGTCAGGTAGATCGGCGCAGGCCCCGGCGATTGCGGGATCACGACATCGCGCCCCCCGATCTCGGTCGCGGTCGGCTCGGTCAGGTCCTCGCCGTGGGTGATCTCGTACGGGATAGCGCTGTAGCCGTAGGTGAACGGCTGGTCCTGGTTGCCCGATTCCGGGAGCTGGAGCAGGACGAACACGGCGATGTTGATGGCGATGAACGCCAAGGTGACGAACGCCGGGCCCCGGCCGGGCTCGTTCTCGTCGCCGATCGGGAACACGCGTCACCTCCTGCTCCGAGTGGACTCGCCCCGCATGTTGCCAAGTGGCGCGCCGGCGGTCCACCCCGCGCCGAGGGCCGGGCCTTGCGCTTTCGCGTCAGCGGCGCCGGTCGCGTGCCTCCAGGGCTCGGGAGACGGCGAACAGGCGGCGGTAGACGGCGAGGAGATCCGCCTGTGGCATCGGCCCGGCGTTGGCCATCGACACGCGGAGCAGGATCTCGCGCTCGCGCTCGGCGTCGCGGATCCCTCGCCGGCCGGCATCGATCTTGGCCCGGCCGACGTCGCGGCTCACCTGTGTCCGCTCGTTGAGCAGGGCCACGATCCTGCGGTCGATCGCGTCGATCTTCCGCCGCAGGCGGCGGATCTCGGCCGTCTCGACGGTCTCAGCCATCCGCGGCGCCGAATTTGGCGGCGACCTCGTCGAGGGCCAGCGAATAGCCCTGGGCGCCGCGGCCCACGATCGACGCCACCGCAATATCGGCCAGGAAATTGACTTTCCGGAACGGCTCGCGGTTGGCCGGATCGGACAAGTGGACCTCCCAGAAGGGCCGCTCGACCCCCAGCAACGCATCGCGAAGGGACACGGAGGTGTGGGTGAGACCCGCCGCGTTGACGATCGCAGCGTCGAAGTCACGCTGGTGGAGGCGGTCGATCAGCTCGCCCTCGTGGTTCGACTGGAAGCAGTCGACCTCGAGCCCCAGCTCCGCAGCCCGGGCCCGGATGCCGTCGTGGATCTCGTCGAGCGTCTGGCGGCCGTAGACGTGCGGCTCGCGCGTCCCGAGCAGGTTGAGGTTCGGACCCTGGAGGACAAGGACCCTGGTCATGCGGCAACTCCCTCGGCGGCGAGTAGCTCGGCGGTGATGCGGTCGATCAGGTCGTCGGGAACCTCCTCGTCGGTCGTGACGCCGTCGGCCGTCGGCAGGATCCAGCCGAGCCGCCCGCCACGGTGCTTCTTGTCCGCCAGCAGGAGCTCCCGGACGGTCGCCGGCGAGTAGGGGAGCGCGTCCACCGCCAGCCCGAGCCGGGTGAGCAGCGCCTCGATCCGCGCCGCCCGCTCCGGTGGGGTGGCTCCCCGGGCAACCCCGATCCGCGCCGCGCCGCGGAGCCCGTAGGCCACGGCCTCGCCGTGGAGGAGCTCGCCAAATCCGGCGGCCGCCTCGATCGCGTGGCCAAGAGAGTGGCCAAGGTTCAGGCTCGTCCGCGACCCGGATTCGCGCTCGTCGGCGAGGACTACTTCCACCTTGGCCCAGCCGGCACGTTCGACGACCTCGGCAACGACGCCGGCCTCGAAGGCCGATGCCTCACCGGCCGCGACGCGCTCGCCGTCCGCCTCGAGCAGCTCGAACAATCGCTCGTCGCCCAATGCCGCCATCTTGACCGCCTCACCAAGTGCCGCCCGAAGCTGTCGCGGCGGGAGCGTCCGCAGGAGACCGACGTCGGCGACGATCGCGAGGGGCTGGTGGAAGGCACCCACGAGGTTCTTGCCCTCCGGCAGGTCGACCCCGCTCTTGCCGCCGATGGAGCTGTCGACCTGGGCCACGAGTGTCGTGGGGACGTGGATCACGGGCACACCGCGCAGCCACGTCGCCGCGACGAACCCGGCCGCATCGCCAAGGGCCCCGCCGCCGATCGCGACGATCGGCTCGCCCCGCTCGACGCGGCGGCGGGCCAGCTCCCGGGACGTCTCCTCGATGACCGCGAGGCGCTTGGCCGCCTCGCCCTGCGGCAGGAGGACCTCCTCGACGGTCCAACCCCGGGCGGCGAGGTCGGCGGCGATGCCCCGGCCGGCGGCGTCCATAGCGCCGGGTTCGCTGGCCAGGATCGCCCGCCGGGCACCCGCGCCCCGCAGCACCTCGTCGATCGTCGCCGCGGCGATCCGGTCGCCGACCACGAACCGGCCGATCCGCGTCGCCGCGTCGAGTAGCACGCCGCCGGCCGAGGGCCGCGCACCGTCGTCCGAGACGATCGCCTCGACCGCGTCGAGCACGCTGCCGACCTCTGCCACCCCGTTGATCCGGTGGGCCGGGGCGTAGAACCGCTCGCGCGCCGCGGCCAGCGACCGGATCGAGCCAATCGGATCCCGGCCGGCGACGAGCGGCCGCACGATCGGGCTGCGGCGCAGCCGCTGGGCGAGCACCTCCGGCCGGCCGTCGAGCCAGATCGGGAGGCGGCCCCGGTACAGGCGCCACCGGTTGCGGGGATCGACGACCGCCCCGCCACCGGTCGCTACCACGCGGGCAACCGCCGCTCCGGCGTCCGGCGGTCCCAGGCCGGCCACTGCCGCCCGCTCGCGGGCCCGAAATCCCGCTTCGCCCTCGTCCTCGAAGATCGTCGAGATCTCCATCCCCGCCTCGCGCTCGATGGTCTCGTCGAGGTCGATGTAGGCCGCGCCATGACGCTGGGCAAGCCGCCGTCCGATGGCGCTCTTGCCGCTGCCGGGGAGGCCGACGAGGACGACGTCCATCAGTCGTCGCCGCCGGAGCCGAGCTCCACCTCGGCGGCCTCACCGGCGGTAGCCGGCGCCTCCGCCGAGCCCTGGCGGCCGATCCGCTCGACGTACCGCGCCAGGTTGTCCTTCGTCTCGGCCAGGGAGTCGCCGCCGAACTTGTCGAGGACGAAGTCGGCCAGGGTAAGCATGACCATCGCCTCGCCGACGACCCCCGCGGCCGGCACGACCGAGATGTCGCTTCGCTCGTAGTGCGCCTTCTCGACGGCCTCGCCGCTGAGCAGATCGGCCGACGGCAGCGGGCGGGCGAGGGTCGAGATCGGCTTGACGGCCCCGCGGACGACGAGCGGCTCGCCGTTCGTGACCCCGCCGGTGAGACCGCCGGCGTTGTTGGAGCGGTGGATCCAGCGTCCCGAGGCGTCGCGGCCGGCGATCACGTCGTGGACCTGCGAGCCGAACCGGCGGGTCTGCTCGAACCCGAGGCCGAACTCCACGCCCTTGACGATGTTGATGCTCATGACCGCCGCCGCCAGCGCCGCGTCGAGTCGGCGATCCCACTGGACGTAGCTGCCCAGGCCGATCGGCAGCCCGTGGACGACGACCTCGAACACGCCGCCGACCGTATCGCCGTTGGATCGGGCCTCGTCGATCCGGGCGATCATCCGCTCCTCGGCGGCTGGATCCGGGCAGCGAAGCGGCGAACCGTCGGCTTCCTCGCGGGTCCGGGTCGCCTGCGACGGATCGACGGCCACGCCGCCGACCTCCGCGGTGAACGACCAGGTCTCGATCCCGAGCTCCGCCAGGAATACCCGGGCAACCCCGCCCGCCGCGACCCGGGCCGCCGTCTCGCGGGCGGAGGCCCGCTCCAGCACGTTCCGGACGTCGTCGAAGCCGTACTTCAGTGCGCCCGCGAGGTCGGCGTGGCCCGGCCGGACGCGCGTCACGGGCGTGGCCCGCTTGTTGCCGTCCGCGGCCAGCGCCGCGAGCTCCGCCAGCTCGTCAGCCGTCAGGGGCTCGACCTGCATCACATGCGTCCAGTTCTCCCAGTCCCGGTTCTGGACGAGGAGCAGGATCGGCGAGCCAAGGGTCAAGCCGTGGCGGACGCCCGAGACGATCTGCGCTGCGTCATGCTCGATCTGCTGCCGGGCGCCACGGCCATAGCCGCGTTGCCGGCGAGCCAGGTCGACGGCCAGGTCCTCCGCCGTCAGTGGCAGCCCCGCCGGGATCCCCTCGAGGGTGACGCCCAGCGTCGAGCCGTGCGATTCCCCGGCCGTCAGGAAGCGCAGGCTGCCCACGGCCGATGCGCCGCCTCAGCCGGCGTCGTCGGCGCTGGCGTCCACAGGTTCAGCTCCTGCGGCGCCCTCGCCTGCCGCCACGCCGGCGGCGACGCCGGCCGGCTCGCCCTCTGCGGAGCGCACGCCGCCGGCCCGCGCTTCGGCCAGCTTCTGCTGCATGAGCTCCAGCGGCGCGGGCTGCCCCGTCCACAACGTGAACGCGGCGGCGCCCTGGTTGAGCAGCATCGCCTCGCCATCCTGGATCGTGGCGCCGGCGGCCTCCGCGTCCTGGAGCAGCCGCGTCCGGTTGTAGATCAGGTCGAGCACCATCAGCTCCGGCGGGAGGATCTCGGCGGGGACGGGCGTCTCGTCGGAGGTCAGCCCGATCGAGGTGGCGTTGATCAGCACCTTGGCCTTGGCCAGCTCTGCCTCGATGATCGACTCGTGCCAGGGCATCGCTCGCAGCTCCATGTGGGCGGCGGTCCGGCCGAAGTGCTTGACCATGGCCTCCGCCCGGTGGAGATGGCGGTTGAACACCACGATCCGCTGGAAGCCCTCCGTGATCAGCCCGTAGACCACGGCCCGCGCCCCGCCGCCGGCGCCCAGGACGACGGCGTACTTGGGCATCTTCTGGCGGCCGACGAGCTTGTCGAGGGCGACCTTGAACCCGGGTACGTCGGTGTTGTGGCCGATCAGCCGCTTGCCGTCCTTGGTGATGGTGTTGACGGCGCCCGTGGCGTGGGCTTCCTCGGTCAGGCGGTCGACCAGCGGGACCACCCGCTCCTTGTGCGGGATCGTGACGTTGGCGCCCAGGAAGTCGTCGGTCCGCAGCTCGCTGATCGCGTCGGGCAGCTGGATCGGCGGCCGGTCCCACAGCTCGTAGGTCGCGTCGATGCCGAGCGCGTCGAAGGCCGCCTGCTGCATCGCGCCGGACAGCGAATGGGCCACCGGGTGGCCGATCAGGACGACGCGCTTGGTCATGCTCGCAACCTTTCGAGTTGGTCGAAGAAGCCTGGGTAGGAGATCGACGCGCTGGCCGGTCGCCGGACCGCGGTCTCGCCGGCGGCGACGAGGCCTGCCACGGCGAACGTCATCGCCAGCCGGTGGTCATCGAGGCTGTCGGTGGTGGTGCCGGTCAGCCGGCGGCCACCGTGGATGGCCAGGTCGTCGCCCTCGACCTCGACCGATGCGCCAAGGGCGCTCAGGCCCGCGGCAATGCCATCGATCCGATCGGATTCCTTGTGCCGCAGCTCCCCCGCGCCCCGGATCACGGTCCTGCCCTCGGCGACGGCCGCGGCCAGGCACAGGACCGGGATCTCGTCGATCGCCGAGGCGACGTCGACCGGACCCAGGTCGATGCCCCGGAGTTGGCCGGAGCGGACGGTCAGCTCGGCGATCGGCTCGCCGACCCCGTCGTCGACGGCGCCCGTCTCGGTGATGTCGGCGCCCATTCGGCGGAGGAGGTCGATCACCGCCCGGCGGGTCGGGTTCACGCCGACGGCACGGATCGTCAGCTCGGCGTCGGGGTGGATCGAGCCGGCAACCAGCCAGAAGGCGGCCGCCGACACGTCACCCGGGACGCGCTCCTCGACCGCTCGCACTCGACTGCCTCCTTCGACGCTCACTGCCACGCCGCCGTCCGCGGCCGGCTCGCTCAGCACGGCCACGCCACGTGACCGCAGCATCCGTTCCGTGTGATCCCGCGTGGCGACCGCCTCCCGGACGGTCGTCTGACCGTCGGCCCGAAGTGCGGCGAACAGGATCGCCGATTTGACCTGGGCGCTCGGCACCCGGGTGGCCACGTCCACGGCCCGGAGCGGCGTTCGACCAGTGACCGTGACGGGTGGAAGGAAATTGTTCCGACGAGCGCGCAGTACCGCACCCATCGAGCGCAGCGGTTCGATGATACGAGCGACCGGTCGGGCCCGCAACGAGGCGTCGCCGTCGAGGGTCGCGGTCAGCGGCAGCCCGGCGAGCACGCCGGCGAACAATCGCAGGCTCGTGCCGGAGTTGCCGCAATCGAGATCCGTCGCCGGCGCCCGGAGCCCATCGGCCCCCGGAGAATCGATCTCGTAGTCGACGGTCAGGCCATCCTCGCGGACCCGTACCACCCGGGCGCCCAGCCCCGCCGCGATCGAGGCCGTCGAACGGACGTCCGCGCCATCACCCGCCCCGATGACCCGACTATGGCCCTCTGCAAGGGCGGCCAGCATCAGGGCCCGGTGGCTGACCGACTTGTCGCCGGGCAGGCGGACCTCGCCGCGCAGCCGCGCTGCGGGTCGAACGATCGCGACGTCACCGGATGACGCCACGCCGGCATTCAATGCCGGCCCCCACCGATCCCCAGCGCGGATCCGGTCACCTTCGGGTCGCCGTGCAGGGACGCCACGTGCTCGTGCACCGGCACGAGCGCCGCCATCAGGTCGGCGAACTGCGGGATCGTCAGCTGCTGCTCGGCGTCCGACAGCGCCTCCTCCGGGTTCGGGTGGACCTCGACCATGATCCCGTCGGCCCCCACCGCGACCCCGCCGAGAGCCAGCGGCTTGACCAGCCAGCGCTTGCCGGTGGCATGCGACGGGTCGACGATGACCGGCAGGTGGGTCAGGTGATGGAGGAGCGGCACGGCCGCCAGGTCCATCGTGTTCCGGGTGTAGGTCTCGAACGTCCGGATGCCCCGCTCGCACAGGATCACGTTGGGGTTGCCGGAGCTGACGATGTACTCGGCGGCCATCAGCCACTCCTCGACCGTGGCACCGTAGCCGCGCTTGAGCATCACCGGCCGGGCCACCCGCCCGACGGCCGTCAGCAGCGAGTAGTTCTGCATGTTCCGCGTGCCGATCTGGAGGATGTCGGCGTACTCGGCGACGATGTCGACCTGGTTGGGCTCCATCACCTCGGTGATCACCGGCAGCCCGGTCCGCTCCCGGGCCTCGGCGAGGTAGCGGAGCGCCTCGACGCCCAGGCCCTGGAAGGAGTACGGCGAGGTCCGCGGCTTGAACGCGCCGCCGCGCAGGATCGTCGCTCCGGCCGCCTTGACGCCGTCGGCCGTCTCGAACAGCTGGTCGCGCGACTCCACCGAGCACGGTCCTGCCATGACCGTCAGCGACCCGTCGCCGACCACCGCGTCGAGGACGCGGATGACGGTGTCCTCGCCCCGGAACTCGCGGGAGGTCAGCTTGAACGGCCGGCTGATCGCGGTGATCGTCTCGACTCCGGGTAGGGCGCCGAGGCGGCTCATCAGGTATTCCTTGCGTGGCCCGACCTCACCGACGACCGCGATGACGACCCGATCCACGCCCGCGTGGTCGTAGGGGGTCATGCCCTCCGCGAGGATGTGGCTCTTGACCCCCAGGATCTCGGCCTCCGTCGCGGTGACGGCCATCACGACGAACATCGGGTTGGTGTCCTTTCGATCACACGATCGGCCATGTCGGGGAAACAAAAAGAGCAGAGGTCTGACCTCTGCTCCGCCCGGCATGACCCGCGATCCCGGGTCTTACGAACCGGGATGCCTCATGCCGGGCCCTGATAAAAGAAGAAGGCGTTCATCTGCGTGCCGGAGAGTGTGGCCGAGCGAGCAGCGGCATGTCAATCGAACCCGTGGCGTTCACTCGTAGCCGTCGAGGAGCGCCTCAGCCTGGAAGAGGTTGATCCCGCTGTCGACCAGGTCGAACAGGCGCTGGACCTTCGCCTCCTCCTCGACCTGCTCCTCAATGAACCACTGGGCGAACTGGTGGGACCGATGGTCGCCCTTCTCGAGGGCGACGGCGGCGATCCGGTCGAACTGGGCGGCGACCCGACGCTCCGATTCGAGCGCCGTCGTCACCGCGGAGGCCGCCGACTTGAACCGGGTCGGCATCGCCTTGAGCGCCGGCAGGTCGAACTCGACCTCGTTGTCGACCAGGAAGTCCATGATCTTCGTCGCGTGCCCCGCCTCCTCGATCGACTGGTTGCGGAAGAGCTTGGCCCAGCGCTCCAGCCCACCCTGGTCGAACCAGATCGAGATCGCGAGGTACAGCTGATGCGCGGACAGCTCGCTGCCGATCTGCTGGATGAGCAGCTTGCGGAGGTCGTCGGTCAGCATGTGGCTCCTGTCGGGGCGAAGCAGCGTTTGGGCCGGTCGGGACCGGCAGACCTCCATGATAGGATTCCGCGCGCTGCACGACGGAGAGGTCGCATAGAGGTCTAGTGCAGCGGTTTGCTAAACCGCCAAGTGGGGTAACCTGCTTCGAGGGTTCGAATCCCTCCCTCTCCGCCAATCCCTCGGGCCAATGGCGTCGCGGAGCTTCGCCTTGGACCTTGGAGAGCGAGCACCGGCTCGCCGGAGCAATCAAGCGCCCGTAGCTCAGCGGATAGAGCGTCAGGTTGCGGACCTGAAGGTCGTGAGTTCGAGTCTCGCCGGGCGCGCCAATCCCTTCACCTCCCCTTCGAACGGACCGTCGTGTCCGTCGCCGGCTCGCCCCTCCGCACGCCGCCCAGCCAGAACCCGGCGATCAGCAGGACGGCGGCCAGGAGCTGCGTCGCCGACGCGAGGGTCAGGACGTTGATCGCGTCGAATGGCGAGACCACCGCGATCGCGGAGTTGAGCCAGATCGCCGTGAACGGAACTACGGCGCCGATGGCCAGCAGCCACCACCCCGCCGCCGGCCGGGAGCCCCCTTGGGCTCCGCCGATCGCGACGAGCGCCAGGAACGAGAACGCCAGCACCTGGACGACCAGGACGCCGGCGCTCAGCACCGACGTCTGGAGCGTCGCCGCCCGGGCGACGGTCGACAGCACGTGGACGAGGCTCGCGGCGACCTGGACGAGCGCCAGCCCCGCCAGGATCGCCACCCCGGCGGTCGCCGCCCGGCGAGGCCTGGCGCCACCGGTCGCCGCGAGCAGGCCGATCGCCAGGACCACCGCGCCGGCCGCCGTTCCGACCCGGACGACGGACCCGACCGACTGGACGAGCAGGAGCTGCGCCCGCCCCGCGGCCGTGCCAAACGTGAACGGGTTGGTGGACAGGTCGACGATCCTCGCGGTGACCGCGGCCGAGGCGACTTCGGCGATCGCTAGGATCGCGGCCCCCAGGAGCAGCCAGCGGTGGCTCCGCCAGGCCTGGGGGTGACGGAGCACGATCGCGGCGCCGATCAGGCACCACGCCGCCGCGGCCGCCGCATCGAGGATCGGGAACGTCGGTACCGCGTCGTTCGGGAACAGGCTGCCGATGACCAGGCGCCGCGCGCCGACGACGACCCCGGCCGCCACGAACGCCACCACCAGGGCCAGCGTGATCCCACTCGCGCGCATCGAGACCGGTGACAGGCGTGTGTCCTCCATGGCGCGTGCAGTGTACGGACGCGCGCGGACCCAGGCGGCCGGCCCAACGATCACCTACCCTGCGGGACGAGGAGGGCGCCGTCTGACGATGGACCGCATCGGGTTCTGTGGACTGGGGACGATGGGCGCGGCGATGGCCGCCAACCTGGCGCGTGCCGGCTTTCCGCTGCGGGTCTGGAACCGGACGCCGGGCCGGGCCGCCGGCGTGGAGGCGCTCGGCGCGGCCGAGGCCGCCAGCCCCGCCGACGTTGCTGCCGGATCGGACATCGTCATCACCTGCGTCTCGGACACGCCCGATGTCGAGGCCGTCCTGTTCGGCCCGACCGGGGTCGCCGCCGGCGCCTCCGACGGCCTCCTGGTCATCGACTGCTCGACCATCTCGCCATCGGCGACCCGAGACTTCGCGACCCGCCTCGCGGAGCACGGCGTGCGGCTCCTCGATGCGCCGGTTTCGGGTGGCAGCGAGGGCGCCCAGAAGGCGACGTTGACCATCTTCGTCGGGGGCGAGGCGGGCGACGTGGAGCGGGCGAGGCCGGCCCTCGAGGCGCTCGGCAAGACCATCACCCACGTGGGGCCCGTGGGCTCGGGCCAGGCGGTCAAGGCCGTCAACCAGGTGATCCTCGCCGGCGCCTACCTCGGCGTCGCCGAGGGGATTGTGCTGGCGATGAAGGCCGGGTTGGACGTCGAGCAGGTCGTCGGCGCGCTGTCGGGCGGGGCCGCCCAGAGCTGGGTCCTGGCCAATCGCAGCGGGCGGATGATCGACAACGACTATCCGCTCGGCTTCAAGGTCGCGCTCCACCGCAAGGACCTGGGGATCGCCCTCGACCTGGCGCGCGAGCTGGGAGCGACGCTGCCGGTAAGCGCGCTTGCCGCCGAGATGGAGTCCACCCTGATCGCCGGTGGCCACGCCGACGACGACATGTCCGCCCTGGCCCGGACCATTCGCGCCAAGGCCGGCCTCGACGGCTGACCCGGCGCCGGCGACTCAGTCCAGCCCGACGAGGAGCAGCGGGTCGCCGCGCTTGCCGTCGTACCGCGGCCGGAAGCGCTCGACGTTGTACATCGTCTCGACGTCGACCCGCCGCGCCCCGAGGGCCGGATCGGGCAGGGGAGCGTCGTCGTACTTGCCATCCCGGATGGCGACCATCCGTCCGGTCCGGCCTTCCTCGACCAGGTCCATCGCCACGTTCGCAAAGGTGATGGCGACCATCGAGTCGATGGAGTCCGGTTCGCCGCTCCGGAGGTCGTAGGTCAGCTCCGAGGCCACCGCCTCGATCCCGGTCCGGCGCTTGAGCTCGTAGGCCAGCGTCTCGCCGATATTGGCCTTGTGCCGGTGGCCGAAGGCGTCCGCATCGCCGATGGCCTCGATGGCCATGCCATCCCAGGCCGCGCCCTCGGCGGTGATAACGAAGGCGTACCGGCTGGGATTGTTGCGGTGGTCCCAGGTCAGGATGTCGGCCAGGCGGTCGAGGTCGTAGGGCGCCTCCGGGATGACGCAGCGGCCGGACGTCACGTAGGCCGTGTACAGCGCCGAGAACCCAGCATCCCGCCCGAAGATCCGGAAGACGCCGATCCGCTCGTGCGATCCAAGCGTTGTCCGCTGGCGGTTGATCGCCTCCTTGGCCCGGGTGACCGCGGTCGAGAAGCCAATGCAGTACTCGGTCCCCTGGACGTCGTTGTCCATCGTCTTGGGGATCGCGACCAGCTTGACGCCGGCGGTGACGAGGACCTCCGAGAAGGACAGCGTGTCGTCGCCGCCGATCGTCACCAGCACGTCGAGGTTCAGCTGGTCGAGGTGCTCGATCACGAGGTTCGTCAGGTCGTAGAGGCCCTCGCCGGCTTCGAGCGCGATCCGCTGCTCCTCCCCGAGCCACGGCGGCAGCGCCGACTCGCGCATCTTCCGCGGGTTGGTCCGGGAGGTGTGGAGGATCGTGCCGCCGGTCCGATCGATCGTCCGGGTGTTGATCCGGTCGAGGGGCCGGACGTAGGTGTCGTCGGTCGCCGTCGACGTCCAGTGGGTCAGCCCTTCCCAGCCACGGCGGATGCCGATGACCTCGTAGCCGGCCTCGGTCGCCCGGTAGACGACGCTCTTGATGACGGCGTTGAGCCCCGGGACGTCGCCGCCGCCGGTGAGGATTCCAATCCGCCGAGATCCAGCCATGCGCGCTCCAACCGTGCCGGCGCGGCTCGGGCAGCGGTTGGGGTGAGCCGGTCCGGGCTGCCCATGCTATCGCGGCGGGGAACCGGGGGTCGGTTGCGGGATGGTGTCGGCGCCTCGTTCTCCTGCTGGTGCCGCCGCGGGTCACCTGTCATGATCCCGGCATGAACTACGAGCTCTACATGGGCGAGGCACTTGCCGAGGCGCGCAATGCCCTTGCCCGTGGGGAGCGCCCGATCGCGGCCGTGGCGGTGGTCGACGAGGCGATGGTCGCCCGGGCCCATGACCGGGTCCAGGAGACCAACGACCCGACGGCCCACGCCGTGGTGGTCGCGCTGCGCGAGGCGGCCCGCAAGCTCGGCAGCGCCAGGCTCGGTGACGCGACGATCTTCACCACCCTCGAGCCGTGCGCCATGTGCGTCGGAGCGCTCCTCGAGAGCGACGTCGAGGCGCTCGTCTATGCCGTCCCGAACCGCGTCGACGGCGCCGCGGGCAGCGTCATCCAGATCGCCCAGCACGACGCGCTGCCGCGCCGGATCCGGGTCGTCAGCGGCATCCGCCGCGACGAGGCCGAGGAGCTGTTCGTCGCATTGCCGGCAGGCGGCAAGACCTAGCCTCCGAACGCCCTTTGGTATCCTCTCCCGCGGAGAGGTGTCCGAGTGGTTGATGGTGCCGCTCTCGAAAAGCGGTGTGCGAAAGCACCGCGGGTTCGAATCCCGCCCTCTCCGCCATTACGCCCGCCAGCTGGACGCCGATGCGTGCGTTGGCGGGTCCGGTCCTCGCTCACGCCCATCCGAGGGCGCTCGGGTCCTCGCGTCCGCCGTGGCCTCGGACGCCATTCGGACCAGCGCCAGTCGGGGCTCCTCGACCTCGCGTCCCGCTGAGGGTGCCGGTATCTTCTCCCTGAGGAGAGGTCGCCTAGTGGACTATGGCGCCGCACTGGAAATGCGGTTCGCGGCAACGCGTCGCGGGTTCGAATCCCGCCCTCTCCGCCATTACGCCCGCCAGCTGGACGCCGATGCGTGCGTTGGCGGGTCCGGTCCTCGCTCACGCCCATCCGAGGGCGCTCGCTCCGGTCCTCCCCGCCGCCTTCGCCTGGACGCTCATCTGGCGGGCTGCGGCCGGGCGGCACACTGGTGCTGATCTTGCCTGCTCATCGTTGCGCTTAGCAGCCCGCGTAGTGCTCTGTGCCGTTTTCGACGTTCTCGCATCTCCGCCAAGCATGGCGAACGTCGGAATCGGGCTCGGATCCACGCAAGCCTGGAGTTACCAACAGGCAGGGTGCTGAGCGCAACGAACCCGTCACCCGGGCGACTCCGCATCCCGTTCGCGGTACACTGCCCGTGCCGTGCTAGGCGGGGAACTAGCGGTGCCCTGTACCTGCAATCCGCTCCAGCAGGGCTGAATTCCCTCCCGAGGTCTCCGTCCTCGAATGCCGACGTCTCGAGCGACGTTGAGGGCCGGGTCCCGCGCAGCGGCGAACCGCGAACCGTGTCAGGTCCGGAAGGAAGCAGCACTAAGCGATCCTCGTCGGGTGCCGCGGAACGGCCTGGTCCGAGCCGCTCGTGGTGGTGGGCGCGGGGACGCTCAGGTCGACGGAGGGTGCACGGCACTTTGATCATGGATTCGCGCGCGCACGCAGGAGCGTCGTGACCTCGACTACACCGCACCAGGCCCTCTATCGTCGCTGGCGGGCCCAGACCTTCGGCCAGATCGTCGGCCAGGAGGCCGTCGTCGAGACCCTTCGCAACGCGGTCCGCGAGGACCGGGTCGCGCACGCGATCCTGTTCGTCGGGCCGCGCGGCACCGGCAAGACGTCCCTCGCCCGGATCCTCGCCAAGGCCCTCAACTGCACGAACCTGCAGGACGGCGACCCTTGCGACGCCTGCCCATCGTGCACCGCGATCCGCGAGGGCCGGGCCCTCGACCTCATCGAGATCGACGCCGCCAGCAACCGCGGCATCGATGCGATCCGCGATCTGCGCGAACGGATCCAGTACGCCCCGACGGATCTCCGACGGAAGGTGTACATCCTCGACGAGGCCCACCAGATCACCAAGGACGCCTGGAACGCGCTCCTCAAGTCGCTCGAGGAGCCGCCCGACTTCGTCGTCTTCATGTTCGCCTCGACCCATCCGCAGGAGTTCCCGCCGGCCATCCTGTCGCGCCTCCAGCGCTACGACGTCCGGCGCCTGACCGTGGCCGAGATCGAGGGCAAGCTGGCTCGCATCCTCGAGGCCGATGGCCGAACCGCAGAGCCCGGCGCCATCAACCTCATCGCTCGGCTGGCCGCCGGCGGGATGCGCGACGCCGAGTCGATGCTGGACCAGCTGCTGTCGTCGGGCGGGGAGCAGCTCGACGAGGCGCGTGTCCGGGACCTTTTGGGTCTGGCCGATCACGAGGCGGTTGCCGGGTTCGTCGATGCGCTCGTCGGGGGTGACGCGGTGGCCGGCATCCGGATCCTCGACGAGCTCGAGGATCGTGGTCGCGACCCGCGGGTCTTCCTGGACCAGGTGGTCGACGTCGTCCGCGCGGCCCTCGTCGAAGCCCTGTCCGACCCGAACGGCCGGCCGCGCGCCGCCGCCCTGGCGGCAGCGGCGCGACGCGTGGCGAACATCGACCCGAACCGCGCCGGGACGGGTGGCCTTCGCCTCCAGCTCGAGCTGTCCCTCTTCGCCGGGCCCGAGCCGGCGGGCCTCGCGCGACCAGAGGCGGTCCAGCGACCCGTCGCCGCAGCCGCACCCTCGACGTCCGCCGCCCCGCGTCGCGAGCCTCGCGAGCCGGTGGCGGTGCCGATCGACCCGGAGCCGGCGCCGGCCCCAACCGCCCCGCGATCCGAGGCCCCGGCACCCACGGCCGCCGAAGCCGCCGCGCCGCCGGACGAGGGACCGCCGTCCCAGCCCGAACCCGCGGCCGCCGCGACGTCCACGCCTGGACCGGCATCGGCGGGCGGTCCCGAGCTCGACCGACTGCTCCGGGGCTGGGCCCAGATCGTGGCCAACGTCCGGCCGGCGACCCGGGCGGTGATCACCGAGTGCCGGCCGCTGGCCGTCGACGGCAACATCGTGACCCTCGGCTTCCCGGAGGCAAAGGCGTTCCTCAAGGACATCGCGGAGCGGAAGCGGGCGGACCTCGACGAGGCCGTTGGCGGCTTCCTCGGCCGCGCCGTCAACGTCCGCTGCGTGGCCACGAACCTCGACCTGCTGCCACCGCTGCCGGCCGACGAAGATGCGGCCTACGTCCTCGCCGAGGCTCGCAAGATCTTCGCCGACGACCTGGTCGACGTCGGCGAGGTCAGCTGACCGGCCCCGATGCCGCACACTGGAAGCCGAGACCCGGCGAGCCACAGGGAGACCACCAGCCGATGGGAATGAACCTGCAGAAACTCCAGCAGCAGATGATGCAGGAGCTTGGGCGCATCCAGTCCGAGCTCGAGGCCGCGACGGTCGAGGGCACGGCCGGCGGTGGCGTCGTCCGGGCGACGGTGACCGGCAAGCAGCAGGTCGTCTCGGTCACGATCGATCCGTCGGCCGTCGATCCCGCCGACGTCGACATGCTCCAGGACCTCATCGTCGCCGCCGTCAACGACGCCCTGCGGGCATCGACCGACCTGGCCGAGCAGAAGATGTCCGCCGTCACCGGTGGCCTGAAGCTCCCGGGCCTCTAGACCGGCCGACGCCGCTCGTGGCCAACATCCTCATCGAGCCGGTCGCCCGGCTCATCGAGTCGTTCGCCCGCCTGCCGGGCGTCGGTCCGAAGACCGCCCAGCGGCTGACCTACCACCTGCTCCGGGCACCCGACGCCGAAGCCCGGGCGCTGGCAGCGGCCCTGGTCGACGTCCGCGACAAGGTGGTCTTCTGCGACCGCTGCTTCAACATCAGCGACGCGCCGCTGTGCCCGGTCTGCCGGGATCCCGAGCGCGACCAGCGCCGGCTGTGCGTCGTCGAGGAGCCGCTCGACGTCCTGGCCCTCGAGCGCACCGGCGAGTTCAAGGGTCTGTACCACGTCCTCCACGGCGCCATCTCGCCGATCGACGGCATCGGCCCGGAGCGGCTCAAGATCCGGGAGCTGCTGACCAGGGCGGATGAAGCGGCCCGCGACGGCGGCGCATTCGAGGAGGTCATCCTGGCCACCAACCCGACGCTGGAGGGAGAGGCGACGGCGATGTACCTCGCCGAGCGGCTCGAACCGGTGGTCGGCCTGGTCAGCCGGATCGCCCGCGGGCTGCCCGTCGGGGGCGACCTCGAGTACGCCGACGAGGTGACGCTGATCCGGGCGCTGCAGGGTCGCCGACCGATCTGACCGGTGCCCGACCGGATCGAACATCCGTACGATCCGGCCCCGCCCGTCACGTTTGACAGCCCCTCGAGCCACCGCTAGTATTCCGCCTCGCGCCGCCTCCCTGGAGGCGCCGAATCCACGGTCCGTGAAGTCGGATCGACCGGGTCGTCACGTTTGACACTGACCCGTCCAAGCCCCATCATTCGGGGTCTGCGCCGAAGGCGGTCACGCCCTCGGAAGGCTGCACCTTAACAACTGAAGAGTGGTAGGAAATCCGGTAAGGATGTGCGAGCGGTCAAACCCTCGGAACGAAGTCGCAGCCGCAAGGTTGCGCAAGTTTCTTCGGAGAGTTTGATCCTGGCTCAGGATAAACGCTGGCGGCGTGCATGAGACATGCAAGTCGAACGGATGACTCGGGCTTGCTCGAGTCGTTAGTGGCGGACGGCTGAGTAACGCGTAGGTGACCTGCCCCGAAGTGGGGAATAACTGCCCGAAAGGGTGGCTAATACCGCATGTGGTGATGCGTTCATTCGCATCAGTAAAGCCGCAAGGCGCTTCGGGAGGGGCCTGCGTCCGATTAGCTCGTTGGTGGGGTAACGGCTCACCAAGGCGACGATCGGTAGGTGGTCTGAGAGGACGATCACCCAGACTGGGACTGAGACACGGCCCAGACTCCTACGGGAGGCAGCAGTCGGGAATTTTGCGCAATGGGCGAAAGCCTGACGCAGCAACGCCGCGTGAGGGATGAAGGCCTTCGGGTTGTAAACCTCTTTTCTCAGGGAAGATAATGACGGTACCTGAGGAATAAGCCACGGCTAACTACGTGCCAGCAGCCGCGGTAATACGTAGGTGGCAAGCGTTGTCCGGATTTACTGGGCGTAAAGAGCGCGCAGGCGGTCGTTCAAGTCGAGTGTGAAAGCCCCCGGCTCAACTGGGGAGGGTCACTCGATACTGATCGACTCGAAGGCAGGAGAGGGAAGTGGAATTCCCGGTGTAGTGGTGAAATGCGTAGATATCGGGAGGAACACCAGTGGCGAAGGCGACTTCCTGGCCTGTTCTTGACGCTGAGGCGCGAAAGCTAGGGGAGCAAACGGGATTAGATACCCCGGTAGTCCTAGCCGTAAACGATGGACACTAGGTGTTGGTGGTATCAACCCCGCCAGTGCCGAAGCTAACGCATTAAGTGTCCCGCCTGGGGAGTACGGCCGCAAGGCTAAAACTCAAAGGAATTGACGGGGGCCCGCACAAGCAGCGGAGCGTGGGGTTTAATTCGACGCAACGCGAAGAACCTTACCAGGGCTTGACATGACCAGGACACCGGCGGAAACGTCGGCTCCCCGCAAGGGGCCTGGCCACAGGTGTTGCATGGCTGTCGTCAGCTCGTGTCGTGAGATGTTGGGTTAAGTCCCGCAACGAGCGCAACCCCTACTGTGTGTTGTATCACTCACACGGGACTGCCGAGAGAAACTCGGAGGAAGGTGGGGATGACGTCAAGTCAGCATGGCCCTTACGTCCTGGGCTACACCCACGCTACAATGGCCGGTACAACGGGCTGCGAAACCGCGAGGTGGAGCGAATCCCTTAAAGCCGGTCTCAGTTCGGATTGTAGGCTGCAACTCGCCTACATGAAGCCGGAGTTGCTAGTAACCGCCGGTCAGCATACGGCGGTGAATATGTTCCCGGGCCTTGTACACACCGCCCGTCACGTCATGAAAGCTGGCAACACCCGAAGCCGGTGGGCCAACCGCAAGGAGGCAGCCGTCGAAGGTGGGGTCGGTGATTGGGACGAAGTCGTAACAAGGTAGCCGTACCGGAAGGTGCGGCTGGATCACCTCCTTTCTAGGGAGATCCGAGTCCCGACTCTTCGGTGGAGTCGGGGCGTTGATGGCTCCCAGGTTGATCGCACGGTCGATCGCTTCCCCAGTCAAGGTGGGGAGCGCCGGCGCCCGCAAGGGCGGCGGAGACCGAACTGCGACCTTGGCGAGAACACCGAAACCCGTTCACACATCCGAACCGGTATTTCCTGCCACTCTTCAAGGGTTAAGGGTGCAGCCCCTGGCGGCGACCGAAACGTCGACGTCGGCGGGTCGGAGACCCAGCCTCGGAGGGCGTTTAGCTCAGCTGGTTAGAGCACTGCCCTGATAAGGCAGAGGTCTCTGGTTCGAGTCCAGAAACGCCCACCACGCATTCCCGGTGGCGACGGGGACGTAGCTCAGTTGGCAGAGCATCTCCTTTGCAAGGAGAGGGTCAGGAGTTCGAGTCTCCTCGTCTCCACCACGCCGGATCGATCGCGGAGGAACGGAACCTGCGCAAGGCAGCACCTCACCAGAACTGAAGAGCTCGGGTCGAACCCCGAGACGACCTCGGGTCCCAGGCGATATTCCAACGACGGTTCGCGGGCTGGTCCTCGAGCCGTCGTCGCGTGTCACGACCCGAAACAGCCACCGGATCCCCTGATCCGTGTCCTCCACCGGAGGCCACCGACCAGCGGATCGCTGGGACCGTAGGCCGGTTCGCCGGCTCTCGGGAGGCCCGCAAGGGCCGCACCTTACCAACTGGATAGTGTTCGGCAGTAAATCGAGATCTTCGATTTCGCCGAGTTAGTCAAGGATCTTCCGATCCCACTCTGTCACTGGCCGCCTGGTCAGATGCTGGAGGGGGTCAAGCTACTAAGGGCACGAGGTGGATGCCTTGGCGCCAAGAGCCGATGAAGGACGTGGCAGGCTGCGAAAAGCTTCGGGGAGTCGCGAGCAGACGTTGATCCGGAGATGTCCGAATGGGGAAACCCGGCTGGGGTCATGCCCAGTCACCCCTGGCTGAACCAAATAGGCCAGGTGGAGGTAAGCCAGCGAACTGAAACATCTCAGTAGCTGGAGGAAAAGAGATCATTCCCTGAGTAGTGGCGAGCGAAACGGGAAGAGCGCAAACTCACTCAGCGCGATAGGTTGCAGCCGTTTCTGAGTGGGGGTTGTAGGAGTCGACATCGGGACCCTGCAAGGTCCCGGCGGAGTTACCAAGCCGATCGCTAGTCGAACCTGTCAGGAAAGGCAGGCCATAGAGGGTGACAGCCCCGTAGACGAAAGCGAACGGCCTCCGTTGCCGGCCACCTGAGTACCACGTGGAAGGTCTCTCATGTGGGAAACTGGGCGGACCACCGTCCAAGGCTAAATACTCTTGGCGACCGATAGTGAACGAGTACCGTGAGGGAAAGGTGAAAAGCACCCCGGAAGGGGAGTGAAATAGTACCTGAAACCGCGTGCCTACAAGCAGTCAGAGGGTGTTGCCGGCTTCGGCCGGTAGCCTGATGGCGTGCCTTTTGAAGAATGAGCCGACGAGTTACTTGCGCGTGGCGAGGTTAAGTCCGAGAAGGACGGAGCCGGAGCGAAAGCGAGTCTGAATAGGGCGTTCAGTCGCGTGCAGTAGACCCGAAACCGAGTGACCTATCCATGGCCAGGTTGAAGCGGGAGTAATGTCCCGTGGAGGACCGA
>CAVSKS010000007.1:0-12500 GCA_963728605.1 uncultured Chloroflexia bacterium | reverse complement strand
ACCCTCGACGACGTCGCGCCCCTCGACGGTGAACCCGTCGCATCGGACGACGGCCGCCCCGGCGACCGCCGGCGACGAGACGGTCGTTGCGACCGACGACGTCGACACGGCCGACGCCCCGCCGCGCCGAGGAGCCCGAGACCGAGGTCGCCCCGGTCCGTGACTCGGCCCCGAGCCGACGACGATGGAGGAGCTGCTCGCCGAGCAGGACTCGGACATCAAGAGCTTCAAGCACGGCGACGTCGTCGAGGGCACCGTCGTCCGGATCGACAAGGACGAGATCCTCGTCGACATCGGCGCGAAGAGCGAAGGCGTCGTCAGCAACCGCGAGCTCTACGGCCGCCACGCCGAGGCCCAGCCGCAGCTCACCATCGGCGACACCGTCCTCGTCTACGTGCTCCAGCCGGAGTCGCAGGAGGGCCACGCCGTCCTCTCGCTCCGCCGAGCCGGCCTCGAGCGCAAGTGGCGCTCGATGCAGGAGCAGTTCGAGGCGGGCGTGATCATCGAGGCGCCGGTCATCGACCACAACAAGGGCGGCCTCATCGTCGACTGCGGCATCCGCGGCTTCGTCCCGATCAGCCAGATCGTCGACTTCCCGCGCCGGCCCCAGAACGACCAGCCGCGCGACGCCGCCCAGGAGATCGCCGAGAAGCTCCAGCCGTTCGTCGGCCGGAAGCTGCGGCTCAAGATCCTCGAGGTCAACCGCAAGGCCAACCGCCTGATCCTGTCCGAGAAGGTCGCCCTCTACGAGGAGCGCCGCGAGAAGCGCGACGAGCTGTTCAGCAGCCTCCAGGTCGGCCAGAAGGTCACCGGCACCGTCCGCTCGATCGCGCCGTTCGGCGTGTTCATCGACCTCGGCGGCATCGACGGTCTCGTCCACAAGAGCGAGCTGTCGTGGAACAAGGTCAACAACCCCGAGGCCGGCTACAAGGTCGGCGACGAGGTCGAGGCCGAGGTCATCGACATCAACCACGAGCGCGGCCGGATCAGCCTCTCGATCCGCCGCCTCCAGCCGGACCCGTGGCACTCGACGGTGGCCGACTTCAAGGTCGGCGACGTCATCGACGGCACGGTCACCAAGCTCGTCAACTTCGGCGCCTTCGTCCGCGTCCGCGACGGCCTCGAGGGCCTGATCCACATCAGCGAGCTGTCCCACCAGCGCGTCGCCCACCCGGGCGACGTCGTCCACGAGGGCCAGAACCTCAAGCTCAAGATCATCTCGCTCGACTCCGAGCGCCATCGCCTCGGCCTCAGCCTCAAGCAGGCCGAGGAAGCCGCCGGCCCGGCCGACGCCGGAGGCGGCCGCCGCCTCGACCACCACCCCTGCAGCGCCACGTGAGCGGCGGGCGAGCGGCCGCCGGCCCGAGCGGAGCTACTCGATGGCCGACGCCGTCCAGGAGCCCGAGGGCGGGATCGACAACACGCTCGCCGCCGCGTTCGCCCAGGTCCGCGAGCAGGTCGCGGCATCCGAGCAGGCGCGCACGGTCGACGACGACGCGCCCGCAGCGGAGGCCGACCGAGGCCACCGAGGCCGCCGAAGCGCCGGAGATGGAGGCGACCGCGGTCGACGCCGAGGTCGCCGAGGCCCCGGAGCGCTGAGACGGCGGCAGCCGACGCCCGGCCGAGACGGCCGCCGAGCCGAGCCCGCTCGCAGGCGACGGAGTGGCCGCCGAGGGCGCGAGAGCGTCGGCCGACGAGGCAGCGGTCGAGGCCGTGGCCGACGAGGCTGCCGCCGACGCAGCTGAAGCCGCGACGACCGACGCCCCGAGCGGCCGAGCGCCGAAGCCGAGCGAAGAACCCGCGGTCGCCGACGCGCCGGAAGCCGAGGAGCCGGAAGCCGCGACGGCGGAGACCGCCGAGCCCGAGACCGCCGAGCCCGAGACCGCCGAGCCGAGACCGCCGAGGTCGAGGCCGAGGCGAGCCGAGGCGCCGGAAGCCGCGGCAACGCCCGCGACGAGGCCGAGGCCACCGAGGCCGACTCCACCGAGGCGAGCTCCGACTCGTCCGAGGGCACGGAAGACGGCCGCCGAGAAGCCCGGCGGCGCCTGACCGCCCATCGACGTCGATCGACGACCCGCCGGGACACCGGCGGGTCGTTTCGTTTTCTTCACCTGAACCGCGATCCGGCACTCCCGCACGTCCGAGTGCGTATGTACGATCACCGGTACCCACCTGCGGCCGCCGTCCGGAGCCTCTGTCAGGGGGGTCCAGTCGGTTCAGTTGCGCGGCATGGGGGCCGTGCTAGCATGGCCTCGACAGGCCCTCAGGAGGCGCCGGCAAAGGAACAGGCGTTCGACTCTGATGGATCGCTTCGACAAGTTCACGGACCGCGCGCGCAAGGTCCTGACGCTCGCGCAGGACGAGGCGCAGCGGTTCAACCACAACTACATCGGCACCGAGCACCTGCTGCTCGGGCTCGTCCGCGAGGGCGAGGGGGTCGCGGCGCGCGTCCTCGAGAACATGAACGTCGAGCTGGCCAAGGTCCGGACCGCCGTCGAGTTCATCATCGGCCGCGGCGACCGCCCGGTCGTCGGCGAGGTCGGCCTGACGCCCGCGCGCCAAGCGCGTCATCGAGCTCGCCATCGACGAGGCGCGCCGGCTCGGCCACAACTACATCGGCACGGAGCACCTGCTCCTCGGCCTCGTCCGCGAGGGCGAGGGCATCGCCGCCGGCGTCCTCGAGTCCCTCGGCGTCAACCTCGACAAGGTCCGCCACGAGGTCATCCGCGTCCTCTCGCAGTCGCAGCTCCGCGGGCCCGCGCCAGGAGACGAAGCGCGCTCAGCAAGACCCCGACCGTCGACCAGCTCGGCATCAACCTCACCGAGGCCGCGCGCGCCGGCAAGCTCGATCCGGTCATCGGCCGCGAGAAGGAGATCGAGCGGGTCATCCAGATCCTGTCGCGCCGGACGAAGAACAACCCGGCGCTCATCGGCGAGCCGGGCGTCGGCAAGACCGCCATCGCCGAGGGCCTCGCCCATCGGATCGTCGCGCGGCGACGTCCCCGAGACGCTGCTCAACAAGCGCGTCCTGACGCTCGACATCGGCTCGCTCGTCGCCGGCACGAAGTACCGCGGCGAGTTCGAGGAGCGGCTCAAGAAGATCATCGAGGAGCTGCGCAACACGAACGACGCGGTCCTCTTCATCGACGAGCTCCACACGCTCGTCGGTGCCGGCGCGGCCGAGGGCGCGATCGACGCCGCGAACATCCTCAAGCCGCCGCTCGCCCGCGGCGAGCTCCAGTGCATCGGCGCGACGACGCTCGACGAGTACCGCAAGTACATCGAGCGCGACGCGGCCCTCGAGCGCCGCTTCCAGCCGGTCATGGTCGAGGAGCCGACGCTCGAGCAGACCATCGAGATCCTCCTCGGCATCCGCGAGCGCTACGAGCAGCACCACAAGGTCACGATCACCGACGACGCCGTCAAGGCCGCCGCCGACCTGTCGATCCGCTACATCACCGACCGCCACCTGCCCGACAAGGCCATCGACCTCATCGACGAGGCCGCCAGCCGCGTCCGCCTCCGCCACGCGTCCGCGCCGCCGCCGCTCCGCGAGGCCCAGAAGGAGCTCGAGCGGATCACCAAGGAGAAGGACGCCGCGATCAACGCCCAGGAGTACGAGGAGGCCGCAACGCTGCGCGAGGCCGAGGCCGACCGCCCGCGAGAAGCGTCGAGACGCTCCGCGCGGCGAGTGGCAGTCGCAGGTGTCCGCGCGACCAGCCGAGGTCGACGAGGAGGAGATCGCCCAGGTCGTCGCGATGTGGACCGGCATCCCGGTCACCCGCATCGCCCAGGAGGAGTCGGAGCGGCTGCTCCACATGGAGGACGCGCTCCACCAGCGCGTCATCGGCCAGCAGGAGGCGATCGAGATCGTCTCCAAGGCCGTCCGCCGCGCCCGCGCCGGCCTCAAGGATCCCAAGCGCCCGATCGGCTCGTTCATCTTCCTCGGCCCCACCGGCGTCGGGAAGACCGAGCTCGCCAAGGCGCTCGCCGAGTTCATGTTCGGCAGCGAGGACGCGCTCATCAAGATCGACATGAGCGAGTTCATGGAGCGCCACAACGTCAGCCGGCTCGTCGGCGCGCCTCCCGGCTACGTCGGCTTCGACGAGGGCGGCCAGCTGACCGAGGCCGTCCGGCGCAAGAGCTACGCGGTCGTCCTCCTCGACGAGGTCGAGAAGGCCCACCCCGAGGTCTTCAACATCCTCCTCCAGATCCTCGAGGACGGGCACCTCACCGGACGCCAAGGGCCGCCGGGTCGACTTCCGCAACTGCGATCATCATCATGACCTCGAACCTCGGGCGCCAAGCAGCTCCAGACGAACTCCTCGCTCGGCTTCCGGGCCATCGGCGACACCGACGAGGCCCGCGCCGAGGCGTCCTACGAGCTCATGAAGGAGAAGGTCCAGACCGAGCTCAAGCAGAACTTCCGGCCGGAGTTCCTCAACCGGATCGACGCGACGGTCGTCTTCCGCTCGCTGACGGTCGAGGAGATCCGCCAGATCGTCGACCTGATGCTCGCGCGGGTCCGCGACCAGCTCCAGGCCCAGCAGATGCACCTCGAGGTCACGCAGGCGGCCAAGGACCACATCATCAAGCTCGGCTACGACGCCGGCCTACGGCGCCCGGCCGCTGCGCCGGGTGATCCAGAACATGATCGAGGACGTCGCTCGCCGAGCACCTCCTGCTCGGGCAAGTACGAGCCGGGCACGACGATCGTCGTCGACCGGGATCCCGAGGCCGGCCTCGACATCCACGCCGCCGAGACCGAAGACGCCGGTCGAGGCCTGACCCCGCGCGTCCGCGCAACGTAGGTGCTCGTGGCCGCGCGCCCAGAGCCGCTACGTCTGCCAGTCCTGCGGCGAGGCCTTCCTCCGCTGGGAAGGCCAGTGCCGCGCCTGCGGCGCCTGGAACTCGCCTCGTCGAGACCCTCGTCCGCGAGCCGCCGCGCGCGCCGCGCGTCGCGGCCGCGCCCGCGGCCGGCAGTCGGCGCCGAGCCGCGTCGCGCTCGGCTCGCGTCGCCGACGCCGACGCTGCCACGCCTGCCCGGTCGGGCATCGGCGAGCTCGACCGCGTCCTCGGCGGCGGGCTCGTCCCGGGCTCGCTCGTCCTGCTCGGCGGCGAGCCGGGCATCGGCAAGTCGACGCTCCTGCTCCAGGCCGCGGCCGGCATCGCCGCGGGCTGACCGGCGGCCGATCGGTCCTCTACGCCACCGGCGAGGAGTCGGCCGGCGCAGGTCCGGCTCCGCGCCGCGCGGCTCGGCGCTGCTCGACGGGCCGGCCGGCGACGGCGTCCAGCGTCCTCGCCGAGAGCCGACGTCGGGCGGATCGTCGAGCTGCGCGCGACGGAGCGGCCCGGCGCTGCTCGTCGTCGACTCGATCCAGACCGTCGACGGTCGACGAGCTCGACGGCGCCGCCGGGCAGCGTCGGCCAGGTCCGCGAGTCGGCGCTGCGCCTGATGGAGCTCGCCAAGGGCGAGGGGATCGCGGTCGTGCTCGTCGGCCACGTGACGAAGGACGGCTCGCTCGCCGGTCCGAAGACGCTCGAGCACCTCGTCGATGCCGTCCTGACCCTCGAGGGCGAGCGGTACGCCGCGCTGCGGCTCCTGCGCGCGACGAAGAACCGCTTCGGCTCGACCGAGGAGGTCGGCGTCTTCGAGATGGCGCGAGCGCGGCCTCGCCGAGGTCGCCGATCCCGGCCCGCGCGTTCCTCGTCGAGCACGACGTGCCGGCTCCGGGCAGCGTCGTCGCGCCGACGCTCGAGGGCAGCCGGCCGCTCCTCGTCGAGGTCCAGGCGCTCGTCGCGCCGGCCGGCTACGGCACGCCTCGCCGGACCGCGAGCGGCGTCGACCCCAACCGCCTCGCGCTGCTCGTCGCGGTCCTCGGCGCGGCGCGCCGGCGTCGACCTCGGCGAGCCACGACGTCTACGCCAACCTCGCCGGCGGACTCTCGGTCGGCGAGCCCGGCCTGGACCTGCCGCGTCGCGCTCGCACTCGCCTCGTCGCTCCGGGACCGGCCCATCCGGCCCGGAACGGTCGTCGATCGGCGAGGTCGGGCTTGCTCGGCGAGCTCCGGACGGTCGCCGGGCTCGAGCGTCGCCTGCGCGAGGCGGCCCGGCTCGGATTCGCCCGGGCGATCGTGCCGCGGCCGCCGACGGTCCGGCGCCGTCGTCGCGGGGCTCGAGATCCACGCCGTCGGGGCGCTCGGCGACGCCGTCGAACGAGCTCTCGTGGCCGGTCCGTCCGAGCGCGTTCGAGACGCGACGTGGCGAGCACGGCCCGCGGGAAGGCCGATCCGTCGCAGGGCCGGCCGCCCGATTGCCGGCAGGGACGGCCGCTCGATGGGCGGGGGACCGGCGCGATGCTAGGCTGGACGACCAGCACCCACGGGTCGGGATCGGACGCCGGGGGGCAGCGGCTCGATCAGACCGACCAGCGAGGAAACGTGATCCGATATATCCGGCTGCTGGGCGCAGCGCTCGGCGGGACTGACCGGGCTGGTCATCGCCACGGTGAACGTCGAGCTGTTCGACGAGACGGCGGCCCCCGGAGCGCTCATCGCTGCCTGGGTCGTCGCCTGGGTCATCGTCGGCTTCGCGATCCTCCCGTACCTGACCGTCGTGCCGGCCGCGTGGCTCGTTCGCCGGGTCCAGGAGCTGTCGACGGCAGAGTTCGTCACGGCCGTGGGCGGGCTCCTGCTCGGCCTGCTCATGGGCCTTCTGCTCGGCCTGCCGCTGGCACAGCTGGACGAACCATTCGGAACGTGGCTGCCGCTCGGCATCTCGCTCTTCCTGGGCCTCGGCATGGTCGGCCTCACGGTCGCCAAGCGAGCACGATCTCTCCTCGCGGCCGAGACGATCGGCCTCTTCCGCCGCCCCGCCGTCGAGGCCGGCACGCCGCGCAGCGGCGACCCCCGGATCGTCGTCGACACGAGCGCGATCATCGACGGCCGAATTGCCGAGATCGTCGAGTCCGGGTTCATCTACGGGACGCTCGTCGTGCCGCGGTTCGTCCTCGACGAGCTGCAGCACATCGCCGACAGCTCCGACACGCTGCGCCGCAACCGCGGCAGGCGCGGCCTCGAGATCCTCGGCCGGATGCAGAAGGACACCCGAACGCCGATGGAGATCGTCGAGGACGACGTACCCGAGCTGGCGGAGGTCGACGCGAAGCTCGTGGCCCTCGCGCAAGGCGCGCAGCCAGGTGATCCTGACGAATGACTTCAACCTCAACCGCGTCGCGGAGCTGCAGGGCATCCGGGTGATGAACATCAACTCCCTGGCCAATGCCGTGAAGCCGGCCGTGCTGCCGGGCGAGGAGCTGCGGGTCAAGGTCATCCAGGAGGGCAAGGAGGCCGGCCAGGGCGTCGGCTTCCTCGACGACGGCACGATGATCGTGGTCGAGGGTGGCGCGCGGTTCATCGACCGCGACGTCGACGTCTCGGTCACGCGGGTTCTCCAGACGGTCGCCGGACGGATGATCTTCGCCCAACCGCACCTGGATTGAAGACCGCCGGCGAGCGCCGGCCGACGTCGATCGTCGTCGCCGCCGGCGACAGCCGGCGGATGGGCGGCTCGACAAGCTCGCAGCGCCGATCTGTGGCCGGCCGCTCCTCGCCTGGACGCTCGAGCGGCTCGCCGCGTCGCCGGGCGTGGATCGACTGGTCGTCGTCGCGTCCGCCGGAGCGGGCGGAGCGCCTGGGCGGGGCTGCGTGGCTGCCCTCGAAGGTCGTCGCGATCGTTCGCGGGGGAGCCCGGCGCCACGAGTCCGTCGCCGCCGGGCTCGGCGCGGTGTCGGCCGACGATCCGCGAGCGCATCGTCCTCGTTCACGACGGCGCCCGTCCGCTCGTGACGGCCGGCCTGGTGGAGCGCGTCATCGGCGCCGCCCGGGAGCACGGCGCGGTGGTGCCGGTCCTCCCGATCCCGGAGACGGTCAAGCGCCTCGACACGGACGGCAACATCGTCGAGACCATCGATCGGGCGAGTCTCGCCGTCGCGCAGACCCCGCAGGGTGCGAGGCTTGGCCTCCTCCGTCGCGCCTTCGAGCGCTTCCCGCCCGGCGGCACGCGAGACGTGGACCGACGAAGCCGCGCTGCTGGAGGCCTGTACCATTCCCGTCCATGCGATTCCCGGAGACGAGGACAACATCAAGGTGACGATGCCCGCCGACCTTGCCCGCGTCGAGACGCTGCTCGGCGGCGGCGCCCTGCCCAGGGTCGGCTACGGGTCGGACAGCCACCCGTTCGGGCCCGGATCGCCGCTCGCGCTCGGCGGCGTCCGGATCGAGGGCGCGGGGAGCCTTCACGGTCACTCGGACGGCGACGTCGCCCTCCACGCCGTCGCGGACGCGCTCCTCGGGGCGGCCGGCCTGGGGGATCTCGGACGGCTGTTTCCCGGCCGGTCCCGAGACGCCGGCCGGGATCGCGAGCGGCGCGCTCCTCGCCGCGGTCGTCGAGCGGCTCGCCGCCGCCGGCTTCAGGCCCGCGTCGGTCGACATCACGATCGTCGGAGCCCGACCGCGGCTTGCCGGCTCGCTCGATGCGATGCGCGCGTCGATCGCCGGCCTGCTCGGCCTGCCGGTCGACGGCGTGAATGTCAAGGCGTCGACCGGAAACCTTGCCGGCATGGAGGGCGCCGGGCGCGGGATCTCGGCGCACGCGGTCGCCCTCGTCGATCGGGCTCGATGACCATCAGGCTCCAGGACACGCTGTCCGGCGAGGTTCGCGACTTCGTCCCGCGCCGTCCGGACGTCATCGGGATCTACAGCTGCGGTCCGACGGTCTACGGTCCGGCACACATCGGCAACTTCCGGTCGTTCCTGTTTGCCGACCTGCTGGTTCGGTACCTGCGCTACCGGGGCTTCCGCGTCCGCTGGGTCATGAACATCACCGATATCGACGACAAGATCATTCGCGGTGCCGCCGCGGCCGGGGTCGGCATCGCCGAGCTGACCGACCGGTACCTGGCCCAGTTTCGCGCCGACGCCCCGGCCCTGCGGATGACCGATCCGGACGTCCTGCCGCGAGCGACCGAGCACATCGAGGCCATCGCGGCGCTCATCGAGAAGCTGCTCGAGCGCGGTCACGCATATCGGACAGACGACGGCTCGGTGTTCTTCCGGATCGCGTCGTGGCCCGCCTACGGGCGCCTGGCGCGCCTCGATCCCGAGCAGCTTCGGGTCGGCGAGCGGGTCGAGGCCGACGAGTACGCCAAGGAGGAGGTCCGCGACTTCGCCCTGTGGAAGGGTCCGAAACCCGGCGAGCCGTCGTGGGACACCTCGATCGGCCCGGGCCGGCCGGGCTGGCACATCGAGTGCTCGGCCATGAGCATGGCGCACCTGGGGCCGTCGTTCGATATCCATACGGGCGGCATCGACTTGATCTTTCCGCACCACGAGGACGAGATCGCCCAGAGCGAGGCGGCGACGGGCGAGCCGTTCGTCGGCACGTGGCTCCACTGCGCGCACCTCCAGATGGGCGGCGCGAAGATGGCCAAGTCGACCGGCAACATCGCCCGGGTCAGCGACCTCCTCGAGGCAGGCGTCTCGGCTCGCGCGCTGCGGCACGCGCTCATCGCCGTTCACTACCGGCAGGGCCTGAGCTACTCGGAGGAGTCGCTCGCCGCATCGGCGGCAGCGGTCGAGCGACTCGATGCGCTCCACGCGGCGCTCCGCGCCTACACACAGGACGGGCCCGACGATCCGACGCTCGACGACGCCCTCGGCGGGATCCGCGGCGCGTTCGAAGCGGCGCTCGACGACGACCTCAACGTCTCGGCGGCCCTGGCCGCGCTGTTCGACGGCGTCCGCGAGCTCAACCGCCGGATCGACGCGCGGATCTCTCGACGACGACGCCGAACGGGCTCGGCAGTTCCTGCTGGAGCTGGACGCCGTCCTCGGGCTTGCGCCCGACCCGGACGAGGAGGCACTCGACGCCGACCTGGCTGCGCTCCTCGACGCACGGGCGGCGGCGCGCGCCGGTCGCGACTGGGCTTCATCCGACCGGCTCCGCGACGAGCTGGCCGAACGCGGCATCCTCGTCGAGGACACGCGGGACGGCCAGCGTTGGCGGCGCGCAGTCGAGACGACACATGCCTGATCGCAAGGGTCCGCGTCCCGATCGTTCGCAGGAGCCTCGCGAGCCGCGTCGCCCCGGCGGCCGCGGAGGATTTGGTGGGCCACCCGGACCGCGCCAGGGCGGTGGCGGCGGACCGTGGCGACCGCGGCCCGGAGGCGGAGGGCCGTCCCGACGAGGGTCCGGTCCTCCCGATCGGAGCGAGCACAGAGGTCGGCCCGGCGAGGGCGACCGGCCATGGCAACGACGACCACCGGAGGGCGGCTCGTTCGACGGCGAGGGCGGCCCTCGCGGACCGGGCGGAGGCCGGGGCTTCGGGTTCCGCGACGACGACGAAACAGGCCGGCCGGCGCGACCCGACTGGGCGGCCCGTCGACCGGGTGGTCCGCGACCTCCAGGCGGACGGCCGCCGGGCGGGCGCCCGCCGGGTCCGCGCCAGACCGGGCCACGACCACCTGGCGGGCGACCACCGGGCGGACGACCCCAGGGCGGGCGACCACCGGGTCCCAGGCGAACGGACTTCGAGGGTCCCCGCCGATCGGGTTTCGACGGTCCCCGGCGAACGGACTTCGACGGTCCCGGAACGTTCGAGGATCGTGAATCCGGGGAGCTCCTCCGCGCGACGATCGACCGACCCGTGGCGCCCCCGATCGGCCCTGGGGCCGCCCGCCGGCCGGACGGCCGTTTCGGGAAGCCGAGGGACGGCCATTCGAGCAGGGCCGGCGTCCGCCGAACCGTCCGTTCCGCGAGCCGGCGGGTCGGCCGTTCGAGCAGCACAGGCGCCCACCGACCGATTGGCAGGCGCAGCCCGAAGCACCACGAACGGACCTGCTCGGGCCCGACGAGGAGCTCGTGGCCGGACGTCGTCCCGTCGAGGAGGCGTTCGTTGCGCGCCGGCCGGCGCTCCGGCTGCTCGTCGTGCCGCAGCGCCGCCAGGCGCTCGAACGCGTCGTCCTCCACGCCACGAGCCTCCGGATCCCCGTCGTCGAGGTCGAGGGCGGGACGCTGACTGCGCTTGCAGGATTCGACGGCCACCAGGGCGTGGCGCTTGCCGTCGAGCCTCGGCGCTGGGCTTCGATCCCGGAGATCCTCGCCAGGTCCGCCGAGGGGGCGAGCCGCCATTCGTGCTCGTGCTGGATTCGCTCGAGGATCCTCAGAATGTCGGCACGCTGTTGCGAAGCGCCGAGGCAGCGGGTGTGCACGGCGTCCTCTTCCCGACGCATCGGCAGGCACCGCTCTCGCCATCGGCGGTGAAGGCCTCTGCCGGCGCCACCGAGCACCTCCTGCTGGCGCCGGTCGACGACCTCGCCGGCGCGCTCGCCGACCTCCACGTTCGCGGGCTGCGGGTCGCCGGAGCCGAGGCGGATGCACCCCTCTCGATGCGCGAGACGGACCTGCGCGGGCCGCTCGCGATCGTCGTCGGCAGCGAGGGGCAGGGCCTGGGTCCGGCCGTTCGACGCAGATGCGACCTGACGATGCGGATCCCGATGCGCGGCGCGATCGGATCGCTCAACGCCGCGGTCGCGGGCTCGATCCTTCTGTTCGAAGCCCTGGCACAGCGTGGCGGCGAGCGCAGTCCCGCTCCGGCGGCGGCCCGCATCGAGGACGAGAGCGGCCACGAGGAGGTCGTCCCCGCAGCAGTGGTTGCCGACGCTGTCGAGCCGGTCGAGCCACCCGAGGTCGTCGAGGCCGAAGCAGCTGCTGCCGAACCCGAACCCGAGCCCGTTCCCGCACCTTCTCCGGCGCCGCGCGTCCGGCGCACGCGGAAGCCTGTTGCGCCGGTCGAGAGCGTCGCGGAGCCGGCGGACGACGCGGAACCGGCGGCCGAGGCGGCGGAGCCCGCCCCGCAGCAAGCACCACGCGTCCGGCGAACGAAGAAGGCCGCGATCGTCGACCCCGAGCCCGTGACCGAGGCCGAGCCGGCGCGCGGTGACGAGCCCGCGCCGTCCGACGACGGTCTCCTGCCCGGCGGTCCGGACTGACCGGCGACGGATCCGGAGGGCCCGGAGGCCGTGCCGGCCTCGCTTGACCCATCCATCGGGGGCGCCCTATCATTCGCGGGCGCCCAGGCTTTACTGCGGTATTCTCCTGCGCCGCAGCAGCCGATCGAGCAGGCCATGCTCGTGGCCGCCGAGGGCGATCAGATCGCACTCGTGGCTCTCGGCGAACGCGACCAGGCGGTCGCCGACCCCCGCGCTCACCACTCTGGCGTCGACGCGCCGCTTCGTCACGCGACGGATGCGGTCCCGAATGGTCTCGAGCCTGTCCTTCGCCCCGGCGGTGTAGAGGTCGGGCATGGAGCCCGGCTCCGGATCGGCGCTGATCAGCGTCGAGGCGTGGATGAGCGTCAGCCCGCCGCTCCGGCCGAGCAGCGTTGCCGCCAGCATCGCCGCGCTGATGCTCAGTCGGTAAAATCAATTGCGGCGACGGCA
>CAVSKS010000006.1:0-399543 GCA_963728605.1 uncultured Chloroflexia bacterium | reverse complement strand
TCCCACTCGGGTGGCCACAACGCTCAGGCGGTCAGGCTCCGGAGGCCGACGCTCTATCCGCTGAGCTACAGGCGCGCGAGCTTCGATCATACCTGCGGAGCGTGGATAGACCTTCGGCTGTTGGTTTTGCGCTCTCGGTTGGCACCTCGATCACACTGGAATCGCTGCCCCGACCAGTAGAACCAGGGTTGCGGACACAACAGCCAACTCTCGGGGACCCGTTTCCCCTTCCGTCACGGTCCGATCGTGACCCCAGAGTCGCACGGGAAGACTGCACCGGGCGTCCGGTCCTGGCTAGCAATGACGTAGTTCCCGTGTCCGGCGAGCGCGGTCACGGGGCCGGTGAAACCCGCCGCGATCCACAGCCGCTGGGCTTCGTTGCGGTGTTGGCCCACGAGATTCGGTGCCGTCGCGACGCAGCCAGAGGCCGCCGGCGGCGGCGGTGCGGTTGGTTCGGGCGTTGTCGTAGGCACCGATGTCGGAGGCGGCGTCGGAACGGCGGTGGGTTCGGGTGTCGGAGACGGCGCCGGCGGCGATCCTTGAGGGTCGGGCGTGGCTTGCGGCGGTTGGGTCCCGCCACCGGACTCCTGATCGGCAGTCGCGCCCGAACCCGTCCCCGTCCAATCGGTGGCGGTCGGAACGTACTCGACCGCGTCCTGGGATGCGACCGGAGAGGCGAACCCGACGCGATCGAGCCCAGATGCTCCGAGCGTCGCCGTGGCCCCGGCCACGCCGCCGGTCGGCCGGAGCGGCGACACGATCATGAACACGATGACGGTTGCCGCGAGGACAAGCGCACCACCGGCCGCCGCGAGGGCGGCCCGGCTGCCGCGCGACCGCGCCGCGCCGCTCGTGGCATTCGCGGCGCGCGCTTGCTCGGCCGGGAGAGAGCGGAGGAGCGGCGTGGCGGCGATCGAGGCCCCGCAGGCAGGGCACCAGCCGACCGATCGAGCCCAGCAGCGCTGGCAGGCGTGGATCCCGCAGGCTCGGCAGGTCGTCAGGCGGGCGCGGGTCAGCGTCGACAGCGGGTCGGCCGGGTTCCCGCACCTCTCGCAGAATTGGTGGTCCATCCGGTCCGTCGCCGACTCGGCCCGGTGGTAGATCATCGGACGGGCTCGTCCGGCCAGCTCGACCGAGCGATCACGAGGGCCCGAGAGTCGGTGATGGGGAGTGCACCGCCCGGCCCCCTGCGACGCCACCGGCCGGTCGCCCAGTGCACGACACCACCCTACTCTATCGGCATCCAGCGCGTGCGGCATGCGGCGATCGGCGGGGGTGGGGTTTGCTGCCAACGCTACGGGCTGTACGTGGTCGATGCGGACGGCGGGCCGGCGGAGCTGCTCGTGGAGGGTATGGACGGCATGGTCCAGGCACCCACCTTCTCGCCTGACGGGACGAAGATCGCGTACACCTACGGCGCGGGCGATCACAGCAACAGCGTGTGGGTGATGAACGCCGACGGCAGTGACGCGCACGAGATCGTGTCCAATGCTGACGTGGTGGGACATGTACGTGGTCTCCAATGGTCGCCAGTTGCCGATCGGATCGCCCTCGGCCTCGAGGGAGCCACCTATACCTTCGCCCCCGACGGATCGGACTTCACCCGCGTGATCGCTGAGGGCAATCAGCCGTACTGGTCGCCCGACGGTTCACAGCTCGCCTACACCGTCGCCTGCGTGCCAAGCGATGTCGGATGCGGCCTGGCGATCGCGGACGCGGACGGATCCAACATGGTGAGGTTCGGCATGTACACATCGGGGCCGTGGCATCCGGGTAGGCTCACGAACAGTCCCGGAGGGTGACGCGTTCCTGGAGGACACCGCCTTGAGTGAGCTACTCGGTATCGCCCGATTCAGGTTTCGCGAGGGCAGGCGCGACGAGTACCTGCGCCTGTCGGATCAGGCCCGCGAAATCGTGCGGACGACGGAACCCGGCACGCTGCAGTACGACCTTTACCTCAATGGCGATCAGTCCGAATGCATGATCATCGAGCGATATCGTGACTCCGAAGCGGCGATGCATCACGCCGCGAATCTCGGCGACATGTTCGACGCGGTCCTGGCCACGGTCGAAGTGGTTCACGGAGAACTGCTCGGTGAGCCGAGCCCGGAGCTGAGAGCGAAGCTGGCCGGCAGCGACGTGCCAGCTCTGTTCACGCCCTACCGGCCGATGTAGGCATTGCGCGCCGGACGAACCGGGGTCGCGCCGCCACATCCGGCGGGCGCGATCCCGAACGTTCGCCTGGCTGTTCCCGGTGGCTTACTCAGCCGGGAAGGAGAAGCTCTCAACCAGACGCGCGAACGCCTCCTCGTCGCCTGGTTCCTCGCCTCCCCCACGGGCGTAGCTGATCAGGTACGCCGAGCCGTCGTGGACGACCAGCGCGGCGGCGTAGTAGTTCATGTCATCGGCACCACCGCACGTCGTCGTGATCTGGCGGCCCGCCTCGCCCTGGATGTCGACCGGCTGATAGGCGCCTGGCGACATGTCACCGCAGACGCCCCCGGCGTCGGCGGCCTTGCGGCGGATGTACTGGTCGATCCATGCGTCCGCGGTGGTGCCCGCCGGGAGCTCCTGCCGCGCGCCGAACATTTGCACTTCGCTGTTCGGGTCGTCGAGATGGTCGAGCCACTGCGACCCGATCACATGGACCTCGTTCTGCCAGTCCGCCCGCGCAGGCACGACCTGCCAACCGGGCGGATGCACCATCGAGAAGCCGTATCGCGCGGACGTGTACGTCCCGGTGGCGGCAGAGGAAACCGGGGTGGCGCTTGGTTCTGGTGTCGCTCCGACACTCGGACCGTTGGCGCGGTTCAGAACGAGCGAGCCGGCGGCGACCACGGCGACCACTGCCGCTGCGGCCAGACCGACCTTCAGGAAACTGGACATCGAGATGGCCCTCCCGCCGACGAACCTCAAGGGCCGCCGGCGCTGTGGAATTGATGGAAACGCGGCGAGGACCGTGTCGAGCACCGCGTGGGGTGCCCGCGTCGGGTCCTCCTCGAGCCAATCGGCAACGCGGGGCTCGAAGCCGGGATCGGATCGCCGGTTCATGCGGGTCGCTCCTCCGAGGCCGGCAGCTGACCGGCGCCCGGTGCAAGGACGGTCCGCAGCTGTCGGACCGCGTAGTGGAGGCGGGACCGCGCGGTCCCGACGGGAATGCCCAGCGTCTCCGCGATCTCCGTCAGCGGGTAGCCGAGGTGGTGGTGGAGCACGACAACCGACCGGTGCTCCGGAGAGAGCTGCCGGAAGGCGGTTTCGAGCTCGTCCCGCTCGGCGACGGCCGCCGTCGAGTCGGATACGGTGGGGGTATCGGTGATCAGGCGGACGCGCGCGGCCCAGCGGCGCTCCGAGCGTGACTCGGCGTAGCAGGCGTGGACGACGAGCCGGTGGAGCCAGGCCTCGAAGCGTTCCGGGTCACGGAGCGTCGGGAGGTCGCGCCAGGCGCCGAGCAGCGCCTGCTGCGCGGCGTCCTGGGCGCGATGGGGGTCACGCAGGATTCGGTAGGCGAGGGCGTAGCAGCGGTCGACCCAGTCGGTCGCGAGCGTTGTGAACGCCTCGCGATCGCCGCGCCCGGCCCGCTCAACGAGCTCCACCTGCATCGGTGGCTCCCTCACCCGTAGCGGCCCGTCTGGCCGCTTCACCGAGTATGGAGCCGGCCAGGCCCGAAACGTTCACGGCCGCTGGGCGGAGACCCGGGCCGAGAGGGGGTCGAGACTCCTTCCGGCTCGTCGCTCAGTGCAGCCCGCAGCTCCGCCGGACGTTCAGCTCGACGCCGAGGCGCGTCATGCCAGCGGAGGGTCCGCCGCGGATCAGCTCGGCCAGGCGACGGCCGGCGAGGAACCCCATCTCCTCGGCTGGCAGCGAGACGGTCGTGAGCGGCGGGTCCACGTGACGCGCGGCGTCGATCTCGCCATAGCCGACGACGCTGAGTTCGTCGGGCACCGCGATGTGCAGATCCCGCGCGGCAGCGAGCACGCCGATCGCCAGCTCGTCGGCTGCAGTGGCGATCGCAGTCGGCTTTCGCTCCCTCGCCAGCGCCGTGCGCCCCGCCCGAATACCGGCATCAATGTCGAAGCCGTCGGCCTCGACGACGTCCACGCCATCAATGACGGATTCGGCGACAGCCCGTTGGAAGCCCGCGTAGAGCTCGGCCATGTTCGGGAACTCGAGCGATGGAACAACAAAACTGAGGCGTCGGCGTCCGTGGCTCGCGAGGTGCCGCGCCAGCTCGAGACCCGCCGCTGGCGCATCGAAGACGATGGATTCCTGGCCCTGGTCGGGCTGATCGCAATACACGATCGGGACGCCCTGCCGGTGACCGTCAGTCGCGAGTTCAGCATCAACCACCTGGCCGATGGATGCGGCGATGATCCCGCGCACGCCAGCTGCGACCAGCTGATGGATCTGCAACCGCGCCTGTAGGGGGTTCCTGGTAACCGACACGATCGTCAGTGACCTCATCTCGCCCGTGGCTCGATCGACGCCGCGCAGAAAGGGCAGATAGAACGGGTCGTAGCCGGCGATCAGGACGCCGACTGTCGCGATGCCTCGATCGGCGCTAGGTCGGGCGAGTTGGAGTGACGAAAACTCTTCGACGGTCGCCCCTGAACCGTGGCGCACGGCAATCAGGCCCTCGCTCTTGAGCTCGTCGTAGACCCCGCGGACGGTGTGATGGTGGATGCCGAGCGATGCCGCCAGGTCGCGGATCGATGGGAGACGGTCGCCGGGCGCCAACACGTGGGTGGCGATGAGCCACGTCACCTGATCGCGAAGCTGGACGCCGATCGGCAGCGCCGAGTCTCGATCGACTACGAGGGGCAGTTCGGAAGGGGGCTTGACAGGTGTCATAATGTTATAGAACAGTGTTACACATGGAGGCAATCAGCATGGCCGGAGAGTTCATTCAGTTCACCAAGTCCGCGGTGGCACGCAGCGCCACGGTCATTGTGATGGACACCGTCACGGCGGCCAGCAGCGTCCCAGCGTCGGGTGGGGGTGGTGCCGCTCGCGGAGTCGACGGGAGCAGTTCGATGCGTCAGCTGCAAAGGTTCGTGATCGTGGCCGTAGCGACGGCCGTGTTCGCTGCGGCGGGCTGCAGTGCTGCGCCGGGCCGCGAGCTGGCCAACGAGGCGTGGTCGCAGCGGTTGACCCAGCAGGTTGCTTCCGTCCAGGCCGACGCGGCCCGGCAGGAGCGCTCGCAGGCGGCCTGGTCGGCTCGTCTGGCCGCACAAGCGCAGGCGTACATCGCTGAGCAGGTTCGGGTCCAGCGGGCGAAGGATGCCTGGTCGCTGCGGCTTACCAAGCTCGCCGACCACCTCACGGGCGGTGGAACCAGCAGCGATCGAGCCAGCCAGGCATGGACGGACCGGCTGAACGGCTTGGCCGAGTCGGGTGGGTTCAACGACTAGGACGGGTCCGGTAGCCGGGCCGGCGATCAGCCGTCCCGGCTACCCGGCGAACGCCTTCGCCGCCTGAGACATCGGATCCCGAGGGCATGCTCCAGATTCTCGCATCCGAGCTCGCCAGCTTGAACGCGATGCAGCTGGTTGCCCGGAGTTCCGCTAACGGGGTAGATCAAACGTCGTCGAGTACGAACCGTCATTCAGGTCCACTGCGTGACATTCCTCGAGGTTGCTTTCGCAACGGTCGAGGCCGTTGCTGTGCCCGAGTAGCATTCGAAACCGTGGAGGACCCGAAAACTGAAAGCCGTATCGTGGCGAGCTGGGTAGACCGGCTGACAGACGGGATCGATCGACTACCTGGACCGGCATGGCTCGTCTACTTCGTCGTGTTCGTGGCGCTCGTGTTGTCAGCCAACGCCACCGGCTGGCTCGACGGCAATCTCCCGGTCGGCTCGTTCGACCTGTACCTTTCGTCGCTTGCCGTCTACCCGATCGTGGGTCTGGCGGCGATTCACTATCTGGATCGGGAAGCCGCGGCCGCGCTGGAACGGCTGCGACCCGCGCTGACAATCACCGATAGCGATTTCCACGCGCTGTGTCAGCGATTGACTACCCTCCCGGCAGGCGCCACGGTCGTCTGGAGCCTCGTTGGGCTGGCGTTTGCGGTTGGCTACGTCGCCCTAGGCGTCGACTCGTCCCTCCAGGTTCGAGGATCCGTGTCGCTGGCCTTCGACATCGCCGTCGCCATGATCGGGTTCCCGCTGCTGGCGGTCCTGTTCTTCCATACCGTTCGGCAACTCCGGCTCATCAGCCAGATTCAAGACCGACTTGCGACGATTGACGTGTTCCAGCTCGACCCGCTCCTCGCTTTCTCGAGCGTGACCGCGCGGAACGGCCTGATCATCCTCGGGCTTGGTTACCTGTCGGCCGCCACGGAGCCGTCGACCTTCACCTTCGAGAATCCAACGCTGATCGCGTTTGTCGTGATCTCGATGCTGATCGCGATCGCCGCGTTTGTCCTCCCGATGTACGGCATGCACCAGCGAATCGCCGAGGAGAAATCACGGCTCGCTGCCCAGGCGAGCCGCGATCTCCAGTTCGTCCTGGCCGAGATCAGCGGCCGGGTGCGGACGGGCGACCACATGAACGCCGATGCCCTGAACAAGCAGCTATCGAGCCTCGTGATCCAACGTGACGTCATCGCACGGATCCCTACCTGGCCTTGGCAACCGGCGACCGTACGCGGCTTCTCTACGGCCGTGCTGCTCCCCATCGCGCTCTGGCTCGTATTCCGTGCTCTCGATCGGTTGATCGCCTGACGCAACACACGCAGCCCTTGCCTGGCGTCTCCGGTCGGGGACCGGAGATGCATGCCAGACCACAGATCGCCATCGCCGTCACCCGCGTCGTCGCTCCTCGCCCCACCCGGGCAAAGTACCGTTGGCCGCCAGGGTCGAGGCGAACCTCCTGTCGATCGGAGTGTCGTTCAGACGATCCTGGAGGACATGCTGGCCGGCCGATGGGGGCCTCGGATTCCCAGATCGCCCATTACGCTCGTCCGGCCTAGGCCGCTGCGGCGGACCCCTCGGTCACCTCGCCCTTGTGCGCCGCAAACGCGGCGAGGACTTCCTCCTTCTCCTGCTGCGGCACCTTGATGAAGTCCAGCGTGCGTCCAAGTTCAGCCGCGACTTCGTCGAACTCCGCAGGCGAGATCTTGAGCTCGCGATGCGCTTCTTCCAGGCCGAGGACGGTGCTGCCGGGTTTCGTGGCTTCGAATTGGAAGGGTCCACCGGCGACGTTGCAGACCCACAGTGTGCGCATGAACTTGAGGCCCGGCAGCCTGCCGAGATTGCTCGTGTGCCACTCGCGGAGGGCCGGGTTTTCGGATTGCTGACCGACGATCGGGTTCTGGACGACCGCATCGCTGAAATGGTCGATCACCGCTGCGATCGCAAACACGCCACCCAGCCGCTCGTACAGGCTTGCTTCAGGCACGAATCGCCTCCTTGTGCGTTCGTCGCGCAGCGCTCGCGCCGAGTTGTTCGGGCGCGCCGTGGGCATCCACGGACCTTATTGGCCCCCTGGTCGGAAGTCGGTGACCCTGGTCACGCAGGCGTGACCAATTGCCGTAGCAGGGCCTGGTCGCGCATCTCGACACGGCCGCGCGAGAGGCTGACCGCCCCTCGCCTCTCATAGGTCTCCAACAGGCGACTGACCACTTCACGGGCCGTGCCAAGCTCGGCGGCGATGTCCTCGTGCCGCATCGAAATCACGTCGGCCGTGGCGAAGTGCTCGAGCAGGAGAGCGGCAAGGCGACTGTCCATCGTCCGGAAGGCGAGATCCTCCAGGAGCGTCGTGACGTCGACCAAAGCTCGGGTCACCGTTTCGAAGATGTATCTGCGCATTGGGTCGCTGGTGATGACCCACTCTCGCACCGCAGCGGCTGGCAGGAGCACGGCCTCCGTCGCGACTTCCGCCTGACCCGTGGCGATCACGGGTCTGCCGAGCAGCACGGCCAGCATGCTGACCAGGCTCGATTGCTGGCTGCGCACGTGATACAGAGTGATGTCGCGCCCAGTGGCGCCAACCCTGAAGACCCTGATGCTGCCCACGCCGACGGCGGCAAACTCCGTTGACGCGTCGCCTTCCCTGAAGAGAAGCTCTCCCGGCGCCAGGCTCACATAGCGAGCGGCCGCTGAAATGGTCGACTGCAACGCAGGCGGCGACTCGCGGTAGAAGTCGATCTGCTCCAGGATGTCGCGCTTGTCCAAGGACCTGGTCTCGAATTCGGCGTTGTTGGGCGGTCGCCCGTGCGGTCGTCGGCGAGGCGCTGAGGGGCAATCATGACGCCGGAGTCGGCGGTCCGCGCGCACTAACCGCGATCGTCAGTACGCAAGACCGTGGGCGTCCGCCCTCAGTGGGCGGACGCCCCTGGGCTGCTGTGTTGGGATGGAGGAAAGCGTCAGCTGGTCAGGGCCGCGCAGAGCGCGGCGTCTTCGAGCATGAAGCGTCCGTTGAACGCCTCGTCCCCGCCATGGGTTCGGCCGGAAATCTGGGCAATGACCCCGCCGCCGGCGGACCGCACCAGGTAGTCCGTGCCACGCTGGTGACCGACCGCCGAGTCAGGGTCGCCAGGGACCGTGTACACCTCGCTCCAGGTGGCGTCGCTCTTGTACGTAACGAGCGTTCCGCCCGACGGAGACAGGCTCCAGGTGCCCTCGGCGTGCTGGTGAACGAGGCGCCGCACCAGCAGGCCATCTTCGAACCGGCGCGTGACGAAGCGCTCGTCATACCGCGTCTCGTACACGAGGCCACACGGGAGCTCGAACGCGGGCTCGTTGGTCCACTCCAGCAGGACATAGATGTCGCAGGTGACGAAGCCACCTTGCTCGGTACACACGGCATCGGGCGGAGGCGGTGGCACCAGCGTGCCGGGATCGACCACCGACCGTGCCATCGACGCCGGTGCGACGGTGACGAGCACGACGAGCGCCAGCACGAGGGCGCGGACTACCAGGGAACGGAACATCAGAGAACCTCCGAATTCGTGTTGACGGCAGATCGCCGTCAGGGCCAGAAGCGACCAACTCGCTGCCATGACGCGCTGCCAACCGGGTTGAGCTCGGTGCCCGGTGGGAGGCGAATCGTCATGGGCGGTTGCGAGCCGTCGACGCTCAGCGCGATGACGGCTCTCGTCGAGATGTCGGTCGCATAGATGCGAGTGCCATCCGGCGACCAGCTGGGTGGTCCGCAGGGCGTGGTTGTCGCCGACCTCGTCCGATCGGGACAAGGTTCGGGAAGCGTGGAGAGTCGCCGCGGACTGATGCCGGCCGTGAGTGCGTCCACGCGGCCAACGAGGATTCCGTCGCTCCACCAGGCGACCTGGGTTCCATCCGGCGACCAGGACGGCCATCTCCCCGAACCTGAGAGTCGATCCTGGTGATCCGTCGAGACGTTGTGTAAGGCGATGCCGCCGTCGGCGTGCACGAACGCCAGTTGGTCCAATTCAGGATTCGGCGCCCACGTCGGTGCGCCGACCTGGGCGTCACCGCCCGCGGCGGCGATGACCCGCTCGCCTGAGCCATCGGGTCGGATGAGGTGGACACCCAGGTCGGTGGTGCCCGTGATCGTGGCAACGAACGCGATCCAGTCCCCGCTGGATGACCACGCCGCAGCGACGACCTTGCGCCGGTCGCCATCGAGACCGAGGGCGCGAGCACCCGACCCGTCGGCGTTGGCGACGATCAGCCGACCACCACGCGGGTCGGGCGATGGAATGACGAGGCGAGCGCCGTCTGGTGACCACGAGATGGATTCCTCGTTGCCGCCGACGCCGATTTCCGGGGCAACGTCGACCTGGCGCGAGCCGTCGGCCATGACGACCATGACGGTCGGTTGCCCGGTGATTGGGCTCAACGTCCGATAGGCGAGCTTCGTTCCGTCGGGCGACCAGGTCAGGCTCTCGACGCCGTCCTTGGCGTCGACGAGGACGCGCTGGTTCCGCCCGTCGGCGTCGACGATCAGGATCGCTGCAGGGTTGGCGATTGCGAGAGCGCCATTCCCCGCGAGCCCGAACGGCGGTGCCGGGCGAGGCGATCCAACAAGGGCAAGCACGGCGATGAGCGCCGCCAGGATGAGCACAACGACCGCGAGCACCGCCGCCGTTCGTGAGACGCTGGCCAACCGTACGGCGGACGAACGCCACGTCCATCGATCGGAGATGAGCCAGCCAGGGCGTCGGTTGGTATCTGCCACCCGGTCGAGGACATCGTCGATGAGACCCGCCGGCGCCGAGTCGGGCCGCTCATCGGCCAGCCATGCCGTGAGGGTGCGGTCAAAGTCGGTTCGCATCGTCATGCCGTCCGCTCCCGATCGAAGGGGATGACCCGGGCATCGGCGTCGAGCGCCGCCCGCAGCGTCTGCGTGCCCCGGTGGAGCCGCGACTTCGCGGTCCCAATGGGGATTCCGAGCATCTCTGCGATCGCCACCAGGGTGAATCCCTCGAGGTGGTGGAGCACGACGACCGCACGCTCCTCGACGCCAAGGCGACGGAACGCGCGGTCGAGTTGGTCGCGGTCAACGAGCGCCGGAACTTGATCGGGTCCCGGTTGGTCGTCGAGCGCCAGCTCGTGGATTTCGATGCGCCGGCGGCGTCGCTCGCGTCGTGCCTCGCGATGGCAGGCGCGGACGAGCAGCCGGTGGAGCCACGCCTCGAAGCGATCCGGGTCGCGGAGCGCCGACAGGTCGCGCCAGGCAGCGACGAGCGCTTCTTGGGTTGCGTCGGAGGCTTGATCGGGGTCCCGCAGTATCAGGGAGGCGAGGCCGTACAGGCGGTTGATCGAGGCGCGCGCCAGCTCGTCGAACGCGCTCCGATCGCCTGCCATTGCCCGCTCCACGAGCCGTGGGTCCATCGGACCTCCGCTGCGCGGGCATCATGGTCCCGCGTCACCGTCCATGGGGCGCTGTGTTGTCGAATGGTTCCCGATTCGCTCGGCGGGGACTGGCGCGATCAGATCCGCTCGAGGCCCAGGTCGAGCTCCACGAGGTGCGCGCGGATGCCGGACGCGAATGCTTCGGCCGCCGGCGACAGCCGCGTCCCCCGCCGCGCGACGATCGCAAACGTCTCGTAGACGGACGGCCGGAACGGTGTCGTGGTCAGGCCCACCGGAAAGTAGTCCGCGGATGCATGCGCACGAGGGATGTAGGTGTCGCCGACGCCGTCGGCCACCAGGCGCAGCGCCATCACCATGGTCTCGGTTTCGACACGCGCCACCAGCTGGAGGCCAAGCTCCTGCGCTCGCTCCTGGAGCTGTCGCCGGAGCGGGTCTCGATCGCCCGACTCGGCGTCGTACAGGATCAACGGCCGACGCGTGAGCCGCTCGACGGTCGCCGGTTCACGGCCCTGGGCCGGATCCGCGCTGACATAGACGACTTCGTCCCGAACGAACGGCCGGACGTCGAGGCCGTCATCGTCGATCGGCAAGGCCACCAGGGCCGCTTCCAGGTCACCGCTGCGGACCCGATCGGCGGCAATCGACGAGTTGCGCCCGAGGAGACGCAGGGCGACGCCGGGGTGTTCTTGCGCGAACGCCGACGCGAAGCGATCGATCAAGTAGGCCTCGGGCGTCGAGAACAGACCGAACGCCAGCGTGCCGCGGCGGAGCTCCCGGACGTCGCTGACGCTGTCGATCGCTTCGTCGAGCGCACGCATGATCGCCGGCGCGCGTTCCGCGAAGGCGGTGCCCGCGGCGGTTGGGCGGACGCCACGTCCCGCACGGACGAAGAGCGCCACACCGACGTTTCGTTCCAGGTTGCGAATCTGCTCCGCAACGGCCGGTTGGCTGACGTCGAGCAGGTCCGCGGCACCGGTGAATGAGCCAGCCCGGATCGTGGCCAGGAAGCAGCGGATCTGCTGGAGAGATAAAAGCTCTGCCTTTGGTTCCTGCAAGAACTGAAGCCTACCACCCTCAACGGGAATGCAGGACCATGCGGAGCATGGCATTCGCAACCGAGGCTGACACGCAGGTACTGGGCGCGGAAACGCGGGACGTGGTCGTCATCGGTGGCGGGATCGCCGGCCTGACCGCCGCATGGCGTCTGCGGCAGCGGAACGTCGTCCTCCTCGAGGCCTCGGACCGCGTCGGCGGCCGGATGCGCTCCGCCGACCGCGGCGAGTACTGGCTCAATTACGGTGCCCACCTGTTTCCCGCACCCGGATCGCTGGTCGACAGCATCGCCACCGAGTTGGGCCTCGAAACGGTGCCGGTGTGGGGCAGCATGATGGGGCTTGCGGTCCGCGGGACGAAGCTGACTGATGGCCCGGTCGAGTCCTACCCGTTGCGGCTACCACTCTCGGTCCGTGACCGAGTCGGGTTTGCCATCCGCGGCCTCAAAGTGCAACTCGCGGTACGTGCCTACCACCGTGCTTCCCGCCCACGGTCCGGGGAGGCCCCGGCGGCGACCCGTGCCCGGGTCCTGGCGTTCGATGACCAGCGAACCTTCGGCGACTTCCTGGGCTCGATGTCCCCTGACGTCGAGGCCATCTTTGCCTGCGCGGCCCATCGGGCGACCGCCGAGCTGGATGAGCTCTCCGCCGGCTGTGGGGTTGGTCTCTTTGCCCTCGTGTGGGGGGGAAAGGGATCGCTCATCGCCCGCAACATGGTGGGCGGCACGGGTCGCCTTCCCGAGGCGATCAGCGACCGTCTCGGTCCGGACCGAATCCGCGTCGGCGCCAGGGCAACCGACATATGTGACGACGGCGATGGCCTCCTGGTCGAATACGTGGACGCCACCGGCCCACGACGCCTGCGCGCACGGCACGTCGTCCTCGCGGCGCAGGCACCGTTCGCCGCGCGACTCGCTGAGCGGGTGGCGCCCGGGGCATCAGCAGCCCTCGGCCAGATGCGATACGGCGCCTTCCTGAACGTTGCGATTGCCACGAGGGAGCAGGGAGCGATGCCGTGGGATTCCATCTACGCGATGGCAACGCCGGGACGCGCCTTCGACATGTTCACGAACCAGGCGCATGCCCTTCGCCGCAGCAGACCCCGACGACCCGGCGGCAGCCTGATGCTGTTTGCCGGTGGCCACCACGCGGCAGCGCTCTCCCAGGAACCCGACGAGGTGATCGTGCGACGGTTCATCGACGATTTCGTCGGCCTGTTCCCCGAGGCGGCCGGCGTCGTCGAGGACGCCGTCGTCCAGCGCTGGCCCCTCGGCAATGTCTTCGCCCGACCTGGACGTCGGCTCCTCCAGCAGCCGCTGGAAGGTGCCCTCGGCGAGGGCCGGAATCTCCACCTGGCCGGCGACTACTTCGCCGAGCTCGGCAACCTGGAAGCTGCTGCGCGAACCGGAGCCGCCGCCGCAGAGCGCGTCGATCGGCTCCTGCGTGGCGACCGAATCGAGGAGGCGATCCGATGAAGGACGCGGAATTCCACGGGGTCATGCCCGCGCTCATCACCCCGTTCACGGCCGATGGATCGGCGATCGACTTCGAATCGTTGAACGAGGTCGTTGAGCGTTGCATCGTCGCTGGCGTCTCCGGCCTGGTGACGACCGGCAGCACCGGCGAGTTCACGACCCTGTCCCATGACGAGCGCCGCCAGGTCATTGAAGCGGTCGTTACCGCTGCCGCGGGCCGGGTCCCGACCGTCGCCGGCACGGGCGCCCTCTCGACCGGCGAGACCGTTGCGCTGAGCGTCCATGCCGAGGAGGCCGGCGCGGCCGCGGTGATGATCGTGCCGCCCTTTTACACGCCCCTGCCCTGGCACGAGCTGGTCGCCCACTTCGTGGCCGTCGCCGACCGGATCTCGATCCCGATCGTGTACTACCACCTGCCATCGGCGTCGGGGGTCTCGCCAACCGCGGAGCAGCTTGCCGAGCTGAAGCGCGTCGCCGGCGTGACCGCGTTGAAGGACAGCAGTGGCGACGCCGTGGCGGCGACCGCGTTCCTCCAGTCGAGCGACGACCTGCCGACCTTGCTCAATGGCGCGGACACGCTGACATTCGGGGCACTCGCGGCTGGGGTCCGGGGCATCGTGTGGGGCGCGGCCTCGTTCATCCCGGGCCCGTGCGTCGAGCTACGCCGGCTGCTGATCGAGGATCTCGACCTCGCCGCGGCTCGGGCGCTGTGGGCGAGGATCTGGCCGATCTGCCACTTCCTGGAGTCGACCGACTACGCAGCAGCCGTGAAGGCGGGCTGTCGCCACGTCGGGTTGTCGACCGGGCCGGTGAGGGCTCCGCTCCGCGACCTGTCGCCGGCAGATGCGGCCAAGCTCGCTGACCTCATCGATCCCGTGCTCTACGCCGCTGTGGGTTAGCCCAACGCCCCAGGGTCGTCACGAAATCCGTGCCAGTACGGACGCATGTTCACGCGCTGACCACGATGTGTCCGCTCGGTTGACTCCGTAGCGTCGGGCCACCACCTGACGCAACCATGGAGCGATGTGATGACCACCTACGAAGCCGCGCTGTCGACGCCGAACCGCGACTCCATCACCCTCGCGGCGATCCGGGGACGCACGCTCGTCGTCGCGGCGACCCTGGCGCTCGCGGCCGGAGTCGTCGCACTCGTGCTGCTCCTCCGGCCGTGGCCGGTTCGCAACTCGTTCCTGTACCAGGAGCTGGCGCCCGTCCGAGACGCGGTCTGGACCGCGATCCTCGTCGACGCGATTTCCTTCGCGGCAATCGGGATTTCGTTGTCGCTGGCGGTGTGCCTCCTCGCTCGCGACCGGGGTGCGCGGCTGGCGACTGTCGGCGCGATCGTCACGACTCTTGGGGGCGTGCTGTTCGCGATGGGCGCTTTCGCCTTCGCCGCCTTTACGTGGTACGTCACCGACGCTGCGGCGCTGCCGGTCGCCGAAGGGACAAGCCTCCTCGAGTACGCCGTGGCCAACCCTGAGCACGTGATGCTCCCCCAGTTGCTGGGCTTCCTGCTCTACACCCTCGGGACGCTGATCCTCGCTGCCGCCATGCTGCGGTCGGGCTCGGTCCCGAAGTGGCTGCCGATCGCGATCATTGGCACGACCGTCGCGCAGTTCGCGGTGCACGACCGAGCACTCGACTTCGTTCAGATCGGCGCGATGGGTCTGCTCATCCTGGTCGGGGTGCGGTTGGCTCGGTCGAGCGTCGCTACCCATTGACGCCGAATTGGTTGTCGCGACCTACCAGCATCGACGCCCGAAGGGGTGAAATGGAGCGTAGGTAGCGTCGTTTCGCCCGATGTGACGAGATTGGCGGCTACAAACCAACGCGCGAGCGGCGTTCGGAGCAGGATGGGACACGGCGGCCTTCTCGCTCGTGGATACAGACATGGATAGCATCGCGGTCCCACGGTTCGATGCATTCATGGCGCTCGTCGCGGGACCGGACCTCGCCCCGGGCCGCAGCGAAACCCGCGCGGACTCCTTCGAGGCCATCTACCACGCCCACCACCGCGACGTGTCTCGCCACGTCATCCTCACGACGCGCGGCCGCGACGACGTCGAGGAGATCGTCGCCGAAACGTTCGCCCGGGCGTTTGCCGCCTGGCGCTCAGGTCAAGGTCCCGCCGGCCGCCCGCTGCCTTGGCTCCTCGTCATTGCCCGCCGAATCGCAACTGACCGGTGGCGCCGTCGGCGCCTGATCGCCTGGCTGCCGCTGCCGGAGAGCCGGCGGCCGGGCGCCGACACCTGGGATCGCCGGCAGGCGAGCGAGGCCGAACCTGGAGCCCCGGACCGGGCCGCCGGCGTCGCCGAGTTCTGGATCTGGCTCGACGCACTCAGCCGGGCCTTGCCAGCCCGACAACGCGACGTGATCTTTCTTCGCTACCAGAACGACTTGAGTGACGAAGACATCGGTGAAGTCCTCGGTCTGTCAGCCTCGGGCGTTCGGACCCTCGCCTCGCGGGCGCTCAGCGGTCTTCGTCACCATCCGGAGCTGTGGTCATGAGCCAGTCCGATCACGCCCAGATCCGGGCGGGCGTGGAACGCCGGCTCGCGGCGGTCGAGACGCTCATTCCTCCCATGCCGGCCTGGCGGCCCGCGGCCGAGCAGGACCTGCGACCCGCGCCTGTCCAGGTCGTGGCGGGACCGGCGCTGCGCCACGGCTCCGGCGGTCGTCGCCTACGCCTCACGTTTGCGGTCGGTGCGGTGATGCTCCTGGTGGTCGCGTATGGGCTTGTTGGCGGAGGAGGGACGCCCAGCCCGCCACCATCCGGACCCCCTGCCAGCCCAACAGCCCAGGCCACGTCCGAGCCAAGCGCCGAGCCCGGCGCCCTGCGCCCCGTCGTTGAGCCGCGACTGATCATCCCGGTGCGACCGAAGACGGCCTGGACGGTCATCGACGACGGTGCGTCCTACCTGGACCTCGTCTATTTCTTCGACGATCTCGGAGCGAGTGGCTACAGCGTCGGCGTGTCGATGTTCGAACCGCTCGGCGTCTTTGACCCGATCGATGAGGGCAGGCGCCTTCCGCTCCCAGCCGATCTCATCGGCTGGATCCAGGATCACCCCGATCTCGATACGGAGGAACCCGTGTCGCTGACCGTCGCCGGCCTTCCTGCCACGGGGATCGATGTCACCGTGACCTACCAGTCCGGCGGGCCGAAGGGCCAGACCGCCCAGTTCATCCAGTTCGGCTTGGGCTCCTGGAACCTCGAGGCCCCGAGCAGGAAGCGGATCGTTCTGGTCGAGCTGCCCGATCGGCCGCTGCTCATCGTCTTCGGAAGCCGCCCCGAGTTCTTCGACGACGGCGTCGACCAGTTCGAGGACCTGCTCCCGCGGATCCAGTTCGAGGATCGCGGCCCGTCGCCCTAGCCCCACCCCAGACCACCAGCGCTCCTCGCATCACCAAATCTCGACAGGAGGGACTTCAATGTCCAGGTTCGCCGTGCTTCCCGTTGCCCTGGTCCTGCTGCTCATCGCCGCTTGGCCAGTGGCTGCCGCGACGCCCATCCACTCGACCACGAGCGGCACCTACACGCTCGCCGACGCGATCTTCGACTACGAGAACTTCGGCGTCTACGACGGCGACTGTGGCGACTTCGTCCTGCTCGTCGACTTCGTCGTCGAACGGAATGTCACGACGTGGCCCGATCGCGAGATCCGTCACGTCAGCTACGAAGGCCACTTCTACAACGCCACGGACACGTCCAAGTCGATCGTCCGCAGCGGCAACTTCGCGCTCACCTTCCAATTCGACGAGACCGGAGCGCTGGTCGAGGTGACCCAGACGGGGCTGTTCGAATACGTCGAGATCGACGGACACCGTAGGCCGACGATCACCGGCCGATCGACGACCGACTTCACCCTCGACCCGCCGATCAGCCGGACCACGCCGCGGGCATCGACGCAAACTCCCGCGTTCGTCTGCGACGCGCTTCGCTGACACGCTGGTGCCGCGCTGAAGCGACGCCGTCGCAGGATCGGAATCGGAACGAATCGGGACGCAGGTTGGCTCTCTACGTTGACGAGGGTGGCCAGACGGTCACCATCAGCTGGGCGGCAGGTGGAACGAGATCTCATCCTCCGGGCCACGACCGGCGACCAGGATGCCTTCACGGCCCTGGCCGCCGAGGCGTTCGAGCGTCTGCATCGGACGGCCCGGCTGATCCTGCGAAGCGACGACGCTGCGGCTGACGCGGTCCAGGAGGCGCTGGTCTCGGCCTGGCTCCACATCCGGGCCGTGCGCGACCTGGACCGCTTCGATGGCTGGCTCCACCGCCTCGTCGTCCGTGCCTGCTACCGCGAGGCGAGACGGACGCGGCGGCACGGCGTCATCGAGCTCCGACTGGCGCCGCTCCGCGTCGGCGACGAGCCCGACGCCGGTGGCCCGCTGGCCGACCGAGACCAGCTCGAACGAGGCTTCCTCCGTCTCTCTACTGAGCATCGCGCGGTTCTGGTCGTCCACTACTACCTCGGGATGACCGAAGGGGAGGCAGCCGCCGTCCTCGACATCCCGATCGGCACCGTCAAGTCCCGGCTGAGCCGCGCCATCCGAGCCCTTCGGGCCGCGCTCGAGGCGGACGCACGGGCACCCGCCCTAGCGAGGGAGTCGACCACGTGACCGACCACGACGATCTTGAACGCCGCCTTACTCGCTGGTTCGAGGCAGACGCGCTCGCTCCCGCTCCGGCCGATCGTGCTCAGCAGACGGTCGAGGCGATTCGGGACCGGCGCCCTCGCTCCGCCTTGCTCGCAGGGCTCGGGAGCGCGTGGGTGGATACGGGATCGGTCGCCGTCGTTCCGCGCCTTTCGTGGCAAGTCCTCGGCGCGGTTGCGCTCCTGGTCCTTGCACTTACTGCGGGTGCCGTGCTCGTCGTGGGCATTGGCCGCCAGATTCCGGCCCTGCCGCCAACGGCCGACGGTCCCAACGGTCTCCTCGCCTACGCGTCGGGCGGCGATATCTACGTCGGCAACGCGGTCACCGGCAAGACGACGGCCATCGTCACCGGCCCCGACGTCGACTCGTCCCCGATGTTCTCGCCCGACGGCAGTCGAATCGCATTCATCCGTGGCGATCCCTGGCGCGAGGACGCCAGCATCATCGTCGTGGGGGTCGACGGATCGGACGAACGGGTTGCGATGCCTGCGGGCAGCCAGCGCCGCTTCATCTTCACCTGGACCCCGAATGGTGCCTCACTCCTGGTCAACCATGACAGCGAGCCGAGGAGCCTCACCGGCTACTACGCCGGCGAGCTCTCGCTCGTCGACCCGTCCGGCGAAGCCGAGCCGCGACTGATCACACCGCCACTGCCGAGAGGACCCGGCGGGCCATACATCGTCCCCGGCCATGTGGCCCAGATGTTCCGGCCCCCGAATGGCGACCTGATCCTGTCGAGCCGCAATGGGGGCGCATCGATTTCCTTATGGGATGCCGACCTCGTGGAACGCGGGCAGCTGATTCCCGAGGGCATGGAGAGCTTCAAGCACAAGCTCTTCGGCCCATGGGCCCTGTCGTGGTCCCCGGATGGATCGATGATCTCGTTCGGCATGGGTTGGGGCGATCGAGGGCCGACCGAGTACGGCACGTTCGTGATGCAAGCCAACGGCACCGACGTGCGGCTCCTTGGAGGCGGCGGGCCCTGGTCGCCGGACGGATCGATGATCGCCTTTCACCGTGGTTGCCCCGATTCGGGTCGACAGGGCGGCGTGATCGTCGTCGTCGACGTGGCGTCCGGTGCCGAGCGCGTCCTCGAGGCGACCGCAGTCCAGACGAAGTTTGAAGGCAATCCTTCGCTGATGCCGCCCGGCGACACCGATGGGTGCTTGGATGGCCGGGATTACGAGGGTTGGTCGTGGTCGCCCGATGGCCGCAGCATCGTGATGCTGGAGCGGCTTGGGACTCGTCCGCTGGTCATCGATGTCGAGTCGGGCGAGGCAACGGAGCTTCCGTGGGAGGCCGACTCGCCGCCGAGCTGGCAACGGATCATCCCCGACTGAGCCGATCCCGCGCCTACGACGCCGCGTGGACGAGGATTGCGAAGCCGAGCGTCAGGGGGAGGCGACGGGCCACGAAGGGCACGGTTTTCTCCATGCATTCGGGCCATCGGGAGGTCCGGCGAAACGGTACCCGGTACCCGAATGTCGAGTCACGGGGAGCGGCGCCGACATCCATGTAGCGACGCTCACCGTGGGCGCGAACCAATGGAGATCATCCGATGACGATCCAGAGCCGTGCGACTCCCCGGGTCCTCCTGACCGACCTCGCTTTTCCCGAGTCTCCGCGCTGGCGCAACGGCCGGCTGTGGGTCTCGGACTGGGGCGCCAACGAAGTCATTGCCCTCGATCCGGACGGCCGGCCGGACGTGGTCGCCCGCGTTCCGTCGTTCCCGATGTGCATCGACCACCTGCCTGACGGGCGGCTGCTCATCGTCGACTCAGGCGGGGGACGCCTGCTGCGGCAGGAGCCCGACGGGTCGCTCGCCACGCATGCCGACCTGCGCCCGCTCGGCGCGCATCCCTGGAACGACATCGTCACCGACGGCCGCGGCAATGCCTACATCAACAACATCGGCTTCGATTTCCCGGAAGGCGAGTTCGCGCCGGGAATCGTGACCCTGGTGGGCCCGGACGGAGACGCTCGCCGGGTCGCGGACGGGCTGGCGTTTCCCAACGGCATGGCGGTCACGCCCGACAACGCGACGCTGATCGTGGCCGAGTCGTATGGTCAGCAGCTGACGGCCTTCGACATCGGCGCCGACGGCAGGCTGTCCAATCGGCGAACGTGGGCCAAGGTCGATGACCACCCCGACGGCATCTGCCTCGACGCCGAAGGCGCCGTCTGGTACGGCGACGTCGGCAACCACCGATGCGTCCGAGTCCGCGAGGGCGGGGAGGTGCTCGACGTCATCGACCTCGACCGGGGCTGCTTCGCCTGCGTCCTGGGCGGCCCGGACCGCCGGACCCTGTTCATGGCCGTCAACGAGTGGGGCCCGGAGACTATTGACGGAGGCCCGAGGATGGGCCAGATCCTGGCGGTCGAGGCCCCGGCACCTGGCATTGGCTGGCCGTAGCCGAAGGCCGTCAGTCCCCGAAATGTCGACCCGCGGCAGACCGGCGTTCCGGAGCGCCCGGTTCTAGGCCGGCCACTTGCTCAGGCCGGCCGAATTGGTGACGGTGGTCATGTCGGTCACCGTACCGTGTGATCATCCGTCCCACGAACCTGGAGGTAGCCATGGCTGATGAGGCGATCAGGACCGCGATCCAGGCGGCGACCGAGTACCTGTCGCAGCATGCGGAGGAAGCCAGGTCCACGGACAGCGCCGCCACAGCGACTATCGTCGACGGGCTCGTCGTCAAGGTCAGCGGGCCGAACGGCGCGACGCTGACGACCGACATGGTTCCGTCGGTTGGCGGCACGGCGACGGCGCCCTCACCCGGCTGGCTGTTGCGCGCCGCCGAGGCGAGCTGTGTCGCGACCCTGATCGCGATGCGGGCGGCGATGCTGGGCATCACCCTCGACTCCCTCGAGGTCACGGTGGACTCGGAGTCAGACGACCGCGGACTCCTCGGCATCGACGACCAGGTCCCGGCCGGCCCGTTGAGCGCCCGTGTTGCGGTTCGGCTGACGGGCGCAGGTGTCGACGCAGCGACCCTCGAGGAGATTGCCCGCTGGGGCGTCAAGCACTGCCCGGTGTGCGACGCCCTCGAGCGCGTCGTCCCGGTGACGACGGAGGTGTCGACCGGCTGAGCCGATCAGCAGGAACGGTCGATGCCTAGGCGCCGCCACCCCGGGTGACGGCGCACATCCGATCACGATCGACGGCGCGCTAGCCACCCGGGCACTCGTCGACGACGAACGACTGGTTGTCGACCCGGACGGTCCCGTCCGGCCCGACGACGAAGGTGGTCGTCTCGTGGATCCGGATGGGTCCCTCGAAGCTGTTGAACGCAACGGTCAACACCTCGACCCCGCTCGGCGGCAGGTGATAGGTGATCGACTCGACGAACTTCGACTCCCACGTCTCCTGCGGATCGTCGAGAAAGGTCAGCGTGTAGCGGCCGCGCTCCAGCAGCCTGAACTGGAACCCGCCGCCGCTGAGCTCGACCAGCGTCACGGATTGGGTGCCCGCGAAGCTGAAGACGCCCATGTCGCCGCAGATGTTCAGGTCGGTGACGGTGTTGGTGAACTCGAATCGATCGTGGCTGACGACGGCCGGAGCGGCGAAGGCCGCCGCCGGCAGCACCGCCGAGCCGAGGGTCAGGGCCAGGACCGTGGCCCCCGTGGCGATCGACGTCCGTACTCGGGTGCGCATCTCGCGGTCTCCTTCCGGCCGGCGCCCGGATCGATCCATCGACCCTCGCTGCGCCGCACTTACTGGGAGGGAGGCACGGATCGCGTCCGGCGGTTCCATGAATCCTTACGGCGTGCCCATTCGCGGCGCCAGGGAATGAAACGCGACCGGCCGACGCCAAAACCCATGAACGCGACCGAACGGACGCCGGCTAGGGTGGATCAGGGCGCCGAGTCGTGGCAGCGTCTCGCGCCGTGATCGCGATTCTTGCGAGGGTGACCGCCGCTAACGCAGCCTCGATCGGCCTGCCAGCACCAGGGCCACGCGGAGCGGAATCCCGACGAGCAGGAACGGCAGGGCGAACCCCACGCCCAGCACCAGCGCGACCGGGTTGGTTACCAGCCCAAGGAGCGCGCCGCGACGGCGGCCTTGCCACAACCACGCACCGGCCAGGACGTCCGCGGCGCAGGTGGCCGCCAACGACCAGCCCAGTGCGGTGAACGGGGCCGCGGGCAATGCTTCGAACGGGCCTGCCATCGACCGGAAGCCCCACGGCGTCATCGGCAGCTCGCCGTGCTCGCCGAAGTGGCGCATTGTCCAGACCGCCCCAATCCCGAACCCAAGGCCAAGTGCGATGTGGGCCACGGCGGCAGCGCGGATCGCGGGGGATGCCATGACGCCTCCTACAGGTACCGGGCGATGGCCATCATCAGGCCGGCCAGCAAGATGAGCGGGAAGTCGACCCGGTTGGCGAGCTGCATCTTGCGATCAGCCTGGGCGAGCACCTCGGCCTGGGCCTCCGTCGCCGGCGCGCCGCTGGCCGCCAGCTCCTTCTGGACCCGTGTCTGGGCGGCGATGCTCGGTCCCACCAGGATGAAGCCCAGGACCAGCGAGGTGATACCGGCGATGGCCCCGAGGCTGAACCCGAGCCCTGTCGGTGAGGTGATCCAATCGAGCTGGAACCCGTTGCTGTCGCGCCAGTACAGGGCCGCCCCACTGAGCACCGTCAGGACGGCGACGATCGGGAAGAAGACGCCCATCCGCCGTCGCGTGGTGAGGTGGTTCATGAATGCCGCACCCTCGCGGCCCAGCGCCTTCGCGGTGGGGGCCAGGAAGAAGGAGCCGACGATCGCGCCGCCGAACCAGGCCGTCGCCGACCCGATGTGAACGATGCGCAGGAAGATCATCCACCAGTCCATGGCTCAGCGACCGCCACGCCTGAGGGTTCGCCCCGCAGCAAGGAACCAGACCGGCCAGCCGACCCAGCCGACGACCGCGATCGCGCCACCGATCCCCATGACCGCCAGCTGCGGCACGGAGCCGGACGGCAGCGCGAGGCCGGCGCCGGCGATGGCCGTCCCGCAGATGAACGACGCGCCGACCACCTGGGTGATCCGGGCGAGGCGCCCTGCAAACGGCGGAACCGTGCGCATCCGTCGGCCGGCCAGCAGCAGCCACAGCGATTGCAGCTCGAAGACCGCGACGACCATCGGTGACTGGGTCTCGAAGGAGAGCGCGCCCGCGACCAGCAGCAGCGGCAGGATGATCCCCGCCACCGACGCCGCGACCGTCACGCCCGCCAGCCCCCGGGACCAGCCCGTCCGCGGCAGCAGGCGCTCCAGCCCGATCACAAGCGGGATGAACAACGCCGCGAAGATCGAGCCACCGATGTCGTTGGCCGCCCCGAAGCGGAACGGACCGCCGCTGGGCACCTCGATGGCGAACATCAACCCGAGCGTCGCCAGGCCGACGACGCCGACCACGCCGCCGGCGTAGGCGACGAGCCCGAGACGAGCCTCCGCCGCGCCCCGCTCCTGGGTGATCGTTGTGGCAAAGGTTGTATCCACGGCCGTCACGCTCCTGTCCACGCAGCGGCGTCGGAGGTCGCTCCGCGGCGCGCTCCCCGGGCGATTGCGAGGGCCACGAACCCGACGGCGACCCCGTTGACCGGGTGAAGTGCCGCCACGACTGGCAGGTCAGCCCGGAGGAGGACGAGGACGGACTGGAGGGCCATCATCACCAGCGCGAGGATCGCCAGCCCGATCAGCCGGCGACCCGTCCGGCCGACGATAGCGAGGATCAACATCGCCGCGGTGAGCCAGCCGATCAGGTAACCGAAGGTCTGGTGGGCACCGAAGCCCTGGCGGGCGAACACCCCCAGGCCGGCGAGGAAGACTTGCAGGAAGACGCAACCGACGAACAGCCAGGCGACGATCGCCAGGCCGGTCCGGGCTTGGGCTTGCAGGCGCACCGTGTGTGCCTCCCAGGAGCGATGTGCGGCGCCAGTCGGCCGTTCCCGCAGCCTGCGCTCGGTCGCGTCCCACCGTCATGAGGCCCGTGTCCCGAACGTGCCGGGAAAGCCGCGTCCTACGACGCCGGCCGCTCGCCGCCCATCCCGGCCTCGCGTGCCCGGACGATCGCCGCAGCGCGGTCGCGGACCCGGAGCTTGCTGAAGATGTTGGAGACGTGGTTCCGGACGGTCTTCGGTGAGATGACCAACCGAGCCTCGATCTGCTGGTTCGACAAGCCCCTGGCCACCAGCTCGAGCACCTCGCGCTCACGGACGCTGAGCTCTGGGAACGCCGCGGCCGCCCGTGGTGCCTCGGCGAAGAAGGCCATCAGCCGGCGAGCCACATCCGGGCCGAAGATCGCCTCGCCCGACGCCACCGCCCGGATGGCCCGGCTCAGCTCGCCGCGATCGGCGCCCTTGAGGACGTAGCCGCGGGCGCCGGCTCGGACGGCGTCGAACAGGGCCGCGTCGTCGTCGGCCATCGTGAGCACGAGCACCGCGATGTGCGGGCTGGCGTCGACGATCTGCCGCGTCGCGGAGATGCCGTCGAGCCCCGGCATGTTGAGATCCATGATCACGACATCGGGCTGGAGCTCCAGCGCCTGCTCGACGGCCCCGATGCCGGTCTCCGCCTCGCCCACCAGCACCAGCCCGGGCTGCGTTCGCAGCAGGGCTGACAGGCCGGACCGGAACGCGGCGTGGTCGTCGGCGACGAGGATCCGGATCGGCTCCTCGGTCATGGCTCCACCGGTCGCGGTTGGAGCGGCAGCGGCAGCCTGGCCGTCACCCGCGTCCCGCCCTCGGTGCCGGCCTCGACCCGGCAGTCCCCACCGAGCTCGGCCGCCCGCTCGTGCATCGACGCCAGTCCGTGCCCGTCGCCGCGGTCACCCGCCAGCCCGCGCCCGTCGTCCTCGACCATGAGGGTCAGATCCTCGCCGCCGTCCAGCCGGACCCGGCAGTGCCCCGCACCGGCGTGCCGGACGGCGTTGGTCATCGCCTCCGTCGCGATCCGGTAGGCCGCAACCTCGATCGCGGCCGGCAGGTCCGTCAGCGAACCCGAGGCCTCGACCGACACCTCCAGCCCGCCACCGGTCTCCAGCCGCTCGCCGACCAGCCGGACGGCACCGACGAGGCCCAGCTCGTCGAGCGCCGGCGGCCGCAGGCCGTCGACCAGCCGGCGGACGTCGGTCACTGCGCCGGTCACCTCGGATCGGAGCTCGTCCAGCAGCCGTTGCGCGGCCACGGGATCGGACGACATGAGGCTTTCGGCTGCCTCGGCGCGGAGCGCGATTGCGGCCAGGGCCGGGCCCAGGCCGTCGTGGAGGTCGCGCCGGAGCCGCCGCCGCTCCTCCTCGCGGGCGGTGACGATCCTTTCTCGCGAGGCCCGCAGGTCCTCGGTCAGGACGGCGGCGTGGGCGGCGATGCCGACTTGGCGGCACAGGTCGTCGAGCAACCGCAGGTCCGCGGAGGAGAGCGGGTCGGCCGGGCCGTGGGGGCTCACCAACAGCCGCCCCAGCGTCTGCGAGCCGAAGCGGATTGGTCGCTCGAGCACCTCCGCCGTGGGCTCGCCGCGGGCCGCCGCCGCACGCATCGAGCCCGGTGGTCCAAGCTCCAGCGACACGTACGGCAACCGGAGCGCGTCGCTGACGGTCGCGACCACCGATTCCGGCATCGCTTCGGGGCCCAGGCTGGCTTCGAGTCGCTCGCCCAGCCGGCGGATCGCGCGAACCGGCTCGTCGCGGTCGCCGTACAGCAGCCGCCGGACGGCGCGTTGCAGCCCGTCGCGGACCGGCAGGGCGACCAGCGTGGCAACACCGGTGGCCAGGAGCGACGTCGCGAACGGGCTCTCGCTGCCGACGACCGCGCCAAGGAGCGCCGCGGCAGCGACGTAGGTGACGAGGACCACCAGGGTCAGGCCCCCGTAGACCAGCGAGCGCCGGACGACGACGTCGATGTCGAACGCCTGGTGTCGGAGGATGGCGGACGCGATCAGGAACGGGAAGGGCAATCCCGTCAGCCCCGTGACCGTCCACGGCAGCAGGGTTGGGCGGCCGAAGGCCTCGGGCAGGACCCAGATGACGAGGTCGGCCGCGATGATGCCGCCGATGACGTAGGCGAAACCCCGGAGGAGCCGACGATCCTCCCGCGGGCCTCGACGCCACCGCACCGCGATCGCGATCGGCATGATCGCGAACGCGGCGATCGTCCCCAGGAGACTCGCCGCGGAGATCGCTCCCAGGCCAGTGAGGGCGGTGGGGGAACCAGCTGCGGCGAGGACGCTGGCCACGATCTGGGCCGCCAGGATCGCCACGTACGGAACGAGTCGGAGCGCCGGCCGGCGGGCGACTCGCGCGAACGGCCTGGGGAAGACCAGGACGAAGTCGATCAGCCCGGCCCACAGGAAGACGTAGACGAGACCGATGAGTGGGTACTCCAACAGATACGTGCCGGTGGCGATGTCGATCGGGTCCTGGCTGAGCAGGAACGGCAGCGTGCTGCCCGCTCCGCCGGCCGCCGCGATCAGCATTGCTCCTGCTGCCGGCACCGTCGGCCGCAGGACGAACACCGCGATGGCCACGCCCAGCATCAGGAAGACAAAACTCAGCGTGCCGAGGCCGCTGGCAATGATCGGCACCGCTGGGACCTCGGTGAGGGTGACCTCGAGCGACAGGGACTCGGTGCCGCGGCGAATGTCGACGCTGATCGAAATCACCGACCGCGGCTGACAGCCGCGGTGCGCGGGGATCGAGCAGCCTTCGCGCCCAGGCCTCCAGCGACTGTCCCTCGATCGCGATCACCACGTCGCCGGTCCGGAGCGGTCCGGTCGCTCCCGGCACGACGTCGACGTCGATCCCGTCCGGCAGGATGCCCTGCCGCGAGGTGGGGACCGCGGCGCCGGTCGTCGGGTTGGACAGCCTGACCCAGGTGGCGAGGGCGGACGCGCCCGCCATCACCAGCACCACGGCGACGACGATTGCCGCTCCCCTTCGACCGGAGCTCAGTGCCCAGCCCTCCTCGTTCGGCGCCCGCAAGGTCGCGATCGTAGCCGGTCGCCCCTCCCGGTCGCATGAGGCACCTGTCCCGAGTCCAACGGGATCGCCTGCGAAGCGCGCCCTACACTCCGGGCCACGCATGGTCAAGGTGCTGCTGATCGAACCTGCGCTCGCCGGGTTCGCCGGCCAGCTCGCGGAGCGGTTGCCGGCGGACGTCGACGTCGTCGCCGTCACGACCTTCGACGACGACGAGTTCCGCCGGCTGGCCAGCGATGCCACGATCCTCGTCAATGCCCGCCGGCCGATCGATGCCGACAGCCTCCGGATGGCCCCCAGGGTTGGCCTGATCCAGATGGTCGGCGCAGGGACCGATAGCCTCGATCGGGCAGCCATCGCCGCGGCCGGCGTCCAGGTCGCGTACAACCCGGGCGTCAACCGGACGGGCGTCGCGGAGCACGCGATCCTGCTGATGCTGGCCCTCCTGAAGCGGCTGCCGGTCAGTGAGGGCGTGACCCGCAACGGCGAATTCTCGACTGGCGAGGTGATCGGCAAGGGCATCGACGACCTTGCCGGCGCCACCGTCGGACTCATCGGGATGGGCCACATCGGGCGCGCCGTCGCGGAGCGCCTGCTGGCGTTCGAAGCCCGGGTCGTCTATCACGCCAGGACGGTGGTCGCCGCCGTCGAGACTGACCTCGGCATCACCTGGCTCCCGCTCGATGGATTGCTGCGGGCATCACGGATCGTCAGCCTCCATGTCCCACTGACGCCGGCCACGCGCCATCTGATCGGCGCCGCGGAGATCGAACAGATGCCGGTCGGGTCCTACCTTGTCAACACCGGTCGCGGCGGGCTGGTCGACGAGGACGCCCTGCGGCAGGCGGTGGTCAGCGGCCACCTCGCCGGTGCCGGGCTCGATGTCCTCGAGCACGAAAACGATGGGCGGAACCCGTTTGCGGACCTGCCCCAGGTGATCGTCACGCCGCACGTCGCCGGGGGCAGCCGGAGCAGCCTGGCCGGCGTCGCCGACCGAACCGCGGCAAACATCCGGCGGTTCATCGCCGGTGAGCCGATCCACGACCCGGTGCCCGGCTGACCGCTGCCCCTCAGCGCCGGTCGAGCGCGATCTCGAGTGCCGCGTCGCGGCCCTCGGCTACGTCGGACCAGCGGACCGGGACCTGGACGTCCGGTTCGATCGCGAGCGCGTCGCTGCCCGGGGCAAACGTCCATTCCCGGGTGGCGATGTGGACCCGCAGCCCGGAGGCCGGCAGGGTCACGATCGTGGCGTCGCCGAACAGGTTCGGGGCGCCGCCGGTTGGTTCGCCGATGAACGTGACGCCGTCGACGGCCCGCAGCTCGGTGGCGAAGTTTGCCGCCGCCGAGAACGTCGACCGCCCGATGAGGACCACGACCGAGCCCGGCCTGGCCGTGGCCTGCTCGATGAGGACGTCGAGGAGCGGGCCATACGTTCCGTTGTTGCCGCCGGGGTTGCTCCGAATGTCGACCACGATCCGATCGGCCGTTCCGCCCTCGATCTCGGCGGCGAGATCGCGGCTGAACTGGGTCATCGACAGGATCGTCGGATCGCTCGCCTGGACCTGGTTGTAGCCGACGTACACCGTCCGATCCACCACGACCGACCAGAAGTGGCGGTCGCGGTTCTGGCGGGAGATCGGCGCATCGGCCGGTGGCAGCGGCGGAGGCACGAGCGGATCGAACAGTCCCCGCCAGGTCCGGAACTCGTCGATCGGGATGCGGGTCGGGCGAACGTCGACGGGCGAGCCGTCGGCCAGCTCGACGGTCAGCGCACCGTCGCCGTCGGACAGCAGCGCCAGCCCGTCGAGAACCTGGGGCACCGCGAGATAGGCTGGCAGCCGCGCCCGGACCGTCCACGGATTGTCGGCGGCGACGAGGGGCACGACCGCCTCGATCACCTCGTCGACGGGGTGCCCGGCGACCGCCACGAGCCGGCCGCCGATCAGGTCCTCGTGCGGCGGCTGTGCATCGACGACGACCAGGCCCTCTTCGAACCCGTACAGCGCGATCGGCCAGGCCTCGACGAGGCCGTCCTGGGCGAACGGGATGACGCCGGTGTGGCCGTCCCGGTCGCGCGGTGCAAGCAAACCCATCGTCGCGACCATGAACGCCTCGGGCGTGAGCTCGTCGGCCCTGGCCGACAGGTCGGCGATGTCGGCCTCGAAGCGGTCGTCGGCCGGGCCGGGGTGGATTCGGGCGAGCTCGGCGGCGAGGAACGCCAGGTCGTCCGCCCGGCCGGGCGAAGGGGTCGGGCGGGCGACCGACGCGGCAACCGACGCCGGCGGGGAGGGCCGGACCGGCTCGGGGCCGGGGCCCGCCTGGCACCCGAACAGGAGCCAGCCGCCCAACGCGGCAGCGATCCAGCCGCGCCAACGCCGCCGCGTCACCAGACGTCACCCGACCGCCATGGACAGCTGATTGGCGCGCCGATGTCGATCGGTGGCGTGGCCGGCGTCGTCAGCACCAGGATCCCGCCGTCGTCATCGGGTGTCCGTTCGAGGCCGGCATCGGTCCGGACGAAGGTTGGTCCGGCCCACCGCCGCCAGCCCAGCCGCTCGTAGAACCCGGGGACCGCGGTGGACAGCGCCCCCAGCTCGTAGTCCCGCTCGATGTCTGCCTTGACCGCGGCCATCACCGCGGACCCATGTCCGGCTCGTTGGTGGAGGGGGTCGGTCGCAACCGCTTCGACGTAGCCCGTCCGCAGCGGGCGGCCGCCGACCTCGAGGACCCGATGCACCAACGACGCGTGGGCGATGACGAGCCCACCCAGCTCGAGGAGGTAATGCGTCCCGCCCAGGGCATGCTCCCAGTCCTCGTCGGCGAAGCCGTTCTGGGCTGCGAAGGCGGCGGCCGTCAATCCCCGCAGCCGTCCCACCTCGGCGATTGTCAGCGCATCGCTCGGCGAGCGGCGAAGGCGTGGCGTTTCGGGCCCCATTCGCGCCGAATAGTGCGCGATGCTGACGTCCGACGTCGGACGTCCGAGCGCGGATGTCATGGAAGGGAGGTCCGCCCGTGCGACACATGATTCGGCACCTGGTGAAGCTGGGCCACTACCAGGCGTTCCTGGACGCGATGGTCGCCTGGAACGCGGTCGCGGTCCGGAACGGGCTGCCGGCATACCGGATCTGGGAATCCCAGTTCGGCGCGGTGCAGGAGGTCTTCACCGAGGCCGATTTCGAGAGCATCGAGGCCCACCTCGCCGCCCTGGCCGCCGCCCAGGCCGATCCGGCGTTCGCCTCGATCAACGACGAGCTGGCCGGGCACCTCGTGGACGGCAGCCTGATCGACTACATGCTGGAGGCGTACGTTCCGCCCGCCACGTGAGGCGTCACCCCGCTCAGACCGCGACGGGTTCGCCCAGGGCGTATTGCACCAGGTCGGCCACGGGCATTCGATGGCCTTCCCGCCAGGCCGGCAAGTCGCGCAGGGGCACCGGGTCGTAGCCTTCGAGCCGGCGATTGATGATATTGAGGCCCGTCCCGCTGGCGGCTTCGAGCGCTATCACGCCACCAGCGATGCGGGCGGCCCGCTCCAGGTCGCCGCGCCGCTGCGCCGTATACGACAGGGTGTCGAGGATCAGGACGTAGCCGCTCACGTCAGCGGCCTCGACGAACAACGCGAGTGCCCGGCGGAGGCGAGCCTCGGGCTCCTCGATCGGTTCGTCGAGGATGATCTCGGTGAGCGCGATCAGGTACTCGCTCCAGGCGACCATGAACCGGTCGTCCGCGGCCTCGAACAGCGGCAGGGCCTCGAGACCGTGCGCCCTGCCGGCCGACGGCTGGCCGTTCGACATCTCGCCGTTGGCCAGCGCCCAGAGCGCCTTGGCGGCGCCGTGCTGGTCGCCCGCCTTCCGGAAGAGCTCCAGCGCCTGCTTGGTCAGGACCAGTGACCGGGTCGCATCCGGATCGTCGCCGAAGGCGTACGTGAACGACAGGTTGTAGAGCTGTTCTGCCTCCCCGGCGGTGTCGCCGAGGGCTCGCCGGAGCTCCAGTGCCCGCTGATAGTGATCTCGGGCGTCGGTGAGGTTCCCTTCCCAGTAGCGAAGGCCGCCGGCGGCATCGTGAGCATCCGCGAGCAGGGCTGGCTCGTCGGTGGTTCGGGGCAATGCCAGCGCCTGGCTCACTCGTTCGTAGCCTTCGGCGAGATAGCCGCGCATCTGCCAGAACCGCCACAGCCCGGCCGACATCCGCAACGCCCGGGCCGTGTCCCCACGCTCGACGGACCAGGCGAACGCGGCCCGGAGGTTGCCATGCTCCTGTTCCAGGCGGTCGAGCGTGCGGCGCTTGTCGGACCCCATGACCGTCGACTGCGCCGCGTCGACCAGCGAGCAGAAGCGGTCCGCGTGCCGGGCCCGAAGCTCCGTTGCGCGACCACCCTCGGCCAGCCGCTCCTGGGCATACTCCCGGATCGTTTCGAGCATCGCGAACCGTGGCTCGCCGTCGACGTCGTCGACCGCCCGGACGAGGCTTTCGTCGGCCAGTGCGCCCAGTCCTTCGACCACATCACTTGGCCCATCACCCAGAACCGCCTCGATCGCGTCGAGGGTCGCGCCGCCCACGAACACCGCCAGTCCGGCGAAGAGCTGCCGTTCCGGGTCGCCGAGCAGGTCGTGGCTCCAGGCGATGGCCCCACGAAGGGTCCGCTGTCGTTCTGGCAAGTCACGGCCCCCGGCGGTGGCCATGTCCAACGCCCCTCGCAGACGCTCGAGGATCGACTGGGGCGGCAGGATGCGGACCCGCGCCGCGGCCAGTTCGATCGCGAGCGGAAGGCCGTCCAGCCGATGACAGATTCCGGCGACCGCGGCGCTGTTGTCGGCATCCAGCCGGAACGCCGGCCGGACCGCCATGGCCCGCTCGACGAACAGGCGGACCGCCTCGAACTCGGACAGCTCGGCGAGCTCCGGCAGCCGGCGGGGGTCGGGCACGCCCAGCGGCGGCACCGGAAACTCCTGCTCGCCGTACAGGCGGAGGATCGCCCGACTGGTCACGAGGACGGACAGCCCGGCGGCGCCCGCGAGCAGCTGGCCGACGACGGGCGCGGCGTCGACGACCTGTTCGAAGTTGTCGAGCACGACGAGGACCCGACGGTCGCCCAGGTGCTCGACGAGCCGGGCCACCGGGTCCGACCCGCCCCGATCGGGCAGGCCGACGTGGCTGGCGATCGTCGGCCCGACGAGGTCGGCCTGGGCGATGGAGTCGAGGGGCACGAAGTACACGCCATCGGGATAGTGGTCGACGGACCGGCCGGCCACCTCCAGGCTGAGTCGAGTCTTGCCGGTGCCGCCCGGCCCGGTGAGCGTCAGGAGCCGGTTCGATCGGAGCAGGCCGAGGATCGCCTCGATCTCCCGCTCGCGGCCCAGGAACGTGGTCAGCTGGGTCGGCAGGTTGTTGGGCGCAGCGTCCAGCGTCTTGAGTGGCGGGAAATCGGCCGGCAGGCCCTCGATCACGAGCTCGGCCAGGCGCTCCGGCCGCGACAGGTCCTTGAGACGGTGCTCGCCGCGATCGCGGAGCTCGACCCCGTCATCGAGTTCCGGGCCAAGGAGGGCGGCCGTTGCGCCCGAGAGCAGCGTCTGGCCGCCGTGGGCTGCCGCCGCGATCCGGGCTGCGCGGTGGACGTCGAGGCCAACATAGTCGCTGGTCGGGGCGAGGACGCCCTCGCCGGTATGGATGCCGATCCGGACGCGAACGTCGACGTCGTCAGGCCACGCTTCCGCGGCGAGGCCACGCTGGATGGCGACGGCGGCCCCCACCGCCGAGGCCGGTCGGCGAAAGACGACGAAGAACGAGTCGCCCTCGGTCTTGACCTCCGCCCCCTCGGCCGCGATGGCAGCGCGCACGATCCGCTGATGCGCCGCCAGCACCGGTGTCCAATCCGCCGTCCCGAGCCGCTCCACGAGCCGCGTCGAACCCTCGATGTCCGAGAACAGGAAGGTGACCGTACCGGTCGGAAGCTCGCTCACAGCGCCGAATGCTGGGCTCAGCTCAAAGCATCGTCAACCGACGAATGACAGGTGATGAGGCCCGCAAGTGCCAACGCGGCAGTCGGGCCGCATCACCGCCGCGTAAAACGGCGGAGCGGCTCCCGAAGGAGCCGCTCCGTTGCTGTCCCGGTGAAGGTATCCGCCGAAACGGACGCTTCTGCCACGCGCCAAGGGCATCTATCACGTCGGCTGCACCGACTACCCTGACCCTACCTACCCATGACCTTGGTGCTGGGGCAGCTGGGGCTGCTGTTGCAGCGAGAACTACTTTAGCGCCCCGCCTCGCAAAAACCAAGGGTTTTGTCGCATGTGGCGATGTAAATTCCTTAACCTCGCCACGCCCCCTGGCAACTGGTCAGTCCTCGACGACCGTGACGCTCTGCATGGTGACGGGCTCCACCGGTCGATCGCCGGGTCCCGTCCGCCCGGCCGCGATCGCGTCGACCACATCGAGGCCCTTGGTCACCTGGCCGAACAGCGTGTAGTTCTTGGGCAGCTTGCCCGTCAGGTCCTGGTGGCAGATGAAGAACTGGCTGCCGTTGGTGTTCGGGCCGGCGTTGGCCATCGCCAGGGCGCCGCGCTGGTAGTCGCCCTTGACCGGCTCATCCTCGAACTTGTAGCCGGGGCCGCCCGTGCCGACACGGCCGGTGTCGAGCGAGGCCTTCTTGCCGTACTGCCCGTCGCCGCCCTGGATCACGAAGCCCGGGATGACACGATGGAAGATGACGTCGTCGTAATAGCCCTTGCGGGCCAGGTCGATGAAGTTCTTGGTCGCTTTCGGGGCGTCGCCGGCGTAGAGCTCGACCTCGATGTCGCCCTTGTCGGTGCTGATCGTCGCGCGGGTCATGAAACCTCCTCGTGCTCAGGGATTGGCGACACTGACGCGGGTCATTGCCACCGGGTCGCTTGGCAGCTCCTGGCCGCCCGAGGCCGCGAAGATCGCGTCGGCGACCTCCAGGCCGGTCGTGACGTTGCCCAGGATCTGGTAGGTGTTCGCGCTCTCCAGCGGGCCGCGGGCCTCTTCCGACAGGACGATGAAGAACTGCGAGCCGACGGAGTTCGGGGCCTGCGTGCGGGCCATCGCCACGGTTCCGCGGTGGTACTTGGCCGTCACGGGTTCGTCGGTGATGGTGTAGCCAGGCCCACCGGAACCCGATCCCGTCGGGTCGCCGCCCTGGATCACGAACGGGGTACCGGAGCCGAGCGCGGCCGTGCGGTGAAAGACGACGGCGTCGTAGTAGCCGCACTGCGCGAGGGCCACGAAGTTGCCCACCGCGATCGGCGACAGGTCTGCTTCGAGCTTGAGGACGATCGACCCCAGCTCGGTCTCGATCGTCACCGTCCGCGTCTCGCCCGCGGGGAGCGCGGCGGGCTGGCTGGTGGGGCACCCGGACGTGTCCCTCGAGGCCCCGGGCGATGACGATGCGCCGGTCAGGGCGCTCGGCGAGGGCGAAGCTGGTGCGCCGACGCCGCCGCCCCCGATCCCGAACGGCCGGAAGATCACGATGACGGCGATGACCGCGATCGCAACGACGCCGGCGGCCAGCCAGGGTGACGGCCCCGACCGCGCCGGCTGGCGCGATTGCCGCGCCCGGACCGGCCTTGGCTTGACAGGCCCGGCCTCCGGGCTGGCGGCGGCACGTGCGCCGGCGGCCGCCTCCCTGGCGCGCTGGCGGTCGTACTGGGCCCGCTTGTCGGGGTCGCCCAGCCACTGGCGGGTGATGGTCAGTCGCTGGACCCGTTGGGCCGCCGGTCCCTTGGCCCGCGCCTCGTCCATCGCCGACTTCCAGGCCGTCTCGATCTCCTCCGCCGTCGCCGTCGGCTCGATGCCAAGCTCGCGGTAGAGGTCGAAGCGGGGGAACTGGAGGTTCGCCATCAGGACTCCTTGATCACGGTCATGCGGCCGCCGCCAATGCGGCCGGGTAATCGATCGCGCCCGAGTACAGCGGTTCGCCGAGGATCACCCCGGCGACACCCGCATCACGCAGTCGGCGGATCGCCTCGAGATCGGCGGCACCGCCGGCGACGAGGACCTCGACATCGTAGGTCCGAATGAGGCTTGACAGCATGGCGGTGTCCGGCCGGCTGCCGCCGTGGGCCAGCACGAACCGCCCGACGCCGGCCCCGGTCAGCTCGCCGACCAGGTCGTCGAGCGTCGGTGGGTGGGGCCGCTGCCAGGGGAACGCGGCCAGCCGCTCCGGACGAGGGTCGAGGCCGACAGCCAGCCAGTCGCCGGCGACGGCGAGGCACTCGCGGAGCACCGCCGGCTGGTCGGCGACCGCCGCCCCGACGACCGCCCTCGTGGCCCCGGCGGCGAAACAGAGACGAATCTGGTCCGGGCCATCAAGCCCGCCGGCCACCTGGAGTGGCACCGCGATCCGCGACGCCACCGCGCCGACCAGCTCGAGATTCACCGGGCTGCCCGCCCGAGCCCCGTCGAAGTCGACGAGGTGGATGAGCTTCGCGCCGCGCTCGACAAATCCCACCGCGATCCGATCCGGTCTATCGGTGGGCGCGCCCACACCGGTCGAGGCACCGGGCCAGAACACGACTCTCGATCGGCCGCCCTCGAGATCGATCGACGGGATGACGAGCACCGGGTCAGCGGGTGCCTGTTGCGGCGGTCGCTTCGGCCGCGAGCAGTCGCCGGTGGAAGCTGATCGGCAACGAGCCGTGCCGGAGCAGGGCGTCGTGGAATGCCTGCAGGCTGAACCGGTCGCCCAGGCGGCGCCGTTCGTCGGCGCGGAGCTCCAGGAGCAGGACCTTGCCCAGCATGTAGGACATCGCGTAGGTGGGCGTGTAGGTGTAGCGATTGATCTCCGCCCGGGCATTCGCCTCTTCGAACTTGGTCTGTTCGACGAGGAAAGCGGTCGCCTCGTCGACGTCGATCTCGCCCCGGTGCATCCGGATGTCGAGGATGATCCGGCAGGCCCGCCAGATCGCATCGGTCGCCATACCAAGGCGGAAGCCGGGGGCGTCGTCGAAGCCCTGCTCGCGCATCATCTGCTCGCAGTACATCCCCCAGCCCTCGACGAATTCCGGCGCCCCGGTGAGCAGTCGGGTGAGGCTCGGGTGCCGGGTCGCGACCGACAGCTGCAGGTGATGGCCCGGGTAGGCCTCGTGGATGCTGGTGTTGCTGATCGCGCTGAAGTTGTGCTCGCGCATGGCGTTCGGGTCGTCGTTCACGGCCGGCGTGACGATGTAGATCCCGACCGGGTCGACGTCGAACTTGGGGGTCTCGAAGTAGGCCGCGAAGGGGATCACGTTGCGCAGGTACTCGGGGGTGGCGATGACCTCCAGCCGGTCGTCATCGGGAACCGTCACGATCCGGTGGTCGATGAGGTGCTGGCGGGCTCGCACCATCGCCACCCGGTAGGCATCGAGGGCCTCCTCGAACTCGGCGGGGTGGTCGGACTTGATGCGGTCGATGACCGCCAATTCGTCGGCCGCGGGGTCGATCTGCGAGGCCGCCTCGGCGCGGGCGACGAGGTTGACGGCCAGCTGCTGGTGCCCGATCTCCAGGATGGCGTCCGTATCGAGGCCGTCGAACGCCCGCAGTCCGACCAGCTCGTCGTACACCTCTCGGCCGATCGCCCAGTCGTCACGCCCCTCGGCGAGTGATGTACGGAGCCACGCGCTGTAGTCGTCGATCGCTCGCCGGGCGGCGGCCGCGGCGCGTTCGATCCGCCTCGCGTCGGTCGCCGGCAGGTCCGTGCCCGCGGCGGCGACGATCTCGTCGAAGAACGAGGGCAGGTCCCTGGCCGTTTCCAGCTCCAGGTTCTGCCACAGGCGGACCTGTGGCCCGGTGGCCCGCGTCCGGTGCTCGTCCAGGTACTTCGGCAGCGCCTCCAGCCGCGAGCCGATCGCCATCAACCGATCGGGCAACGGGGCATGATCGCGGGCAAAGAGGAGGAAGATCGCGTCGCCCACGCCGTCGAGGGCGGTCGAGCGCCGCTCCCAGATCCGGAGCACCTCGGTGTCGAAGATCGACCGGCGGACGTTGTGCATCTCGAGGTCTCGCTCGAACGACGCCTCCTCGGACAGCCCGGCGGGGTCCAGTGCCTCCACCGCGGCGAGATGGCGCTTCTCGGCGTCCAGCTCAGCCAGCAGGGCGTCGAGCGACCCGTCACCCAGCCGCTCATCCTCGGAATGGACGCCGAGGTAGGTGGCGACGACTGGGTTGTCCGCCAACAGCCGTCGGAACCGCTCCTCGACGAGGTCGTAGAACCGGTCGTCGAGCGGGCCGCGCCGATCCGCCGGCTCCGGGCGCGTGAGGGCGATGCTGGTCGGGATGGGCACGTAAATCCTCTGGTGCGCGCTCGGACGGGGATCAGGCGCGGGCGGCTGCCGGCCTGGCTGGAGCAGTCTCGCGAAGGGCTTCGGCCGTGGCCGCGATGGTTCGCTCGATGTCCGCGGCGGACACGTCATGATGCGTCACCGCCCGGACCTGGTCATGCGGGTAGTCGACCATCAGCACGCCTCGAGACGCCAGCGCGGCCAGGAACGCGGCCCGGTCGCGCTCCACCCGAAACACCACGAAGTTCGTCCGGACGTGGCCCGCGTCGAGGGGTCCCGGCCCCGGCTGGGCCGGACCGCCCACGATGCCCGGCATCCCGCTGAGGGCCTCCGCCAGGCGCCTGGCATTGGCGTGATCCTCGGCCAGCCGCTCGATCATCCCGGCAGGCCCGTCGCGGAGAGCAACCAGTCCGGCCGCGGCGAGGACGCCAACCTGCCGCATCGCCCCACCGACCATCTTGCGGGCCCGCTCGGCCCGCCAGATCGCGTCCTTCCGACCGACGAGGACCGAACCGACCGGACAGCCCAGCCCCTTGCTGAGGCAGAAGGTCAAGGTGTCGGCCGGCGCCGCGAGCTCGCGGCCGGTGATGCCGAGGGCGACGACCGCGTTCCAGAACCGGGCGCCGTCGACGTGGAGCGGCACGCCGCGCTCGTGGGCCACGGCCGCGACGCGGGCGGTGTAGGCGGCGGTGAGCGGCTGGCCCATCGAGTGGGCGTGCGTGTTCTCGAGGGTGACGAGGCCGGTGATCGGTTCGTGCGGGTCGTCCGGATTTCGGAATGCGGCGGCGATCGCGTCGGGATCGATGGTCCCGTCATGCCGCTCCGACAGCGCGCGCATGCTCGTCCCCACGATGACGGCGTGGCCGGCGGCCTCGTCGGTGACCACGTGGTGCTCGCTGCCGGCGATCGTCTCCTCGCCGCGCCGCAGGTGCGCCATCTGGGCGACGAGGTTGCCCATCGTGCCGCTGGCCACGAACAGGCCGGCTTCCTTGCCCAGCAGCTCGGCCGCCCGTTCCTCGAGCGCGTTGACGGTGGGATCGTCGCCGAAGACGTCGTCGCCGACCTCCGCCTCGGCCATCGCCCGGCGCATCTCCGGGGTCGGCCGGCTGACCGTGTCGGAGCGGAGATCGATGTAGCTCATGGGCCGCCGAGTATATCGGGGAGGGCGGGACTTCCCGGACGACAGGTGCTATCCTCCGCACTCGCCGCACGGACCCGTGGTGTAGCGGCCCAACATGCCAGCCTGTCACGCTGGAGATCGCCGGTTCGAATCCGGTCGGGTCCGCCACTCCTTCCGCATCTTCCCAACGCCCCGTTCGCCCGCCCGAACGGGGCGTTCCTCTTGGCGGTGGCAGAATCCCCGACGTGAAGCGCCTCCCCCTCGTCGCTGTCCTGTTCGTGCTGGCTCTCGCGGTCCTGGTCCCCCTGGGCGGCGGATTGCTCGGCGGCGTGACCCCGTCCGTGTCGCCGCCCACGGCCGCCGGCACCTCGCCGTCCGCCGCCCTCACGCCCGGCGCAACGCTCCCGCCCACGCCGGTCTCGACGACCCCGCCGCCGCCGCCAACCCCGACGCCGGTGACGACCGCCCGCGTCGCCATCGTCCCCGTCGCCCATTTCCGGACCCAGGTGTCGTCCAGCTCGTTCCGCGAGGTGGAGGCGGTCCTTGCCGGGACCAGCGGCCGCTACGACGCCATCGAGCTGGTCGAGGCCGACGCCGATGCCGTCCTGGCGGCCCTCCGCGCGAGCCGCCCCGCCGACGCGTCCCGCCTGGTCCTCGCACCTGATGCCGCGACGCTGTCCGCCGACCTGGCCACCCACCGCAAGCGGCTGGCGTTCCTTCGGGCGGACGACGTATGGCAGGGCGTCCGAGCCCTGGCCTGGGGAAGGGATGCCCTGTTCGGCGTCGGTCGGGTGCCGACCCTCGACGACTGGACGCTCTTCGCCGACCTCCCGGCCGCCGCGGCGCCGGGGGAGGCCTATGACCCGGCCGCGGCCTGGACGCTGTTCGCCGGCGGCGACATCCTGCTGGACCGAGGCGTCCACAAGACGGTCGTCATCGATGGCAGGGGGGTCGACTTTCCGTTCGACGGCGGGACGGCCGAGATCACCGGCCGGGTGTGCTGCTCGCAGTTCGGCCACCGGACGCCACAGATGCGACGTACCGGCAACGAAGGCGCGATGCGGCAGCTGATTGGCGGTGCCGACATCGCCATCGCCAACTTCGAGAACCCGGCCCCGGACAACCCGCGCTGGCACACGACCGGGACCGTCTTCTCGGGCGACCCGGCCCTGATCGAAGGGCTGGCCGACGCCGGGCTCGACTGGGTATCGCTGGCCAACAACCACATCGGCGACGCCGGCCGGGCGGGGCTGCTCCAGACGATCGAGAATCTTGCCGACCACGGCATCGCCGCATCGGGTGCCGGAGCGAACCGGGCGGAGGCGCATCGCCCGGCGATGCTCGAGGCCGGCGGGCAAACCGTGGCGTTTCTCGGCTACGACACGATCGCGCGGGGCTACTTCGCCAGCGAGACGGGCGCCGGCAGCGCCCAGATGACCGCCGACGCCTGCCGCCGGGACATCGCCGCCGCCCGCGAGGCCGGGGCGGACGTCGTCATCGTCTTCCCGCATTGGGGCACCGAATACGACCCGACCCCCTTCGGCAGCCAGCAGACGCTGGCCCGCCGGTGCATGGATGCCGGAGCCGACATGATCATCGGCAACCATGCCCACTGGGCCGCCGCCGTAGAGATCTACGACGGCAAGCCGATCTGGTACGCCTTGGGCAACTTCGTCTTCGACCAGGTCTGGTCCGAACCGACGATGGAGGGGATCACCCTGGAGCTGACCTTCGTTGGCGCGGAGCTGCGCCAGATCCGGATGCGGCCGCACATCATCCTCGACCGTGCCCAGCCGAACTTCCTCGATCCGACGGGCGACGGTCGCGTCGTCATGGAGATGCAGGTCTACGACGCCTCGGACCGCCTCGATTCGTTGCCCTGGTAGTCAGTCCAGGCCGGCGAAGATGTCCGCCTCGGGGAAGGTCGCCTCGACCCGCGACTCGCGCAGGATGTACGACTCCGTGGTCCACAGGTCGCGCAGGCCGTCGACCCCGAGCTTCATGAAACCCGTCTCGGTCGACATCTGTGTCCGGTGGGCGAGGATCGCCCGAACCTTGGCGTCGAAGAACTCGGCGACGTCGACGCGGGTCGTGACCTGCTCGTCGGGCACGAGCATCTTCGCCATGAACGCCTCGAACTCGGCGACCTGTTCGGGCGTGGCGTCCTTCGGTGGCGCCCAGCGGTTCTCATCGCCGAGGGCCTCGAGGCGCTTGGCCATCTCGAGCCGGAGGGACGCGGGGAACGCCTGCTCGTAGAGCTTCGAGGGCGCCCATGGTGCCAGCCCGCCATCGGCCACCGCCGGATCGGTTCCGCCGTGCTCGGGCGCCAGCTGTTCCGGATACCAGGCCGGGTCACCGGCCCGCGGGTAGGCACGGACCGCAACATCGTGTGTCCGGATGTGGTCGGGGTGGCCGTAGCCGCCGAACTCGTTGTAGGTGGTGATGACGTCCGGCTGGTAGGTCCGGATCAGCCACACCAGGCGCCGGGCGGCGTCGTCGAGGTCGGCCTGCCAGAAGGAGCGCGCATCGGCGTTGCCGGCCCGGCCCATCATGTCCGAGTCGCGGTAGCCCAGGTTTTCCCACTCGGTGACGCCGAGCTCGGCCATCGCCGCTTCCAGCTCGGCGGCGCGCAGCTCCGCCAGCCGGCGATGGTTGTCCGGCGTGTCCATTTCGGGGACGACGATCTCGCCCATCTCACCGCGGGTGCAGGTCACGACGACCACCCGCCGGCCATCGCGGACGGCGCGGGCCATCGTCCCGCCGGTCCCGATCGACTCGTCGTCGGGATGGGCATGGACGGACATCAGGGTCAGGACGTGATCCGTGTCGGGCATGCCCTGATCCTAGCCCGGGGCGGCCGCCTCCGCCGCCGGTGGGTCCGGCTCCAGGATGACCACCGGGATCTCGCGCTCGACGGCCGCGGCGTAGTCGGCGTAGCTCCGGTGGGCCGCGACGAGGTGCCGCCACAGCCGGGCCCGCTCTTCCGGCGTCGCGAGCCGGCCCCGGACGGAACGCCGCTGCGCCCCGAGATGGACCTCCGCGAGCGGCTGTGACTGGAGGTTGCGCCACCAGGCCGGATCTGTCGCGGCACCGGCATTCGAGGCCACGACCACCAGGTTCGCGCCGTCCTCGACGTAGTACACGCCGTTCCGCCTCGGCTGCCCGCTCTTCCATCCGGTCGTCACCAGGAACAGCGTCCCGATCCGGCCACCCGACGGCCGGGCGGTACCGAGCCGGCCGCCCGTGGCTGCGAACATCGCCCGGTGGACCGCCCAACCCAGCCGGAAGAGCCAGCGCGGCGGGATCATCCGGGCAGGATACGCGGGCTACCATCGCCGCCATGGAGCCTGAGATGCCTGCCGAGGGAGGCCCGATCCCGGGCCCGCTGGCCGGGCTCCGGGTAGCGGACTGCTCCACGGTCCTCGCCGGACCCTTCTGCACGATGCTCCTGGCCGATCTCGGCGCGGACGTCGTCAAGGTCGAGCCACCGGACGGCGACGCGACGCGCGGCTGGGGTCCGCCGTGGGTCGGCGACGAGGGCGCCGGGACCCGGACGTCTGCCTACTACCTGTCCGTCAATCGGAACAAGCGGAGCATCCGGCTCGACCTGCGCCAGGAGGACGGTCGGCGCGTCCTCCGCCGGCTCATCGAGCGGTCGGATGTCCTGATCGAGAACTTCCGCGTTGGCGCCTTTGCTGCGATGGGCTTCGACGACGAGGCCCTCGTCCGGCTCAACGACCGCCTCGTCCACCTCGCGATCAGCGGCTACGGCCCGGTGGGTCCGGATGCCCAGAAGCCCGGCTATGACTTCGTGGCCCAAGCGGTCGGCGGGTTGATGTCGATCACCGGCCAGCCCGATGCCGAGGGTGGGCGGCCGGTCAAGGTCGGGGTGGCCATCAGCGACATCGTCGCTGGCCTGTTCGGGGCCGTCGCGGTCCTCGCTGCCCTCGTCGGGCGAGGGCGATCCGAATCCGGCGGCCCGGGTCAGCGGATCGATGTCTCGATCCTCGAATCGACGCTAGCCGTGCTGGTGAACCAGGCCCAGAACGCGTTCGTCGGCGGGTTGGCGCCATCACGGCGGGGCAACGCCCATCCGAACATCGTGCCGTACGAGAGCTTTGCGACGGGCGATGGCGAGCTGGTGGTCGCGGTCGGCAGCGAACGGCAATGGCGACGGCTGTGCGAGGCCCTGGACCTGGCGACCCTGGCCGACGACCCGCGGTTTGCCACGAACGGCGGCCGCGTGGAGCACCGCGCCGAGCTCCGGCCGTTGCTGGCCGAACGCTTCTCGACGCGGCGATCCGGCCACTGGATCGAGACGCTCGAGGCCGCCGATGTTCCCTGCGGCCCGATCAACGACGTCCTGGCCGCGTTCGGCGACCCCCAGGCGCGAGCCCTCGGCGCGCGGGTGCCGCTGACCCACCCCGTCCTGGGTTCGGTCGACCAGGTCGCCCCGCCGTTCCGGCTGTCAGCGACGCCGGCCTCGATCCGGACGCCCCCGCCGCTGCCCGGCGAGCACGCTGCGGAGATCCTCGATGAGCTCGGCTACGCCGAGGACGAGGTCGAGCAGCTGCGGGCGGCCGGCGTCGTCTAGGACCGCGGGTCGCGGACCAGCTCCAGCTCGTCGCGGATCGGGATGTCGTGGTCGCCGGTCGGCGTGATAGCGGGCTTGATCGTCCGCCGCACCTCGTCGATGGCGCCGATCCGAACATCCCGGAGGCGAAAACCCCGACGCTGGTAGAACCGCAGCGCATCGGTGTTGTCGTTCGTGGTGACGACCCAGATGGTCCGCTCCGGAAACTGAGCAACGAGGGCGGCGACCAGGGCCGTCCCCGCCCCACGGCCACGGATCGGCGTGGCGAGGGCCAGCAGCTCCACCTCCACGCCGGCCGTGGCGTCGTACAGGAGCAAGCCGGCCGGCTCGCCGTCGAATGCCGCCAGGAGCCCCGGCCGGGCGTACGCGTCGACAAGCTCGCCTCGTCGCGCCAGCCACCGCCCACCAACCTCCTCGAGGGCTGCCTCGGCCCATCCACGATCTTCGGGCCTGAGATCGCGGACCGTCGGTGCGGCACCCATGGGCGCATCGTCACACCTTTCGTGCAACCCTGCATCGATTCCGGCCGGTCGAAGATCGGTCGCTGCTAGAGTGGCCGTGGCCTGCCGGCGCACGAAGCGTTCCCGTCGCGCTCGGGCGGACCCACCTCGGAGGACGGCATGACCGACGACCGCGAGCGCTGGGCGCTCGTCCTTGGCGCATCGAGCGGAATGGGCGAGGCGACGTCGCTGGCGCTCGCCCGCGAGGGCTATCGGATCTGCGGGATCCATCTCGACTTCCGCGCCGCGCTCCAGCACGTCGAGGAAATCAAGGCGCAGATCGTCGAAGCCGGCAGCGAGGCCCTCTACATCAACATGAACGCTGCGGACGACGAGAAGCGGGCCGCGGCGATCGAGGCGATCAGGGCCCGCTTCGAGGAATCTCGATCGGCGGGGCGGAAGCCCTACTTCCGGGTGGTGATGCACTCGCTGGCGTTCGGCTCGCTGGTCCCATTCCTTGCCGACGAGGCCAAGGAGGGCGTCGACCGCAAGAAGATGGAGATGACGCTCGACGTCATGGCCAACAGCCTCGTCTACTGGGTCCAGGACCTGTGGCGGGCGGGCCTCCTCGACCGCGGCTCGAAGATCTACGCCATGACCTCCGAAGGGTCGACCCGGGTCATTCCGTCGTATGGCGTGGTCTCCGCGGCCAAGGCGGCCCTGGAAGCCCACTGCCGGCAGCTGGCGATGGAATTCGCCCGACGCAAGACCGGGATTGCGGTCAACGCGATCCGCGCCGGCGTCACCGACACGCCGGCACTCCGGAAGATTCCCGAGGCGGCCCGGATGGTCGAGGTCACACTCGCTCGAAATGCACACGGCCGGCTCACGACGACCCAGGACGTGGCCGATGCCATCGTGTCGTTGTCGGCCACCGATTCCGACTGGATCAGCGGCAACGTCATCGGGGTCGACGGCGCCGAGTACGTGACTGGCTGATGGAGCCAGCGGGCCAGGCCCCCGAGCCGACGCGCCGCCCAAAGAACCTCGGTCTGGGGCTCCTCGGCATACAGCTCACGCTCTTCGGCATCCTCATCGCCGGCGTTGGCGGTGGGCAGGCGGCGATCCTGTTCGGGGTGATCGGGCTGTTCTGCTGCCTGGCGGCCGTCTAGACGATGCCCGGGCGTGTCATCGTCGTGGGTTCCGTCAATACCGATCTGGTGGTCACCGCTCCGCGGCTGCCACATCCTGGCGAGACGGTGAGCGGCGGGGAATTCGCCCGGCATCACGGGGGGAAGGGCGGCAACCAGGCCGTCGCGGCTACTCGGCTCGGTGCTCCCACGTGGTTTGTCGGTGCGGTGGGCGACGACGCCTTCGGCTCGGAGGCGCGCGATGCGCTGGCGAGCGACGGCGTCTCGGTCGACCACTTGCTCGTGCTGGCCGGCACGCCGACCGGGGTCGCCCTGATCGTCGTCGACGGCGCCGGCGAGAACCTGATCGCGGTGGCCTCCGGAGCCAACGAGCAGCTCGAACCCGGCACGGTGTTGGCGGCGCTGACGGCCCTGGCGCCGCGGAACGGCGACGTCGTTCTCGTCGGACACGAGATCCCCACGGCATCGGCCAGGGAGGCGCTCCGGACCGGCCGCGATGGTGGTGCAACGATCATCTTCAACCCGGCACCCGCGACGGGCCTGGATCGGTCGACATTCGGGCTGGCAGATGTCCTCACGCCGAATCGGCACGAGCTCGCCGCCCTGGTCGCGGACGAATGGCACCGCCTCGGCCGACCCGGTGCCGCGCCGGCGGATCCGGCCCAAGCGGCGGCGACCCTGATCCAGCGCAACGCACAGGGTGACGGCGCAGGGGCCGTCCTGGTCTCACTAGGGTCGGCAGGTGCCCTGCTCGTCTGCCACGATGGGCCACCCATCGAGCTCTCCGCCCCGCCGGTCCGCGCAGTCGATGCGGTTGGCGCCGGGGACGCGCTCAACGGCGCACTGGCGGCCGGAATCGCCGACGGCCTGCCGCTTGCGGAGGCGGCACGCCGGGCGGTGGCCGCCGCGTCATTGTCGACCACCAGCCCGGGCGCACGAGGCGGGATGGTGGATGCCAAAGCGCTCGAGGCGGTGCTCGAGGCATGATCGAGGTTACGGCCAAGGCGGCTGGTACTCCTGCGCCGCGGGACCATCGTTCCCTACCGGACCGTGCACCTTCGGGACAGACTGCCCCTCATGGCACGCGCCGCTAGCACGACTCGGACGTCGACCTCGCGTCGGCGTGCGCCGCAGCCCCCTCCGGAACCTCCCGTGGCGCCCAGCGGCGAGGCGACGATGGCGATCAACGCCCTGCTGGGCTCCAGCCGGACGCATGACGCGTATTCGTCAATGCCGATCGGCGAAGAGGACCGGAACATCTTCAGCTGTCCGGTCTGCAGCCGCCCGCTCGCAACGGGCGTGCGCCGCTGCCCCGGCTGCCGGACCCGACTCGTCCTTGGGGTCCCCATGGCCCGGGCAAGCGTCTTCGCCTCGGTTGGCCTGGTCGTCGGCCTGACGACCGGCGGTATCCTCGGCGTGACGGGCATGGCCGGAGCCGGCAACGCCGGCGGACCCGGCCCGAGCGCGCCCGTCATCGGGGTCGTGCCTTCGGATACGCCCTCGGCGAGCATTGCGCCCTCGCCCACCGTTTGGCCGTCCCTGCCGACCGTGCCGGCGACCGCCCGGTCGGCGATGGGCCAGGTTGGAACGCTGGCAGATCGCCTCGCCGACGCGGGCGAGGACCTCCAGTTCGCGCTCGACCAGCCCGTGCTCGACGGCGTCGAAGTCGCCGAGACATTGCGGACGATGAACTCGACGGCCGCTTTCGGCGTCGACGTCGCCCACCGGCTGGGTACGTGGGCCGCTGCCGAGCCCGTGGCCGAGGAGCTGGAGAGCTTCTACGAGGAGATCCGGCGGACGGCGAGGGCCGGCCTGGCCGCCTCGGTTCGGAACGAGAGCGCCTACCGCGCCTCGGCGACCGCGATGCTGCTCGTGCTCGAGAAGCTGGCCCCGCTCCTCGACCAGGCGCGCCCGCTGGCCGAGACCATCGACGTGGACCTGCCGAGCCTCTGATCCTTCGGGTCAGGGCGTCGCCGGCGTCGCCGGCCCATACCCCGTCAGCTCTACATACGCCTGTCCACCCACAACTTCCCCGCGGCGGACGGCGTGGACCACCTGCGAGCCCTCCCAGTAGACCACCCCCGTGGTGGCCGTCGTGTCGAGCTCCTGGTCGGCGACGGTCGGCACCAGCTCGATCTCGAGCTCCTCGTCCGGCACCTCGATCCGCCAGCCCGCCGGGTAGACGGCCCCGGTCCGCGGGCTCTGCCACTCCCCGGTCGAAATGACGTCGAACGAGCGATCGGTCAGGTGGCGCGTCCCGCCGCCGCTCGCGAGGGTGCCGTAGACGAGCGGATACCCGCCCGCCGCATCACGGACGAGCGAGATGGTCAGGTCCGTGCCGTCGTCGAGATTGACCGCGAACCAGTCCCAGCCGCCGGCGCCGACGGCGATGAAGTCGCCCCACTGGTGATCGAACCAGGCACTGCCCTCGACCTCGACCGACCGCGCACCGATCGTCAGGCTGCCCGCTGCCAGCGATCGAGGCCGCGAGTAGTAGTAGGAACCTCCGGCCGGGCCGAAGTCGATGAAGCCGTCGTGGTCGTGGTACATCGGCGGGCCCTGGGGGTCGAGGGTCAGCTCGAGCCCGATCGGAATCCCCGTCGAAGTCTCCGACCCTGCGCTCGTCGCCCGCAGCGTGTCGGCGCCGCCGACGCCCCGCATCGTCCAGGCCGCGACCCCCGTCTCTGGGGGCGGACCGCCGCCGATCGCCAGGTCGAAGCCCTCCGTCCCGGAGCGGTCCACCTGCGGCCCGACCTCGCTGCGCTGGGCGTAATGGAACCGGGCGCCGGTCTCGTCGGTGACGGCCAGGTGAGACGCCCACGTCACCGGGAAGGCGCCCCGTTCCGCCCGGAAGATCACGTACTCGAACCCGAACCGGGCTCCATCGGCCGCTCGCAGGTGGCCGGTGTAGTACCACCATTCGGTCAGGCGGTCGTGGGGGGCGTCGTCGCGCGGCAGGCGGAGCGGTTGCGGGAGGCCGGCGACCGGGGGTGTTGATTCCGGTGCCGGAGTCGCGGCCGCTCGCTGGGCCGGCGGGTTGGCAAGGATCGGGGAGCCGCAGCCGGCCAAGGCCAGCGCCAGCGCAGCGAGGTGCACCAGGAGCCGCCTCACCGCGCTGCCTCCGCCTCGATCTCCGCCCCGACCTCGGCCTCGGTGGCCGGCAAGCGGCTGGCCACCCAGCGCTCGAGGGTAGCCGGCATCCACCAGTTCCAGCGGCCCAGCAGGCGCATCGTCGCCGGGACGAGGAGTGCCCGTACGACCGTCGCGTCGAGGGCCACCGCGATCGCCATGCCCACGCCGAGGGCCTTGATCAGGACGATGTCGGCGAAGGCGAACGACCCCGCGACGACGACCACGATGAGCGCTGCCGAGGTCACGATCCGGCCGCTCCGCTCGAGGCCGCGAGCCACCGCCGCCTGGTTGTCGCCGTCGCGGTCCCAGACCTCCTTCATCCGTGACAGCAGGAAGACCTCGTAGTCCATCGACAGCCCGAACAGCACGCAGAACAGGATCACCGGCTGGGTCGTCTCGACGAACCCCAGCGGCTGGAAGCCCAGCACCGCCGAGAGATTGCCGTCCTGGAAGATCCAGACGAGCGCCCCGAAGCTGGCGAGGATCGACAGGCTGTTCATCACCAGCGCCTTGGCGGGCAGGATCACCGACCGGAGCAGGAGGAACAGGACGAGGTAGGTCGTCACCACGATGAACACGGCAGTTCGCGGGAAGTCGGCGGCGACGCGAGCGACGACGTCCGTGACCTCCGCGGCGCCGCCGCCGACGAGGACGCTGATCCCGGGCGGTGGGGCGAGCGGGCCGTCCGGGTCGCGTAGGTCGGCCACCAATGAGCGGCCCTCCGTCCGGTTGGGGCCGTACGGCGTGTAGAGGGTGAATGCGGTCAGGTCACCGCGGGTGGTTGCCCCCAGGGTCGTCTGGACGAACCGATCCGGCGGGCCGGCGGGATAGGCGTACAGCAGCTGGTACTGCTCGAGCGTGAGCCGCGGATCGACGTCGACGACGGATGCGATCCGCGTGATCCGGGGATCCGCGGCCAGCCGGCGCGAGTACTCGTGGAGGCGGGCCACGTTGTCCGCGGACAGGGCGGATCCCGTGGTTCGGACGGCCAGCGCCATCGGCGCGAACGGCCCTTCGCCGAACTGGTCGACGAGCCGGTCGAACGTCGCCCTCGACGGGACGCTGGCCGGCAGGATCGAGGCGTCCGGCGCATTGAAGCGCGCGTGCAGGAACGGCGAGCCAAGGACGAGCAGGAATGCCAGCGTCGGGAGCAGCACCGCCACGGGCCGCCGCATCACCCATCGGGCGACCTGGGCCCAGCGACCTTCGCCGTCGCTGCGGACGCGGACGTCCCGGATCTTCAGGGAATCAAGCCGTGTGCCAATGACGGCAAGGATGGCCGGCAGGAGCGTCAGCGCTGCGACCACCGCCAGGCCAACGACGATGCTCCCGGCGATCCCGACCGAACGCAGGACCATGAACTCGAACAGGACCAGGCCTAACAGCCCCAACAGGACGGTCAGACCGCTGAAGAACACCGCCCGGCCGGCCGTCGCCACCGTCAACCGGACCGCGACCGCCACCCGGTCCGGACCGGTGCGGGCGGCCAGCTCCTCCCGGAACCGGCTGGTCATCAGGAGCGAGTAGTCGACCCCGAGCCCCAGGCCCAGCAGCGTCGCCAGGTTGAGGACGAAGATGCTCATCGGGGTCGCGGTTGCGACCGCCGCGATCACGGCCAGGGCGATGACCACCGCGGCGCCGCCCACCGCCAGTGGGACCGACGCCGCGACCACGGACCCGAACACCAGCAGCAGCGCGACGGCGGCCAGCGGCAGCGAGATCACCTCGCTCCGCTGGAGATCGCTCTCCGATACGTCCTGGACGTCGCCGTAGAAGGCCGGACCGCCGGCCAGGTCGACCTCGAGGCCTTCCGGGTGAACCAGCCGTTCTTCGAGGACGGGAAGTGCGAGCGGCGAATCGTCAGGTGGCAGGTCCAGCAGGACGACGTCGTAGGCGGTTCGCCGATCGGCGGATACCTGGTCCGTCGCCAGCAGATGCGACACGATCCGGTTGACGTACTGCGCGCCCGGAAGGTCGCGGGTCGCCGCCGCCGCAGCGGCCTCGAACTCCACGGTTCCGGCCAGCCAGCGCTCGCTGTGGAAGACGACGACGACCGCCGAGGGTGGCACACCCAGCTCGTTGCGGAGGACGGCCCTCGCTCGTGCGGACTCGAGGTCCTCGAGGATGAACCCGCCGGCCCGAAGGGTGCCGGGGACCTGGATTGCGAGTGGCACCGCCGCCCCCAGGATCAGGATCCAGGCGCCGATGACCCACCAGCGCCGTCGGACGACGAACGCACCGAGCCGCTCGAAGGCGGTCATCGGGAACCGGCGGCGCGGGGGTGACGGACGGTCGGCACGGCACCATCGTCCCGCAATCCCGGCCGCGGTGCGGCCGGGTCGCCATCTGCTAGGATCGCGAGCGTCGACCCGATCGTCCGGAGCTTCCCAGCGAGGCCGCCGTGCAGCTGTTCACGATCGCCTTCCAGCAGCCCATCCCGTTCCTGATCTCGACGATCATGGCCGGGATCATCGTGTTCGCTGTCCTGCGTTCGACGATGACGGCCGAGGGTGGCGGCGGCTGGACGAAGCGGATCACCGGCCCCAACGCCAAGTGGCTGTTCGGGCTCCTGTTCGTGGCCTGGGCCGTGGTCTTCGGCGTCGGCCTCCAGTTCGTCCCCCACGAGGGTGCGAACTCGCCCTACGGCGGGCTGGGCTTGATTGCCTTGTTCAGCGGCTTCTTCATCATGATGGGCTTCCTCTGGGCCGTGATCGGCGAGTAGGCCCGGCCGCCCCTGGCCGTCGCAGCCAACCTGTTGCGACGGCCCTGCGTCAGTCCGCTATGCGACTCCGAGCACGCGACGGAGACGGATACCCGACCGATCGTCCTCAAGCTCCCGACCGAGGTCGTCGGCGGCGGCGGCGCGGTACCGCTCGCGCCGGCCCTGGCCATCGACGCGGCGCTTGCCGACGACGCCTTCGCCGGCTTCGTGAAGCGATATCCCGAGGCGCGCTGGATCAATCCCCACATGCAGCTGCGGGACGGATCCTGGGGAGTCGGACTGTTCGTGATGAGCGATGACGGCCAAGGCGAGCTCTTTGGCGAGGTTACGGTCGATCCAGCAGGCAACGTGGTCGGCCACCGCTTCGAGCCCTGAGCCCTCTCGGGCAAGGTTGCCGGATCAGCGTTCGCGCTCGGCCTTGAACCGCAGCAGGGCATCGAAGACTGGGCGCATCGACTCGACCGTCCGCTGATCGTCACCAAGCATCGCGATCCCACGGACGATCGCGTCCAGGCCGGCAGCCTCCGGCGCCGCGTATCGCTCGTCGCCGATGTCCGCCTCGTGCACGATCTCGCCGACCGCTTGGAGGCCCGCTTCCGTCAGGCCGTACTGCGCGAGCATGACCTCGAACGTGCACCGGCCGTCGTGATGGCCGAGGGCCGCACCCGGAATCTCGAACGGCGTTGCGTCCTCCGGCACGTCCGCTGGATCGTCGACGAACACGAACGCGGCATCCGGGTCGATCGATCGACGGATCAGCCAGGCGCACGCCGCCCGATCGACCTTGGCCCCCGAGCGGGTAGCCCACCTCATCGCTTCACCACCCCTTCTTCGTCGCTCGCCAACGTCTCGATCGCCGCGGCGGCACTCGCCGCTCCGGCCGCTCCGAAATAGTCCCGCGCCCGGACGCGGGCGAGCTCCGCTCGAAGCGTCCGACGCGTGCGCCGCTGCTCTGCGGGGTCGAGCGTGCGGCCTTCTCGGGCCCGGGTCTCGAGCTCTGCGTACTCCGCCTGCGCCGCGTCCCGGATGCGATCCCGCCACGCCCGGTCCTGGTCTCGGCTGCCGGCGTCGGCGAACCAGACGCTCGACGCGCCGCCGTCGTCGGCCACGGCGCTCGCGAGCCACTCGATGTGTTCGCGGGTCTCCGGCGTGAGCGGCAGAGCCACGAGACCGTCCGACACCTGTGCCGCCCCCAGACGGCGGAGGGCCCGCCACAGCGCGAGGCGGGGGCGCGAGGGCTCGCGAGGGAGGCGGTAGGCGAGCAGCACCCAGGACGACACGGGCCCATGATACCGTAACCACGGTTACAGTTCTGGGGAGATCCCGTGACCTCGTCCATCAGCGATCCGGCGTTCCTTCGGCTGTGGGCGGCCGAGTCCGTCAGCAAGATCGGCGACGCAGTAACGATGGTCGCCGTCCCGTTGGTGGCCGTTTCGGCCCTGGGTGCCGGTCCCACGGAGTTGGCGACGTTGGGTGTCGCCCAACTCATCCCGGTCGTCGCTATCGCCCTGCCGGGTGGCGCCTGGGTCGACCGCCGGGCGTCCCCCCGGCGGGTGATGGCGATGGCAGACCTGCTCCGGGCCGCAGTGATCCTCAGCGTCCCCGTGGCTGCGGCCGCGGGGCGCCTGACCCTCCCGCACCTGTGGTTGGCGCTGTTCCTTACGGCAACGCTGGGGACGTTCTTCGACCTCGCGTATGCGGCCTACCTGCCCAGGATCGTGCCCCGGGAGGACCTCGTCGCTGCCAATTCCCGGCTCGAAACCAGCCGTTCGGCCGCCCTGGTCGCGGGACCCGGAGCTGGGGCGGCGCTGATCGGCGCGCTATCGGCGCCGTTTGCGCTCGTGATCGATGCCGTCAGCTTCCTCGCTTCGGGCGTCCTCCTCGCGAGGTCGCCGCGCCGGAGGGAGCTCGCCCCAGCCGCTCCGACGCTGAACCGGCGTCGGCTCGACGAGCTCCTGGAGGGGGTCCGGTTCGCCATCCGAGAGCCGCACCTGCGGGCGATCACCGCGACGGCGATGACCAACAACCTGGCCCGCTCCACGGCGATGGTCGTGACCGTCCTCTACCTGGTCGAAGAAGCGGGCGTGTCGCCGGCCGGCGTCGCGCTGGGGTACGGGGTCGGCAACACCGGGTTCGTAGCCGGCGCGATGCTGGCGTCGCGGCTGGCAACCCGACTCGGTGTGGGCCGGACGATGCGCTACGGCGTGTCCCTTTTCTGGCCCGGGATGGCCTTGCTGGCGCTGGCCCCGACTGCGTGGGCGCTGGCGGCGTTCGTGATCATGGTGTTCCTCAACGGGCTGGGGATCGCCATTCACAACGTCAATCAGGTCAGCGTCCGCCAGGCTGTCACCCCGGATCCGCTTCGGGCGCGGGTAACGGCCGCCTCCCGCCTGCTCATCTTCGGCGCGCTGCCGGCCGGGACCGTGATCGGCGGGCTGCTGGGCGAGGGGATCGGCCTTCGGCCGACGCTGGCCGTCGCGGCGATCGGGCTGTTCGCGGGTTCGCTGCCGTACCGGCTCAGCGTCGTCGGCCGGCTCCAGTCATTGCCGCTGCCACAACGCGGGTGATGAGTGTGGCGCGGACGCAACACCCGCATTGACACACAGGTGAGCCGTCGCCGAAGCTGGCCGTCCAGCCGACCGGTGGAGGAGGTTCCCCGTGCGTCGTCCGCTTGCCCTTGCCGTGGCGTTGAGCCTGATCGCCACGTCCACCTTTGCGACCGTCCCGGTCATCGCCCAGACCGACTGCGATCCGTTCCAGACGACGCCGGAATACGACGCGTCGATCCCGCGGTTCGGCTTCGGCGAGACCCAGATGACGGTCCCCGAAATCGACACCTACCTGACGGCGGTCGACCAGGTGAGCAACCGGGTCGTCACGGCCGAGGCGGCGAAGTCGGTGAAGGGGACGTCGATCCGCTACGCCATCGTGGGTACCCCGGACCGGGTGACACCCGAGGGTCTCGCGGCGATCCAGGCGAACATCGACATCCTCCGCGACCCGAACGCCAGCGGCCAGCCGCTGGCCGACGCGCTCGCCGCCACGCCCACCATCCTTTGGGTCAGCGGCAACGTCCACGGCGGTGAGGAAAGCGGCGCCGATGCGTCACTCCACGCGCTCTACGAGCTCGCGTCGCGGGATGACTGCGTCGTCGACGAGATCCTGGCCAACGCGATCGTCGTGATCCTGCCGACGCAGAACCCCGACGGCCGCGAGATCGGGCAGCGGCGCAACCTCTACGGCTTCGACATGAACCGCGACTGGTTCGCCCGGACCCAGCCAGAGACCGACGGCAAGCTCGAAGTCGTCCGCCAGTACCCGCCGATGCTGTTTATCGACGCCCACGAGTTCGGCCTGTCGAACTACTTCTTCCCGCCAAACGCCGATCCCGAATACCACGAGATCCCGGATACGGCGCACAACTGGATCAACCAGCTGTACTCGCCGGCGATCGTGTCGGAATTCGACCGCCAGGGGATCAAGTACTTCCACGGCGCGCCGTACGACTTCTTCGCGATCGTCTTCGGCGACACCGTCCCGACCGAAGGCTTCCATGCCGCCGGCATGACCTTCGAGAAGGAGAGCGGCGACCCGATCGCCGAGCGTGAGCACGAGCAGTTCGTGTCGATCTGGGCGTCGGTGTTTGCCGGCGCAGCGGCGCGCTCCGACGTGGTCTCCGGCTGGCATGCCTCGTGGGTCGAGGCCTACCAGCAGGGTGTCGCCGGCCAACTGGAGGAGAACGCGGTCTTCGAGCCGCGGCACGCCCTCTTCCAGAACGTCCCTGACATCGCCGTTCGCCACTACTTCCTGCCCCAGGATCCGGAGCGGGCCTACGAGACGCAGCTGCTCGTCCGGCGCTTGCAGCGGATGGACGTCGACGTCTATCAGCTCACCGCGCCCTACACGCTGGCCGACTTCCATCCCTATGGCGACCCGGTGACGTCCGCGACCCTGCCGATCGGGACGTACTGGATTCCGCTCGCCCAGGCCCAGAAGCATTGGGTCCAGGCGATGCTCAACGAGGAGACGTGGATCCCGTTCGAGGTGACATATGACGTCACCGCCTGGTCGAATCCGCTGCTGATGAACCTCCAGGGCGGCTGGACGGGCAACCCGAATACGCCGTCCGGCGCGCTGGTCCCGGAGGTCCCGGCCCCGACCTGGACGGTGCCCGCCGACCTGCCCTCGATCGGCCTGCTCGAGAACGTCCGCAGCACCCGCGGCTTCGAATCGGCGGGGCAGACGCGCTGGCTGTTCGATCATGGCTGGGGCCTCGAGCGCGGCGTCGATTACGTCGATGTCACCCCTGCGGACGTCGTGGCCGGCCTGCCCGGCATCGACGTCCTCGTCGTCCCTGACGGCTATGCCGGCTACCTGGTCCAGGACCTTGGAGCGAAGGGCAAGAGAGCGCTGCGCGACTGGGTCAACGCCGGAGGTCGGATCGTGGCCTGGCAGGGCGGGGCGCTCGTTGTCGCCAAGGCCGGCGTGTCGACCGTGAAGTTCGGCAACGCGCAGACGAATGCGCCCGGGACGCTGATCAGGGTCTCGATCGATGGCGACTCGCCACTCGCGGCCGGCGTCGGCGACCAGAACTGGGTCATGTACCTGGACGATCCGAAGATGCAGCCCGGGCTCGGCACCGCCGCAGCCACCTTCCCGCCGTTCGGCGACCCCGACTACGCGACCTCCGGCCTGACGATCGGTATCGACTCGCTGGCCGGCTCGACGGCCGTCGCCGACGAGGCGGTTGGCGCCGGTCGGGTGGTCTCGTTCTCCATCGACCCGAACTTCCGGGCATGGTCGCAGGGCACGCAGCGGATGCTGTGGAACGCGATCGTCGGCCCGGACCCGGCCGGCTTCGGGGCCGCCGCCGCGGCCGGTTCGCGCGAGCGTGCCGCCGCCGAGAAGGCCGCCGCCGATGCCGCCGCCGGGTTGCTGGAATTCGGATCGGCGATCCGGATCCGTGTCGCGGTTGACGATGCCGCGACCACGGCCAAGGTCCTCAAGCGACACGGCGCCGAGGTGGCCCGGATCGATCTCACCGATGCGGTGCTGTTCGTCGTCGCCAATCGCAAAGACCTGTCGTACGACGAGCACCCATTCTTCAGCCTCGTGATCCGCGACCTCGAGGCGGCAGGGGTGTCGATCCAGGCCGCCAGCCTGCCCTGAGGGGTTCGGGAACCCGGCGGTCGGCACGCCCGTCTCCCGGGCGTGAACCTGCGCATCGTTCCGGGGCTGGTGCTGGCGCTCGCGGTCGCCGCGTGCGGCGGCGCCGCCCAGCCTTCACCGTCGCCGTCGGCCCCGCAGCCGGGCCCCGTGGAGACCGTCGAGCGGGACGGCCTCAGGATGACGCTCGCGGTCGAGCTCGCCGAGCTGCCGATCGGGGGCCGGACGTGGGTCACGGTCACGGTCGAGAACCGGGGTGCCGGCGTCGCCCTCTGGCAGGGCGGTGGATGCGAGGTCCCCGCATCGGTGACGATCGACGTGGCGGCGCCCGTCCGCCCGAACCCGGGACGCGAGTGGGCAGGGCTGCCGGCTCAGTTCAAGGACCTGCTCTGGACGCCCGGTGGCGAGTCGAGCCAGGGGTATTTCCAGGACGAGCGCTTCCTCGCGGCCGGCGGGCTCATGGCCTGTCCGGCCAACCTTGCGATCAACGAGCTGGATCCGGGCGAGCGGGTCGAGCACCGGGCCGCCTGGGACGGTGACATCGGCGGAGCCGCCCCACCGGCAGGGCTGGCCCGGATCAAAGCCTCCTTCCCATACGTGGGGCCAAAGCTGCCGGGCGCCGACCCGTTCGCGGCGCCGCTCCAGCCGCTGGAGGTCGACGCCGCGGTGGCCGTCGTCGACCGCGGGCTGGGATTGATCTCCCCGGGCCAGGCGATCGACGTGGCCCTGACCGAGGACCGCTTCGTCCGCTGGATCAGTGCCCTGCCAATGGACCAGTGGCAGGGCGTGGAGCTCCGCTTCGGCGCAACCGAGTACGTGGTGATCCAGTCGCTCCTCGTCAACGGGGTGCTCATGGACGCTCGGGTCACGGTCGACCGGCACTCCGGCAACCTCCTGTCCTACGTCGAGGTTCCGCGCCCGATCCAGTAGGCGGGTCAGCCGTTGCTTCCCGGGTGGTGCACGTGGTCCAATCGGTCGAGCCCGACTGGCTGCCGGTCGCCCCCCGTCCGTCCGAACCGGCGGCGGCAGCCACGGGATGGGAGGACGAACACCGTGGCGACCCACCGAGCGCTCCGAGCAGTTCCCGGAATCGTGGCCGTCCTGTCGATCGTCGCCACGGGAGCGACGCTTGCCGCGGGCGGAGGCGGTGGCGGTGGAGGGGGAGGTGGCGGCGGGGGTTCGACGGATCCCTGTCCAACGGGTCTCGAGCCGAACCTCAAACCGATCGTGCCCCATCACCTGGGCGTCCAGAACACCGGCGGCCGCGAGTACCTGCGGCTGTCGAACGGCATCGCCAACGTGGGTGCCGGGCCGTGGCACCTCCATCCGTTCACCGTCATCGAGGGCGAGGGTGGCACCACGACGGCCATCCAGGACATCTGGACGACCGTCGGTGGACCGTCCGATCCCGCCTCGCAGATCGCCTGCAGCTTCGCCACGACGCAATTCGAGTTCCACCCTGCCCACAACCACTGGCACATCGGCAGCGTGGCCCAGTTCGGGGTCCATAGGGCCAACGACAACGGCATGGGCGGCGCCATCGGCCCGGCGTTCGTCAACAACCTTGGCGTGGCGCAGTCGTTCAAGACCACGTTCTGCCTGATCGACTGGGTCAAGATCGACGCCAAGAAGAAGACGCCCGACCTGACGTACTGGGCCTGCGACCGGACGGCGCCGTACCAGGGCGTTTCGGTTGGCTGGATCGACCAGTACCACCACTCGCTCGAGGGCCAGGAGATCGACATGACCGGCGCGCCGGTCGGCGTGTACTACCTCAAAGTCCACGTCAACGACGAGAGCCTGTTCATCGAGAGCGACGAGACCGACAATGTCGCCTGGCGGAGCTTCTCGCTCACCCGGGACAGCAACGGCAACCCGAAGATCACCTACATCGCGACCTCGCCATGCAGCCCCACGAACATGTGCGGGGAATCTCTGCCCAACCGCTAGGTCCTCGCGATCGTCGCTCAGTGCCGCGTCGCCCCGGCCTCGGCGCGTTCACCGCTCGGATATCGCCTCCATCGTTGCTGGACGCTCAGTGGATCCGGATAGGGCCGCCAGCCTGATCGCTGGTGACGGCCGCCGCTTCCTTGGAGCACTGATGGATGCGATACCGGGTCGTCTGGTCCGACCGCGATGGAGAGGGGGGCGCGCAACTCCAGCGAGCGCCGCCGCGTCACACCGGTACACGCCGGAGGCCGTTGCAATTGTCGCCTCGCTCGCTGGCCCGGATCGCGCTGGTCTGGGTTTCGCTCGCGTTTGTCGCCTGCAGCGTCCGGCTGCAGCCATCCCAATCACCGGTCCTGCCATCGCCGCCGCCATCGAGGTGGCTGCCCGCCGAGCCCAGCCAGTCCCCGGTCTGGACGCCACCGCAGCTTGGCGAGGTGCCCCAGCCGCCGAGTGGCGACTTGCCGTTGAGCGCATCCGTCGAGCGGGACGGGGTACGGGTGACGATCGCCCTGGAACGCAACCCCATGCCGGCCGGCGAACCGACGTGGATGGCCTCCGAGGTCCGTAACGTCGGCAGCGACGACCTGCTCTATGCCGATCCGTGCGTCCTCGTCGGGATCGCTGGCACGGTCGGCGGCCATGCCTGGCGAAGCGGGTTCGACTGGCCGCATGAAGCCAGTCGTCTCAAGACCTGGGCGCTGCGTTCGCTGCTGCTCGCCGACGGCAGCGTGCACGTAGCCTTCAACCCGGAGTGGGCCGTGGAGCGTGGCATCGGACTCGATGACTTCGGGTGCGACGCCGCCCTGCTGGTGAAGCGGTTGGCGCCGGGTGAGGCAGTTTCGGCGCGTGCCCTATGGAATGGCTGGACCACGGCAAGCTACGCGCCCCCGCCGGGTGGCCCGATCCACCTGGCAGGATCGTTCTCGTTCTACTGGCGGGAGTCGGAGGGCTTGAGCGATCCGCCCGACGCCCACGAACGGCAGATCGACGTGGGGATCGATTCGTGGATCGTCGGATTGCCCGAGCCACCGCTCGTTCATCCGGCCGAAGCCATCGACATCGGACTCGCGGATCCGACATTCGGGCCCATGCTTCGGGAGGGTGAGGTTCTCGATGGACGCTGGTATCTGCGATACGTGCCGGAGGAGCGGGCATGGCACCTGGCGCGCAGGGGCGACGTCGAACCACCCACCCGCATCGCGATCATCGATGCGTTTACCGGCGAGCTGCGGGAGATCGTCGGCAACGGCTAACCCATTCGGGTGGTTGGACCCGCTGGACGGGCTCGGCTATCATCCTCGGACCTTGCAGTCTGCATAGTTCTTATGCAGTCCCTCTACCGCCAACGGAGGCGCAGCGAAGCGTGGATGCCCAGGAGATCAAGGCCGCCGTCGCGCACCAGAGTGCGCTGACTGCTGCCGCCGAGGCGCCCTTCGTCAACCTCCGCGATCCGGCTCGGGCGCTCGGGCCGGATGGCAAGCCCGCGGTCAGTCGCCGGGCCCCGATCTACGAGGACGTTCCCGACGAGAAGTGGAACGACTGGCGCTGGCAGCTGAGCCACCGGGTCAACGAGCTGCCGGAGATCGAGCAGATCCTCAACCTGACCGACGAGGAGCGTGCCGGCCTCTCCGCGCCCGGACAAGTTCCGGGTCGACATCACCCCGTACTTCATCTCCCTGATCGATCCGGACGATCCCAACGACCCGATCCGGCGGCAGGTCATCCCGCTCGGCCGGGAGCAGCAGGCCTTCACCGCGATGATGGAGGACTCGCTGGCCGAGGACCGCCACTCGCCGGTGCCCGGCCTCGTCCACCGCTACCCGGACCGGGTGCTGATGCTGGTCACGACCCAGTGCGCGTCGTACTGCCGTTACTGCACCCGGTCGCGGATCGTGGGCGACCCGACGCAGAACTTCAACCGCAAGGAGCACGAGGCCCAGCTCGAGTACCTCCGCCGCACCCCGCAGGTGCGCGACGTGCTGATCTCCGGCGGCGACGGCCTGACGCTCGCCCCGAAGCTGTTCGAGTCGATCCTCCGCGGCCTCCGCGAGATCCCCCACATCGAGATCATCCGGATCGGCTCACGGGTGCCGGTCTTCCTGCCGCAGCGGATCGACGACGAGCTGTGCGAAATGCTCGAGAAGTACCACCCGATGTGGATCAACCTCCACTTCAACCACCCCAACGAGATCACGCCCGAGGTCTCCCGCGCGGTCGACGGGCTGACCAAGGCCGGGCTGCCAGTCGGCAACCAGAGCGTGCTGCTGGCCGCTGTCAACGACTGCGTCCACATCCAGCGGGCGCTGGTCCACCGCCTCGTCGAGAACCGGATCCGGCCCTACTACCTCTACCAGTGCGACCTGGTCGAGGGCTCCGGGCACTTCCGGACCCCCGTCGGCAAGGGCCTCGAGATCATCGAGGGCCTCCGCGGGCACACCAGTGGCTATGCGATCCCGACCTACGTGATCGACGCGCCCGGCGGCGGCGGCAAGATCCCGGTCATGCCGAACTACCTGATCAGCTACTCCGACCACAAGGTCGTACTCCGCAACTACGAGGGCTACATCACGACCTACGAGGAGCCGGAGACGTACGAGCGCCACGACCAGGCGGCGTGCCAGTACTGCTCCGCCCACCGCCCCGAACCGGGCCAGTCCGGCGTCTTCGGGCTGCTCGAGGGCGAGCGGATGTGGATCGAGCCGAAGGGCTTCGAGGAGATCCACCAGCGCGGCAACACGGAGGCCCACCGCCTTCAGGACCCGTCGAAGTGGGTGCCGTTCGGCGTCGGTGCGATCGAGGGCGAATCGTAAGCCGCCGTTGCGGGTGCTCGAGCCCGGCGCGGCCGCTTCCTACGCTCCGGGCGAGGAGCCACGCCCGAAGGAAGGCGAGCCGACCGGCTCAGCCCACGGGGAGCTGCTCTGATCGACTAGCGGATGCCGCGGCCGCATGAAGACACCGATCAGAACCGACCGACTCGTCCTCCGGCATTGGCGCGATGCCGACCGAGCCCCGTTCGCCGCGATGAATGCCGATCCTGATGTCCGTCGCTACCTCGGCGACCTCCTGTCCCGTGAAGAAGCCGACGGGTTCGTTGACTCGGTCCAGGCGTTCTGGCGGGACAACGGCTGGGGGTTGTGGGCGGTCGCGGTCTCGGGCGTTGCCCCGTTCGTCGGTTACGTCGGCCTGTGGCCGACGGACCTCCTCCCGGGCGGCCGACGGGTGGAAGTCGGCTGGCGGCTGGCCAGGGAATACTGGGGTCGCGGCTACGCGACAGAGGCCGCCCGGGAAGCGCTTCGGGTCGGGTTCGAGGAGCTCGACCTGGCCGAGATCGTGTCGCTCACGGCGGTCGTGAACCGGCCGTCGATCGCGGTCATGGAGCGGCTCGGCATGGTCCGCGACCCGTCCGAGGATTTCGACCATCCGCGGGTGGATCGGAGGGCTCATCCGGAGCTGGTCCGCCACGTCCTCTTCCGGCTGAGCCGGGAGCGCTGGAGGCAGGCTCAGGTGTCGCCCGGGTAGCGATCAGGCGAGGCGGCCAGTCTCCGCCGTTGACACGGTCAAGTACGCCGCCCGACCGCCGACCGGATGTCCTGCCCAGTCGCGCCAATTACCATCGGTCGATGCCCACCGGTCCCCGGGTTGCGATCGTCCACGACTACTTCACCCAGCAGGGCGGCGCCGAGCGGGTCGTCGACGAGCTCGTCCGACTCTTTCCGGGTGCCCCGGTCCATGCCTCGGTGTTCGACGAGGACGTCCTGCCCGATCGCGTTCGGGCCGCCGGCGTGAAGGCGTCGCGGCTGCAGCCGCTGCGGTCGGCGGGCCTGCCCCTCGCGCTGCTGGCGCCGATCCTGCCAACCGCGTTCGGGAGCCTCCGGTTCGACGGCGCCGCAGCCGTGATCTCGAGCACCTCGGCCTTCGCCCACCACGTGCGGCCGCCCGCGGGCGCCGTCCACCTCGCCTATTGCCACAGCCCGCCGCACTTCCTCTACGCGGCCGACGACTACTTCCGCGAGCGGCGCTGGCAGCGCCGGCTGATGGCCCCCGCGCTGGCGATGCTGCGGCGGGCGGACCAGGCCGCAGGCCACAGGGTCGACGTCTACGTTGCGAACTCCCGGTATTCGGCGGACCGGATCGAGCGCTGCTACGGCCGCCGGGCCACGGTCATCTACCCGCCGATCGACCTTGCGGCCTACAGCCCGGTCGCCGAACGGTCCGGCCGGTTCCTCGCCGTCGCCAGGCTCCGGCGCCACAAGCGGCTCGAGATGGCGCTCCAGGCCGCCAACCGTGCCGGGCTGCCCCTCGATGTCATCGGCGACGGGCCGGACGCTCGCTACCTCCGGGAGCATGCCGGTGTCGCCGTCAGATTCCTGGGCCGGCTGCCGGATGAGGAGGTGCGGGCGGCAATGGCGCGTTGCGATGGACTGATCGTGCCTGGGATCGAGGACTTCGGGCTGACGATCGCCGAGGTCCAGGCGGCCGGCCGACCGCCGATCTGCTTCGCGGCCGGCGGCGCCCTCGAGATCGTGGACGACGGCGTGACCGGCTTCCTGTTCGCCGAACCACGGGTCGATGCGCTCATCGAGGCCATGCGCCGAGCGCGGGAAACGACGCTCGAGCCGGCAGTCCTGGTCGATTCGGCGCGCCGCTTCGACCGCCCGCGGTTCGACGCCGAGTTCGCGGCGCTGGTCAACCGGGCCGTCGCCGATCCAGCCGCCGTGCGCGACACCTAGGCCGGGACGGCTCCGGCGGATGCCCCACGACGGCGCCCGAGGCCGGCTGGCCGAATCCTTGGACCGGCTCGCCTGGATCGCGCTCCTGGCCCTCGTCGTCGTTTCACCGTTCGCCGCGGGCGTCGTGATCGTCGCTCGGCACGTCCCCGGCGTCCCGCCCGTCCACACGGACTTCACCGCCGGCCCAACCGACGTGGCGCTGGTCGCCACCCTGGCCTGCTGGGCGGCTTCGCTCCTGCTCCGGCCGCGGGCCGTGATCCTGCGTCCGCGGTTCCTCTGGATCCCGGTCGGGCTCGTGCTGCTGGTCGCCTGGATCGGGGTCCCATTCTCGATCGACCCGCCGCTCAGCGCCTGGCAGGCGGCGCGGTTCAGCCTGATCGGCGCGCTGGCCGCCTACGTCGCGACCGAGGTTCGGCATCCGGGCCGGTTCGTGCTCCCTGCCGCGGCGATGCTCGCGGTCCAGTCCGTCGTGGTGCTCGGGCAGGCCATCGGACAGGAGCCGCTCGGCTTGCCCTGGCTCGGCGAGCTGCCGGTGCGCCTCGACTCGGCGAGTGCCAGCGTCATCACGGCGCCGGACGGCAGCCGCCTCCTTCGGGCCTATGGGCTGGCCGCCCATCCCAACATCCTGGGTGGGCTGTTGGCGTTCGGTTTGCTCGTCGTCGGCGGTGGATTGGCCGCGGCGATTGCGGGCCGGGATCGAGTCGATCGGAATCGGCCCTGGGGGTCCGGGCCGGTCCTCGGTTCGGTGGCGGTCCTCGGTGGGGTGGTGGTCCTGGGTTCGGCGGCCCTCGTGGCGACGTTCTCCCGGGGCGCGTGGCTGGCGCTGGTCGCGGGCGCCGTGACCGCCGTCGCGCTCCTCTGGTTGGCCCGGGCCGACGTCACTGGCTGGATCGTCGTCGGAGCCATCGCGATCGGGGTGCTGGCAGGGTCGGCACCGCTCATCGGTCCGTACCTCGCCGCCCGGACGACGGCGACCGAGCCGGTCGCGACCGAGACCCGCTCGATCGAGGAACGGTTCGCGCTGGCCGACGCTGCGGTGGCGGTCGTCGCCGCGCGGCCACTGCTGGGTAGCGGGCTCGGGACCCTCGCGGAGGCGATGCCGGCGGTCCGGCCTGCGTTCGGCTACCGCTACCAGCCTGCCCACCTCGTCCCGCTCACGGCAGCCGCCGAGACCGGGGTCATCGGCGTGGCGGCGGTCGTTGCGCTCGGCGTCGTCCCTTGGATCGGCCTCTGGCGAACGCGGGGCCGATGGACCCGCGAGCTTGCGGCCGCCACGGCGCTGCTCGTCGGGGTGGGCGCGGTCAGCCTCAGCGAGTACTACCCGTGGTCGTTCACGGCCGGCAGGGTCTGGGCGGGGATCGCGATCGGGGTATGGGCAGGGACCTACGTCGCCGCCACCCGCGGCGAACCCGATGCCCGCGAGACCCCCGACCGTTGATGCGACCGATGCGCATCGCCATCGTCGCGCCCGGCTTCGCCGAGACTCGGGACGAGCCCGGGCTGCCGGCCGTCGTTGACCTGGTCGAGCGGCTGGCCAGCGTTGCAGACGTCGAGCTGGTCGCGCTCCGGTACCCCCCGCGCGGGGAGCCGTATCGGGTCGCCGGCGCCGTCATCCGGTCCCTCGCCCTCGGCCGGACCCACGGACCGGTCGGCCGGGCCCGGGTTCTCGGCGGTGGGCTGCGCGCCGTGATCGGGATCCATCGCCGCCGGCCGGTCGACCTCGTCCATGGCCTGTGGGCCGACGAGGCCGGGGCGGTCGCGGTGCTGGCCGGCCGGCTGCTCGGCCGGCCATCGGTCGTCTCGGTGCTCGGCGGGGAGCTGGTCGCGCTGCCCGACATCGGCTACGGGGCGGCCCTCGGCCGGGGCGGGCGCCTGACGACGGGGCTCGCGCTTCGCCTGGCAAGGGTCGTCACCTGTGGCTCGGCGCCGCTGGCCGACGACATCCGACGAGCGGGCCGTCCCGCGCCCCTCGTCCTGCCGCTGGGCGTCGACCTCGGGGTCTTCGCCCCGGACGCAAACGCTCGCGCCGGGCCGCGGACGATCCTCTTCGTCGGAAGCCTCGAACCGGTCAAGGACCCCGGGCTCCTCCTCCGGGCGTTTGCGGCCCTCGCCGGCGACCGGCCCGACCTCCGACTGCGGGTCGTCGGTGACGGCCGGCTTCGCGCCGGCCTTGCGGCGGACGCGGCCTCATTGGGACTGTCCCACCGGGTCGCATTCGACGGCTCGGTCGCCCGCCGCGACCTGCCCGCGATCTATCGCGCCGCGACGGTTCTGGCCGTGCCATCGCGCCACGAGGCGCAGTCGGTGGTCGCCGTCGAGGCCGCGGCCTGCGGCCTGCCCGTCGTCGGCAGCCGGGTTGGGGCGGTCGCCGAAGTCGCCGAGGCGGGCGCGGCGCTGGCCATCGCCCCGACCGACGAGCAGGGCCTGATCGAGGCGCTCGCCACGGTCGTCGACGATGCCGATCGTGCCGCGGAGATGGGTCGTGCCGGTCGCACGATGGCCGTCGAGCGGTGGGACATCGGCGCGACATCGGCCGCCGTCCTCGAGCTGTATGAGCGCCTGGTCAGCCGCCCCGTGACGGCCGGCCCGCCAGGAGACGCATGATCGTGAGCCCGTGGCGCGCCACGGCGATCGGTAGCGGCCGGTCGCCGTAGGCAACCGCCAGCCGCCAGGGCTCGGGTCGCCAGCGTTGCCAGCGGGCGGCGATCGAATCGGGTTGGCCCGGCGTCGAGCGATCCGTCAGCCCCGCCCGGGGATCGAGGGCGACGGTCGCCGCCCAGCGCGCCAGTCGCTGCGGAACCTTGTCCTCGAGGCCGCTCAGGTCGACCCCGGCCATCGTCAGGGGCATGGCCCTCGCGGCCAGCCGCAGCGCCGGGTAGGCCAGCGCCGGATGGGGCAGATTCGCCGGGTCACCGGCTTCGGCGGCTGCGTCGGCGAGGTCGAGCCACTGCACCAGCCGGCCCCGGCCGACGAGCAGGTCGCTCGAGGCGTGGATCGCCAGGTGGGCCAGCAGCGCATCCGGCGACGGGACGCGGGCCGGCTCGCCGACCACGGAATCGGTTCGGGCGCCGGCCCACAGGGCGAGCGTCAGCTGGTCGTCATCGGTCCAGCCCCACAGGTGCCGCAGCACCTCGACGTGGACCTCGACCCGTCGCGGGTTGTCCGGGTGCTCGCCCGCGTACGAGACGATCCGGCCGCCGCCCGGATCGATGTAGACGTCGTGGGTCGGCCGGGGCGCCGCCTCGGGCTCCAGCCGGTAGCCGAGCGAAACGAGGACCCGGCCGATCGTCTCGCGGTCGGCGGGCTGAACCAGCAGGTCGAGGTCGGCCATCGAACGGCGGCGTGCCCCGGGCCGGCTCGTCAGCAGCGCGCCCTTGAGCGGCATCACCTCGATCCCCGCCGCCTGCGCAGCGCGCAGAATGGTCGCCAGCTCGCCGTGCATCCGCGCCACGCGCGACGCGATCCGCTGGTCGTCGGCAAGGAGCCAGGAGCGCACGTCCGGTGGCAGGACCGCCGCCAGCCGATCGTCCGTCGCCGGAACGGCGAGGTGCGAGGACAAACCATGCATGAGGAGTACCCGGGGCAGGGCGGTCCAGTCCGTCGGTCCCCAGCCGCGGGTTGCCTCGCGGACGGCCGCCGGGTCGGGCGGGTCCAGCCATCCCGCAAGGACCCGGACCAACCGGCCAATGAGCTTGCGCGGAAGCGCTGGCGGCGGATCCGGAGACGCGCCGGTCATGACCGGCTCGATGCGCGTCCCGGTCCCGGCGGCGGTCCGGCGGTCGCCGCCCCTCGCTCGTCGAAGGCGCCCTCCAGCGCGTCCACCGCCTCGTCCGGCGTGCCGTTCATCTCGAGCCGGTAGACGCCGCCCCCGATGAGGCTGGCTGCCGTGCGCTCGTGGGCGTCCGTCCACGCCCGCTCGATCGCCCACAGGACCTCGACGAGGTCGACCGCCTCGGACGCCGTGACCGGGACGACGCGCGTCGGCCCGCTCGACCCTCGCTGGAGGACCACGACCGGCCCAGCGGGGGCCATCGCCACCGCTCGCCCGGGGTAGACCGCGTCCATGTCGACCACCAGCTTGTGCTCGCCGTTCGGTTGGAGTGCCGGCTCGTAGTCCCGCAGCTCCGGAAATCGCTCGGCGGCATCGGGCAGCAGCCGCTGGGTCCACGGCATGCCCCACAGCTCCACGCCGGTTGGGCCCACCCGGCAGAAGACCGCATCCTCCGCGAAGACGTCCAGGCCACGCCGCGCGCAGGCCATCGCGAGGGTCGACTTGCCCGCGCCCGCCGGCCCGAACAGGGTCACCCCCCGTCCGCCGATGACGACGCCGGCGGCATGGACGACGACGTAGCCGCGTCCGGTCACCATGACCAGGCCCATCGCCTCGATGAAGTCGCGCCGCACCGTCGGCTCGTCGGCGGCCGTCGAATCGGCGACGAATCCGAGCCCGACCCCGGCCGCGACGTCCACCGAGGCGACGTCGTCCGGCCCGCCGGTGATGAGCATCACCGCGTCGTGGGTCCGGAACGCGACCGGCACCGCTCCACGATCCGGCTCGACGAACAGCCGCAGCAGCAGCGGTGGCCGCCCGTCATCGGGCACGCGGAACCGTCCGAACGACGCGACCGCGGCCTCCAGCAGCCGCGGATCGTTGGTCTCGAACCGCAGCGTCTCCGCCATCAGGCCGAACTCGCGGGCGTGGGTGGTCGTTACCCGCGGCAGCTGGGCGAAGCGGCGGACCATCGGCTCAGGCCCGCCAGCCGCCGGCGACGATGCCCTGGACGAGGGATCGCTGGGCGACGAGGAACACCGCGACCGGCGGGACTAATGCCAGCAGCGCCAGGGCGACCGAGAAGTGGAGGTCGTTGACGTAGACGCCCTGGAAGCTGGCGATGCCCAGGCTGACCGTGAACGACTCGGGCGATCGAAGGTAGACCAGCGGGCCAAGGAAGTCGTTCCACGACGCCACGAAGGCAAACACCGCGACCGCGGCCAGGGCGGGCCTGGCCAGCGGCAGGGCGACGTGACGGAAGGCCTGCAACGGCGAGGCGCCGTCGAGCTCAGCGCTCTCGAAGAGGTGCGGTGGCAGGTTGCGGAACCACTGCCGGAAGAGGAAGACGTAGAACGGGCTGCCGAACAGGTGGGGGACGATCAGGGGCAGCCACGTATCCACCCAGCCGACCCGGCTGAACAGCAGGAACTGGGGCACGATGAGGACGGCCGGCGGGATCAGGATCGTCGCCACGAGGAGGCCGAACAGGGCGCCCCGGCCGCGGGCCGGCAGGGTCGCGAACGCGTAGCCGACGACCGCCGAGGACACGACCGAGGCGATCGCGCTGAGCGCCGCGATGACCGTCGAGTTGGCGAACAACCGCGGCACGTCGAGGAGCCGCAGGACGCCCTCGAGGTTGGCCAGGCTCGGGGGAGCCGGCAGGAGCGTCGGTGGCGAGCTGTAGAACTGGTCGACCGGCTTGAAGGCGCTAGCGACGAGCCACACGAACGGCACCGCGAACGGCAGCACCGCCACGACCGCCAGCGGCCACCGCCAGGTCGACCCGCCTCGCTCGCCGATCACCCGTCGCCGCCCAGGTACTGGACCCGACGGCCGGCGAACCGGAACTGGACGGCGGTGAGTGCGAGGACGGCGAGCAAGACGACGATCGTCATCGCCGCAGCGTAGCCAAGCTGGCCCGCCCCGAAGGCGGTTCGATAGGTGTACAGCGACGTTGTCAGCGTCGCGTCCGACGGCCCACCGCCGGTGAGCAGATACGTCGGCGTGAAGACGTGGAACGCGCCGATGGCGTTGACGATCGCGAGATAGAACGTGACCGGCGTCAGGGCCGGCCAGACGACGTACCGAAACCGCGCCACGCGCCCGGCCGAGTCGAGCGCCGCCGCTTCGAGCAGATCCCGGGGCACGGCGCTGAGGGCGGCAAGGTAGACCACGACGTTGACGCCGACGTTCCAGAGACCCATCAGGATCATCGCCGTCATCGCCCATCCCGGGTCGGACAGCCAGGCCGGGCCGTCGATCCCGACCAGCCCCAGCAGGCCGTCGAGCAGCCCGTACCGGGGGTTGAAGATCCAGCCCCACATCAAGGCGGTCGCGACGCCCGCGACGATCGCCGGCATAAACACCGACGCCCGCAGGAGGGCGCCGCCGCGCCGGATCGGCCGCAGCAGCAGCGCCAGCCCAAGGCCGATCGCCAGGCCCGGGACCACCGTCCCGATCGCGTAGACGATCGTGTTGACCACCGATCGCCCGAAGCGCGGATCGGCCGCCAGCCGGGCTAGGTTGTCGAACCCGACCCAGCGCGGCGCGAGTGGCGGCTGCCACTCGGCGAAGGCCAGGGCGCCGGTCGCGATGAGCGGCACCAGCTGGAGGACGACGAGACCGATGAGCCACGGCGCGATGAGCAGGTAGAACCAGCGCTCGCGCGACCGGGCGCCGGCGCTCACGGGGTCCGGTCAGGGGCAAGGGCGCTGTTGGCCGCGGCCTCGATCTGGACCAGCGCATCCGGGATCGCGAGCTCGCCCGTGTTCATGCGTCGGAACAGGTCGACCGTCGCGCCGTACGCCGCTCCGGCGTTGGCGGTGTACGGCCGGAACACCTCGCCCACCTCCATCGCCTCGAGGATGGCCGCCTGGTTGGCCGGTGGGTGGTCGTCGTTGACGACGGACGGCGCGGCCGACCGGCGGGCGGGGACGGCGTGCCCGGGCACGCCCCAGGTCGAGGCAAGGAAGTCCTCGGCGAGGAGGGCCTGGACGAGACCCCACGCCTGTTCCTGGTTCGGGCTGCTGGCGGCGATGAGGTAGCCGTTGGTGCTCAGCGCGGTGTGCCGGTCGCCGTCCTCGCCGAGGAGTGGCGGGATGACGTCGTAGTCGATCGTCCCGGCGGCGTTCAGCTGGCCGATGGCGAACGCGCCATTGGAGCCCATCGCGGCGCGTCCGGCGATGAAGGGGTCGCCGGGGACGCCGGTCTGCGACCCGCCGTATGGATCGTAGGGCGCCGCGCCGTCGTCGCGGACGAGCGTCACCCACCACTCGAAGGCCCGAACGTTGGCCTCGCCGGTGAACCGCATCTCGGTGCAGTCATCGTTGGCACACAGCTCGCCACCAAGCGCCTTGATGAACGCGTTCTGCCAGAAGTAGGTGACGCCGCCGTTCCAGCCCCACAGCTCCACACCCGCCGGGTCGAAGCCGTCGTCGCCCGGATGGCGGCCTTCGCCATCCTCAGTCAGGGCGAGCGCGGCGGACCGCATGTCGTCGTAGGTCCACTCGTCGGTCGGCAGGTCCAAGCCGGCATCGAGGAACGCGTCCTTGTCGTAGTACACGAGCTCCGGCGACGCCGTGTCGGGCAGGCCCCACAGGGCGTCGTTCCAGCGGAACTGGTCGACCGGCCCGGCGTAGAAGTCAGCCAGGTCGAGCCCGGCGGTCGCGACGCGGCCGGTGAGGTCGGCGAACGCGGACCGCCGGATCCACTGCTGGGCGTTGATCCCGGTCAGCCGGAGGACGTCCGGCAGGTTGCCGGCGGCCAGGTCGCTCGTAACCCGCTCGACCTCTGCGCCCTGGGGCACTTCCTCGAGCTCGATGATCCACTCGGGATGCGCCTCGTCGAGGGCGGTGATCGCCGGCCGGAACGACGCCAGCTCCTCCGGCGTCAGGCTGACCTGGAGGCGGAGGGCCGTGGCCACGACGGATGCCGGCGCCGACGATGGTGCAGAACCCGGCGCGGATCCGCTGGGCGTCGGGGCGGGCGCGGACCCTGGGAGCGTGCCGGCGCAGCCGGCAACGAAGGCGGCCGCGATGAGCGCGGTCCGGACGCGGCCGAACGACGAGTCCGTCTCGCGGCGGTCAACGTGTGTGGCGTGGGCGGTTGACGTCCGGCGCATCGTGCCTCCGAGCCCCGACGTGGCGTCGCTGAGAGTCAGGAACGATAGTCCATCGAGGCCGGGACGCGCCGGTGCCCGCCAGCCGCGATGACGGGATCAGCGCTCGGGCTGGGTCCGGAGCAGCGTCCAGGCGCCGGCCGTGGCCACGACCGCGACGCCACCGTCGCGCTCCAGCCGGACGAGGGCCCGGCCCGCCGGCAGGTCCGCCCACTGCCCCTGGAAGGCGGCGAGGTCGACCAACAGGAAGGCCGGTGAGTCTGCGTCACCCAGGCCGGCCACCTCCTCCTCGTCGAGGTCGTAGAGCTCGACCACGTTCGCGCGTCCGGCGTGGCGCAGCGCCGGTGTGGCGCCAAGCGAGGCGATCGCCGCCTCTGGCGGTACCATCGCGGCCAACGACTGGATCGCCGCCCGATCGGCCGACTGGCGGGCGATGAACCGCGCCGTGAACACCGTGGCCAGCCCGGCGTTGATGACCAGGCAGAGACCGATGGCCAGGGCAGCGATCCGGCCGCCGAGCGGTCCGTCGCGCCGGCGCCGCAGTGGCGCGGTCACCTTCCAGACCTCTCCCGCGCCCAGGGCAATGAGAATGGCGACCGGGGGCAAGGCCGCCAGAAAGAAGCGGGAGTTCTGGTAGGCGCCGCCGGCCAGGAAGCCCAGCTCGATCGCCGGCCAGGCCACGAGCGTCGCGGTCGCCGCGAGGCTTCGGCTCCGCAGCACCCGCGCGACGCCGGGGATGGCGAGGATGCCGAGCCCAGCGAACCAGTACGGCTGGATGGGCTGGAGCAGGTAGTAGGCGCCCGACGGCAGGCCGTACTCGAGCCGGCCATCGGCGGTCTCGAACGTCGACCGATGGGCGTTCTCGGGCCGCCATTCGAAGACCGTGAAGTTGACGGCGAACGGCACATCGGCGCCGCGGACCGCCGCCGCGACCATCGGGCCGAGCGTCGGAGCGGCAACCACGAGGCCCACGGTCAACGCGGCGATCGCGTGCCGGAGGGCCACGCCCCGCGGGCGCTGGATCAGGGCCCGCAGGGCCACCAGCCCCAGCGGCAGGACGGCCAACCCATGTACCCAGCGGACCTGGATTGCCAGGGCGGCGGCCAGCGAGGCACCCACCAGCCATGCCGGTCGACCGGTGGCCGCATACGAGCAGACGGCCCATGCTGCCGCTGCGACAACGGCCACGCCCAGCGTGTCAGACATCGCGACCACGCTCGATTGCCAGAGCTGGCCGGCCGTGGCGGCGACGAGGCCCGCGAGCAAGGACACGACGACGCGCTGCCGGTCCGCGGCCTCGGGATGGATGACCGGCATGAGGCGGTACGCCAGGAGCGCGACCAGGACTGGGACCAGCGCTCCCGCGACGAGGCTCACGGCCACGCCAACCCACGCCGCCGGCCCCGTGACCATCGCCGCGGCGGCCACGACCAGCGGATAGCCGGGCGGCCAGGTGAACGGCGGCGGCGGTTCGAGGGCAAGCAGGGCCGCCCGCAGCGGTCCCATGGCGTAGTCGACGTAGGCGAACGAATCCTGACCGTACAGGCCGTCGAAGCGGAAGGCTGCCAGCAACAGCAGGCCGGGCACGGCGACGACGAGCCCGAGCGCGGAAGCCGCGAGGGGAAACGGGATGCGGTGGGTCACGTCTCGAGGACGCCGAATCGGTGTTCGGGTCGGCCGGCGTCGACGCGGGCCCGGGCATTGGCCAGCCGCAGACGGATGTCGGGATACGGCTGCGTCCGAAGCCCGGCGGTCTCGAGCCGGGCAAGATCGGCGCCATCGAGGTAGCCCTTCGTCGGACGCAGCTCGAGGTCGCGACCCTGCTCCCGTCGGAAGCGTGTTCGCTCGGCGTCGATCCTCGCCGCGGCGCCGCCCGGCGACCGGAAGACCTGCAGGCCGATGGCGACGACCTGCCCGCCCGGCAGCGCGCGCCGAGCAGCGGTTCTGAGCAGCCGGATCGGGTCGGGCGCGAACTGGAGACAGTGGTTGAGGATCACGAGCCCGTACCGCTCCTCGAGGCGGTCGAGGTCCTCGGGATCGACCTGGACGGCCTGCCAGTCGCCGGCCGCGTGGGCGTGGGCACCCAGCGAACCGGGGCCGGCAAAGAGCTCCGCCGCGGTGACGTCCTGGCCATCGGCCGACAGCCTGGCCGACAGCCAGCCGTTCCATGACCCCACGTCAAGGACGGTGACTCCGCGACGGCCAGCCAGGTGACGCCGCAGGAGGGCGAGGTCGGCCCGCCGAAGCCGCCATTCGTGGTCACCGGTCGTTCCCGGGCCGAAGGGCAGCTCGGCCAGCGCCGCCACCGGCACCGGCGCCGTGCCCCGGGCCAGACGATCCGCCCAGACCGCATCTTCGAGGGCCGCCACCTCCGCGGCAAGGTCGGCCCGGACCAGCCGGATCACACCGGCGGCATCGCGGAGCTCGTGGCCCGCCGCGCAGCGGCCCGAACCGCCGTCGACCGGGGATTCACACTCCGGGCAGCGCATCGGTGGCCGGTGTCGGCTTGGGCATGCGGGCCGGTCGGAGGACCAGGACGACGTGCGCGGCGGCGAGCGCGAGCTGGGCGGCGGCCGCGGCCAGCATGGCCCCGGCGATGCCGAGTGACGGGGCGAGAAGCACCGTCCCGACCGCGGCGACGACGATCCCGAGCAGGTTGACCACGATCACCGCCTGCGCCCGCCCTTCGCGGAACTGGAGGTGGACCAATGGGAGGTACAGGTAGACCGGCAGCATCGCCAACCACGCCGCCACGAGGGCGACCGGCCCCACGTCGACGCCATACAGCCACTGCAGGCCCAGCCACGTGCCACCAGCACCGGCCATGGTCAGGGGCACGCCCACGGCCAGCAACCGGACCGCGCCGGTCAACAGGGTCCGGCGGGCGATACGGTAGAGCGGCGGAACGATCGGCGCGATCAGCGCGACGGCCATCGACTGGACCAGCAGCACGAAGTTGGTCAGCAAGCCGTACGACCCCAGCGCAGCGGGTGGCAGAACCGCCGCCACGACGTACAGGTCGACCCGCGAGCCGATGGCCCCAGAGAAGGCAAGGACGAAGAACGGCCAGCCCGCCCGGAGCTCGTCGACGTCCAGCTTCGGCCGGACGCGGGCCAGGCCCAGCCCGCCGAACCGGGCGGCGAGCGCAACCGCCCGGACCGCGGCCACACCGGCCGAGACGGCGATGAGGGCATCGGCCGTCAGAGCGCCGCCCAGGAGCACGATCGCGAGGCAGGTGACGGCCGTGGCCAGCAGCTCGAGCGCGAACGTCACGCCGAAGGCCCGGCGGTAGGCGACGATCGGGTCGTAGGACTGGGCGACGAAGGTCGCCACCAGCCAGGCTGTCATCACCGCCACCCGATCCGGGGGTGCGCCGGTGACGGCGAACAGCGCCGGTCCCGCCAGCAGCAGCCAGCACCGCGCGCCGAGGTTCCGGCGCCACGTCTCGGGCAGCGATCCCGGCGCACGGCTGAACGCCCGCAGGAGCTGGTCGCGGACGCCGAAGTTCGCGACCTGGGCGGCAAGACGGACGACGATCAGCGCACCCAGGAACGCACCCCACGTCGCGATGCCCGCAACGCGGACGGCCAACAGCGAAATGGCCGCGGTGGCGAGGGGTGTCGACGCCTGCGCCACGCTCGCCGCCGTCCGGCGGAGGAGCCGTCGTTGTGCCGGCCGGAGCCGGAACAGGGCCGGCCACGCCCTCATCCGCCCACCTCGTCGAACTGGTACAGGGTGGCGAATGGCACCTCCAGCCGGTCGACGAGGTCGTACCCAGCCTCCAGCTCGGCGACGATCGCCCCGTTCGGGTCGTCCTCGGGCCGGTGGACGAGCCAGATCCGGGGCTGGTTGCCCGCCGCTCGCCGGGTCGCCTCGCGCAGCGTCGCATCCGACGCCGGCTGGAGGTGCGGCCCGTACATGTGGCGGAGATCGAAGGCCGCCGGGATGCCGGTCAATGGGCGGTCCGTGTAGTAGGCCACGCTGGGGGACAGGATCGCCGGCGACACGAGGACGGGGTCCCCGGCCGCTGCCCGTGATTCCAGCGTGGCAACCAGCTGCCGGAGGCCATCCGCCCCGTGCGGCGGTGCCGTCCGGAACAGCCAGATGCCGACCGCCCCCATGACGCACCAGGTCACGGCCAGCGACGCCGTCACCGTCCGGCCGTCGATCCATCGCCGTCCCGGCATCCGTCCGACGCGGACCCCGGCCTCCACCGCGCCGGCGGCGATGACGACCATGCCGGCCGCCAGCACATGCAGCCCGAAGTGGGGCACGAACAGCCACCGGCCGGTAGCCGCCGACACACCTGCTGGGATGAGGAACAGGGCGGCAGCGATCACCACGGTGCCGCGGAGCGCGCGACGCCTGGGCTCTCCACCGGCGAGCCAGCCCATCGCGACGAGCAGCGCCCCCACAGCGAGTCCGGCGGCAAGCAACGCCCGCTGGCCGGTGAGGAGCGCCGCGGTGCCGACGGCGTGCTGGGCAAGCGCGCCCACCACTTGGCGCAGGGTGGCCGGCGATTCGATCGCCGTTCGGGGCGCGCTGGCGCCCAACCAGTGGACCGCCAGGGCGATCAGCCACGGGGCCCAGGCGAACAGGATCAGCCCGCCGGCGGCCAGCCACGTTCGACGATCGATACGCCCGGGACCGGAGGAGGCCGTCGCGCCGAACAGCCACAGCGCGCCGAGAATGGGCACCGCGATGTAGTGGGCGTACACGGCCACGATGCCCAGCAGGACGGCAAGCGCGCCGTCCACCCCGCGTCCGGTCCGCCGCCACCGCCAGGCAGACGCCATCGCCGCAGTCGTGGTGAGCGCCGCCAGCGCGTAGGGCGCCGCCTCCTGCGCGAACTCGAGGGCATACGGGGACACGGTCACGAACGCCGCCGCCAGCACGGCGACCACCGCTCGGCCGTCGAATTCCCGACCAAACCACGCCGTGGCCGGGATCAGGAGCACGCCCGCGAGGACGCTCGGCAACCGGATCACCGCGTCAGCGTCGCCGGCGAACGCCGTCCAGCCACGAAAGGCGAGGAAGTACAGCGGCGTCGACGGCGGGTTGGCGAGGATGGCGTCGACCATTGCGCCGACGCTTGGTTCACGGGCCAGGGCGACCGCGTAGCTCTCGTCGAACCACACCCCGGCGGCGCCGACGTCCCACAGCCGGATCGCCAGCCCGATCAGCGTTAGCGCGATGACGATCGCGGCGGCCACGGCTCTCCCTGGGTGGACGAGTGGTCAGGCCCGAGTATCCACCGCGCCGTCTCGGCGCTGCGCTTTGAGGTAGGCCGGCGCCAGCGAGTGGGGTGGTTGTCCGATGCGGGCCGGGGCCCGTCCGCGGCGAGGTCGCCGACCCGGCAGGCGTGGCCTGCCTTATTGCCAGCCTTCGGCGGTCAAGGTCAGTTGCGGCGTCCGGCGAAGATGCCGATGACCTGGCGGACGTCGTCGGCGTCGTGGCCCTCTGGTCGCTCGTCGAGGTACCTGCCAAGGCAGGTGATCGCCTCGCTGAAGCGGCCCATCCGGCCGAGGAGCAGGCCGCGGTCCCGGCCGTGATCGGGATCGGTGGGCTCGACGACGTCCAGCAGATCGACGACGCCGAGCGCGGCCGGCCAGTCGCGCCGGGCCAGGAACACCGACCGGAGGTTGCGCAGGACCCGGGCAAGGATCTGGCGCTTGCCCGCCGGCCGGAGCATCCCGGCGTGGAACAGGATCCCTTCGCCGAGCGAGCGCCTGATCAATGCCTGGCAGTCATCGGGGTTCAGCGACCGGCCGTCGCTGGCCGGATCGATGAGCAGGTCGCCCTGCCCGCCGATGATGAAATGGCCGGGCAACCCGATGCCGTGGAGCCGAAGCCCGATCCGCCAGGCGACTTCCAGCTCCACGATTGCCAGGAGGATCGGCAGACCGATCCGTCGCTCGCAGACGCGATCGAGGTGGCTGTTCGCCGGGTCGTGGTACTCGGCCGCGCTGGGACCGCGAAACCGTCCCTCCCTGTAGAGGACGTCGTGCAGCCGGTCCAGCGCGACCTCGAGCGGGTCACCGAGGTCGAGCCGGATCCGGACACGCTCGGCCAGGCCTTCGAGGACCTGCAGGGTCGGGTCGGGATCGAGCTCCGGGCGCCCATCGGCGGCGATGTAGAAGGCGCCCATGGCGAGGTCGATCTCCGGCTCCGGCTGGGCGACCAGCCGGGCAAAGCGAGCGCGATTGGCGGAGCGTGCCGTCTCGCGGGCATCCATGGCCGGCGATTGTACGGCCCACCGGGCTCACCCTTGGCGGCCGGACGACCCGATGGTAGGCTTCGGCTCCCAAATCCCGAGTGAATCAGTCGGAGATCCACGTGACGGACGTTCGTGCCGCCGCGCCGGGCCTCGGGCCATTGCGCCCGCCACCGGCCGGCCTGCCCGAACCGGATATCCAGCCACCCACCATCGCCGAGAGCGGGGATCCGTTCACGGCCCTCCGGGTCGTGGCGATGGTGGCCCGCATCGAACGCGGCCGGCCGGTCCGGATGGCCGATGTGGCCGATCGACTCAACGCGACGCACCTCGATTGGCTGTTCCCGGTCGGCGTGGTGCGGGACGTCGTGCTGCAGCTCCAGTCGAACTGGATGGCCGACTACCGCAACGTCTCCGGCATCGTCGTCGACGACGGCCCGTACGGGCCTACCGTTGCGATCGAGGACAGCACGAGGGTCGACCCGTGGATCGTCCGCCAGGCCCAGCGCGAGGCCGCCGCCTGCCACGAGCTGCTCGCGCGGTTCAGCCGGCAGGACCGGCCGGACGCCAATGATTGACGCCAGCGTGACGTCGCTGCCGCAGAGTCCGGTGGGCCGCTGCTCGTGTCCACGGCGGGGATGCCCGCCCGCCATCCGTCGATCCGGCTTTGGCCGGCACGTCAACGATCCGCTGCAAGGAGGGAACCCATGACCGTCCCCGGATATGCCCGCGACGTCCTCGTCGACGCCGACTGGGTCAAGGCCCACTTCGACGATCCGAACGTCCGGTTCGTCGAGGTCGACGTCGACACGACGTCGTACGAGCAGAGCCACATTCCCGGCGCGGTTGGCTGGAACTGGACGAGCCAGCTGGCCGACGGCATCCGCCGCGACATCGCTTCGCGCGAGGAGTTCAGCGAGCTGCTCAGCGCGAGCGGCATTGGCCCGCAGACGACGATCGTCCTGTACGGCGATAACAACAACTGGTTCGCCGCGTGGGCCTACTGGCAGCTGAAGCTGTACGGCCACGACGACGTCCGGATCATCAACGGCGGCCGCAAGTTCTGGCTCGACAACGGCCTGCCACTGTCGACCGACGTGCCGTCCTACCCGGCATCGGGCTACGAGCTCCCGGAGGCGGACTTCTCGCTGCGGGCCTTCCGCGACGACATCCTGCCGCGGTTGGGCGACGAATCGCTCGCGCTGGTCGACGTCCGGTCGCCTGCCGAGTTCAATGGCGAGATCATCGCCCCGCCCGGCATGAGCGAGACCGCCCAGCGGGCCGGCCATATCCCCGGCGCGGCGTCGATCCCGTGGGCCCAGACGGTTCGCGAGGACGGCACGTTCAAGTCAGCGGACGAGCTGCGGGCGCTGTACGAGGGCAAGGGCATCACCGCCGATAAGGACGTGATCGCCTACTGCCGGATCGGCGAGCGCTCCTCGCACTCGTGGTTCGTGCTCCACGAGCTGCTCGGCTACCAGCGAGTCCGCAACTACGACGGCTCGTGGACCGAGTACGGCAGCCTGATCGGCGTCCCGATCGAGAAGCCGGCCCTCGTCACCGCCTGACGAGCCGAACCCACGCACGAAGGGCCGCGGGCGACCGCGGCCCTTTCGATTCCGGTTCTGCTCCCCGTCAGATACGCAGGCGGGTGCGTGCTGGTCGCTGCCGCTCGTTCTCCCCATGAGCAACGTCCGTCAGTCACGCATCCCGTGCGTACGTGACGGGCATTCAGCGTCCCGAGCACCTGCGGGCGTCCAACGCGACAGCCCAACACGCAGGCAATGCGTAGATGAGTGGCGGATATGTGGTCATCGCCATGATGACGCGATGGACAACGTTCGCATCGGCCGGAGACTTCGGGCGCTCCGACATCACCATGGCTGGCGCCAGGAGGATGTCGGCCGACGCAGCCGCACGAGCCAGGATGCCGTGTCCCGGGAGGAGCAGGGACGGCTCGACGGGATGCCGCTCGGAGGCCTACGGGCCCTCGCCACCGCACTCGACGCCGAGCTCGTCCGAAACCCTTCGCCGTCATGACACGAAAGCGAGACTCGCCCGTGACCTGGCCCTCGAGCGGTTCGGGTGGCGGCCGGTCCACGTTAGCCGCCTCCTGGTTCTACCCGAGTCGGCGACGCATCGCCGCCGGGTTCAGCGACACGATGTCTCCTTCGCAAGGTCTATCCCATTCGATCCAGTGCCTTGCGAGCTTGGCTGCGCGACCCGATCGGCCCCATGGCCGGCCTGGCATTTCTGTCAGTTGCGCACCCGATGCGTGATTGACGTGGTCCGCTCTCGCGTAAGCGGGTGGTTCCGCCGCGTCCCCGCACGGATCCACCCCATCGCCGGGCCGCGGGCGGGTCAGGACCTCGTCGAACACGCACCGGGTGCGTCGGCGGCGGGAACCGGAACGGGTCACAGGATGCCGGTGTTGACCAGCTCGCGGAGCGGGTCGACGGCACCTGGCTCGGTCGACATGAACGTATCGGTGTCGCCGATCCGGAAGCCCGCATCGAGCAGGACGCGGAGCAGCGGGCTGGGTCCCGGTAGCGAGGCGCCGATCAGGCCGCCGTCAACGGAAGCCGAGCGAATCGCGGCGAGCAGCGCCACCGGGCCGTCCTCGCCCGGTGCCACGACCGCGTGGTCGATCCAGCGTCCTGTGCCACTGACCCGTAGCCGGTGGAAGCCGGCGGCCATGATGCTCGGGCCTGCCCGGACGGCGAACGGGCGCACGTCGTTGAACGTCGCCCAGAACGGAACCTCCGGCGTGCGGTCGATCCCGCTCCACCCGAGCTCCAGGCGGACGAGGTCGGCGACGTCGATCGCCGTCACATCGAAAGCGGTCGGAACCTCGGGCAACGAGCGGCCCTCTCCGTTGATCGCGAAGTTGGGCCATCGCGGCAGCATGCCCCCGCGGACGTACATCGGGACCGCCCGCGGGTCGGCGGAGCCGAACGTCGTCCTCCGGTCGGCGGCGGCGAACACCGCCGCGAACAGGCGGCTGCCGATGCCCTGACCCTGCCGCGGCGGGGCAACAAACAGGTCGGCGAGGTGCGAGCCCCGCGCGGTGGCCACGGTCGCCCCGAAGCCCACGATCTCGCCCTCGACGATGGCCACGGCCGTGGTCGCGCGACGGACGAGATGCCGCAGGTAGCCGATCTGGCTGCCTGACGGGGTCGGTGCCACGGCGGCCCCAGGTTCCTCGGCCCAGGCGATGACCCGATCGATCGCCCCCAGGTCGGCCTCGGCCGCAACGCGGATCGCCACCGCGCTGCCCGTCATTTCGCGAGTCTGGCGTGCTCTCGCATCACCTGCACCAGCCGATCGTGGGGCAGGGCATGGGCGGTGATGCCGTCTCGTCCGGTCATCGTCGAGGCCGCCACGAGGGCGTTGACGATCGCCTCCTCGGTCGCCTCCACCGTCGCCTCGAACAGCTCGCCCAGGGCGCTGTCGATCACCATCCGGACGTCGACGACACGCGGTCCCCGTCGCTCGCGCTCGGCCGGCGGCAGGCCGCGATTGCCGGTGGCAAACGCGAGGAAGAGGTCGCCCGACGACGGCATGCCCAGGCCGCCGACCCGACCGACACCGAGGCCCGCCCGCTGTGCGAGGCGGGCGCACTGCTGCGGCAGCAGCGGCGCGTCGGTCGCGACCAGGCCGATGATCGACCCGGCACCCGGACGCGCCGCCGGCCTGGTGTCGTAGGGGGACGGGACGTCGCTCGTCGGGATCTCCCGTCCGACCGGCACGCCGTCGATCCGCAGCAGACCCCGCCGGCCGTAGTTGGCCTGGACGATGACGCCGACCGTCCAGCCGCCGGCGTCGACCGCCAGGACACGTGACGCGGTGCCGATCCCGCCCTTGAATTCGTGGCACACCATGCCGGTACCGCCACCGACGCCACCTTCCGCGACCGGGCCGGCCGCCGCAGCCTCGAGCGCGGCATCGACATGCCCGGGCCGGACGTGGAAGCCGTTGATGTCGTTGAGCAGGCCGTCCCAGGTCTCGCCGACGACGGGCAGCGACCAGAACTGCTCGTCGGAGGCATGGGCGCGGGCAGCATGCGCGATCAGCGCGTCATGGACCACGCCCACCGAGTGGGTGTTGGTGGTCCCGATCGCGCCAGCCAGCAGGCCGGCCTCACGGATCCACTCGAGGCCGGTCAGCTCGCCGTTGCCATTGAGGGTGTGGCTGCCCGCGAACACCGGCTCCAGCCAGACGTCGCCGTCGTGTGGGACGACGACGGTCACGCCGGTCCGCACGGGCCCTCGACCGACCGACAAGCGACCCTCGCCCTCGACGATCGTCGTGTGGCCGACGCGCACGCCGGGTACGTCGGTGATGGCATTGAGCGGACCAGGGACGCCCCCACCGATGACGATGCCGAGATCGCGGGCGCGCACGAGCACCTCCGGGCAGTTGGAACGAGCCAGCACCCACGTGGGCTGCGGTGCCCCCCGCCCCACGGTGCTTCGAGCGTCCCGCCCTATCATCGCCCGGTGATCACCACGCGGCAGGGCCGATCCGTTGCGCGCACCAGCCCCGGCGCCGCCGTGCGCCTGATCGACCGACCCGACCTCGCGGGCCTCGCCCCGATCGACGTCGCCGAGCGGTTCCTCGACGTGCCCGGCCTCGCCCTCCTCGAGAGCGCCCGACCCGGGCGCAATGCCCGCTGGTCCTATCTCACCGCCGACCCGGTCGCGGTGATCGTTGCCGTGTCCGAGGGCCCCGATCCGTTCGCCGGTGCCCGCCGGCAGCTTGCCCGGTTGCCCCGTGCGGGCGTGGACGACGGGCCGCCGTTCACCGGCGGACTCGTGGGCTACCTGTCGTACGACCTGGGCCGCCGGTTCGAACGGCTGCCGACGCTCGCCGTGGACGACCAGCCGCTGCCGGAACTGCGCCTGGCCCTCCACGACTGGGCGATCTGCTGGGACCGCCGCGAAGGGCGGGCCTGGCTGGCTGGTCGGGCGGTCGACGGTGACACCCGAACGCTGGCCGCGAGGCTGGTCGAGGTGGAGGCGCGTCTGGCGGCCCCGGCACCCGTCGGTCGCGGCACGTCGGCCCCAGGCGGGCTCGCCTTCCGGTCCGGGCTGGACCGGCCCGCCTACGAGCGTGGCGTGGAGACCATCCGGACCGCCATCGCCGATGGCCACGTCTACCAGGCGAACCTGACCCGCCGGCTCGAGACGCCGTTCGACGGCGATCCATGGCCCCTCTACCGGCGGCTTCGGACCGGCGATCCCGCGCTGTTCAGCGCCTACCTCGACCTCGGGCACGGCCGCGCGATCCTGTCGGCAACGCCGGAGCCGTTCCTGTCCGTCGACCGCCACGGCAACGTGACCACGGACCCGATCAAGGGCACCCGGCCCCGCGGGCGGACGCGCGAGGAGGACCGCGCCCTCGCCTGCGAGCTGCTGACGAGCGCCAAGGACCGGGCGGAGAACGTGATGATCGTCGACGTCCTCCGCAACGACCTGGGCCGGGTCTGCCGTCCGGGCTCGGTCCGGGTGCCGCGCCTGTGCCGGCTCGAGCGAACGGCGACGGTCCAGCATCTCGTGACGACCATCACCGGCCGGCTGCGACCCGGCGCCGACGCGTTCGACCTCCTGGCTGCGTCGTTTCCCGGCGGCTCGATCACCGGCGCGCCCAAGATCCGGGCGATGGAGCTGCTCGAGGGTCTGGAGCCCGTCAGGCGCGGCCCGTACACCGGCGCCATCGGCTGGATCGGTCCGGATGGACAGCTCCAGACGAGCATCGCCATCCGGACGTTCGTTGCCGATGGTTCGCGGCTCACCCTCCATGTCGGTGGCGGGATCACCTGGGGCAGCGACCCGGGGGCCGAATGGGAGGAGACGGTCGCCAAGGCCCGCGGTCCGCTGGAGGCCATCGGCGGAACGGAAGCGGGCAGCGGGTGACGCCGTCACCGGGCCATGCCTGGGTCGATGGTCGCGTCGTCCGGGTCGAAGACGCCCGGATCAGCGCCTTCGACCGCGGGTTCGTGCTGGGCGACGGGGTCTTCGAGACGCTCCGGGCGCGCGCCGGCCACGTGACGGAGCTCGACGCCCATCTCGCCCGACTCCACCGATCCGCTGACGGCCTTTCGATCCCGCTCCCAGCCGATGCCGACGATGGGATCGCAACCGGGATCGACGACCTCCTGGCGGCTGAAGGGCTGCATGGCCCCGAGGCCGATGCGGCCATCCGCATCACGGTCAGCCGCGGGACCTACCTAGGCCGGGGGTTGCTGCCACCGGACGAGTCGCCGCAGCCGACGGTCGTCATCCAGGCCTGGGCCGTCGCCCCGCCACCAGCGGGCCACCTCGAGCAGGGCCTGCACCTCGTGCCCAGCCGCGTCCGGCGCGATCCGACCAATCCGCTGGCCGACCTCAAGACCATCAGCCGCGCCGACTACGTCCATGCCCGGCTCGAGGCGCGCCAGGCCGGCGCCGACGACGCGCTCTTCCTGACGATCGATGGCCACCTGTCGGAGGCGACCAGCGCCAATCTGTTCCTGGTCGACGACGACCGGCTCCTCACGCCGTCACTGGAATCGGCGATCCTGCCGGGGACAACCCGGGACTGGATCCTGGAGTGGGGGCGTCGCCTCGGGCTACGGGTCGCGGAGGCGCTCCTGACGCCAGACGACCTGGCCGCGGCCGACGAGGCGTTCCTGTCGAGCAGCGTCGCCGGGATCCTGCCGGTCACCCGCTACGACGGCCGGCCGATCGGGACTGGCACGCCCGGCAGGTGGACACTCCGCGCCCGCGCCGACCGCGAGGCCTTCATCCGCGGCGGCCCGCCGTGACCCGCGACGAGCTGATCGAGCGGACCCGCCAGCTGGTCGACGAAGGAGACCGGCTGCTCGCCAATCCCTCGCTGGCCGCCCTCCAGCTCTGGCTCCAGCTGTCGGACGACCTCCTCTCGGCCGCCTGGGGCAGCATGGATCGCTACCACCTCGCCTGGCTGATGGTCGGCAAGCCCAAGGCGATCGTCCGCGGCCGGCCGATGACCCCCGACGAGGAAGCCGCCTACGTCCGCGAGGTGGCGGAACAGAAGAATGCCGCGCTGCGGATGAGCCTCGATGCCGCCCGCCGGATGCCGTTCGTCGGCGAGACGGGTGGACAGGGACTGGCGCCCCGCCCGATTGACCGGCCGCCCGATCGCGCTGGGCTACCTGCGGACGGCGGCCTGTCGGAGCGGGTTGCCGACGCGCGAAAGCGCGCGGAGGAGCATCGGGATCATGATGCTCCCCGCGCGCCGCGGCCCGACCGCATGCAGCGGTAGGGCCTCCGCGCCGCCGCTTCAGCGAGCGACGAGCGGCGTCGTCGTGATGGGTCCGTCCGCCGTCGCGGCAGCGGGACCCTGTGGCCGGCGGGCCAGCGAGGCCATGACGAAGCCGGCCACGGCCCCACCCAAGATCGAGACCGCCAGCAGGCCGAGGACCGGCACGCTCGAGGTCGCCGGCTGAATCGCCTCGACCTGGGTGGCAAGGGCATCGCGCTCGTTGGAGACCCGAGCCAGCTGCGAGCTGAGGCTGTTGACCTGGCTGCTCAGCGAATCGATCCGCGGACCGTAATTGTTGCCCAGCTCGTCCCGAAGCCCCTGCGTGCTCCGGTCGACCAGCGCGGTCACGGACGCGGCATCGAAGGTGGGCGCAACTCCGTCGACCGTCAGCACGCCCAGGATCGAGGGCGGCGATTCGACGATGAGGTCACGCAGCTCGACGTGCCACGTCCAGAAGCCCGCGGCCGGGAGCGTGAACGAGGCCACGAAGTGCCCATCGGCGCCCGACGCAGTGGCCGGCACATCGAAGCTCTGGCCGGTCGTGACCTCCTCGAGCACGACCGTTGGCTGTTCCCAGCCGGCCGGGGTCATCCCGTGCTGGAGGACCGTGAAGCCGAGATCGGTCGCCTCGTCCTCGGTGGGCGGGCCGGCGCCCTCGTCGGGTTTGATCGTGGCCCAGCCGCCCGCGAGGGCCGCCGAGGCCGCCAGCAGCAGGATGGCTACGGCGGCAAGGCCGCCGGCAAGGAAGCGTAGCGTCATCGTCCGAGCTCCGTACCTGGTTCCAACGACCCGATTACACCGGTCGTCGGACGACGGTTCCCGGACGAGCTACTGCTTGATGGATCCGGTCAGCTTGGCGCCCGAAAGGTTGTAGGCGTAGCAGATGACCTTGCGATTGCCGTCGGCCCAGGCGTCCGATGCCGGAACGTAGTAGGCGAGCGAGATCGTCTCGGAGGTCAGCAGGTCGAGGCCGGTGTAGCTCGCGAAAATCGGCCCGCAGGTGTTGAAGACGTAGAGCTCGTACGCGTCCTCACTGGGCTCGGCCGCGCCGGCCGACGCGGGATGGTCGCCCACGTAGATGACTTCGTTGTCGTGTGGGTCGCCGCAGGGCTTGTGCTGGACTTCCTCGATCGTCTGGGCGGCCTGCGGCTCCTCGAAGCAGTCGCCGACGCGAAGGTCGCCCGCGCCGCCGGACAGGTAGTCCCGAAAGAGGAACCCGCCGACCACGATCACCGCGACGACCGCGATCCGAATACCGATGCCACCCACGGACGCTTCCCCTCGTCCCCCGATCGGGGGATCCGAGCCCGGTGACGGCCGGGTCATCGGGATCGTAGGTGGGAGGAATTGGGGTGGGACCGGGTCAGAGGTACCGGATGAGGACCGCCTTGTCGTCCCATTCGTCGTCGTAGTCCGTCCGGGCGGCCACGCCGTACAGCGACTGCGTTCCGGGGCCGGCGTCGAGCTCGAAGCCCATGGCTTGGTGGAAGGCCAGCGACGCCTTGTTGCCGGGCCAGGTGATCGCGGTGACCTTCCGGACCCCGTGTGCTCGGACGTCGTCGATGAACCGCTCGTACAGCGTCCGGCCAAGGCCCTGCCGGCGACGGCTGGGGTGGGTTGCCGCCAGGTGGATGTAGGCCTCATCCGGTCGGTCGGGGCTGATGAAGCCGATGAGGAAGCCGGCCAGCCGGCCCTCCGGCGTCTCTGCGATCCACGACGTCCCGGTGAAGTGCTGCAACCAGAGCCGTGGCAGGAGGTGCCGGAGGCGGCGGCCGCCCCACCAGTCGTCGACCACGCCCACGATCCGTGGATGGTCGGCCTCTGTCGGGCGGCGGAAGGCGTGGTCGTTCGCCGTCACCTGGCGCTCCACCAGGCGACCAGCGCCGCGATGACGACCTGGAGCGGGACCAGCGGGCCGAACGTCTGGGCCAGGTAGTCGAGCGGCGTCAGCACGCCGCCCTCCGACCGGGCGAATGCCCAGATCCCCAGCTGCGCGCAGGCCACCGCTGCCACCGCGACGGCGACGGCGATCCACGCCCGACGGCCGCGCGGGATCGTGGCCCCGGCACCCAGCCTGAGCCCCTCGGCCACGAAGCGGCCGATGAGGGCGCTGGCGACGAGGAGTCCGGCGCTGATCGCCATCGGCCCGCCGAGGACCACCGTCAACGCTACGCCCGCGACAGCAGCCAGGACCGCGAGCAGGAGGCCACGCGCCGGCGTCCGCGGATCAGGCGCGGTTTCGGGCTCATCGGGCTCGGTGAAGCGCTCGCCCGGCGCTCGGTCCAGGAGCCCCTGGGGCGGGCGATCGCCGGCTTCGGGTCGGTCGTCCATCCGCGCCAAGCGTACCGGGCAAGGGGCCCGCAGCGGGCTTGCCGCCGGCCTGGCAGACGACGGCGGCGCGACCCGGGCGCTAGACTCCGGTTCGTGACCCACCCGAGCCTCGGCGCTTCGCCACCGAACCTGCGTGCCGGCTTCCCCGCCGCAGCCGACCGTCTGCGCGCGGCGAGGTTGCGGATCGGCGCGCGAGCCATCGAGGTGGCCCTCCAACGGGACCCGTCGATCAGCGATCGCCACGGCGAGCTCGGCGTCCGGAAGCTGCTCCGCGACATGGAGCCGATGATCGAGCGCCTCGCGATCGCCCTCGCCTCGGACGACGTCAAGGCGCTTGCGGCGTGGGCGGACTGGGTCGCCCCCCTGTACCGCCGCCGGAAGGTGCCGATGGACGACCTGATCCAGCTCTCGGAGGGGCTGCGGCTGGCCGCCGGTTCCGTCCTCGAGCCGCAGGAGGTGGCGGTCGCGAACGAGGCCATCGACGAGGCCATCAAGGTCCTCCGCTGGAACCGCCGGCTCGCCGGCGACGCCCGCAAGCGGAACCGGATCCTGGCCGCGATCTACAAGGGCGCCTGATGACCATCAAGTGGGTCAAGGTCGACCCGCTGGTCATGAACGGCGAGCCGTTCTGCTACGGCACCCGACTGACGGTCCGCCAGCTCCTGGAGCTGCGCCGCAACGGCCACGGCCTGACCGATCTCATCAAGGACCACCCGGAGCTCCGGACGGTGGGCATCGCGGCCGCCTACGCCTACGCCGCGCAGCATCCCGAGCGGTACGGCGAGTTCCTCGAGCCCGACGGGTCGCTGGCCGGTCCCGGCTACACCGCCGAGGAGGCGGACGGGCTGCCGCCCCAGTTCCAGCTGCCGGGGGTGGTGGTGAAACCGGGGTCGAGCGCCGCCTGAGCGGGGTGTCCGTCGGGGGTCCGCGGCGCCGGATGGTACGCTGGTCAACGTCATGACCGAAACCACGACCGACGCCGCCACGACCGCCCCCGCGTTCGATCCCGAGCGCCGGGCGACCGAGCTCGCCATCCTCGACGCCCTGCGGGCCGTCGTCGACCCGGAGATCGGGATGAACGTCGTCGAGCTCGCGCTGATCAAGCAGATCATCCTTGGCAAGGACGAGTCGGAGATCAAGATGATCCTCACGACGCCGTTCTGCCCCTACGCCGGCTCGATGATCCAGCAGGTCAAGGAGCAGGCCGAATCGGTCACCGACCATCCCGTCAAGGTGACCCTCCTCGCCGAGCGCTGGGATCCGCGCGACGCGGGCCTCATGTGGTAGCCGGATAGCGGTGGCCCGGGGCGCTTCGCGGATCGACTCGGCGGTTGCGACCGGCCGTGGCGACGACGGCTCGACGGCCCTCCTGTACGGCGGCGAGCGGATCTCCAAGGACGATCTCCGGACGGAGGCCTACGGCACGATCGACGAGGCCGTCGCTGCCCTCGGCCTGGCCCGGGCCCGCCTCGGCCTCAAGGAGGAGTACGGCGTCCTCTCCCCCGGCCTTCGCCCATTGCGGGACCTCGTCCTGCGGTTCCAGCGGGAGTTGTTCGTCGTCGCCGCGGAGCTGGCAACCAACCCGGGGGCGTGGGACCGGCTCGAGGACGGCCGGACGCGGGTCTCGCAGGCCATGGTCGAGGGTGTCGAGGACGTGCTCCAGGACCTCGAGGCCCGGATCGAGATGCCGCGCGAGTTCGTCGTCCCGGGCGAGACCCCCACGAGCGCCGGCCTGGAGCTGGCCCGGACCATCCTCCGGCGGGCCGAGCGGCGCGCCGTGACCCTCGGTCGGGAGGGCTTGATTCCGGGGCCCCACTTGCTACCGTATCTGAACCGGCTCGCCGACCTGCTCTGGGTGCTTGCCAGGGCGGCCGAGCAGGCGGAGGCTCGGGTGGCCACACCGTCACGACCGAATCGGCGCCGCAGGGCTGCCGAAGCGACAAGGAGCGAGACCCCATGACCTACCAGGATCGGCCCTACCCGGAGGGCACCGGGCCCGCGCCCCAGGCCCCCGCCCGGGTGACGCCGGAACAGGCAACGACCCTGCTCAGCCAGTCGTTCGGCTGGATGTTCGCCGGGCTCCTGCTGACCAGTGCGATCGCCGCGTTCGTCTCGACCAACGACCGGATCATCGAGGCCGTCCTCGATGTCTGGCTGTTCGCGGTCATCGGGACCCTGGTCCTGGGCGTCGGGATCCAGGCGTTGATCGGGCGGATCAGCGCGACCGTCGCCCTTGGCCTGTTCTTCGTGTTCGCGGCGGCGATGGGCTTCACGATCGGCGTGATCGTCTCGCTGTACACGGTCAGCTCGGTCATCACCTCGTTCTTCAGCGCCGCGGCGATGTTCGGGGCGGCCGCCCTCTACGGCTACACCACCAAGCGGAACCTGGTCGGCCTTGGGCCGACGCTGTTCATGGGCATGATCGGCGTGTTCGTCGCCTCGATCGTCAACGTGTTCCTGGGCAGCAATCCATTGGGCTGGATCATCGCCCTGGTCGGGGTGGTCGTGTTCACGATCTACACGGCCTATGACGTGCAGCGGATCTCGTACGGCGACTACCTGGCGCAGACCGGCTCGATCGAGAAGGCGTCGGTGTTCGGCGCCGTTCACCTGTACATCAACTTCGTCAACATCTTCCTGTTCCTGCTGCGGCTCCTCGGCAGCCGCGACTGACCCTGCGTCAGGAACGGCTCCGGCGCTTCGCCGCCGCCCGGCGGGGTCCCTGCGGCTTGGCCGGGCGTCGCCGCCCGCGTGGTGAGGGGCCGCCACCCAGCAGCCGGGTGACCTCGGCGACCGGGAGCGGTCGGCTGTACACGTACCCTTGGCCGCGGTCACAGCCCAGGTCGCGCAGGGCGGCGGCCTCCTCGACCGTCTCGATGCCCTCGGCGACGACCTCGATCCCCAGGCCGTGGGCCAGCGAGACCACCGCCTGGACGATCGGCAGGTTGGAGTCGTTGACGCCCAGCCCGGTGACGAACGACCGGTCCAGCTTGATCCCGTCGAGCGGCAGGTTGCGCAGGTACGACAGCGACGAGTAGCCGGTCCCGAAGTCGTCGAGGACCAGCCGGACGCCCATCTCGCGCAGCGCCCGGAGGGCCAGCGTCCCGGCCTCGGTCTCGTCCATGACGACGCTCTCGGTGATCTCCAGCTCCAGGCCGCCCGGTGCCATGCCCGTTTCGGCCAGGACGCGCTGGATGTGGTCGACGAGGTCCGGCTGGTCGAACTGGCGGGCGGACAGGTTGACGCTGACGTTGAGCGGGACCTCCGGGAACCGGGTCCGCCACTCGGCCGCCTGGCGGCAGGCGGTTTCCAGGACCCAGCGGCCCAGCGGGAGGATGAGGCCGGTCTCCTCCGCCAGCGGGATGAACGCCATCGGTGGGACGAGGCCACGGGCCGGGTGCTGCCAGCGGAGGAGGGCCTCCAGGCTGACGACGCGGTCGGTGCGGAGGTCGACGATCGGCTGGTAGTGGAGCAGCAGCTCGCCGGTCTCGAGGGCGTTGCGAAGGTCGGCCTCGAGGTCGACCCGGGCCAGCATCGCATCGCCCATCGACGCCTCGAAGACGGCATACCGGATGGCCGGATCGGCCTTGGCACGGACGAGGGCGATCTCCGCCTCGCGCAGCAGGTCGTCCGGCGTGGCCTTGCCGGGGCAGCCCATGGCCAGGCCCATGCTGGCGCTGATGAACCAGTCGCGGCCGGCCAGCTCGAACGGCGCCTTGAGCTCCGCGGCGATGCGGTCGGCGGCGACCCGCGCGTCGTCGATCGTCGAGATCCCGTCGAGGATGACCGCGAACTCGTCGCCGCCGAAGCGGGCCACCGTGTCGCCGGGTCGAAGTGACCGGCTGAGCCGCCGTCCCACCTCGACCAGCAGCCGGTCGCCGATCGTGTGCCCGAGGCTCTCGTTGACGACCTTGAACCGATCGAGGTCGAGAAGGATCACGCCCACCGGCGCGTCGTCGTTCTCGCGGGTCCACGACAACGAGTGACCGACGCGGTCCATGAGCAGCTCGCGGTTCGGCAGGCCCGTCACCGGGTCGTACAGCACGCCGTGCTTGGCCGCCTCCGTCAGGCGGGCGTTGTCGAGGGCGATCGAGGCGAGCTTGGCGAACCGGCCGAGGGCCCGGATCTCCGGCTCACCGAACTGGCGACCTGGATCCCCCGATGCGAGGCCGATCACGCCCACGACCTGGCTGCCCGACGTCAGCGGGACACCGACCACCGATCCGAATGCACCCGTCGGCATGTCGCGGGACCGGCCGGCGAAGCTGTCGTAGTCGGCCACGACGAACGGTCGTCCGGTCCGGTACACCGTGCCCGCGACGCCGGTGTCGATCGGCATCTGGTAGCCGAGGTAGCTCTCGAAGATTCCGATCCCGACGTGGACCTTGAGCTCCGGTTGGGTCGGGTCGTCGACGAGGTAGATGTAGCCGTGCGGCGTGCCGGCAAGGCGGGCCGCGCGGTTCATGATCGTCTCGAGGAGGGTTGTCGGGTCGAGCCGCTCCATCAGCGCGATCGCCGTCTCGTCGAGCGCGGTCAGGTAGGTGTCGCGTGCGGCCAGGCCGTCCGTAACCGACCGGGATGATGGCTTTACGACGTACAGCGCCTGGTCGGCCGCCTCGACGAGGGCATCCTTGGTTGCGCCGTCGTCCGGGAAGCAGGCGATTCCGACGCTGATCCCCACCTTCGGACCCGTGATCGGATCGGGCAGGGCGGCGACCGCGGCGCGGATCCGGGCGGCCACCTCGACGGCGGCGGGACCGTCCGCGTCGGCCAGGATCACCGAGAACTCGTCGCCGCCGTAGCGGTAGGTCCGGTCGCCCTCGCGGACCGCGCCCGTGATCGCCCCGGCGACGGCCGCCAGCAGGGCGTCGCCCGCAGGATGGCCGCAGGCGTCGTTGAACGCCTTGAACCCGTCGAGATCCATCATCAGGACCGCGAACGTGCCGGGCTCCCGGGACACCGCATCGCCGAGTTCGCGCTGGAACGCGCCGTGGTTGCGCAACCCGGTCAGGGCGTCGTGCTCGGCCCGGACCTTGACCGCGCCGTGCGTCTCGGCGTTCTGGAGGGCGATCGAAGCCTGGCCGGCGAACAGCTTGGTCAGCTCGAATTCATCGACGCTGAAGTGCGATTCGTCCTCGCCCATCCGGGCGATGTTGAGCGTCCCGATGACCTCCCGATTGACCAGCAGCGGGACGCACAGCATCGACTCCGGCTCATACGGCGTCCCCGGGATCTGGACGGTCCGCGGGTCGAGGTGGGCGTCGTTGGACAGGACTGCCTCGCCGTGGTCGATGACCCAGCCGGTCAGGCCGGCCAGGAGAGGCAATTCGTGCTCGAGGATCAAGTCGGCGAAGCGGTCGCGAGCCACCACGGCCCGGCGCACGTCCCGGTCGCGGTCGACGCGATAGATCGTCAGCGAGTCATAGGTGACCACCGTCTTGAGCGAGTCGGCGATCATTTCGAGGACGCCCTGGGGGTCGAGCGTCGAGAGCAGGCGCTCGTTGACCTCGAGCAGCCGCCGCTGGGTAACGAGCCGGTGCTCCAGCTCGTCCTGCTGGCGGTGGAGCCGGGCCAGGTTCTCGGCATTGACGAGGGCCTGGGCGGCGTAGCCGGCAAAGATCGACAGGGTGGTCTCGTCGTCAGGGGTGAAGCGGTTGGCGCCCACCTGGGTCAGGACGATCACGCCGTGGACGCGGTCCTCGTACGACATCGGGACGAGGAGCATGGATTCCGGGTCACCCGCCTCGCCCCGGACCAGGCTCCGCGGATCGTTGGCCGCATCGGGCACGACGAGAGTGACGTTGTTGGCGGCGACCCAGCCGGTGAGCCCGCTGCCGACGGGGACCCGGAGGATCTCGTCGGTGGGTGCCGTGCGACCCGGGAAATGGCCCTGGAAGGCGATCGGTTCGCAGGTCTCGGTGTTGCGGTCGACTCGATACACCCGGATCGAGTCGAAGTCGATCAGCCGCCGGGCCTCCAAGACGATGGCGTCACCGATCCCCCGGACGTCGTGGATGTGGTTGAGCCGGAGTGCCAGCTCCTGGATCGCGTTCAGCCGGGCCGCGAGGACCTGGACCGATTCGTAGAGCTTGCTGCTGCCCACGGCGGCCGCCATCCCGTCGGCAAAGCTGCGGACCAGCTCCGCCTCGTCGGTCGACCACTCGTACGGGGTGGTGTGGTACAGGACCAGGAGGCCCAGCGGCACCTCCCGGAAGATCAGCGGGACGAAGCACACCGTCGCGACACCGGCCCGGCGGTACATCTCGCGCAGGACCAGCGTGGTCGTGTCGCGCAGGGCGTCGCCGAGCACGACGACGGTCTGGCCACGCATCGCCTGGATACCCGCCGCCGGCGCGTCGATCGGCAGCGCGGCGACCCACTCGATGAGGTCGCCGGGCAGGTTGCGGGCGCCGGCGAGGTGAAATGGATGGGTCGAGCCGTCGTACAGCCACAGGCCGGCGCGGTCCGCCGAGAAGATCGTCATCGACTCGTCGAGGACGTCCTCGAAGAGACTGGGCAGATCGGGGGCGCCGCTGAGCTCGGCCGCCATCCGGCGAAGGGCATCGGGTCGCGATTGCGATGGGTCGTCGGCCGATTCGGACCGCGGTGGGGCCGCCGCGGCGACGCGCCGTACGCGCTCCGGTCGGGTGGCGACCAGCCGGGAGACATCGTCGCGCCGGATCCGCCGCTCCCCCCGCCGATTGACCCGCACCGACGGCAGCCGTCCGCTGGCGCACCAGGCCCGGATCGTGTTGCGATGGACGCCCGCAACGGCTGCCGCTTCGGTGAACGTCAGCAGGCTGTCGTGGGAGGTCGGCTCGAGCGCGACGGCCATCGGATTGTGTCGCGATCCTCCACGGATGTTTGAGATGGTCCGGGCAGGCGCGGGCCGGCGTCTGCCCGGTGACCGGGCAACGCTACGTGACCCACGCGCGCGGGGGCATAGCCCAGGAGTACCAAGGAGGCAGGTGCGGAGTGGTGTGGGCGGGTCCCCCGTTCGGACGACCTGCTCAGCCCCGAAGGCGCGCCATGGCGGGGTCGAACAACGGCTCCTCGGCGACCCGGGCTGGCAGGCGCTCACCGAAGTACTCGATCTCCACCCGCGTCCCGGGCACGGCCGAGGAGGCCGGCAGCCAGGCGTAGGCAATCGAGCGGGCCACGGTGTAGCCGAACGCCGCGCTCGTCACGTAGCCCACCGGTCGGCCGCCGATCCGGACCGGCTCCTTGCCCATCACGACCGCCTGCGGATCGTCGACGACGAGGGCCGCCAGCCGACGCGACGGTGGCGCGGCCTGCCGCGCTTCAAGCGCCGCCCGCCCCACGAAGTCGCCCTTGTTCATCCGGACCGCAAAGCCGAGACCAGCGTCGAACGGATCGTGGTCGGTGGTCATGTCCGTGCCCCACGATCGGTAGCCCTTCTCGAGCCGCAGGCTGCCGAACGCGCTCCGGCCGGCGGCGACGACGCCCAGTTCGTGACCCGCCTCCCACAGCGTGTCCCACAGTTTCAGGCCCATGTCCGCCGTCGTGTACAGCTCCCAGCCCAGCTCGCCCACGTACGACAAACGCAGCGCGGTGACCGGCACCTGCCCGAGGTGCAGGCGGCGAGCCCGGAAGTAGCCGAATGCCTCGTTCGAGACGTCGTCATCGGTGAGCGGCTGGACGAGGTCACGTGCCCTGGGCCCCCAGACGCCGATGCAGCACGTCCCGGCGGTCACGTCGCGGACGGCGACCGATCCGTCACCCGGCAGGTGGCGGTCGAACCAGTCGAGGTCGAGGTTGCCGTTGGACCCCACCTGGTAGTGGTCCGCGCCAAGGCGCGCGACGGTCAGGTCGCTCCGGATCCCGCCGCGCTCGTCGAGCAGCAGCGTGTAGACCACCGTGCCCACGGGCCGGTCGACGTCGTTGGTCGTCAGCCGCTGGAGGAACGCGCACGCACCGGGGCCGTCGACCTCGATCCGCTTGAGCGACGTCATGTCGTACATCGCCACGCCGTCCCTCGTCGCCAGCGCCTCGGCGCCGCACATCGGCGACCAGTAGCGTGACGCCCAGTCGCCCCGAGCCGGGATCCGGTCGGCGTAGCGCTCCACGAGGCCGGCGTTGGCCTCGTACCAGTGGGGCCGTTCCCAGCCCGAACCCTCGAGGAAGCGGGCGCCCAGCTCCCTCTCGCGTGCGTAGAACGGGCTGGTCCGCAGCGGCCGCGGCGTCTCCATCGGCTGGAGCGGGTGGACGATGTCGTAGACCTCGACGAAGTTCTGGATCCCCCGTGCGCGGACGTAGGCCGGCCCTGTCTGATGCGGCTCGAACCGCGCGAGATCGCACTCGTGGACGTCCGACCGCGCCGCGCCCTCGACCAGCCACTCCGCCGTCGCCTTTGCCACGCCGGCCGAATGCGTCACCCAGACGGCCTCCGCCAGCCAGAACCCCGCGACCGAGGGCGATTCGCCCATCAGCGGCATGCCGTCCGGGGTGAACGAGAAGATGCCGTTCATGCCGTCCTCGACCCGGGCGTCACGGAGGGCGGGCATCAGCTCCCCGGCCCAGCCCCACGATTCCTCGAAGTCGGCTGGGCTGAACGGCAGCACGGACGGCATGACCGCGGCCTCCGCCGGGGGCAGGATCGACCACGGATCGATCGGCATGGGGCGGTGGCCATACGCCCCGACGCCCATCCGGTCGACGTGCTCGCGGAAGTACAGGTCGCGATCCTGGTGCCGCAGGATCGGCCGCTCGTTCTCGAGGTCCGGGGCGGCGGCAATCGCGGCCAGCGAGGGGATCGCCGACGTCCGGACGTACTGGTGGGCCAGCGGCTGGAGCGGGACCGGCTGGCCGACCATCGCCCCGATCCGAGGTCCCCAGATCCCGGCGGCACAGACCACCACGTCGGCGGGGATCTCGCCCCCATCGGTGACGACCGCGCGGACGCGGGCGTCGTCGGTCCGGATCGCCGCTACGGCCGTCTCGCCGACGAAACGGGCGCCGCGGTCGATCGCCCGGCGCGCCTGGGCTTCGCCTGCGCGGACCGCCTTCGCCAGCCCGTCGGTTGGGACCAGGTAGCCGCCCAGCACGACGTCGGGGTCGAGGAGCGGCGACAGGCGGACGCATTCCTCGGCGGTGATGAGCCGGTTGTCGATGCCCCACGACGTCGCCCAGCCACTGCGGCGGGCGAGCTCCACGAGGCGCTCCGGAGTCGTCGCGACCTCCAGGCCGCCAACCTGCCGGAAGCACCATTGGCCGTCGAGCTCGAGCGCCGAGTACTTCTCGACGGTGTAGCTGGGCGAACTCGGTCATCGTCTTCGACGGGTTCGTCTGGAAGACCAGCCCGGGGGCATGCGACGACGAGCCGCCGGCGGCATACAGCCGGCCCTGGTCGACGACGGTGACGTCCGACCAGCCGCGCTCGGTCAGCTCATCGGCCAGCGCACAGCCGATGATGCCGGCGCCGATGATCACGACCCTGGGCCCGCTGCTCCCGCTCATCCGGTCGCGATGGTACGGCGGGATGAGGGCGGTTGGGGCGCGCAGGGCGTGCCTATACTGCCGCGAGCCCGCCGCCCACAAGTGGCCGCACCGGAGGCCGACGGTTCATTGATGAGCGCAGACTCCGTCTCGGCAGAGCCCCGCACGCTGGAGGACCCGCTCGCCGAATCCCTCCGGATCGTCGAGGCCGCGGACCGGCGTGGGCTCCAGGTACGGCTGATGGGTGGAATGGCGGTCCGGGCCCACGCTCCGGACTGGTTGGCTCGGACCCGACGGAAGGAGGTCGACCTCGACTTCGCGACGAGGTCCGCCGACCGGACGCCGTTCTACGAACTCCTCGAGGCCGAGGGCTATACCCCGGACCGCCAGCACAACGCCCTGTTCGGGCGCAAGCAGGCCTACTTCGTTGACGTTCCCCGCAATCGACCCGTCGATGTCCTGATCGATCGGCTCGAGATGTGCCACACCTTCGAATTCGGTGACCGCCTCGCGAAATCGCGACCCACGCTGCCGCTGGCGGAGCTGCTGCTGTCGAAGCTCCAGGTCGTCAAGATCAACCGCAAGGACGTGCTCGATGCGCTGGCCCTTCTGGCCGAACACCCGCTCCGGGACGATGACGGCCCCGAGGATTCGAGCCACGGCGTAGGGGCGGTAAACGTTCCCCGGATTCTGTCGTTCACCTCCGGCGATTGGGGCTGGTGGCGAACCGTGACCGGCAACCTGGACAAGCTGCAGCAGTTTCTCGATGCCGACCTCGAGGAGGGTGACCTTGACCTCGGGGTCGGCCGGCCGCTCGCGTTCGATCCCGCTGCCCAGGTGCGCGACCTTCGGCGGGCCATCGATGACGCCCCGAAGTCGACGAAGTGGAAGCTCCGCGCCAGGGTCGGCGAGCGCGTCAGCTGGTACACGGAGCCGGAGGAGGTCGGTCACGGTCACATTTGAACGCCCGCGGGAGGCTTGCCGTACGCCCGGTGGCGGGCGAATACTGACGCCCGGGGAGGAGGGCCCATGAGGGTGTTCTTCGCGACCGACATCCACGGGTCGGACGTGTGCTGGCGCAAGTTCCTGAACGCGGGCGCGTTTCACCAGGCCGATGTGCTGATCATGGGCGGGGACATGACCGGCAAGGCGATGCTGCCGATCGTCGGCAAGGGCACCTCCTGGACCGTCACGCTCCAGGAGCAGCGGCACACGCTCGTCAGCGAGGACGAAGTTGCCACGATGGAGAAGCGGATCCGCGACCGAGGGTACTACCCGGTCCGCCTGACGCAGGACGAGGTCGACGCCTGGTCCGCCGATTCGACACTCGTCGATGCGCGGTTCAAGGACGAGATGCTCAAGGCTGTCGAGCGCTGGATGGCGCTCGCCGACGACAAGCTCAAGGGCACGTCGATCCGGTGCATCGTCTCGCCGGCAAACGACGACATGTTCGAGATCGACCCGCTGATCTCCGCCGCAGAGCTTGTCGAGCTGGGCGAGGCCAACTCGATCGACCTGGACGGCTTCAGCCTGGTGTCCACCGGCTGGGCCAATCCGACGCCCTGGAAGACGTTCCGTGAGCTGCCGGAGGAGGAGCTCCGGGCGAGGATCGATGGGCTCGTCGACGGCGTCCCGGATCCAAAGCGGGCGATCTTCAACTTTCATGCTCCGCCGTATGGCTCGAACCTTGACGCCGCGCCGAAGATCGACGCCGACATGAAGTACGTCGCCGGCGGCCAGGCCCTCGTGCCTGTCGGCTCGAAGGCCGTTCGCGACGCGATCGGCGCTTACGGGCCGGTGCTCTCACTCCACGGCCATATCCACGAGGGTCGCGGCGCCGTGAAGCTGGGCCGAACGCTGGCGGTCAACCCCGGGAGCAGCTATGAGGACGGCGTCCTTCAGGCCGCCATCGTCGACCTGGATTCCAAGAAAGGCGAGGTGAAGCGCTATCTGCTGATCAACGGCTGAACGCTTGGTGAGGGGGAAACTGGAGGGAAGGATGGAGAACGTCTCGGCCGAAGCGCCTGCCGGCGTGCGACAGGCGCCGTCACTCTTCCTGCGGAACGCGACCGGACTGGTCAAGGGCTGGTCCGGGTTCGACGCGTTCGTCTATTCGTTCATGTCGGTCAACCTGGTCACGCTCGGGATGTTCTACAGCTTCCCCGCGTTCGGCTGGGTCGCCAACGGTTCGCCAATTGCGGCGATCCTGCTGACCGCCATCGGGATGACGTTTCTGGCGATCACCTATGCCGGGCTCGTTGCGGTCATGCCCCGAGCGGGAGGCGACTACGTCTGGCAGAGCCGGATCCTGGACGGCCTTCCTGGAGCGGTGGCCGGCGCCGTCACCTTCGGCATCGGCGCCTACCTCGTCGCCGGCGCGCTCAACCTGGGTGCGACCGGCCAGATCGTCCTCGGGATCGGCGGGGCGATCCTGGGCGGCGCCCTGGGGATGCGGCAGGGTGGCATCGGCTTCGTGCTCGCGGCAACCGGTTGGTGGTTCATCCTCGCGCTGTGGGCGCCGATCTACGGCGCGATCCTCAACATCCAGTTCGTCCAGCCACTCGCGGCGCTGGCCGGGATCACCGATCTCGGGATTCTCGGCGGGCAGAGCGGCGTGTTCATCGTCTCGCTCATCGTCATCGCCCTCGTGACCGGTCTGGTCGCGCTTGGCATGGCCGGCTACGCGCGGATCCAGCGGTTGAGCTTGTACATCGGGCTCGGGGTCCTGGCGGTCATGTTCGTCCTGATGCTCATCTCGTCCCAGGCGAACTTCCAGGCGGCGTTCGACCGCGAGGCGCAGAGCCTGTGGGGGGTCTCGAATGCCTACCAGGCGACGATCGACGCGGAAACCGGCTTCGGCTACGCCTTTACGGACCTCAACCCACTCGCCTTCGGTGAGGGCACCTGGCTGCTGATCCCACTGATGCTGTTCTGGCTGCTCTACCCGAACTGGGGAGCGACGCTCTACGGCGAAGTGCGTGGCGCCGGTGACTTCCGCAAGGTCCTCAATGGCATGCTCGGTGGCATCTGGGTCGCCACGATCCTGGCGATCGTGTTCGTCCTGCTCGCGGCCAAGACGTTCGGCTGGATCTTCTTCCAGGCCACCAACACCAATTTCCTCGACCTCTTCTACGTCGTCGAGGGCGCCCCGGAAGCCGTCATCCCGCTGTGGGGCTATCCGGTGATGCTGGCGTCATTCCTTGTCGATAGCCGGATCGTCCAGATGATCATCGTCGTGCTGGCCGGCTTCTGGTTCCTGGGTTGGGCCGGAACGCTGTTCCTGTCGTCGACTCGGATGATCTTCGCCGCCGCCTTCGATCGGATCATCCCGGAGGCCGCGGCCCGCGTTTCCGATCGCGGAGTGCCGTGGGTCGCCCTGCTGTTGATCATGATTCCGTCCGTGATCCTCAGCTACTTCTATGCCTTCAACTCGGACTTCGTTGCGCTGACGCTCGATGCCACGCTCGTCATCGCCGTGACGTTCTTCGGCAGCGCCTTCGCGGCGACGATCCTGCCGTGGTGGAAGAAGAGCCTCTACGACAGCTCGCCGATCGCCCGATACAAGGTCCTCGGGCTGCCGTTGATCAGCCTCGCCGGAGGAATCACCACGATCTTCCTCGGCTGGGTGCTCTACCTCTGGATCACCGATCCGCTCTACGCGATCGGGATCGGCAACCCGAATTCGATCATCTTCCTGGGCGTCCTCTACGGCGCGGCCGCCGTGCTGTACGTCGCTGCGAGGCTGTATCGGCGGACACAGGGCGTGGACCTCGAGAAGATCCACGCGGAGATCCCCTCCGAGTAGGCCAACCGCGGTTCCTCCAAACTCGTGCGCCCGGGCCATCGGCCCGGGCGCCTTCGTCACCCGCCCTGGTCGCGACCCGCCCACCGGGTCCACCAAGGCCTCGAGCCACGAATCGCCACGGTCTGCGGGTCAGTCTGCAGACGGCCCCGAATCGGCTCCCGTACGCCTCCGTGCGTGTATCTGCCTCTCTATTCAGCCTCCGAACCAGCCCGTGGCTGCCGGCTGCAGGTTCTCGTAGACGTGCTTGGTCTCACGATACTCGTCCAGCCCGCTCGGCCCGAGCTCCCGCCCGATGCCCGACTGCTTGAACCCGCCCCACTCCGCCTGCGGCAGGTAGCGGTTGTACTCGTTGATCCAGACGGTGCCGTGCCGGAGGCGGCTGGCGACCCGCTTTGCCCGCTCCGGGTCCGTCGTCCAGACGGCCCCGGCAAGGCCGTAGCTCGTGTCGTTACCCAGCTCTACGGCTTCGTCCTCGGTGGTGAACCGCTCGACGGTCACGACCGGCCCGAAGACCTCCTCGCGGATCACGGTCATGTCGCGCCGCACGTCCGCGAAGACCGTCGGTCGGACGTAGAACCCGGCCTGGAGGTCCGGCTCTGACGGCCGCACGCCGCCGGCAACCAGCCGAGCCCCCTGGGCTGCGGCCAGGGCGATGTGCCGCTCCACCTTGGCCCGGTGCTCCTCGCTGATCAGTGCCCCGGTCTCCGTCCCCTCGGCCAGGCCATGGCCCACCCGGATGGCGTCCGCGCGCCGCCCCAGCTCTGCCACGAACCGGTCGTACAGCGGCGCCTCGACGATGACCCGGCAACCCGCGGAGCAGGACTGGCCGGAGTGGATGAAGGCGCCGGTCAGGGCGTTGTCGAGGGCGGCCTCGAAGTCCGCGTCCGCGAACACGATGTTGGGGCTCTTGCCACCCAGCTCGAGGGCCACCCGCTTCACCAGTGGTGCCGCGGCGGCGAGGATCGAGCGGCCCGCCTCGGTGCCGCCCGTGAACGACACGAGATCGACGTCGGGGTGCGCCGCGAGGGCCTGGCCGACTCGGGCGCCCGGTCCCAGGACCAGGTTGACGACGCCCTTCGGCGCGCCGGCCTCCTCGAGCAGCTCGACCATCTTGATCGTCGACAGCGGCGTGACCTGGGACGGCTTGATCACCACGGTGTTGCCCGCGGCGAGCGCCGGCGCCACCTTCCACGAGATCTGGAGCAGCGGGTAGTTCCACGGCGAGATCAGCCCGCAGACGCCGACCGGCTCGTGGACGATCCGGCTCCGCACCGTGTCGGAGCCCGCGTCGACGACGCGGCTCGCATCCTCCGTCGCAAGCCCGGCGTAGTACCGGAACACGGACGTCACGTCGTCGATGTCGTACGCGCTCTCGCGCAGCGCCTTGCCCGTGTTGACGGTCTCCAGCCGGGCCAGCTCGTCGCGATCCCGGACGAGCAGGTCGGCCGTGCGCGCCAGGAGCGCGGCTCGATCCGCCGCCGGCGCCGTCGGCCAGGGGCCGTGGTCGAACGCCCGACGCGCGGCGGCGATCGCTCGTTCGACATCGGCGTCGCTCGCCACGTCGACGTCGCGCACGATGGTCGCATCCGACGGATTGACGACGGCGCTGCGCTCGCCGGCCGACGATGCGGCCCAGTCGCCGTCGATGAACAAGTCCGGCACGGACCCTCCTCCTCGGCCCGCAGGATCGAGCCGCCTTCCGCGATCGTCAAGCGAGCGACCCGGCAGGCGCAGTCAGGCCGGCGCCGTCCTAGACTCAGCGATGTGAGCGAGGCCGGCCGTCAGCTCCCCGAGCACCCGGCGCACCTGTGGCGCAATTCGGACCCGAAGCCCGCGTATGACGTGGTCATCGTAGGTGGCGGCGGGCATGGCCTGTCGACGGCCTACTACCTGGCGAAGAACCACGGCATCACCAACGTGGCCGTGGTCGAGAAGGGCTGGCTCGGCGGCGGGAACATGGGCCGCAACACCGCGATCATCCGCTCGAACTACCTGTGGGACGAGAGTGCAGCGATCTACGAGCACTCGCTGAAGCTCTGGGAGGGCCTGCCCCAGGAGCTCGACTACGACATCCTGTTCAGCCAGCGGGGCGTGATCAACCTGGCCCACAACCTCCACGACATCCGGGAGGGCCGCCGGCGGGTCAACGCCAACCGCCTCAACGGCGTCGACGCCGAATGGCTGACCCCCGCCGACGTCCAGCGGCTGTGCCCGATCGTCAACGTCTCTCCGGACGTCCGCTACCCGGTCATGGGTGCGACCTACCAGCCGCGGGGTGGGATCGCCAAGCACGATCACGTCGCCTGGGCGTATGCCCGCGCGGCCAATGCCCTCGGCGTCGACCTGATCCAGGGCGCCGAGGTCACCGGTTTCACCCGGGATGGCGACCGCGTCAGCGGCGTCCGGACGTCACGGGGTGACATCGCGGCGGGGCGCGTCGCCCTCGTTGCGGCCGGTCATACCAGCGGCCTGGCGGCGATGGTCGGGATCCGGCTGCCCCTCCAGTCGCACCCGCTCCAGGCGCTGGTCAGCGAGCTCCTCGAGCCGATCCACCCATGCGTGGTGATGTCCAACGCGGTCCACGTCTACATCTCGCAGGCGCACAAGGGTGAGCTGGTCCTGGGCGCGGGGATCGATTCCTACAACTCGTACTCGCAGCGCGGGTCGTTCCACGTCATCGAACACCAGATGGCCGCGGCGCTGGAGCTGTTCCCGATCTTCGCCCGTGCCCACGTCCTCCGAACCTGGGCCGGGATCGTCGACGTCTGCCCGGACGCCTCGCCGATCATCGGCCTGACGCCGATCCGTGACCTGTTCCTCAACTGCGGCTGGGGCACGGGCGGGTTCAAGGCCACGCCCGGCTCGGGCTGGGCGTTTGCCGCGACGATCGCCGCCGGCGAGCCACACGAGCTCGTTCGGCCGTTCGCCCTGTCCCGGTTCGAGACGGGTGCGCTCATCGACGAGCACGGCGCCGCCGCAGTAGCCCATTGAGCCGTCTCGTGACCGTTGTCGTCGCCGGCCTGGTCGCGACGGCCTGTACCACGAGTCCGGAGGCGAGCCCACCACCGGCGACGCCGCAACCCGAGGCTGCGCACCGCGTCGTCGCAGGCGTCGTGTATGGCAGGGAAAATCGCCCCGTCAAGGGCGCGCTCGTCCAGTTGGACGTCCTCGACCACGCGAATGCCGTGGTCGGTCAGCCCGTCCCGGCGGTGGTCCACCTCGAAGGGACGTCGGCGACCGATGGCACGTTCACCTTCTTCGTCGAACCGACGGCCGAGGTGCGCGACTTCGCCGCTGGCAATAGCAATCACGTCAACTTCACCCTGCTCGTCGTCGGCCCGGACGGGACGGTCTACCCCGGCTGGAGCTTCTCTCGCGAGCTGGCCGCCGGTGGCTGGCAAGGCGATGTCCCGGAGCTGATCCTCTATCCCGACCGAACCGACGAACTGCCCTGATGTTGTCGATCCGGTGTCCCTGGTGCGGGCCCCGTGACGAGGTCGAGTTCCGCTATGGCGGCCAGGCCGGTATCGCCCACCCGGGGGATCCCGATGCGCTGACCGACGCGGAATGGGCCGACTACCTGTTCATGCGCGACAACCCCAGGGGCGCGTTCCGCGAGCGGTGGGTCCACGCAGCCGGCTGCCGGCGCTGGTTCGACACCGCCCGCGACACGCTCACCCACCAATGGCTGGAGTGAGGCTGCCGGCGGGCGGGACAAGGATCGATCGCTCGCACCCGGTCACCTTCACGTTCGACGACATCGAGGTCGAGGCGTTTGCCGGGGACACGATTGCATCGGCGCTGCTCGCCAACGACGTCGCGGTCGTGGGGCGTGGGATCTACACCGGGCGGCCGCGCGGCGTGTTCAGCTGCGGGCCGGAGGAGCCGAACGCCCTCGTCCAGGTGGACTGGCCCAGCGGCGCGTCCGAGCCGATGCTTCGTGCCACCGTCGTCGAGGTCGTCGATGGGCTGGTGGCCCACTCGCTCGCCGGCCGCGGCCGGCTGACCACGGCCATGGATGCCGGCCGCTTCGACCATCGCCACCGCCACGTCGAGGTCCTGGTCGTCGGCGGCGGCGAAGCCGGCCGGCGGGCGGCAGTCGCGGCGACTGAGCCCGACGGCGGGCGGATCCTGCTCATCGACGAAGGTCCAACGGTGGCTCCGATCGAGGACGTCGAAGTCATGGCCCGCTCGACCGCGCTCGGCATCTACGACCAGGGCTACATCGTCATCGCCGAACGGCGTCCCGGCCACCGGACGGAGGGCCGGCTGCATCACGTCCGGGCGGATCGCATCGTCCTCGCCGCCGGCGCCATCGAGCGCCCGATCGTCTTCGCCGACAACGACCGGCCGGGGATCATGCTCGCCGGCTCGGCGGCAGCCTACGTCGAGCGCTACGGCGTGCTGCCGGGCCTTCGCGTCGTCGTCTTCACCACCAACGCCTGGGGCGTGGAGGCGGCCCGCGTCGTCGAAACGGCCGGGGCGGCGATCGTAGAGATCGCGGATCCGAGGACCAGGGTCCAGGTCACCGGCACCGAAGCGGATCCCGGCACCGGTCGCCTCAACGCCGTACTCCTGGACGGCAGGAGGGTCGAGGCGGACCTGCTGCTGGTGTCCGGCGGCTGGAACCCCAACGTCGCGCTCTGGAGCCAGGCCCGGGGCTCGCTCCGCTATGACGAGACGCTCCACACCTGGCTACCGGACCGGGGGCCGAGAGACGTCGAGGTCGTCGGGCTGGCCGCCGGCGAGGGGCTGCCGGGTTCGGCCGCCACCTGGCTCGTCGAACCGGATGGTGACGGCGCGACCGCCTTCGTCGACCTGGAGCGCGATGCGACCGTGGCGGACCTGCGCCGAGCTGTCGGCGCCGGGCTGACGTCGATCGAGCACATCAAGCGGTACACGACGGTCGGGACGGCCAGTGACCAGGGCAAGACCTCAGGGGCCGTGAGTGCCGCGATCGCCGCGGGGCTGATGAGCCAGGATCCGGGATCGGTCGGCGTCCCCACGTTCCGGCCGCCGTACACGCCGGTCAGCTTCGCCGCGCTGGCCGGCCGCCACCGGGGCGCCCTCGCCGACCCGGTGCGGACGACGCCGGTGCAGCCCTGGCACGTCGAGCATGGCGCGAGCTTCGAGGACGTCGGCCAGTGGAAGCGGCCGCGCTACTTCCCGCGGGACGGCGAGTCGATGGATGCGGCCGTCCTCCGCGAGTGCGCCGCCGCCCGCGAGGGCGTGGCCGTGATGGATGCCACGACCCTCGGCAAGATCGACCTCCAGGGGCCGGACGCCGGCGTCTTCCTCGACCGCGTGTACACCAACGCGTTCTCCACGCTGCCTGTGGGCTCGTGCAGGTACGGGCTGATGTGCAAGCCGGACGGGATGGTCTTCGACGACGGGGTCACCAGCCGCCTGTCCGAGGGCCACTTCCACATGACGACCACGACCAGCAACGCCGCCGCGGTGCTCGACCACCTCGAGGAGTGGCTCCAGACGGAGTGGCCCGAGCTGCGCGTCCGCTGCACGTCGGTCACCGAGCAATGGGCCGTGGCGGCGGTCGTGGGCCCGCGGTCGCGTGACGTCGTGGCCGCGCTCGCGCCGGAGCTCGACGTGTCGGTCGAGGGCTTCCCGTTCATGACCTGGCGCGACGCGGTCGTGGCGGGGATCCCGGCCCGCGTGTTCCGGATCTCGTTCTCCGGGGAGCTGGCCTACGAGATCAACGTGGCGTCGTGGCACGGCATGGCGATGTGGGAGGCGGTCATGCGAGCCGGCGAGCCGCACGGCATCACGCCGTACGGCACCGAGACGATGCACGTCCTGCGAGCCGAGAAGGGTTACCCCATCGTCGGCCAGGAGACCGACGGCACGACCACCCCACAGGACCTCGGCATGGACTGGCTGGTGTCCAAGCGGAAGGACTTCATCGGCCGGCGCTCATTGCGGCGGGCCGACACTGCGCGAGACGACCGAAAGCAGCTCGTCGGCCTGCTGCCGGCCGAGCCCGATGCGCTGCTGCCGGAGGGCGCCCAGCTCGTCGACGACACCTCGCACGCCGTACCCGTGCCGATGGTCGGCCACGTGACATCGAGCTATCGCTCCGCCGCTCTCGGCCGGACGTTTGCTCTGGCGATGGTCAAGCGCGGCCGAGATCGCATCGGCGAGACCGTCCACGCGCCGCTCGAGGACCGGGTCGTCGCCGCGCAGATCGTGTCATCGGTCCTGTACGACCCGGAGAACCTGCGTCGTGACGGCTGACGCGCAGCGCCGCTCGCCGCTCGATGGCGTCGAGCTGCTGGACGGCCTTCGGGAGGTGCCGTTCCTGGCCCAGGTCGACCTGCGCGCCGGCCCTGACGACCAGGACCTCCTCGCCGACATCGCCAAGGCGATCGGGTTCGAGCTGCCGATCGAGCCAAACGCGGTAAATGGCGTCGTCGATCACCACGCCCTGTGGCTCGGCCCGGACGAGTGGCTCGTCGTCGGCCCGCCGGGCACCGAAGTCGACCTCGTCCGCATCCTGCGGTCGGCGCTGGGCGACCGGTTCGGTGCGGTGGTCGACGTCTCGGCCGCGCGGACCACGCTGGAGCTGACTGGCCCGCACGCGCGGTCCCTGCTGGAGTTCGGCTGCTCGGTGGACCTCGACCCGCGAGCGTTCCCGCCGGGCTCCTGCGCCCAGACGCTGGTCGCCCGGGCGCAGGTCATCCTCCAGCAGGTCGACGCCGCGCCGACCTACCGGCTGTACGTCCGGCCCTCGTTCGCCGCCTACCTCGCTGCCTGGCTCACCGACGCCGCCGAGGGGCTCGACTAGCCCTCGGCCACCGCCTGCGGCAGCCAGCCGGCTTCGGGCTCACCAAACGTTCCGACGAGGTAGTCGCGCAATTCCTGGACCGCCCGGCGTGGGCCGTCCAGCACCGCCGTCAGGCGGAAGTCCTGCTTGAGGAGCTTCCCATCGACCATGACCGTCTTGACGTTCGCCGTGTCGGCCGCGCAGACGACGGCCCCCACCGGGTCGATCACCGGCGCGACGTTGACTGCCTTGGTGTCGATGATCACGATGTCGGCCTTCTTGCCCGGGGTGATCGAGCCCGTCCAGTCGGACACACCGGCGACCTTGGTCCCGTCGAGCGTCGCCCAGCGGAGGACGTCCCGCGAGGTGATCAGGTCCGGCGTGTCGACTGTGTCGTTGGGGTCCGCGTCCCATGCAGCCTGGTGGCGGCGCGCCCGCTCCGAGGCAAAGACGGCGTGCATCTGGGTGAACTGGTCGGACGATGCCGTCGTCGCCACGTCGGACGACAGGCCGATCGGGATTCCCAGCTTGTCGGCCGTCGCCGCGGGCGCCCAGCCGTGGCCCATCTGCATCTCGATCTGCGGCGCCAGCGAGACGTTGCCACCGGAGTCGGCGACCATCTGCCACTCGTCGTCGAGCAGGTGCGACGAGTGGATGTAGGTCGTGTTGGGGTACAGCAGCCCCAGCTCCTTGAGGCCCCGGAGCTGCATCTTGGTGTAGCCGAACCGGTCCATGGCCACGTGGACGGTGACGTTGATTCCCGAGCTCCTTGGCCAGCCCCCACTCGTACTGCACGACCTCCGGCTTGCAGAAGTTCGTGCCCCGGGTGGCGAGGGCCATCGTGATCAGGCCCCGATCGCTCGAAAGGTACTGCTTGCGGATTCGGCGGGCCTCGTCGCCGTTGATCCGCTCGACGCTGCCGGCGTAGTCCGGCCCGAACCACCAGGCCTGGATCGACGTATTCGGGAATCCGAACGCGAACACGGATCGGAGGCCGGCGTCCTGGAGGCCTTTCACCGCGGCGTCGGCGTGCTCCGCCGTGTTCATGATGTGCGACCAGTCGACGAGCGTGGTGATGCCCGCGTTGATGCACTCGAGGGCGCCCCACAGGTTCGCGGCGTAGACGTCCTCCGGGCGGTAGTTGGGAGCGAACTTGTCGAGGATCGCCCCGAAGTAGGCGCCCAGGGTGTAGTCCGGCGCCGAGGTCCTGATCGAGGTTTCCCAGGTGTGGCGGTGGGTGTCGACGAAGCCTGGGATGACGATATCGCCGGTCGCGTCGATCACCTTGGCGTCGGCGGCGCTCAGGTTGCGCCCGACCTCGACGATGGTGTCGCCTTCGACGACGATGTCGGCGTCCGGCAGCTCGCCCAGCGCCGGGTCCTGGGTGAGGACGATCCCGCCCTTGATCAGCGTTCGCTCAGCCATGTCGGCCTTTCCTCCTGGTGGTCCTGACCGGGTCTTCGTCGGCTCGTGCGCCCTCTCCTCAGCTCGTTCCTCCCCTGGTGGTCGCCGTCGTCGCGCGGGATCGCTCCCGGAGGTGGACGGCGACCGTTGCGAAGTCGTCGTCGGGTTTGCCGCCGCCGGCGGCCTCCCGGATGAGCTGCAGGTTCGTACGGGCCTGCGCGACGGGAAGGCCCAGCTGATCGGCCAGCTCGGTGATCAGCAGCAGATCCTTCTCGGCAAGCGCCAGCGAGAAGGCCGCGGGCGTGGCCTCCGGGTCGACGAACGCCGCCCGCTTGTAGCCCACGAACGGCGCGCCGACGGCGCTATTTGCGAGGACGTCGTAGGCGACGGACCGGTCGATGCCCGCTCGCTCCGCCAGGACCAGTGCCTCCGACACGGCGTTCGACAAGCCGAAGATGACCGCGTTGACCGCAAGCTTCATCGCCGCGGCCGAGCCGAGCGGACCGATGTGGACGACCGTCTTTGCCATGTGGTCGAGCGTCGACCGGGCGCGCTCGAGGTCTTCGGCCGTGCCGCCGACCATGATCGTGAGCTGGCCGGAGGTGGCCGTGGTGACGCTGCCGGACACCGGCGCGTCGATGATCCCGCCGCCGCGGACCCGGACGTCGCGCTCGAGCCCCAGGATCGACCTCGGTGGCACGGTGCTCATGTCGGCCACCACGACGTCGCGGTGGACGCCGTCCAGGACGCCGCCTTCGCCGCGGTACAGGCTTTCGATCGCGGCCTCATCGGCGACCATCGAGATCGCCACCTGTGCGCTCGCCACCGCTTGGGCTGCCGAGGCTGTCGTCGTTGCCCCGAGCTCGGCGGCCAGGACTTCGGCTCGCTCGGGCGTCCGGTTATAGAGGACCAGGTCATCGCCCGCGCGGGCCAGCGCCCGAGCCATCGCTGACCCCATCCGGCCGATCCCCAGGACCGCGACCCGCGTCATCGGCTGTTCATTTCGCCTCGTCGAGCCGACGCCGGACCGTGTCGACGATCCGGTCGACCGTCGGGATAGCGAGATCCTCGAGGACGGCCGCCGACGGCAACGGGATGTGCGGGGTCGTGATCCGGACGAGCGGCGCGTCGAGGCTCCAGAACCCCTCGTCGGCCAGGATCGAGACGATCTCCGCGCCCCAGCCGCACAGTCGGGGGTTCTCCTCGACCGTGAACAGCCGGCCGGTCTTGGCCAGCGAAGCGAGGAGGGTCTCGACGTCGAGCGGGACAAGCGAGCGGAGGTCGATGACCTCGGCGGAGATCCCGGCGTCCGAGGCCAGTTGCTCGGCGGCCTCGAGGGCCCGCGGGACCATCGCGGCGAGGGCCACGATCGTGCAGTCCGTGCCCTCACGCAGGACGCGGGCGACGCCCAGCTCCTCGACGTGCTCGCCGTCCGGTACCTCGCCCTTGACCGCGAACAGGCCCTTGTGCTCGCAGACGATCACCGGGTCCGGGTCGCGGATGGCGGCTGCCATGAGCCCGACCATGTCGGCCGGCGTTGACGGGGCCACGACCTTGAGCCCCGGAATGGCCATCGCCCAGTTCTCGATGCTCTGGCTGTGCTGGGCCCCGAACCGGAGGCCGCCGCCGTTGGCCGTTCGGAGGACCAGCGGCAGGGCCACCTGGCCATCGGTCATGTAGCGCGTCTTGGCGATCTGGTTGGCCACCATGTCCCAGGCGACGGCAAAGAAGTCCGAGAACATCAGCTCGCCGATGGGGCGAAGGCCAGTCATCGCCGCGCCCATCACCGCGCCAACGATGGCCTGCTCGCTGATCGGCGTGTCGCGGACGCGCTCTGGGCCGAACTTGTCCAGCAGCCCCTCGGTGGTCTTGAACACGCCGCCCGCGGCACCCACGTCCTCGCCGATGAAGACGACCGTCTCATCGCGGGCCATCTCCTGGGCGATGCCCATGGCCACGGCCTGCCTATAGGCAACCTCAGTCATGAAATGTCACTCGCCTTCGGAGGTCGGAGGCGGAGCTCCGCGACGCCATCCGCCCGAGGAGTCCGCCAGGCGGACCCGCCGTCCGCCCAGACCTGGGTCTCGAGGACCGCTTCGCCGGGTTCCGCCCCGGCACGCGCCTCGGCTTCGCCCGCCGCGACCTTGGCTCGCGTCTCCTCGTCGATCGCGTCGAGCGTGGCCGCGTCGACGCCGGCGGCTTCCAGCGCGGCACGGGCCCGCGGAATCGGGTCCTTGGCCAGCCAGGCCTTGACTTCGTCGTCGGGCCGGTACTTGCCCGGGTCGGCCCGGGAGTGGCCGCCATGCCGGTAGGTCACCGCCTCGATCAGCGACGGCCCGTCGCCACCTCGAGCCCGGTCGATCGTCGTCCGGGCCACCTCGTAGACGGCGTCGGCGTCGTTGCCATCGACGACGATGCCCTCCAGGCCGTAGGCCGCCGCCCGGTCCGCTGCTGGACGGGCGACCGCGGTCACCGCGCCGATCGCCGTGTACTCCATGTACTGGTTGTTCTCGCAGACGAAGACGACCGGCGCCTTCCAGACGGCGGCCATGTTGAGGGCCTCGTGGAACGCGCCGATATTGGTCGTGCCGTCGCCGAAGAAGCAGACCGCCACCTGGCCCGACTTGCGGTACTGGGCCGACCAGGCGGCCCCCAGGGCGATCGGCAGATGGGCGCCGACGATCGCGTACGAACCCATCATGTGGTGGTCGACGCTGGTGATGTGCATCGACCCGCCCTTGCCACCAAGCAGGCCGTTCGCCCGCCCGAACAGCTCGGCGTAGAGCGGCCCCATCGGCGTCCCGCGAGCCAGCGCGTGGTTGTGGCCGCGGTAGGTCGCGAAGGTGTAGTCGTCGTCCCGCATCGCCGCCGCGAAGCCCGCAGCCACGGCCTCCTGGCCGACGCCAAGGTGCGTCGTGCCCCGGACGAGGCCCTCGAAGAACAGCTCCTGCGCCCGCAACTCGAATTGCCGGCACTCCACCATCGTCCGGTACATCCGGAGGCGGACCTCGACGTCGGGCACGACCACCGTGGCCATCAGTACGGGTTGGCCACGAACAGCTCGGCGGACGGGAAGCGGGTGATCACCTGTGGCCCGTCCTTGGTGACGACGACCTCCTCCTCGATCCTGGCCGCGGAATAGCCGTCCTTGGCCGGGCAGTAGGTCTCGAGGGCGATGACCATGCCTTCCTTGATCTCGACCGGGTGGTCGAGCGAGTTGAGCCGGCTGATGATCGGCCGCTCGTGGAGGAACAGGCCCACGCTGTGGCCGAACTGGAGCCCGAAGCACTCCATCTCGCTGTCGAAGCCGAACTCCTCGGCCTTGGGCCAGACGGACGCCACCTGGTCGGTCCCCACGCCGGGCCGCATCAGTTCGATCGAGGCATCGATCCACTCGCGGGCGCGCTTGTAGGCATCGCGCTGGGCGTCCGTGGCATGGCCCACGACGAACGTCCGGTAGTAGCAGGTCTTGTAGCCGACGTAGGTCTGGATGATGTCGAAGAAGGCCTGGTCGCCGGGCCGGATCAGCCGGTCGGAGAAGACATGTGGATGGGGTGAGCAGCGCTCGCCGGACACCGCGTTGATGTTGTCGACGTGCTCGCTGCCCATGTCGAACAGGGCCTTGGTGACGTTGGCGACCAGCTGGCTCTCGCGGATGCCCGGCTTGAGCTGCTCCGCGATCAGCTGGTAGGCACCGTCGACCATCGCGCAGGCGGTGTTGAGGAGGGTGATCTCGTCGATCGACTTGACCTCGCGGGCATTGAGCATCACCTGCTGGGCGTCGCGGACCTCGATCCCCTCGGCCTGGAGCGCGGCCAGCATCGGCGGCTCGACGAGGTCCACCCCGATCGGCATGTCGAACGCCCGCTCGGCGCGCAGGATGTCCGCGATCTCGCGGGCCGCCCGGGTGAACAGGCCGGCATCGGGAGCCACGGCACCGCGCAGCCCGATCATCCCGCCCCGGATGTTCTCGGGCGGACAGCCACGGACAATGGACCCGGTGGTGCTTGGCCGCCGAGCCGAAGTCCCACAGATGCGGCTCGCCGCCGCGGGTCAGCAGGGAGAAGCGGGTCATCTTGTCGCGCGCCCACTCGCCGATGTGGGTGCTGGTGACGTAGCGGATGTTGTTGAAGTCGAACAGCAGGACGGCGCCGAGGTCTGAGGCGTCGAGCGCCCCACGCGACCGGGCGAGCCGATAGGTTCGCAGCCGATCCGTGTTGACGCGCTCCTCCCAGTCGACGTTCATCGAGCCGGGGGACGCGGGCGGGCGGACGGCGGTCGTCGGTGAAGCCGCGCGGGCGAGGGTGGTCACAGATGCACCTCACTGAGCGCAAGCGCAGGGTGCCAGTATGTCGCCGAAGGCACACGATTTCAATGACGCTCCACAGCTCACCGGGGCGAGTGTGATCAGCCTTGACGGGCTGTACAGCACTACTAAACTAACCGAACACCCCGCGACCGGTCGTCGAGCGGCATCAGGAGCGGCGCGTTGTCGTTGCAGTTCCTCGTCCTCCAGTCTCTCAACGGGCTGACCTTCGCGGCGCTCCTGTTCCTCGTGGCGAGCGGCTTCACGCTCGTGTTCGGGGTCATGCGGATCGTCAACCTGGCCCACGGCGCCCTGTACTTGCTGGGCGGTTCGATCGGCATCTCCGTGGCCGCGGTGACGGACAGCTGGGTCCTGGGGGTCGTGGCCGCGGGTGCGTCCGTGGGCGTCGTGGGCCTCATCTCCGAGCGGTTGCTCCTCAGGCGGGTGCGGGGTCGGGAGCTCCCGGAGGTCCTCCTGACGGTCGGGATCGCGATCGTGATCGCCGACCTGATCCTGGCGATCTTCGGCGGCAACCCCCGCTCCGCGGAGCCGCCACCGCAGCTGGTGGGCGCGACGTCGCTGGGCCCTGTCACGTATCCCACCTACCGCCTGTTCGTGATCGCCTTCGCCGTTGTCGTGGGGATCCTGCTCCAGGTCATTCACCACCGGACCAGGATCGGCGCCATCTTGCGGGCGGGCGTGGACGACCGGGAGATGGTCTCGGCCATCGGCATCGACGTCGATCGGGTCTTCGCGGCGATGTTCCTGGTGGGTGCGGTCCTCGCCGGGGTTGCGGGGATGATTGCCGCCGGCCTCCTCACGATCCGGCCCGGCGCCGACACCGACATCCTGCTCTTCGCCCTCGTCGTCGTGATCGTCGGCGGCCTCGGCAGCGTGGCCGGCGCGGCTGTCGGCAGCGTGCTGATCGGCCTGATCGACGCGTACTCGCGGGTCTGGTTGCCGGAGCTCTCGTCGTTCGCGGTCTTCGCGCCGATGGCGATCATCCTCGTGCTTCGCCCGGCCGGGCTCTTCGGGCGGTCGTCGGCGTGACCGGCCGGCGCCTGCGCCTGGGGCTCCTCGGACTCGGGATCGGGGCCGCCGTCCTGGCCCCGGCCGTCCTGCCGCCCTTCGCCGTCACGATCCTGTCGCTCGTGTTCATCGCCGCGATCCTGGCCTCGAGCATCGACCTGCTCGCCGGCCAGGCCGGGCTCGTGTCGATCGGCCACGCCGGGATCGCCGCCGCGGCCGCCTACGCCGTTGCCTGGGCGACGCTCCGGGACCTGGGTCCGTGGGCCCAGCTGCTCCTTGCGCTGCTGGTGACGCTGGCAGTGTCCGCGGTCTACGCGCTGACGACGATGCGGACCAACGGGATCGTGTTCCTCATGATCACGCTGGCCCTGGGTATCACCGTCCACGGCCTGGCGATCAAGCTCTCGAGCCTGACCGGCGGGCAGAACGGCCTCACCGGGCTGAGTCGGCCGGAGCTCATAGCCAGCCCGACCGTCTTCTACGCCGTCGCGGCCGGGATGTTCGCCGCGGCGGCGGTCTTCCGCTGGCTCCTCGCTGCCAGCCCGTTCGGGCTGGTCCTTCGGGGCGTCCGCGAGAGTGAGAGCCGGATGGCCAGCCTCGGCTACTCCGTGGCCCGGGCCAAGTTCGTGGCGGTGATGCTTTCCGGTCTGCTCGCGGGTGTGGCCGGCGTCCTGACCGTCTGGCACGCGCAATTCATGAGTCCCAACGTCGCTTCGTTCGGCCGCTCCGCCATGGCCGTGGTCATGGTGATCCTGGGTGGGGCAGGGACGCTGCTCGGTCCCCTCGTGGGGGCGGGCGTGGTCGTCGGGACCGAGCATTGGCTGAGCTCCTACGTGGACCGCTGGCCGACGCTCCTCGGGTTGGTCTTCATCGCCGTGGTGCTGTTCGCACCAGGTGGGGTCGCGGGTGCCCTGGAGCGCCGGCGAACCGGAAGCAGCGATCGGCGCGCGAGCGCCGATCTCGCGTCGGGACGGGTGGCGCCGCCACTCCTCGACGACGGTGGTGGCGAGGCGCCGGGCCCGCCGCCCTCAAGCGGCTGATAGGAGGAGGATTCCATGGCAGACAAGCTCCTGACGGCGCACCAACCGCGACGCATCGGCGTGCTCGCGGTGGGCGCCATCCTGATCGTGGCCGCGTGCGGCCCGGGCGGCGCATCGTCCGCGCCCACGACCTCATCGACGCCGAGCGCGACCAGCGCGGCCTCCGGGCCGCCGTCGGACGCGCCCACCAGCTCGGCCGGGGGCGTCACGGTGACCGTCGGTTTCATCTCGCCGACGACCGGCTTCGTGGCCGCTCTCGGGACCGATATGCAGCGTGGCTGGGAGCTGTACTGGGAGCTCAACGGCGACACCGCGGGCGGCGCCACGGTCGAGACCGTGTACGAGGACGACGCCGGCGATCCCGAGGTCGCCCTGACCAAGGCCCGGCGCCTCGTCGAGGAGGAAGGCGTCGACATCACGGCCGGCCCGATCCTCGCCAACACGGCCTACGCCGTCGCCGACTACGTCGCCTCGCAGGGCGTGCCGTCCTTCCACATCAGCGGGGCCGATGACCTGACCCAGCGTCGGGCGAATCCGCTCGTCATGCGCGTTGGCTACACCAGCAGCCAGTCCAACTTCCCGGCCGGCCAGTGGGCCTTCGCCCAGGGCTACCAGAACGCCGTGACGATCTGCCCGGACTACGGCTTCGGCTGGGAGAGCTGCGGTGGCTTCGTGTCCGGCTACACCGACGCCGGCGGAACGATCAAGTCGCAGATCTGGCACCCGCTGGGGACGCAGGACTTCGCGACCTACGTCACCCAGGCCCAGGCAGAACAGCCCGGCGTCGTGTTCATCGGTTCGGCCGGAGGCCCCGACGCGATCCTGTTCTGGGAGTCGTGGACGAGCTTTGGGATGGAAGCGACGCCCCTCGTCGGCAACTGCTGCTTCGCGGACCAGGTGCTGCTCCGCGATCAGGGCGAGGCCGCGAACGGGATCATCAGCTTCAGCTACTGGACCGAGGGCCGCGACTCGGAGGCGGTCCAGACCTTTGTCGAGGAGTACGAGTCGCGTCACGGCGAGATTCCCTCGCTGTACGCGGCGGGCTCGTACCTCATGGCCGAGGTCATCGCCGGCGCACTCGAGGAGACGGGCGGCGTTGTCGACGGCGAGGACTTCGTTGCCGCCGCGCAGACCCTGACGTTCGACGACAGCGTCTACGGCCCGATCTCCTTTGACGACACGAACAACATCGTCGGCGGGGTCAACCGCGAGCACGTCGAGGCCCGCGACGACGGCAAGTACTGGAACGTGGTCGACGAGACCATCGAGGACGTCAGCCAGTTCTGGACCTACGGCAAGGACGCCTTCCTGGCCAACCCCGTGTTCAGTCGCGACTTCACCAGCCAGTAGCCATCGTGACCGCCGGCCTCCCGCCCGTCGTCCGCCTCGACCGCGTCGTTCGCCGCTTCGGCGGTGTCGTCGCGGTCGACGGCGTCTCCCTGGACCTGGGCCAGGGCGAGCGGGTGTCCGTGATCGGCCCGAATGGCGCCGGCAAGACCACGCTCTTCCGGCTGATTGCGGGAGAGCTTCGACCCACCGATGGTGGGGTGCAGCTGCTGGGGCGGGACGTGACCCGACTCCCGCCCCAGCGTCGGGCCCGGATGGGCCTGGCCCGAACCTTCCAGGTATCGAACCTGTTCATTGGCCTCACGGTCGCCGAGAACGTCCGGCTGGCGAGCCAGGCGAGGATCCGCGACCAGTGGCGGTTCTGGTCGCCGACCCGCGGGTCCGACGTCGCGGCGGGAGCCGTGGAGGCGTTGCTCGAACGCGTCGGCATTGGCGGGCGTGCCGGCGACCGTGTCGGCGACCTCTCCCACGGCGAGCAGCGGCAGCTGGAGCTGGCGATGGCGCTCGCCACCGAGCCACGGGTGCTGCTCCTCGACGAACCCGCCGCGGGACTCGCGTCCGCCGAGCGAACGCGGCTCCGGGACCTGCTCGCGGCCCTCCCCCGCACCCTGCCCATTCTGTTGATCGAGCACGACATGTCGCTGGCGCTGGGCCTCGCGGATCGGGTCCTGTGCCTCCACTACGGTCGCCAGATCGCGTTCGGCACACCGGACGAGGTCAGGCGGGACGAAACCGTTCAGGCCGTCTACCTTGGCCGGACGGCCGATGCTTGAGATCGTCGCCCTCGAGGCCGGCTATGCCTCGGCACGGGTGCTCCACGGTGTCGGCATGACGGTCGCCACCGGCGAGGTCGTGGCTCTCCTTGGCCGCAACGGGATGGGCAAGACGACGATCCTGCGCTCGATCTGTGGCCTGCGGCCGCCGCTCGTCACCGCCGGCTCGATCCGGTTCCGCGATCGCGACCTCGGTCGCCTGCCGGCGCACGAGATCGCACGGGCTGGGGTTGGCCTCGTCCCCCAGGGACGGCGCCTGTTCGCGTCACTGACGGTTGACGAGAACCTGCAGATCGCTGCCCGGCCCGTGGCCGGCGGGTGGGACCTGGGCAGGGTCCGCGCCCTCTTTCCTGTGCTGGGCGAGCGGGGCCGGCAGCGGGCTGCCTCGCTGTCGGGTGGCGAGCAGCAGATGCTGGCCATCGGGCGGGCGCTGATGATGAACCCGGCGTTGCTGGTGATGGATGAGCCCTCGGAGGGACTGTCGCCGATGATGGTGGCGCAGGTGGGCGAGCGGATCGCGGACCTGCGGCGCGATGGCCTCGGCATCCTGCTCGCCGAGCAGAACGTCGACCTCGCGCTCTCCGTAGCCGATCGGGTCGATGTCATCGGCGACGGGGGCGTCGTCGCCTGGTCGGGCTCGCCGGCGACGCTCCGGGCGGACGCTCCGCTGGTCGCCCAGCTCGTCGGCCTGTGACGAACCGCTGAGGAGGCACGGTGCACGACACGCCAGACCTGCTGCTCCGCGGGGGAACCGTCGTCACGGTCGATCCCGACGTGGGCACGCTGGCCGGCGCGGACGTCCTGGTCCGGCACGGTCGGATCGAGCGTGTCGGGACGGTGGGTCGCGCCGACGGCGCCGAGATCATCGACGCCCGCCGGATGATCGTCATGCCGGGACTCATCGAGACCCACTGGCACATGTGGAGCTCGCTCGGCCGCAACTTCGTGACCGAGGATTTCGAGTACTTCCCGGCCAAGTGGGCGACCGCGGCGCACTACGAGCCGGAGGACTTCTACGCCAGCGTGCGCCTCGGGATCGTCGAGGCCCTCAATGCCGGGATCACGACCGTCCACAACTGGTCGCACAACACCCGAACACCGGCCCACGCCGATGCCGAGCTGTCGGCCCACCGCGACGTGCCCATCCGGGCGAGGTACGCGTACGGCCACCGCGACGCCCTGCCCGTCGACGAGGCGCTCGACTTCCGGGACATCGACCGCGTCCGTGGCGAGTGGTTCGGCGATGACGATCGATTCGGCGGCCGGGTCCACCTCGGCGTCAACCTCCGCGGCCCGGACCTGGGCTCCGTCGAGGTCTTCGACCGCGAGATGGCCGAGGCCAGGCGTCGCGGTTTGCCGGTCGCGATCCACACCGTGCAGGGCGCTTCGACGGCGGTGGACGCGACCGAACTCGAGCGCAAGGGCTACCTCGGCCCGGACTTCCTGATCGCCCATTTCCTGGCCGCGACCGACGCGGACCGGGCGGCGCTGGCCCGGACGGGGACCCCGTTGAGCTACGCCGTCCATTCGGAGCTGCGACTCGGCGACGCCGGCGACGCGCGGGCGGCCCTGCTGCGGTTCGTCGATGCCGGCGTGGACGTGTCGTTCTCCGTTGATGCCACGTCGATCGCGCCGGTCGACCAGTTCCAGGCCATGAACGTGGCCTGGAACCTCGGCATCCCCTGGCAGGACTCGCCGACCGCCTCACTGGCGCCGCTCACCTTCCGCCGGTGCCTCGAGATCGCCACCCGGAACGGCGCCCGTGCGCTGGGCCTTGGGGACCGGACGGGTCAGCTGACACCCGGGATGGCCGCGGACATCCTGCTCATCCGGGCGGACGACCTGAACGTCGCGCCGCTGGCCGCGGTCGAATCCACGATCGTTCGCTCGGTCACGCCGGCGAACGTGGACACGGTCATCGTGGGTGGCGAGATACATAAGCGGGCCGGCGAGCTGGTCGGGATCGATCGCGCGGCCGTCGTGCGAGCCGCCTCCGACGCCGCCGATGGCATCCGGGCGCGCGCCGGCGGCCGCGTGGCCGAGCCTGGTCTGGGCGAACTGGCCGCGAGTCCACCGAGGCGAGCGGGTACCATCGCCCCCGAGCAGGCGACGGAGGAGTCGTGAGCCGGGGCAGCGCGAACGGGCCGGGTCCCGAGTATGGCGAGATGGGTGACCGGCTTCGCGAGGCGCGGCAGTCGCGGGGCCTGAGCCTGCGAGCACTCGCCGATCGGCTGGGTGTCTCGCCGAGCCTCATTTCGCAGGTCGAGACGAGCCGCGCGAAACCGTCCGTCAGCACCCTCTACGCGATCGCCAGCGAGCTCGGGATCTCCCTTGACGAGCTGCTGTTCGCCGACGCTCGACCGCCCAGCTGGGAACGCGGTCCGGGAGGTCGGACGACCCCTGGCGCAGAGCGCTCGCTGCCCGCCGATCCCTTCCAGGCCGCCGAAGTCCGCAAGACGATTCGGCTCGCGTCCGGCGTCGTATGGGAACGCCTGACGACCGCATCCATGCCCCATGCCGACTTCCTCCACGTGACCTACGAGGTGGGCGGCGCGTCCAGCCCACCGGACCAGTTCCAGCGACACAGCGGCCAGGAATGGGGGTACATCCTCAGCGGTGAGCTCCACGTCCGGATCGCATTCGACGACTATGTCCTCCGGCCGGGCGATGCCATCGCCTTCGACTCCCGAACCCCGCACCGGCTGTTCAACGCTGGTTCCGAACCGGTCCATGCCATCTGGTTCGTCCTGGGTCGGCGACCGATGGACGGGCCGGGGGATGGCGAGGAGCGCCGCGACTCGGATTGACGGGGTGTTCATTACCACTGCACACTGATTCACACCCGGACACGAGAGGAGGCCTGCGCCGATGCATTCGGTGGGTCGCGTCGACTGGTCGTTCGCGGATGCACCCGTGAACGGCTCCGCGACCTCGAGTGGCCTGGCACGAACGGTCATCGTCGGCCCGAACCAGGGTGCCGTCCACACTGAGCTCGCGGTCGGTGCGTTCGCCCCCGGTGGCTGGCTCCAGCGGCACATCCACTCGTTCGAAGAGGGCCTCTACGTCCTGGCCGGAGAGCTGATCCTCGACATCGGCGGCGCCGTTCACCGCCTTGTCCCGGGTGACTACGCCTTCATCCCGATCGGGACATGGCACGCCCTCGCCAACGGCGGCGGCCAACAAGTTCGGTGGCTTTCGGTCAACACGCCGCAGCGCCTGCGGCCCGATGCCGGACGCCACGACACGTTCTTCCGACAGGAGCCGTTCGACGTCCCAGCTCTCATCGAGCAGGCAGTCAGACCGTCATTCGGCGACCCCAGCCTTCGGTTCGTCGGCCATTACGAGGGCACGCCACCCCAGGCCGAGGCGCTCGCCGTCGCCGATCCGGCGCGAGGACGCAAGCCGGCTGGAATGGACACCGCGCTCCTGGCCTACAGCGGGATCTCCGTGAAGATGCTCATCGATCGGGTCTTCGGGGCAGACCTGCTGACGATGTTCACCGTCGACTATGAGATCGGTGGCTCCGCCCAGCAGCACGACCACCCATTCGAGGAGACGTACTTCTTCCTCGCGGGCGAAGTCGAGGCGGAGCTGGACGGCGAGCACCACGTCCTGCGGCCCGGTGACGTCGTGTTCGCCGGCGTGGGTAGCGTCCACGGGTTCTACAACACCGGCACCGAGCGCGTCCGCTGGATCGAGACGCAGGCGCCGCAGCCGCCGGTCCGCCACGCCTACCGCTGGCTGGCGAGCTGGAAGCGGTTCGAAGAGGAGGCGTGAGGATGTCAGACGGTGCCGTCGTCGTCGTGGGCGGGACCCGGGCGATCGGCCTGGAGCTGGTGAAGCACTACGCCGCCACCGGCCGGGAGGTCATCCTGACCGGCCGTACGCCGGAGAACGTCGACAACGCAGTGGCCGAGCTGGCGGTCGGTGGGAACGTTCGTGGCGTCACGTTCGACCTGGCGGAACCGCATACGATCGCTGCTGCCCTGGCCGACGTCGGGCCGGTCGAGCGGCTGGCACTCGTCGCGATCGACCGCGACCAGAACAAGGTCGATGAGTACGACATCGACCGGGCCATCCGGCTGGTAACCCTCAAGCTCGTCGGCTACACGGCGGTGGTCAGCGCCCTTCGTTCGCGCCTGACCGACAACGCGTCAGTCGTCCTGTTCGGCGGGATGGCGAAGGAGCGGCCGTACCCGGGCTCGACGACCGTCACCACGGTGAACGGCGGGGTGGTCGGCCTGACGCGGACGCTCGTCGAGGAGCTGCGGCCCAACCGGGTCAACTCGATCCACCCCGGGGTCGTCGGGAACAGTCCCTACTGGGCGGAGAAGCCGGCGGCGATCGCGAAGTACACCGCCGAGACGCCGCTGGGCCGCCTCGTGCGGATGGACGAGATCGTGGGCGCGGCCGTATTCCTGCTCGAGAACACCGCGGTCAACGGCGTCGACCTCATCGTGGACGGCGGCTGGCACTGCCGCTGAGGTACCCTGCGGAAATGAGCAGCGGACGCGTAGAATTCATCCACACCGCGCCGGCCGAGGGCGCCCCACTCGTGTCGCACGACCGGATCCGGGCGACAGCCGGGGTCGGCCTGGAGGGCGACCGGTACGCGGCCCCCGAGGGCTATTCCAAGAAGCCGGCCGATGACCGCCAGATCACCCTGATCGAGGCCGAGGCTGTCGAAGGCGTCGCCGCCCAGGGCATTCACCTCGAGCCCGGCGAAACGCGGCGGAACGTCACGACGCGGGGCATCTCCCTCAACGACCTCGTTGGCCGGCGGTTCCGGGTGGGCGAGGTCGAGTGCGAGGGCATCAAGCTGTGCGAGCCTTGCCAGTACATCTCCGACCTGACGGGCAAGCCGCTCATCAAGGCAATGGTCCACCGCGCGGGTCTGCGCGCGGTGATTCTGACCAGCGGCGAGATCCGTGTGGGTGACGAGGTCGAGGCGCTCGACGAGCCCGTGGAGTCGATCGCCAGCTAGATCGCGGCTCGGAGTCGGGCGGACACTCGACTTGCCGCCGCGCGCACCGAGGCCGCGGTCAAGTCCGCGGACTCGGGAGCCGGGAAACGGTACGCCGGCCCGTGGACATGGACGGCCGCCACGACTTCGCCATCCGGGCCGGTGACCGGCGCCGCGACCGAGACCAGGCCTTCGGCGAACTCGTCGTGAACCCACGCGTGGCCGTCGAGCAGCACCTCGCGGAGGCGTCGGCGGAGGGCCGGCTCGGTCGTCAGGGTCGCTTCCGTGAACCGCTCAAGGGGCGCGGCCAGGAGGCGCTCCACGACTGACGGCGCGGCGTGGGCGAGGAACACCTGGCCGGACGACACCGCGTGCATCGGCGCCCGCGTGCCGGTCCAGTCGCGGACCTGGACCTGGTGGGTCGTGTCGACCTGGTCGATGTAGTGGACGAGCGCTCCGTCGGGGACCGATAGCCCGGCCGCCTCGCCGGTGGCGGAGGCCAGCTCGACGAGGTGCGGCCGCGCGACCGCGACGAGACCCGCCGTCGAGCTCAGCCCGGCGGCGAGGGTTGCGATCCGGCCACCGAGGCGGTAGCGCGTCCCGCCGGGTACCTGTTCGACGACGCCCTCACGGACCAGCGACGAGAGCAGCCTGGCCGTCGTGCTCTTTGGCAGCGCGACCCGCTCTGCCACCTCCGACACCCCCACCGGACCGTCGGCGAGCGCACCCAGGACGCTGAATGCCCGCTCGATCGATTGGACTCTGGACACTCGGTTCCTCGTGGATTACGCTCCGATGTCTGCTGCGTTCCAGCATACGGCACGGTTCCACGATACGGAACCCCGTACCAGGGCAGGGCGGCGTGACGGACGACCAGGAAGACATCGATCTCGCGGCGCTGTCGGACGACGAGCTCGTCGAGCAGATGCACAACGACCTGTACGACGGCATGAAGGATGAGATCGTCGAGGGCACGAACATCCTGCTCGGTCGCGGGTTCACCGCCTCCAGGGTTCTCGACGACGCGCTGGTCGCCGGCATGAAGATCGTGGGCATCGACTTCCGGGACGGCATCCTGTTCGTCCCCGAGGTGCTCCTCGCGGCCAACGCGATGAAGGCCGGCATGGAGGTCCTCCGGCCGCTCCTCGCCGAGACCGGCGCCGAGCCCGTCGGCAAGGTCGTCATCGGGACCGTCAAGGGCGACATCCACGACATCGGCAAGAACCTCGTCGGGATGATGCTCGAGGGCGCGGGCTTCGAGGTCGTCGACCTCGGAATCAACACCGACGCCGACAAGTTCATCGCCGCGCTCGAGCAGCACAAGCCCGACATCCTGGGCATGTCCGCCCTCCTGACGACCACGATGCCGTACATGAAGGTCGTCATCCAGGAGCTCAAGAACCGCGGGATGCGGGAGGACTACATCGTCCTCGTCGGTGGCGCACCACTCAACGAGGAGTTCGGGATGGCGATCGGTGCCGACGCCTACTGCCGCGATGCCGGCGTCGCCGCAGACACGGCCCGGCGGCTGATCGACGAACGGCGGGCGAGCGTCGCGTGAGGACGCTCATCGTTGGCTGTGGGGCCCTCGGCCGGGAGCTGGTCACGCTGACCCGCGACCTCCCGAACGTGGACGTCACCTGCCTGCCGGCCTCGCTCCACAACCGACCCGAGCGGATTCCAGGGGCGGTTCGCGATCGCGTCGCGCGGCGCCGGGGCGGCTACGACCGGGTCTTCGTCGCCTACGCCGACTGTGGCACCGGCGGCCTGCTGGATCGGCTGCTCGACGCGGAGGGGCTGGAGCGCCTGCCGGGCGCCCACTGCTACGAGGTGTACGCGGGTTCGGCCGCCTTCGCCGCCCTCGCGGACGAGGAGCCCGGCACGTTCTACCTGACAGATTTCCTGGCCCGGAACTTCGACCGCCTCGTGTGGCGCGGTCTGGGCCTCGATCGCCACCCGGAGCTGTTGGCCACGTACTTCGGCAACTACCGCCGCGTCGTGTACCTCGCGCAGACCGAGGATCCGATGCTGACCGCAGCGGCGCGGTCCGCCGCCAACCGCCTGGGCCTGGCCTTCGAGCGTCGGTTCTCCGGTCTCGGCGGCCTCCTCGAGCCGCTGACCGGGGTCGCTGCTCGCCCCACGAGCAAACGAACGGACGAGGCCGTCAAGCCGGAGTCCCTTGCTCGCCGCAAGAGCAATCAGCGCCCTTCCACCTCCGTTCCGCTCGGCCCACGAGCAGGACAAGGTCGATCCGCTGCGCCCGACGCCCGTTCGCTCGCCCCACGAGCAGGACAAGGTCGATCGGCCGGCCGTCACGCCCGTTCGCTCGCCCCACGAGCAACGCTGGGAGCCTGAGGGATGGCCGGCACCCTCACCGTCATCTGGTGGCGCGACATCCCCGCCCAGGTGATCGCCAAGGACCGGCGGCGGGCCAGCAAGGTCGTCCTCCACCCGCGGTTCCAGGTCGCGATCGACCGAGCTGCCGAGAAGGCCGGCCGCAAGTCGATGGACGACTACATCGCCGAGTGGCGCAAGGAGGCGCGCGCCTGTGGCGACGACCTGGAGCGGGCCGCCAACGATGAGGCGGAACGCCTGGAGGCCGCGTACACCAAGGAGGCCCTCGCCCGTCTCGTGGCCGCCGGCGGGGTCGACGACGCAAAGGCCCGGACGTGACCGAGACCGTCGTCTCGAGCGCCACCAGGGACGTCGTCATCGGGTTCGACCGGCCCTTCGTCGTCATCGGCGAGCGGATCAACCCCACCGGCCGAGCCCTCCTCGCCGAGGAGATGAAGGTCGGCGATTTCTCCAGGGTCGAGCGTGACGTCATCGCCCAGGTCGAGGCCGGCGCGCACATGCTCGACGTCAACGCCGGCATCCCGCTGGCGGACGAGCCCGCGATCCTGGCCCGCACGATCCAGCTGGTCCAGTCGCTCACCGACGTTCCGCTGTCGATCGACTCGTCGATCGTCGAGGCGCTGGAGGCCGGCCTCGCGGTTTACCAGGGCAAGGCGCTCGTCAACAGCGTCACCGGGGAGGAGGAGCGCCTCGAGCGGGTGCTGCCCCTCGTCCGGAAGTACGGCGCCGCGGTCGTGGCGATCTCCAACGACGAGTCCGGGATCAGCGAGGACCCGGATGTCCGGTTCGAGGTGGCGAAGCGGATCGTCGAGCGCGCGGCCGACCACGGCATCCCGCGCGATGACGTGGTCGTGGATCCGCTGCTGATGCCGGTGGGGGCGATGCGATTCGCCGGCCGCCAGGTCTTCCGCATCCTGGGCCGGCTGCGCGAGGAGCTCAGGGTCAACTCGACCTGCGGCGCGTCCAATGTCTCGTTCGGCCTGCCGAACCGCGAGGGCATCAACGCGGCGTACCTCGCGATGGCGATGGCCTCGGGCCTGACGTCGGCGATCACCAACCCGATCGCCGAGGGCGTCCGAACCGCGGTCATGGCGGCCGACGTCCTCAACGGCAACGACCAGGATGCGTCGCGCTGGATCCGCGCCCATCGAGCCGCCCCGGTCGAGGGCCAGCAGGGTCGACGGGTCAACCGGCGGCGGGCCGCGGCGGGGGCATGACGCCGGCCGAGGCCCTGGTCGTCTTCACGCCGTCCGGGCGGCGCGGCCGGGTGCCGGTGGGGACGACGGTCCTCGACGCCGCCCGCGGTCTGGGGGTCGACATCGACGCGGTCTGCGCCGGTCGGGGCATCTGCGGCCGGTGCCAGGTCGTCCAGTCGATCGGATCGTTTCCCAAGCACGGGATCGAGTCGGCGCCCGGGAACCTGTCCCCGGCGGGGCCGGTCGAGGCGGCCTACGGCGCCGAAGCGGGACTCCAGGCGGACCGCCGCCTGAGCTGTCTGGTCAGCCTCGACGGCGACGCGGTCATCGACGTCCCGCCCGAGAGCCAGGTCCACCGCCAGGTCGTCCGCAAGGCGCTCGACGTCCGGACCTTCGAGATCGATCCGGTCGTCCGCCTCCACTACGTCGAGGTCGAGCCGCCAGACCTCGCGACGCCAACGGGCGCCATCCGCCGGCTGTTAGAGGCGCTCGAGCGAGAGTGGCAGCTTACCGGTCTCGAGGCCGACCTCGACGTGGTGCGGGCTCTTCAGCCCGCCCTCACCGAGGGCGGCGGGGGCATCACGGTCGCGGTCCACGACGGCCGAACGATCACCGCGGTCTGGCCGGGGCTCCGGGACAGGGCGCTGGGCGTCGCGATCGACGTCGGCTCGACCACGATCGCCGGCCATTTGGTCGACCTGGCCGATGGCGACGTCCTCGCCAGCTCCGGGGTCATGAACCCCCAGATCCGGTACGGCGAAGACCTGATGAGCAGGGTCTCGTACGCGATGCTCCACGACGACGGCGCCGAGGCGATGACGGCCGCCGTCCGCAAGGCGCTCAACGGGCTGATCGCCGGGTTGGCCAACAAGTGCCGGGATCAAGCGGAATGCCATCCACGAGCTGGCGATCGTCGGCAACCCGATCATGCATCACCTGCTGCTCGGGATCGATCCGATCCCGCTGGGCCAGGCGCCGTTTGCGCTGGCCGTCGATGCGGCCGTCCGCATCACGGCCCGCGAGCTGGGGATCCAGGCCCATCCCGGCGCCCGGGTCTACGTCCTGCCGTGCATCGCCGGCCATGTCGGGGCGGACACCGCCGGCGTGATCCTGGCCGAGGCGCCCCACCGCATCGAGGGTGCCGTCCGCCTGATCGTCGACGTCGGCACCAACGCGGAGATCGTGCTCGGCAACCGGGACGGGCTGCTGGCGGCTTCCAGTCCCACCGGCCCGGCTTTCGAGGGCGCCCAGATCTCGTCGGGTCAGCGCGCCGCGCCCGGGGCCATCGAGCGGGTCCGGATCGACCGGACCACCCTCGAGCCGCGGTTCAAGGTCATCGGCGTCAACGCCTGGTCGGACGAGGCGGGGTTCGCGGAGGCCGCGGTCGCGATCGGCGTCAACGGGATCTGCGGTTCCGGGATCGTCGAGGTCATCGCCGAGCTGTTCCTCGCCGGGGTCATCACCCCGGACGGGATCGTCGACGGCGCCGCGGCCGCTCGGACCCCCAGGGTCGAGCCGGACGGGCGGACGTTCTCGTACGTCCTCCACGATGGCGCTGCGACCGGCGGACCGCGGATCGCGATCACCCAGAACGACGTCCGGGCCATCCAGCTCGCCAAGGCCGCGCTGTACGCGGGCGCCCGGCTGCTGATGGACCGGGCCGGGATCGAGCGGGTCGACGAGATCCGGCTGGCCGGCGCGTTCGGCAGCCAGATCGACGTCTTCCACGCGACGGTGCTGGGCCTGATCCCGGACTGCGACCTGGACCATGTTGCGTCGGCTGGGAATGCCGCCGGGACGGGGGCCCTGATCGCGCTACTGTCGGGCGCGGCGCGACGCGAGATCGAGGAGGTCGTCCGAACGGTGGACAAGGTCGAGACGGCGATCGAGCCGCGGTTCCAGGAGCACTTCGTGGACGCGATGGCCTTCCCGCACCGGACGGCGGACTACCCGAACCTGTCCAAGGTCGTCGACCTGCCGCGACGTTCCGCCGCCCCCGATCGTCCCCAGCGTCGCCGCCGCCCAGCGGGAGCCGCCCGATGACCGACGACGCCCCGCGCCGCCGCTCCGGCGGCCGAGCCGGCCGACAGGCGGCCCGACTCCACGCCCATGTCGAGCGGACGCCGTTCCTCACCCGGACGCTCGCCCCGCTCGAGGTCCTCGACGACGAGGGTCTGTCGATCATCGAGCACAACGCCGACACGATCCTCCAGGAGGTTGGCCTCGAGATCCGCGGCGACCCGGAGGCGCTGCAGCTGTTCGCGGAAGCGGGCGCCGACGTCCAGGGCGAGCGGGTCCGCTTCCCGCGGGGCATGTGCCGCCAGATCGTCCAGGCGACGGCCCCCCGCCAGTTCACCCAGTACGCCCGCAACGACGCCAACCACGTCGAGATCGGCGGCATGCACACCGTCTTCGCCCCGAACTACGGGTCGCCGTTCGTCCGCGACCTCGACAGCGGCCGCCGATACGGCACGATCGAGGACTTCCGGAACCTGGTGAAGCTCACCTACCTGAGCCCTCATCTCCATCACAGCGGCGGGACGGTCTGCGAGCCGGTCGACGTGCCGGTCAACAAGCGGCACCTCGACATGGTCTACGCCCATATGCGCTACTCCGACAAGCCGTTCATGGGCTCCGTGACGGCGCCGGAACGGGCCCGCGACACCATCGAGATGGCCCGGATCCTGTTCGGGGCCGACTACCTCGAGACCCACCCCGTCGTCCTCAGCCTGATCAACGCCAACTCGCCGCTGGTCTGGGACTCGATCATGCTCGGCTCGGCGCGGGCGTATGCCGAGGCCAACCAGGCGACGCTGATCACGCCGTTCATCCTGGCCGGGGCGATGGCGCCGGTGACGGTCGCCGGGGCCGCCGCCCAGACCCTCGCCGAGGCGCTCGGCGGGATGGCCTTCGTCCAGCTCGTCCGGCCCGGCGCCCCGGTCGTCTTCGGATCGTTCGCCAGCTCGATGTCGATGCAGTCGGGAGCGCCCACGTTCGGGACGCCGGAGCCGGCCCTGGTGCTGTACGTGATGGCGTCGCTGGCCCGCCGGCTGGGGGTCCCGTTTCGCTCCGGCGGCAACCTGTGCGCCAGCAAGATCGCCGACGCCCAGGCGGCCTACGAATCCGCGGCAACCTTCGGTCCCACGATCCTCGGCGGCGTCAACTTCGTTCTCCACGCCGCGGGTTGGCTGGAGGGTGGTCTGGCGGTCGGCTACGAGAAGTTCATCCTCGACGCCGACCAGTGCGGGATGGCCGCGGTGTTCATGAAGGGCGTCGACCTGTCGGAGAACGGCCAGGCCCTCGACGCGATCCTGCAGAACGGTCCGGGTCAGCACTTCCTGGGCTCGCCACACACGCTGGCCAACTTCGAATCGGCGTTCTACCGCTCCGAGGTGGCCGACAACAACAGCTACGAGCAGTGGCAGGAGGACGGCTCGCTCGACGCCGCCCAGCGGGCCAACGCCATCTGGAAGCGGATGCTCCGGGACTACGAGGCGCCGCCCATCGACGAGGGCATCGATGAGGCGCTGCAGGCATTCATCGCCGGGCGCAAGGCGTCGATGCCCGACTCCGACGTCTGACCCATGCTCTTCCGCCGCCGCACGCCGATGTCTCCGGCTGCCCGCGCAGCCCTCCACCGCGTCCTCAGCGCGCCGACGTTCGAGCTGATCCCGATCCGGAACGCGCTCGAGCAGGGAGCGCTGCTGCCGCCCGGCTCCGCGGTCTCGGTCACGGCCTCGCCGGCGAAGGGGATCGAGGCCACGGTCGAGCTGTGCGGCGACCTCCAGGCTCGGGGTCTGCAGGTGGTGCCGCACCTGTCGGCCCGGATGATCCGCGACGCGGCCCACCTGCGCGACGTGCTCGCCGCGCTGCGCGCGAGCGGCGTGACCCGCGCGTTCGTGGTCGGTGGCGACGCCAAGGAGCCGGGCGACTTCGAGGATGGGTTGTCGCTCCTGCGGGGGATGGCCGAGGTCGGCCATCCGTTCACCGAAATCGGAATCCCGTGCTACCCGGAAGGCCATCCGTTCATCGCCGATGCGCTCCTTCTCGACGCCCTGCGTGCCAAGGCGCCGTTCGCGACGTACATGACCTCCCAGCTGTGCTTCAACCCGGAGGCAATCCGTCGCTGGCTCGTGGATCGCCGGGCTGAGGGACTCGCCCTGCCGCTCCATGCCGGCGTGCCGGGCGTCGCCGAGCCCCACCGGCTCCTGGCGATCGGCGCCCGGATCGGCGTGGCCGACACCCATCGCTACCTGACCAAGAACACCCGGTTCGTCGCCCGCCTGATCCGCTCGGGCGGCTTCTACCGGCCGGACGGTCTCCTCGAGTCGCTCGCTCCGCTCATCGCCGATCCGGCGCAGGGGATCAGCGGCCTCCACGTCTACACGTTCAACGCCGTCGAGGCGACGGAGCGCTGGCGTCGCCCGTTCGTGGCGGGCCTGCGGGTGGCCCAGCCCGCCTGAAGCCTCCGCGCGGTGTCCCTACCCGCCGGTCTCGGCTGACCGGAGGGCGGCCGCGGCGTAGACCGCCACGCCCAGCGGCAGGACGGATTCGTCGAAGACCACCCGGTTCGAGTGGTTCTGGGGCGCCGTTGTTGGGTCAAGCGCCGGGTCACGCGCCCCAAGATGGGCGATCGCGCCCGGCACCCGCTGGAGGACGTAGGAGAAATCCTCAGCGCCCATGACCGGCGCCGGTGGCACCTGCCAGGTGCCCGGGCCGCCCAGCTCGTCGGCCAGCGAGCCGAGCAGGTCGGCGGCTGCCGAATCGTTCACGGTCACGGGATAGCCAGGCACCAGTACGACGTCGGCCGTCAGGCCATGGGCCGCCGCGATGCCTGTGGCGACACGGGTAATCGCCTCCCGGACGTGTGCCCGGCTCGCCTCGGACACGGTCCGCACCGTGCCCTCGACGAGCGCTGTCTCCGGGATGATGTTGGTGGTCGTGCCGGCCACGAGCCGGGCGATCGTCAGGACCGCCGGGTCGAAGACGTCCACGGTCCGGGTCACCATCGTCTGGAGGGCGAGGACGATTTCCGCCGCCACCGGGATCGGATCCGCCGCCAGGTGGGGCGCCGCTGCGTGACCGCCGCGTCCCGAGATCGTGATGTGGATCGAATTGCCGGCTGCGAACATCGGCCCCTGGCGGACGTTGAGCGTGCCGCTCGGATAGCGCGTGGAGATGTGCAGCGCGAAGGCGCGTTCCACTTGAGCGCCGGCCATGTCGAGCAGGCCCTCGTCCAGCATGACCCGGGCGCCGTGGAAGCCCTCTTCGCCGGGCTGAAACATCAGGAGCACCGGGCCGGCGAGTTCGGCCTCGTGGGTAACGAGGAGACGCGCTGCGCCCAGCAGCATCGCCACGTGGGTGTCGTGACCGCAGGCGTGCATGCGGCCCTCGACCTGGGAGGCGAACGGCAGCCCGGTGTCCTCCGTTAGCGGCAGGGCGTCCATGTCGGCCCGGAGCAGCGTGGCGGGTCCGGGCCGCTCGGCGCCGATCACCGCGGTGACCGAGGTCGTCGCCCGGCCGAGCTGCGGCTTGAGCCCGAGCCGATGGAGCTCCTCGACGACCGTCCCCTGGGTGGCCGGCAGGTCGAGGCCGAGCTCAGGATGGGCGTGGATCGTTCGTCGGATCGCGAGGACGTCCTCGACGAGCTGGTACGCCGAGGCCTCCTCAAGCAGCGGGTGTTTCCCGGGCGCCGTCACCGATCAGCAGGCGCCAGCGCCCGCCGGATCTGGTCGGCGTGATCATGCGAGTGCGAGGCGTAGATCCGGAGCCACTCGTCGACCGAGTAGGGGCCTGATTCGGTGTGCGTCCCGGTCCGCTCCCACTCCTCCGGCGTGAGCCGGTCGAGGAGCTCGACGCTCGCCTGCCGGACCGCGGCGAGGACGGCCAGCGAGGCTGCCACCGGCCGGTCGTAGTGCAACCGCCGCGCCCACTCCGGCTCGTCATAGCCCTGGATGGTGGGCTGGTCCTCGGCGATGAGCCGGCGGAGCCGGATGTAGGCCATCGCCTCGCTGTCGGCGAGGTGGTGGATGACCTGCCGGGCTGACCACTCGTCGGGGCCGGGGTCGCGATCCAGGGCGTCGTCGGCCACGTCGCGGAGGACGTCGGCGACGGCCTGGTAGCCGGTCCGGTAGCGGGCCAGGAGCACGCTGCGTTGCATCCGCGAATTGTGCCGTTTTCGGAGTCCTACGACATCCGTCCTGTGCCCTCCGGGTCGTTCGTCGCGGGTCCGGCGGACAAGCGTCCATACCCGTCGACCACGTAGGTACTCGAACGCCCCGAACGGCCCGAATCCGGTGAAGAACCTCCTCGTTCGACTCCTCATGCCTGTCGAAAGCGACCCCAGCCCAACGGGCCGACAGGCAAGGAAACCGAACGATGAACACCTCCGAGACCACCCCCACCCGCCGCCTCGGTCACCGCTTCGACACCGTCATCGCGACGGGCCTGGCGCTGCTGCTGGCCATCGCCGGAATCGCCGCCACCGCGGCCCTCCGGGCCGGCGCCGGTGCCTCGGCGGCGCTCGCCCCGGACCCGGTGTCGATGGGTGTCGAGACCTCCTACCTCCTCCGCTCGTCGCTGTCGTACACGGCAGGGACGATCAGCACCGCCCAGACGATCACGATCCGGAACACGACGACCGCGGCGATCACGTCGATCAACCTGTCGGTCATGGCCAGGGCGTTCGGCGAGCTGACCCAGCTCACGGACCTCCGGGTCGACGGCAAGACGGTTTCGTCCTCCTGGACCAACAACGCCAACCTGCTGGTGTCGCTCGGCCGGACGGTGTCCCCCGGCCAGACCGCGGTGCTGACCTTCCGGTTCGCGGTCAAGGCCACCAGCGCGATCGCGACCTCCCTCGAGGCGCGGCTGTCGAAGGCCAACGGGATCATGCAGGTGAGCCACTGGTTCCCGGTCGTCTCGAGCGGCCACGGCCTGCGCTACCCGGGCGACTCGCAGTACACCCGGACGGCGAAGAAGATCCGGCTCGAGGTCACGACGGAGTCGACCAGCGTCAAGATCGCCGCCGCGGGCAAGCGGATCAGTTTCGTCGGCCGGACCCACGTCTACGAGCTCGAGAACACCCGCGACTACGCGTTCTCGGCGAGCCCGTCGTACAAGGCGATGACCGGCTACGCAGCCGGCGTCAACATCGCGGTCTACTACCTCAACGGCAACCCGGCCGCCGCCCTCGAGACGGCCGCCCAGGCCCTGGTCAAGTTCGAGTCGCTCTTCGGCCAGTACCAGTGGCCCCGGTTCGTCATCGCCCAGACCGGCCGACCGTCGTCCGGCAACGAGTACCCCGGGATCATCTTCGTCGGCGGCCCGCTGCTCGGGAACCGCGAAGTGGTCGCCCACGAGGTCGCCCACCAGTGGTGGTACGGGATGGCCGGCAACGACCAGCTCCGCGAGCCGTGGCTGGACGAGGGCCTGGCCGAGTTCTCGGCGGCGTACTTCTTCGGTGAGCTGCACTCGTACAACTCGGCCCGGCCAGTCAACAGCACGATCTACGACTTCCCGGCGGTGCCGGCGAACGTCACCTCGAGCGACCCGCACAGCTACGACCAGACCGTCTACTTCAAGTCGGCCCAGTTCCTCAACGGGCTCCGGGTCCGGATGGGCAACACGGCCTTCTTCGCGGCCATGAAAGACCTTTTCACGGCCAACCGCAACGGCGTCATGACCAGTCGCGAGTTCTACGACACCTTCGCCCGGTACGGCGCCTCGACCACGTTCATGCGGTCATTCATCGCGATCTAATGCGGTTTCCACGAAGCGGCCCGGTCATCGACGGGGCCGCTTCGGCGTGTCAGGACCGGCCTAGTTGATATCGGCGCCGATTGCCGTGCCGTCCGTGAACGACAGGGAGTAGCCGCCGTCGACCGATTCAATCTCGACCCGCAGGACCCGCTTGCCCGGGAACTGGGCCATCGCGTTGGCCACGATGCCGATCGCCAGGTCCCGACACCCGACGTCGTCCACCGGCCCGCAGCTCACCGAGTAGGGCAGTGGCTGCCAGGAGGGAGGGCTCATCTCCTCGCTCGGCTCGAACCGATGGGCCTCCTCGCCCGTCGCGACGTCGACGATGACGCGCCACCTCCTGATGGCAAGCGCGGCCTGCCCGTCGGCGACCAGCAACCGCCCGTCGGGCGACCAGGCTCGACCCGCCCAGCCCGACCCGTACACCTCCCGCGCAGCACCACCGATCACCTCGACCACGAACCCCCGGGACGGATCGCCGCCGAACTGAACGAACTCGCGGCTGAACGCGACCTGCCGGCCGAACGGCTCGAATGCCGGCTGGCTGTCGGAGCCCTCCGCCGGTTCGGTGAGTGGCGTGGGGTCTCCACCGTCCGGGGCGATCGCCATGATCAGGCCTCGGCCATCAGGGCCCTGCCGAGCGAACACGATCAGATCGCCGAGCGGCGACCAATCCGGCGAGCCATCGTTGCCGCCGCTAGTCAGGAACGTCACCTCGCCGCCGATCTCGGCGCCGGCGATCCGCGTTTCCAGCCGACCCACTGCGAACACGAGCCGCCGAGAATCCGGTGCCCAGGCAGGGTCTCGACCGTCCGCGACGACCGAGGTCCGGCGCGTAGCGAGGTGGAGCACCTCGATCTGGGGTGCCCGCAAGCTGCCCGACGAGTAGGCGATGAAGGCGCCGTCGGGCGACCACACCGGGTCTCGGATCGCACCGTCGGTTTCGACGAGGATCTGGGGGTCGGAGCCGTCGGCGAGCGTGATCCCCAGCCGGCCCGTCGCGCCATCGTCGTTGGCGAACGCGATCCAGCGACCATCCGGCGACCATGCCGCGCCCTGCTCGGACCCTGGCAGGCCGTCCAGCACCTGGAAGCCGCTCCCGTCAGGGGCGATGACCCGGAGGCTGCCGTCCTCGGTCCAGGCCAGCAAGCCGTTCGCGTTCAGGCGACGCAGTCCCGCGGCCGGCGCACTCGGGTCGGGTCCAACGGACGGATCCACCGACGGACCGACGACCGCCGAGGTCGGCGACGGTGACGGTGACCGCCGGTCCGGGGCGCCGCCAAGGAGCAGCGCCCCCAGCGCGACCGTGACGGCCGCGGCAACTGCCGCCACGGGCCGCCATCGGGCCGGCGGGCTCGCCAGCCACCGAACCTGCGGCCGACCCACCGGCTGCGCCCGCTCAGCCTCGACCACGACCGCCGCCGCGACGGCCGGTGCATCCACGCCGGCAACGGCGGTGTCCAGGTGTGCCCGCACGCGAGCCTCGAGCGCAGCCTCGAACTCGGCAGTCGGATCAGTCATCCTCGAGGTCCTCTCGCAGGCGGGCGACCAGGCGCGACAGCCGGCCGCGGATTCCGGAGGCGGTGCCGCCAATGGCGAGCGCGATTTCTGGCGCCGCCATCCCCAGGCCGAAGCGCATGGCGATCAGCGCCCGATCGTCGGGTTCCAGGCGTCGGAGGGCGGCGGCGAGGTCGGGATCCGCTGGCGACGCACCCGCCGTCGGCGCAGCATCGGCACCTCGCTCCAACCGTCCCCGCTGGTGCTCCCGGCGGACCAGCCGCCTGGCTTCGTTGGCGGCAATCGCCACGAGCCAGCCGCGGACGCGCGTCTCGTCCCGGAGGCTCGCCCGGTTCCGCCACGCGGCCAGCCAGGCCGACTGGGCGGCCTCGTTCGCCAGGTCCCGATCGCCGCAGACGGCGAACGCGACCCGAACCAGGTCGGCGTGGTGCCGGACCACGAGCGCCTCGAAGGCGGCGCGGTCGATGGCAGTGACGCCCGGATCATCGCGTTCGGTCGTCGTGACCTCCTCAGCCAGCGCGGTCATGCAGCAGAGAGTCGTGGCGGGGCCAAAACGATTCCGCGTCATGTTGCCCCGCGCAGGGCAGCGTGACGCCGCCGGCTACCCCTCGCGCGACAGGGCCAGGAGCTGGCGCTCCCCCCGCGACATCGAGGCCACCCGAACCGCCTCGTGGACGAATGCCGCCAGGTCCGCCTCGCGGCGGGTGACGTCCTCGGGCCGGTCGAACGTCAGCCAGCGGACCTTGATGGTCACACCTGCCCCCTCGAGCTCGCCCCGCGGGTCGTCCATCAATGCGCCCACCTCGAACAGCAGGTGGCAGTGCTCGACCTGCGGGAACACGCCGCCGAGGTAGGGCGACCGCCGTCCAACCGGCACGTTGTAGCCGATGATTCCCCAGCCCGGTCGCACCTGCTCCATGGCATCGGGAACGGCGTCCCGAACGATGGCGCGCAGCCGCTGCGCCGATTCGCGGATGTGCGGCGGGAAGGCCTCGAGGAAGGCCTCGATCGGGATCTGGTCCACCCCCGAATGATCCGCCCGAAGGCGCCCGGACGTGTCAGGTTCAAGGGAGGAACCGGCGACGCGTTGACGCTCCCGCGGCGGCTCACCTACACTCAATCCCGACAAGATCACTCGGGATTGAGGCCACTTCGCTGACCCAGCCGAACCAGTCCACTCCTCCGACCCGCCCGGCCTTCCATGGCAGCGGCGCCGTAGCGTTCTCGACCAAGGGCGAATACGGCGTCCGGCTGATGGTCCAGCTGGGCCGCCACTTCGGCCAGGGCCCGGCTTCGCCTCGCGGAGATCGCCGCGGAAGAGGACCTTCCCCGCGCCTACCTCGAGCAGCTGGTCGATGAGCCTTCGGGACGCCGGCCTCGTCCGCAGCACCCGTGGCGCGCACGGCGGCTACGAGCTGGCCCGCGAGCCCGGGGAGATCCGGATGAGCGAGGTCCTCCGCGCGCTGGAGGGGCCGCTCGCGCCGATGATCTGCGCCACCGACGACCCCGAGCACGCGACCGCCTGTGATCGCTCCGCGCGGTGCACCGTCAACCTGCTGTGGGTCCGCGTCCGCGACGCCGTGACCGGTGCCCTCGACTCGATGACCCTGGCCGACCTCGTGCCCGCCCGCGACGCCAGCCCAACCCTCCCGACCACCACCCTGACCGGAGCCGTGACCGCATCGTGACTTCCAACAACGGAACCCAATCGTCCGACAGCCGCCTCCTCATCAAGGGCCTTCGGGTCTCCCCGCTCGGCAAACCGGAGGTCGAGATCCTGCAGGGCATCGACCTCGACGTCGGCAAGGGCGAGGTCCACGCGATCATGGGCCCCAATGGCTCCGGCAAGACGACCCTTGCCTACGCCCTGATGGGCCACCCGGCCTACCAGGTGACGGGCGGCCAGGTCTTCTGGAAGGGCCGCGACATCCTGGCCCTGTCGCCGGACAAGCGCGCCAGGCTGGGGCTGTTCCTCGCCTTCCAGTACCCGACCGCGATCCCCGGGCTGAGCGTGGCGTCGTTCATCCGGAGCGCCCTCAACGCCAAGCTCCAGGGCATCGACAAGAACGACGACGTCGACCCGACCGACCCGATGAAGGGCGGCATCTCGATGCGCGACTTCCGCAACAAGATGCGCGAGAAGATGACGCTCCTCCGGATGGACGAGTCGTTCGCCACCCGCTACGTCAACGAGGGCTTCAGCGGCGGCGAGAAGAAGCGCCTCGAGATGCTCCAGATGGCGGTCATCGAGCCGGAGATGGCGATCCTCGACGAGACCGACTCGGGACTGGACATCGACGCTCTCCGGATCGTCGCCGAGGGCGTCAACGCGATGCTCAACCCGGAGCTTGGCGTGCTGCTGATCACCCACTACCAGCGGCTGCTCAACTACATCACCCCGGACGTCGTCCACGTCCTCGCCGAGGGCCGGATCGTCAAGAGCGGCGGCAAGGAGCTGGCGATCCAGCTCGAGGCGGAGGGCTACGGCCCCATCCTCCGCGAGGCCGGCCTCGAGACGAACGTCTCCGACGAGGCGCTCGCCGTCCCGATCGCGCCCGAGCCGGCCGAAGTTCGACCGATGACCCTCACCTCGGAGCCCAGGGCGAAGCTGGATCCGTATGCGATCCGGCGTGACTTCCCGATCCTCGACCAGGTCATCAACGGCCATCCGCTGGTCTACCTGGACTCGGCGTCCTCGTCGCAGAAGCCGCGCCGCGTGATCGACGCGGTCGACGAGTTCTACCGCGAGTACAACGCCAACGTCCATCGCGGGCATCTACACGATCGGCGAGAAGGCGACGGCCGCCTACGAGGCGGCCCGGTCGAGCGTCGCCCGGTTCATCAATGCGCCCGACGCCCACGAGGTCGTCTTCACCCGCAACGCGACCGAGGCGATCAACCTGGTGGCCTACTCGTGGGGCCGGCCGAACATCGGCCGCGGCGACGTCATCGTCCTGACCGAGATGGAGCACCACGCCAACCTCGTCCCGTGGCAGCTCCTCGTCCAGGAGAAGGACGGCGACCTCGAGTTCATCCCGATCACCGACGACGGCCTGCTCCGGCTCGACGTCTTCGAGGTCCTCCTCCGGCTGCGGCCCAAGCTCGTGGCCTTCACCCACGTCTCCAACACCCTGGGGACGATCAACCCGGTGGCCGAGATGGTCGCGATGGCCCACGAGGCCGGGGCGCTGGTGCTGATCGACGGCGCCCAGGCGGTGCCCCACGTGCCGGTCGACGTCCAGGCCCTGGGCTGCGACTTCTACGCGTTCAGCGGCCACAAGATGCTGGCCCCGATGGGCTCCGGCGCCCTGTGGGCCCGGCGCGAGCTGCTCGAGGCCATGCCCCCGTTCCTCGCCGGTGGCGAGATGATCCGCGAGGTCCACCTCCGCCGCAGCGAGTTCAACGAGATCCCCTGGAAGTTCGAGGCCGGCACGCCGGCCGTCGCCGACGCGGTGGGCCTCGGCGTCGCCGCGGAGTACCTGCTGGAGCTTGGCATGGACCAGGTGCGCGAGCACGAGCGCGAGCTGGTTGCGTACGCGCTCGACGCGCTTCCACGCTACGTACCGGGCATCGAGCTCTACGGACCGCTCGACCCGGAGCTGCGCGGCGGGGTGGTCCCGTTCAACCTCCCGAACGTTCACCCCCACGACGTGGCCCAGGTACTTGACCGCTACGGGATCGCGGTTCGTGCCGGCCACCACTGCACGATGCCGCTCCACGAGCGGTTGGACCTGGCCGCCACCGCGCGTGCGTCGTTCAACGTGTATTCGACCCGCGAAGATGTTGACGCGCTGGTTGCGGGCCTGGGGGAGGTCGAGAAGCTCTTCGGCGCGGCATGATCCGCGACGCGGCGGAGCGCTGGGCCCGCACCTGGGAGCGCGGCTGGAACGACGGTGACGTCGAATCGATCGTGGCCCTCTATGCCGAGGATGCGATCTTCTCGTCGGGACCCTTCCGGGAGCCGTACCACGGCCGTGCCGGCGTTCGGACGTACGTGGGCGGCGCCTTCGCCGAAGAGAGCGACGTCACGGCGCGGTTCGCCGCCCCGATCGTCGGCGCCGACGGGGCCGCCGTTTCCTGGTGGGCGACCCTCGTCGAGAACGGCGAACCGATCAGCCTGGCCGGGACGTCCGTCCTGCGGTTCGACGCCGACGGGCTCGTCATCTCGCAGTGGGACACCTGGCACCAGGCTGAGGGCCGGATCGAGCCCTCCGGCCTGCCGTTTCCCCCGCGTTAGAACGCTGAGGAGCGCCCCGGCGGTGCCGGGGCGCTGACCGGTGACCGGTACCTGAATCAGGGCGTCGGCGCGGGTGGCGCCGAAGCTGGCGCGTCTCCCGCCCCGGGCCGGACGAGATTGCCGATGCCGGTGAAGCACGAGTTCGGCAGGATCGTGTACGTCAACGAATCGTCGGTGAGGACGTAGGACAGGAACGTCTCCCGGTTGCGGCAATTCGCCGAGCTCACATCCGCGACGGACATGAATCGCAGGTTGCCGTCCACGACCGTCACGATCTCGGCGAAGTTGCCCATCTCCCCGCTCGCGGCGTCGCGAAAGACCTGGCAGTTCTGGGTCGTGACCCACCGTTCAACGCAGTACGGGTCACCTGGAGCGAGGTAGTAGGCCCAGCGGTCGGAGTCCCACCACGCGCCCAGGAGCTCGGTCGGAACCGGATCACCCGGCTGGACTGACCGCATCCGCGGCGTCGTCTGTGGCTCGGTGGACGGAGCGCCGCTGGGAATTGCCGCGTGGCTGGCCGGCGGCAGTACAGATGAAGGTGTCTGGCGATTTCCAACGCCGATTGCGACGGCGACCGCTGCGATGAGCAGGGCCAGGATCGCAACGACAAGTCCGAGGCGAGGCACGCCGTCGCGGCGCCCTCCGGTGATGACGTCCATGTGATGACCCTCCAGGCGGGCGAGCCACACCGGTCGAGGCCGGGTTCGGCGCGTCACCGCGGTGATGTCGTCGAGGAGCTCGATTGGCGCCGGCGGCGCCTCGAGCGAGAGCCACTGCTCGAGGAGGCGATCGGCGTTTCGCTGCTGGGTCATGCCGTTCGCTCCTTCTCGAGCAGCCCGCCGCGGTCGTCCGCCTCCAGGGCGGCGCGGATCGTGGCGAGGGCGCGGTGCAACCGGGATTTCGCGGTCCCGATGGGGATGCCGAGGACGTCGGACACCTCCGCGAGCGGAAGGCCGAGGTGGTGGTGCAGGACAACGACGGCGCGCTGGTCGGTATCGAGCCGCCCGAACGCCCGGTCGAGCCGGTCGCGATCGACGACCGACAGCTCGGGTCCGGGAAGGCTCACCTCCGCCGCTGACACGACACGGAGCTCGACCACGGCCCGGCGGCGCTCCCGGCGAGATTGCCGGTAGCAGGCCCGGACCACGAGACGGTTGAGCCAGGCGTCGAGGCGTTCAGGGTCGCGCAACCCACGGATGTCCCGCCACGCCTGGACGAGCGCTTCCTGGGTTGCGTCATGGGCGCGATCGCGATCGCGCAGGATCAGACAGGCCACCCCGTACAGTCGGCCGAGCGACGCCGCGGCGATGGCTGAGAAGGCGTCATGATCGCCATCCCGTGCTCGCTCCGCGAGGTCTCGCTGCATGGTGCCTGCCCCTCGTGGCGCCGCCTTGATGGCCGCGCTCAGAGACTAGTGGCACGCTGGCCGGCGAATGGTTCCCGAATCACTTCTGGCCGCAAATTTGGGACGTGGCAGCCGAGGTGACGTCGGCGTCGGCCCGAACCGGGGAACGTCGCTGTGGGTGAACACTTTTGGGCCCAGGAACGCTCACCGGGCCTCAAACCGTTTGTTTCGTCGCTGCCAGCGAACACACTTGCCCCAATCCGGCGAAACGAGTCTCCCGGCAGGCGTTGGCCAGGGCCTTCGCCCGAAATTGTTTACCCATAGCGAACATGCGCGGCGGACGAGGCGCCAAGCGGCCCGATTCGTCGCTGTGGGTTGACACGCTGCCCGGAGGCGCCCCAAACGTCCCTCGATTGACGCCCGAACGGATCGAGCCTAGATTCCAATCCCGACGAAATCGGTCGGGATTGCAAGGGAGGGGCCGTGGACAGCTGCTTCGGCAGGATCTTCGGGATTGGCGGGCTGCTCGTCCTCGCAACGTGGCTCTTCCGGCACAGACCCTAGACTGGGACCAATGGACGATCTGTACCGCGACTACATCCTCGAGCACTACCGGCGGCCCCACAACTTCGGGGTCATCGAAGCGCCGAGCGCGTCCTACGAGGGCGCCAATCCGCTGTGTGGCGACCGGCTCACGATGATGCTGGGCATCAAGGATGGTGTCGTCGAACGCGTCGGGTTCACCGGGCGGGGCTGTGCCATCAGCCAGGCCAGCGCGTCGCTGCTGACCGACGAGGTCAAGGGCAAGCCGGTCGCCGATGTCGCGGCGCTGGGCGGCGACGACGTCCTCGACCTGCTCGGGATCGAGATCAGCCCGGCCCGGCTCAAGTGCGCGATGCTCTCGCTCGAAACCGTCCAGGGCGCGCTGGCCGAGGTCGAGGCGCCAAGGGCGCAGGCCGAAGCGTGACGACTCGGAACGGTCCGGAGCGCTGCTGCATGTGTTCGCAGCCGGCCTGACGCCGGCGCGCCTGCTCCCGACCCCTCGTTACCAAACCCGCCGCCCTGTCGCCCGTCGCGACAGCCCGTCGTCCACCGGAGCCAACACCCCATGCCGAAGACCTATCCCGAACTCCTCCGCGAGGCCCGCGCCCAGGTGCGCGAGGTCACCCCGGCGGAGGTCGACCTGCTACGGGGATCCGCCAGCCCGCCGATCCTCATCGACGTCCGCGAGGCGTCCGAATGGGACCAGGGCCACATCGACGGCGCGATCCACATCAGCAAGAGCTACATCGAGCAGCAGACCGAGGCCGCCGCGCCCGACCGCGACGCCGAGGTGATCCTCTACTGCGCCGGCGGTGTCCGGAGCCTGTTCGCCGCCCAGACCCTCCAGGACATGGGCTACACCAACGTCGCCTCGATGAGCTCCGGCTTCCAGGGCTGGAAGTCGCAGGGCCTCGCGTGGAAGCTGCCGGCCGCGCTCAGCCCGGAGCAGAAGCAGCGCTACTCGCGCCACCTGCTGATCCCGGAGGTCGGGCTGGACGGGCAGGCGAAGCTGCTCGACTCGAAGGTCCTGCTCATCGGCGCGGGAGGCCTCGGGAGTCCCGCCTCGCTGTACCTCGCGGCCGCCGGTGTCGGGACGATTGGCATCGTCGACTTCGACGTCGTCGACCTCTCGAACCTGCAGCGCCAGATCGTCCACGCCAACGATCGGATCGGCGAGAAGAAGGTCGAATTGGCCCGCCGGACGATCAATGCCCTCAACCCCGACGTCAAGGTCGTCGGCCACGAAGAGATGCTCCTGGCCGACAACGTGGAGCGGCTCATCGCCGGCTACGACGTCATCCTCGACGGCACCGACACGTTCGAGACCCGCTACATCCTCAACGACGCGGCGGTGGCGGCGGGCATCCCGGTGGTCCACGCCAGCGTCTTCCGGTTCGAGGGCCAGCTCACGACCTTCATCCCGTACGAGGGGCCGTGCTACCGCTGCCTCTACCCGACGCCACCGCCCCCTGAACTCGCGCCCGGCTGCTCGGTCGCCGGCGTCCTCGGCGTGGTGCCCGGGATCATGGGCCTGCTGCAGGCCAACGAGGTCCTCAAGGTCCTGCTGGGGATCGGCGAGACCCTGGCCGGGCGGCTGCTGCTGTTCGATGCCCTCGAGGCGTCGTTCACCGAGCTCAAGCTGCGGCGCGACCCGGCCTGCCCGGTCTGCTCGGACGCCGCCGTCGAGGCCCGCAAGGCCGGCGCGCCGCTGCCGACTGTCGCCGTCGGCGCCGACGCGCCATTCGTCCTCGGGTCCGTCTCCGGGTTCGGCGCGCCGGAGGCCCGGGCGTGAGCACGGTCATGATCCCGACCGTGCTTCGGCCGCAGGTCGGTGGCGTCAAGTCGCTGGAGCTGGAGGGCGAGTCAATTCGGGCCCTCGTCGCCGCGCTCGTGGAGCGGCACCCCGGACTCAAAGGCCAGCTGCTGACTGATGACGGCGACCTGAACCGGTTCGTCAACGTCTACATCAACGGCCAGGACGTCCGCTACCTCCAGGGCCTGGACACGAAGGTCGAGGCGCGGGACGAGGTGCGGCTGCTCCCGGCGATGGCCGGCGGTTGACCGTGGCGCTCCCGCGGCCCCGGCCGCTGCGGTCGGTCCACGCCCATGCCCACGATGCCGACGCCCCCCACGGCGGCCGGTACGACGACGTCCTCGACGCCATCGGCCACACGCCGATCGTCGAGATCCCGCAGATGTGCCCGAACCCCGCCGTCCGGCTGTTCGCCAAGCTCGAGATGGTCAATCCGACGGGTTCGGTCAAGGACCGGACGGCGAAGTTCCTGATCGACGACCTCGAGGCGCGCGGCGTGCTCCGCCCGGACTCGATCATCCTCGAGCCGACGTCCGGCAACACCGGCATCGCCCTGGCGATGATCGGCCGCCGGAAGGGCTACCGGGTGGCCCTGGTGATGCCCGACAACGTGACCAACGAGCGGCGCCAGATGGCGGCATTGTTCGGGGCCGAGGTCATCGATTTGCCGGGCGACCAGGGCTCGAACGGCTCGATCGCATTGGCCAAGCATCTCGTCGCCAAGGACGACCGGTTCGTGATGCCGTACCAGTACGGCAACCCGGCCAACGTCCAGGCTCATTACGAGACGACGGGGCCGGAGATCCTGGCCGACTGCCCGGAGATCGACGCGTTCGTGGCCGGGATGGGCACGTCCGGGACGCTGATGGGCGTGTCGCGCTACCTGCGCGAGCACAAGCCCGGGACCCGGATCGTGGCCGCCGAGCCTCGGCCCGGCGAGTCCGTCCAGGGCCTCCGCTCGCTCGAGGAGGGGTTCATCCCGGAGATCTTCGACCCCAGCCTGATCGACGCCAAGTACCTCGTCTCCAGCCGCGAGGCGATTGCGGCCCTGCGCGACCTGGTCTTCCGCGAGGGCATCTTCGCCGGCCCGTCGTCGGGGGCCGTCCTGGTCGCCGCGGCTCGCGAGGCGAAGCGGATGTCGAGCGGGTCGATCGTCGCCCTGCTGCCCGACGGTGGCTGGAAGTACCTCTCGGCCGGCACCTACAGCCGGGACCTCGACGAGATGGAGGAGGATCTCGAGGGCGGCGTCAACTGGTGGTAGCGGATCCAGCGGACCATCCTGGCCCGCGGTCGATCGAGCTCCCGGCCGCCATCGTCCAGGAGATCGTCGACCAGGCGCGGGCCGAGGACCCGAACGAATTGTGCGGGATTGTCATCGGCACGGCCAACGCCGCGGACGGTGGCGCCGCCCTCCGCTACGAGCCGGCCCGAAACATGGCCGCGTCGCCGTACCTCTATGACCTCCACCCCGACGACCTGCTGCGGCTGACGATCGCGACCGAAGACGCTGACGAGGCCTTCTGGGCAATCGTCCACTCGCACACCCACACGCCGGCCCGGCCCTCCCCGACCGACATCCGACAGGCCGTCTACCCGGATTCGCTGTACATGCTGGTCTCGCTCGCGGCCGAGGAGGCCGACCCAACGTCCGGCTCGCCGAGCCTCCGAGCCTGGCGGATCGTCGACGGCGCCGTGTTCGAGGTGGAGGTCCTCGTTACCCGGTGACCGGCCCGGATCGCCAGGATCCGAAGCGGATCGTCGAGGCGGGCTACGACCGGATCGCCCAGCGCTACCTCGAATGGAGCGGCCTCCGGCCGTCGCCCATCCGGCAGCACTGGCTCCGGCGGGCGCTCGAGCTCATCCCCGCAGGGTCGGAGGTCCTGGAGCTGGGCTGCGGTGCCGGACTGCCGATGACCAAGGCGCTGGCCGGCGGGCGGCGGATGACGGGCGTCGACATCTCGGCCGTCCAGGTCGGGCTGGCTCGGAGGCATGTGCCGGAGGCCACGTTCGTCCAGGCCGACATGACCGAGCTTCAGTACCCGCCCGCGTCGTTCGACGCCGTCGTGGCGTTCTACTGCCTGACCCACGTGCCGCGGGACGCGATGCCGGCGCTCCTGGGCCGGATCCGCTCGTGGCTGCGACCTTCAGGCGTCTTCGTGGCCACGATGGGTGCCGATGCGTCGCCCGACGAAGTCGACGACGACTGGCTGGGCGTGCCGATGTTCTTCAGCCACTTCGGCGCCCGGCGCAATCGCCAGCTCGTCGCGGAGGCGGGGCTGGTGATCGACGAGTCCCGCATCCAGGACGAACCCGAGGACCGGTACTCGGCGCGGTTCCTGTGGGTCGTGGCCCACGCGCCTGCGGCTTGAGCGCCCGCGGCACAATGCCCGGATGCAGATCGAGGTCAGCGGCACCCGCCTGTGGTTCGACGTGGACGGGGGCGCCCTCGTCGCCGACGGGTCTCGGATGCTGGAGCGACCAACCCTCCTGCTGATCCACGGCGGACCGGGCGGCTACGACCATTCGTACTTCAAGCCGTGGTTCTCCCGCTTCACCGACGTCGCCCAGGTCGTCTACCTCGATCTTCGGGACCATGGCCGGTCCGCCCGCCACGACCCGCTGGCCTGGAGCCTCGAGACCTGCGCCGACGACGTGCGCGCCTTCTGCGATGCGCTGGGGATCGTCCGACCGGTGCTGCTGGGTCACTCGATGGGCGGCTTTATCGCGCTGCTCCACGGCGCCCGGCACCCTGGCCACGCCGGTGGGCTGATCCTCGTCTCGACCTGCGCCCGATGGGATCAAGCCCGACTCGTCGAGGGCTTCCGGCGCGCGGCCGGGGACGAGGTGGCCGAACTGGCCCGCCGCGATTTCGGTGGGGAGGACGTGACGGACGCGGAGTCGGCCAGGGTCTCCGCCGCATTCGGGCCGACCGTCCCGACCGCGGACGTGCTGGCACGCCGGACCAGCAATCCGGCGCTGGGCGTTCCGGGCATGGAACTGGTCCGTCGGTTCGATATCGTCGACCAGCTGCCCCGAATCGCCGCACCCACGCTCGTCTGCGTCGGCGAAGGCGATCCGGTAACACCCGTCGGCGCTGCAGAAGAGATCGTCGGCGCACTCCGTCCCGGGATCGGCCGCCTCGAGGTCATCCGCGGCGCGGGCCACTTCGCCTGGCTCGACGCATCGGATGCGACCGAAACCCTCATCCGGACGTTCCTCGCGGAGGTGGCGGAGGCCGCTGCGCTCCCAGTCCAGGCATGAGACGCCTGACGGGATGACGGCCGGGCGAACGCGGATCCACCTCCGCGAGCTCCTCCCGCTCGGGGCCGGGCTGGTCGCGCTGGGAGTCGGAACCGCCCTTGGCTGGGACGGCCGGTTCGTCGCCGCGATCGTCACCCCGCCGTCGGCGGTCCGGGCAGTCCTGGTCGGCATCTCGGTCGTCGCGGCGGTTGCCCTGTTCGTTGCCGCCCTTCGCCGGCTGGGCGCGGACGGGGGCGAAGTCGGCACGGGCGGTCCGGACCTGCCGCGGATGGTCCGCGGGATCCGGCTGGTCTTCCTCGCCCTGGCCGCGGTCGCCGCGGGCGCCGGCTGGGCAATGGGTCACCCGCTGCCGATCGTCGTCGCCCTGGTGATCGCCGGGGTCGATGTCATCGAGACCAGCTTCCTGCTGCTGGTCGTCAGGCGACGGTCCTGAGACGGAGGCTTGACGTGGGCACGAGAGAGGCCTAGCGTCGGCCGATCGGGGTAGCGGGGCGATACGGCCCCACGGGAGGAGCATCGATGGTTCGCAGCGCGCGTATGAGCGGCCTCATGCACACCGGACTCGTGATCGCCGCGGTGGCGCTCCTGTCCGCGATCCTGCTGATCGAGGACGGCGCCTCGCCGGCCGCCGGTCAGTTCGCCGGCCGGGGCGGTGACGCCAACCCCGAGGCGGCCGAACAAGGGGTCAGCACGGGTGCCCGTCTGGACGCCCTGGCCCATGCCAGGCGTGACGGCACCCTCGGCCAGAATTGCCCGATCGCTGCGCTGGCGCCGGCCGGCTGGACCGGCCAGCAGCCGCTGGACACCACCTTCGATGACTGGGAGCCCGCCATCGCCGCGGATCCGAATGCCCCGTGGGTCTACGCGCTGGTTACCCGGTACGGAGCGCCCAAGCCCTGCCCGGGCAACTGCCCGGTGCCGCACATCGCCCTGGAGATCAGCTCCGACGGCGGGTCCACGTGGAGCGCGCCCAAGCCGCTGTGCGCGTGCAAGGGCAGCGGCCAGTTCGACCCGATCATCGAGGTCGTGCCCAATACGGGCCACGTCTATGCGGTCTACATGAATGGCTACAACGTGGTCTTCGTGAAGTCGACGAACCACGGCGCAACGTGGTCCGCGCCGGTCAACACCTTCGGCAACGTGTCCTGGAACGACAAGCCGGTCCTCGCCGTCAGCAACGACGGCGTCCACGTCTACGTGTCGTTCAACGGTCCGACCGGTGGCGACCCGTACGTCGTCCAGTCGCACAACAGCGGCGCGACCTGGACGCAGACCAAGCTGGTCGACAGCAATCGCTACTTCTTCGCGTTCGATGCGGACGTGGCCCCCGATGGGACGGTCTACCTTGGCCAGTCCAGCATCCTGTACGGCGGTGGCGGCAACAAGGGCACGCCGCCGTCCGGGACGATTGACGAGCACGTCTTCGTCTCGACCGACCAGGGCGCGACCTGGACCAACCGCCTCGTCGCCCAGGTGCAGCCCGGACCCGCCTGCGACGCCGCGGGCTGCACGCCGGACTTCTACCTGGGCCATCACGCTCTGACGGTCGATGCGACGGGCCGCGTCATCTTCATGTACGACGGCGCCCTGACCAATGGTGCACCGCAGCGGATCGAGGTTCGGCGGTCGACCGATCGCGGCGCCACCTGGAGCGCGCCGGTCGTGATCTCCGACCCGGCCGAGAACTCGACGTCACCGGCGGCCGAGGCCCGCGGCAGCGGGATCGTCAAGGCCTGGTGGATGCAGACCAACGGCGGCAGCGACGACGCCTGGAACGTCTGGTATCGAAGCTCGACCGACGGCGGCGCCACGTGGACGGCGGCGGTCAAGATCTCCGACCTTGGGTCGGGCGCGACCTACAAGACGCCGAACGGGTTCCTCGAGATCTACGGCGACTACGGCGAGATCGACATCAACAGCGCCGGCAAGGCGATCGCCATCTGGGGTGAGGGCCACAGCTGGACAGGCCCCGGCGGGTCCTGGCTCGCCAAGGAGCTGTAACCGCCGGCACCTGCCGCCCCGACCGGTTGTTGCCTGTCAGTGAACAACAATCGGCCCAGGGCCCGTTCGGCGGCTGCCTAGGCCGTCTCGGCTCGACGTTGTTGCCTGTCAGTGAACAACAATCGGCCCAGGGCCCGTTCGGCGACGGCTCGGGCCCGTTTCGGCTCGAGAATGTTGCCTGTCGGTGAACAACGGCCACGGCCGAAGTCCGGCCCCGCAAAGCCGGGCGCCAGGACGCCGCGTAGTCAGTCGCAGGTGTAGCCGTCGTCGGGCACCTCCAGGTCGACGAGGTAGGCGTCGAGCGCCTCGCGCACGCACAGGCTGGCGTAGCCGGTGTGCCCCTCGCCCTCGCGGGTGACGAGGACGCCCGATTCGAGCTGGCCGGCCAGCGCCTGGGACCAGGCGTACGGCGTCGCGGTGTCACCCGTCGATCCGACCACCACGATCGGCGGTGCACCGGCGGCGCGGACCGGCGCCGGCGTGCGCTCCGCGGGTGCCGGCCAGAACAGGCAGGACAGGTCGTTGTAGGCGATGTACGAGGCGAAATGCGGCGCATCGGCCGCCAACCCGTCGGCGATCGCCGTGAAGCCATCCACGTCCCCTGGTACCGGGTAATCGAGGCAGACGTTGGCGGTGTAGGCGTCCACGAGATTGGAGTAGGTGCCATCCGGCTCGCGGCCAAGGAACGGGTCGGACATCTGGATGAGGATCGAGCCGTCGCCCTGCTTGGCGTACGCCAGGCCGAGCTCGAGGAACTGCCAGCTCTGCGGCGAGTACAGGGCTGACAGGACCGCGGCGTGGGCGAGCCCCGGACCGACATTGCGGCGGCGCCCGTTCTGAACGGCAGGGATTGGCTCCTCGTCGATCTGGGCCATCAGCGCGTCGAACGCCTGCTCCGGCCTGCCGCCTTCGTAGAACGGACAATCACGATCCCCGGCGCACCGGTCGAACAGCCGGCCCAGCGCCGCCTCGAACGCCCGGCCCTGGCCGCTCCGGAACTCGGCCAGTCCAAGCGACGGGTCGATTGCCCCGTCCAGGGCCATTGCCCGGATCCGGTCGGGGAAGAGTTCCGCGTACGTGGCGCCCAGCAAGGTGCCGTATGAGAACCCGAGGTAGGTCAGCCCGTCGTCGCCGACAGCCTGCCGAATCTGGTCGAGGTCGCGGGCGACGTTGTCCGTGGCGAGGTGGGGGAGTGCCGCCGCGTTCCGATCGGCGCAGGCATCGGCGTACGACTCGCTCTCGGCGACGAGCGCGGCCAGCTCAGCCGCGTCCTCGGGCGTGGGATCGACCTCGAAGTGGCCATCGAGCGTGTCGAGGCAGCGGATCCGCGAGCTGAAGTTCACCCCCCGTGGGTCGAAGCCGACGATGTCGAAGCGCTCCCGGAGATCTCTCGAGAACTGCGACTCCGAATCGCGGACGAAGTCCACGCCCGAGGCGCCGGGTCCGCCCGGGTTGACCAGCAGCGAGCCGATCCGTTCGTCAGCCTCCGTGGCCGGCAGCCTGATGACCGAGATGTCGAACTCGCCGTGCGACGGATCGTCGTAGTCGCGCGGGACGTCCAGCGTCGCGCACTGGAACCCGCCGCCGCAGTCGGTCCAGCGGGCCGGCGGCTGGGTTGGAACTGCCACAATCGTCGGCGGTGGTCGGCTCCCGGAGGGGGGGCCCGTCGACGGAGGGGGTGTCGAGAGCGGAGGACTCGCTGTCGGCGCGCATGCCGCGAGCACGACGGCAAGACAGAGACCGATGGACTTGCGGGTGGTGCGCGCAATTCCCCGGGCCATCAGGCGCCGAAGGATACAGGCCGTGCATTTCGGCCATGGCGGCGGCGTACGATAAGGCCGCCCACGTCCCCGATTGAGGAGGATGCGTCGAGATGAACCCCCGCTGGATCCGCGTCATCGCGGCCCTGGTGGTCTTCGCCATTGCGACATACGTGGGGGTGATGCTGTTCGGGCGATTCGGTGGCTCGGAACGGGTGGACCCGACCGGCGCGAACCTCGACGCCGCAGACTCCTGGGCCCTCATCCTGATCATCGCCATCATCCTGTCGGCGCTGACCTACTTCGGGATCGAGTACGCCCAGACCGGCAAGCTGGCATCGATCGAGGGCCAGTTCACGACTCGCACGTTCGCCCTGATCCCCGTCGCGATCGCCCTCAACATCGTCCTCGGCGGCGCGGTCGCAAACGCGGTCAAGATCCCGGTCTACCTCGATTCGATCGGGACGATCCTCGTCGGCGCCCTGTGCGGGCCGATCGCCGGCGCGGCGACCGGCGCCATCACCAACCTCCTGTGGTCGTACGTGATCCCGCCGCCGTTCCAGTCCGGGGCCGCGGCCGGTTTTGCGGTCACCGCTGTCGCGATCGGCTTGATCGCCGGCTTCGCCGGCCGGGCCGGTCTCCTCCGGCCGCGCCTCGACCGATCGATGCGCGACCTGGCCATCGGCGGTGCCCTGACCGTCGGAGTGATCCTCGTGATGTCGTACCTGGCCGTCCTCGGCTACCAGGCCATCTTCCAGTCGAGTCCCAGCCTCGCACCGGAGAACGAGAGCCAGATCCTGGTCGTGCTCGGCTGGATCGCGATGGGTCTCGTGGCCCTGACAGTCGTCGGGCTGATCGTCCTGCTGGCCGTGCGCCGTGACCTAACCGCCGCCTATGTCGTGGTCACGGGCGTCGTCACCGGCATCATCGCCGCCCTGATCAGCGCCCCGATCGCCGCCGGCGTGTACGGTGGGGTGACCGGCTCGGGCACGGACTTCCTCGTCGCCGCGTTCCGGCAGGCCGGGGCGGACGTCCAGGCCGCCACCCTCGGCCAGGGCCTGATCAGCGATCCGATCGACAAGGTGGTCACCTTCTTCGTCGTCTACCTGATCCTGAGCGCGATGGCTCGCCGGACCAAGGCCCGGTTCCCGCAGGGCGAGCGGCTGCTCGAGGGAAACGCGCAGGGAGCGTTCGCCTGATCCTGGCCTCCGATCCTCGGGTCCCGGCCTCCATCGGGCGGCCGGGACCGACGCCCTACCATCGACTCAATCCGCTGACCAAGCTCGTCGCCGGTGTGGCCGTCGGCGTCCTGGCGCTGATCCTGGGCGGCTTCCTCTGGCCGGCGGTGCTCATCGCGGCCGGCGTGCTCATGCCGGGCGCCGTCGCGGGTCTGCTCCGGCCGCTGCTGCGAGCGACGCTCCTGCTGTCGCTGCCGATCGCGATCAGTGTCGTGATCATCAACCTGCTCTTCTTCCCGGGCGCCCAGGACGTGCTGTTCCAGGTTGGGCCGCTGACGGCAACGCGCGAGGGACTGGTGGCCGCGCTGGAGGTCGTCCTTCGGATCATCGCGATCTCCGGCGGCATCACGTTGTTCTACCTGACGACGCTGCCCGGCGACCTGACGATCGACCTGGAGCGCCGCGGGGTGTCGCCCCGGCTGGCCTTCGTCGCCAACGCATCGGTCCAGACCGTGCCCGCGATGCTGGAGCGGGCGGCCGCGATCACCGCCGCCCAGCGCGCCCGCGGCCTCGATACCGAGGGCAGCATCCGGGCGCGGCTGCGCGGCATCCTGCCGATTGCCGGGCCGGTCGTCCTCGGCTCGATCGGCGAGGTCGAGGAGCGGACCATGGCCCTCGAGGCCCGGGCCTTCAGCCGTCCCGGCCGCCGTACCCTCCTCTGGCACCCGCCCGATTCGGGACTCCAGCGGGCGGCCAGGTGGGCGATGGTCCTCTCGCTCCCAGTCGCGGCTGCCGCCCGGGCGACAGGCGTGCTCTGAGGTGCTCCAGCTCGAGGGATTCTCGTACCGCCACGCCGGATCGCGGACGGCCGCACTCCGGGACCTGGACTTCGGCGTCGCCGATGGCGAGGTCGTGGGCATCTGCGGGCCGAACGAAGCCGGCAAGACGACGCTCTGCCTCGTCCTTTCGGGTCTGGCCCCGCGCGTCGTCGGCGGGGAGCGGGCCGGGCACGTGTGGATCGGTGACGTCGACATCGCCGACCCGCCACCGCACGAGCTGCCGGCCCTCGTCGGCATCGTCTTCGACGATCCGTCGACCCAGCTCTCGGGCGTCACCCGGACCGTCTTCGAGGAGGTGGCGTTCGGCCCCGCCAACCTGGGGGTGGAGCGGGAGGACCTGATCGACCGGACCGTCGAGGCGATGCACGTCCTGGGGATCACGGACCTGGCTGAACGCGACCCGGGGCAGCTGTCCGGCGGCCAGCAGCAGCTCGTCGCGATCGCCTCGATCCTCGCGATGCGTCCGCGCCATCTCATCCTCGACGAGCCCACGTCACAGCTCGACCCGGCCGGCACCCGGCTGGTGGGCGAGGCGATCGAGCGGATCGCCGCGGAAGGCGTCGCCATCGTTCTCGTGGAGCACAAGACCGACCTGCTGGCCCGGATCTGCAACCGGGTCGTCGTCCTCGCCGACGGCGTCGTCGCCTTCCAAGGCCAGGCCGGGGAGGTGCTGGCCGACCCGCGCCTCGAGGAGCTGGGCGTCGCCCCGCCGAGCGAGGTCCGGCTGGCTCGACTCGCGGCCGCGGCCGGGGTCGATCCGGCGCGGTTGGCGGCCCGATGACGGACGTCCGGCTCGAGGCCGTCGTCCATGTCTACGCCGGCGGCGTGCGGGCACTCGACGGCATCGACCTGGCCATCCGGGCCGGGGAGCGGGTGGCGCTCATCGGCCAGAACGGGTCGGGCAAGACCACGCTGGTCCGGCACCTCGACGGCCTGCTCCGGCCGACGTCGGGCCAGGTTCTGGTCGGCGGTTCCGATGCCGCCGCTCGGACGGTGGCGCAGCTGGCCCACGAGGTGGGGCTGACGTTCCAGGACCCCGATCGGCAGATCTTCGCGTCGTCCGTTCGGGCGGAAGTCGAGTTCGGCCCCCGAAACCTGGGGCTGCGGGGCCAGGAGCTGCGCAGCGCCGTGTCCGAGGCGCTCGACCTGACCGGTCTGTCGGCTGAGGTGGAGACGAACCCGTACGACCTTGGAACGTCACGGCGGAAGCTCCTCGCCCTCGCCTCGGTCCTGGCGATGCGGACGCCGGTCGTCGTCCTCGACGAGCCGACGACGGGCCAGGACCTGCGGGGCGTGGCGATCGTGGAGGGCATCGTCGATCGGCTGGTCGCGGCGGGGCGGACGGTCATCGCCATCAGCCACGACATGCGCTTCGTCGCCGATCGGTTCGAGCGGCTCGTCGTGATGCGACTTGGTCGCATCGTCCTTGATGGACCGCCAGCCGACGTGTTCGCCAGGGCGTCCTGGGAGACGCTCCGATCGACCTACATCGAGCCACCGCTCTCGGCCGTGGTCGGCGATCGGCTGGGTCTGGGGTCGACGCCGACCGACGCGTCGCTGATCAGGGCGCTGGCCGGGCAGCCTCGCTGACGGCTCGGGCGGCGAGGTCGCCGACGCGCTCGATGAAGCGGGCAAGGAACGTCTCGCCGTCGCCCTCGACCGCCACGTCCACGTTGGGTGGCTTGCCCCACACGCGGCGCCAGTCGGTCACGGTCTCGCCCGCGGTCAGGGTCCCGTCCAGCTCGACATCGACGGACAGCGCCTCGGTCCGGATCAGGCTCGGGTCGAGGGCCGCGGCCACCGCGAACGCATCGTGGATGTGGGCGCCGTAGAAGTGATCGAACCGACTGTGGAACTCCATGTAGAACCGCAGTGCATCGGCGATGAAGCGGACGATCGGGTTGCTGGCCACCGAATGCGTGGCCTGCATCGGATCCTCACCGCGGGCAAGGGCGATCGAATCGTCGGGCGTGCTGCCGGCCCGGCGGGCGAGCTCCACGATGTGCCCCGGCGTGATCTTGGCCCGCTCGGTGACGTCGAGGCCCATCGCGATCGGCCGCGGCTCGCCCCACCCGGTCAGGGTCATCTTCGCCGCCTCGGGGTCGCAATGGATGTTCCACTCGACGGTCGGCGCGATATTGCCGGGCGATCGGTACGTGCCGCCCATCAGGACCCAGCGCCGCAGCAGCCGCGGCAGGTCCGGCTCGCGCTGCAGGGCAACGGCCAGGTTCGTCAGCGGGCCCAGGGTTACGAGCGTGACCTCCCCGGGTCGCTCGCGGGCGATGTCGGCGATGACGTTCGCGCCGTGCCGCGGGCTGAGGGGCCGGGCGGCTCGCGGCAGCTGAGCGTGGCCCAGGCCCTGCGGCCCATGCGTCTCCGGCGTCGTCTCGACCGGCCGGACGAGCGGCTGCTCGTTGCCCAGTGCCACCTCGACGTCCGGTCGCCCCGCGAGCTCGAGGACGGCGAGCGTGTTGCGGGCCACCTGGCGGGCGTCGACGTTGCCTCCGACGCAGGTGACCGCCAGCAGGTCCGCCTCGGGCGAGGCCACCGTGTACAGGAGGGCCATCGCGTCGTCGATCCCGGTGTCGACGTCGAGGATCAGCGGCGTCACGGCTCGATGCTACCGCCCGGATGCTCGTCGGCGAGGCGGCGCGCGGCGGCCGCCGGCCAGGGCCCCAGAGGGCTGGCATCCTCGCCCTGGCTCTCGGCCCACCAGCGGGCGAGGAGGCCGGCCAGCTCGTCGGCGGTGATGGCACGGCCCAACGCCTCGCCGATGCCGTGGTCGACCGCGTACTCGGCGTACCAGCGCGGCCACGCTTCGTCGTACACACCGGCCAGTTCCGTCGCCTCGTAGACGCCGTGGGCGGCCTGTGTCTCGGTCAGGAGCGCCTCGAGCGCGTCGATGCGGTCAGGTGTCATGCCGGCTCCCTGCGACTGAGGGGATCATCGTCCATCGTCGCATCCGCGGACCAGTTCGATCTGCCAGGCCTCGCGCTCCCGACCCGCGGCGAGCCGGCGGGCCCACGACGAACCACTGGCCCGGAGGTCCGCCGGGGAGGCGACGCGGGCCTCGGCGAGTGACAGTCCGAGCTTCCGCCAGCGGGCGCCGATCGCGGTGACTGCCGTCCCGTCGAGGCACGGGACGCCGGGCACGCCATCGCGCGGCGTGACGGAGACGAGCAGGGTGACCCGACCGCCCGGCTTGGCGACCCGGGCGATCGCGGCGGCGATCGTCGTGTCCAGGCCAAGGGCACCCAGGAGGAGCGAGCCCCACGGGAAGAGGACCGTCAGCACGTCGGCCGACGCGTCGAGGGCGGCATCGATGGCATCGGCGCCGGAAGCCAGGAAGAGGGCATTCGGCAGGCCGCCCTTCTTGGGCGATCGCGTGGCACGGCGAGATGCCTCGGCCATGGACGCCGCCGCGGCATCGATGCCGATGACGAGAGACCCGGGTTCGGCGGCGGCGGCGGCAAGGACCGCTCGACCGTCACCACAACCCAGGTCCACGATCACCTGCTCGGCGCAGGCGATCCGATTGGCGACTTAGCCGACGTCCACCTCGGACAGCCGCCGGCCGATGACGGTACGCATGGCGCGCAGTCTACCTACACTCCACCCCGATGTCGCATCGTCCGATCCTTCCGTACGAGCGCGCCCCGCTCGACCTCCAGCCGTGGGACGCGGCGGCCGTCGACGTCGCCCAGCGGGTGGCCGAGCTCGTCAACGCGGCGCGACCCGACATCGCGGTCGAGCACATCGGCAGCAGCGCCGTCCCGGGGCTGCCGGGCAAGAACGTCGTCGATGTCGCCGCCGAGGTTGCCCCGGACGATGTCCCGGCGGTAGCGCAACTGCTCGAGGAACTGGGCTTCCAGCGGACGACCGGGCCGCGGGCGTTCCCGGTCACCCGGCCGCTGTTCATCGGCGCGCTCGACCACGACGGCCGGCGTCACCGGATCCACTTCCACGTCCGCCCGGCCGAGCACCGCGTGTACGGCCGCGAGCATCGGCGGGATCTCGTCTTCCGGGACGCGCTCCGGGCGGACCCCGCGCTCCGGGACGCCTATACCGCCCGCAAGGAGGCAATTGCCTCGGCCGGCGTCACCGACACGTTCCGCTACTCGATGGCCAAGACCGAATGGATCCGCGGCACGCTGGAGCGACTCGGTGTCGCGGAGCCACCGATCCCGCCGCCCGCGACGATCGGGATCCTCGGTGGCGGCCAGCTGGGCCGGATGCTGGCGATCGCCGCCCGCGCGCTCGGCTACCGGGTGGTCGTCCTCGACCCGGACGCGGCGTGCCCGGCCGCGGCGGTCGCCGACGAGGTCATCGTCGGCCGGTATGACGACGTCGCCGCTGCCCGGCGGATGGCCGAGCGCGCGGACGTCGTGACGCTGGAGCTCGAGCACGTCGGCATGCCCGTCGTCCAGGACCTCGATGCCGACTGGCCGGTCCGGCCGGGTGTGTGGGCCGTCCACCACACCCAGAATCGGATCGAGGAGCGGCGCTTCGTCGAGGGTGAGCGCGCCGCGGTGGCGGAGTGGCGGGAGGCCGCCGATGTGGCGGGCCTGCGGCGAGCGGTGGACGAGCTGGGCCTGCCGCTTCGGGTCAAGGCCGCGACCGGCGGCTACGACGGCCGGAGCCAGGTCCGGCTCGGTGACCCGGGCGACGTCGACGGGGCGCTGGCACGGCTCGGCCGGCAGGCCAACGAGGCCCTCGTCGTCGAGCGCGAACTCGACTTCGAGGCCGAGCTGTCGGTCGTCTGCTCGCGTGGCGTCGATGGCCGGGCGGTGGCGTACCCCGTATCGCGGAACCGGCACGACGCCGGGATCTTCGTCGAATCGGTCGCCCCGGCGCCGGTCCCCGAATCGGTCGCCCGGGAGGCGTCGGAGCTCGCGCTGCGAGCCGCCGAGGGTCTCGACATCGCGGGCACGCTGACAGTCGAGCTGTTCCTGATGCCGGGCGGCCGGCTGGTCGTCAACGAGCTCGCCCCGCGGGTCCACAACAGCGGCCACTGGACGATCGAGGGCGCCGCGACGTCACAGTTCGAGCAGCACATCCGGGCGATCACCGGGCTGCCGCTGGGCGCGGTGACGATGCGCGCGCCGGCGGTCGCGACGGTGAACCTGCTGGGATCGGGCGAGGACCGGCCGGCTCGCCCGGGGGGCGTGGAACGGGCGCTTGCGATCTCCGACGTCCACCTCCACCTCTACGACAAGCGTCGGGTCTTCGAGCGGCGCAAGATGGGCCACGTGACTGCGTTGGGCGGGTCGGTGGACGAGGCGCTCGAGCGGGCCCGGTCGGCCGCCGCCGCGATCAGCTGGGAGGGGTGACGCCGATGGCGCAGGGAGATCGCCCGCTCGTCGGGGTCGTCGGCGGCAGCCGGTCGGACTTCCCGATCCTCGACAAGGCGTGCGGCGTGCTGAGCATGCTCGAGATCGCCAACGAGCTGCGCGTCGTGTCCGCCCACCGCACCCCGGACCACCTGTTCCGCTACGCCGAGGAAGCCGCCGGCCGCGGGCTGTGCGTCCTCATCGCCGGCGCGGGTGGGGCGGCCCACCTGCCGGGCATGCTCGCCGCGAAGACGCTGCTGCCCGTCATCGGCGTGCCCATCCCGACGACGCACCTGGGCGGCCTCGACTCGCTGCTGTCGATCGTCCAGATGCCGCGTGGCATCCCGGTCGCGACCGTGGCGATCGGTGGTGCCGAGAACGCCGCCCTGCTGGCGGCCGAGATCCTCGCGCTCGGCGACCCGGCCCTGGCCGGACGCCTTGCGGCGCTCCGAGCCCAGCAAACCGAATCGGTGATGGACGACCCCTCGAACGCGGGCTGACCTCAGGCCAGCTCGACCGGCGTCAGGTCCAGGTCGAGGACCTGCCCGTTCCGTCCGACGCGGACGCCGACCCGGCGGCCGACGACCTCAAAATCGAGCAGCCGCTGGAGATCGCCGACGCCCTCGATGGGTGCGCCGTCGAGGTCGAGGATCAGGTCCCCTGGCCGAAGCCCGGCGAATGCGGCCGGGCTGCCCTCGAGCAGCTGGACGACCTCGAGCGCCTGGCCGCGTCCCAGGTCCGCGGCGAGTCGCGGGGGGAGTGGCCGCGAGCCACCGACGATCCCGAGGTACGCCCGGCGTACCCGGCCGTCCCGCATCAGCGCGCCCAGGATGCGTCGCGAGACGGCGTCGATCGGAACGGCCAGCCCGAGGCCGATGCCCGCCACCGCCGTGTTGATCCCGACCACCCGGCCCCGCGAATCGGCGAGGGCGCCGCCGCTGTTGCCGGGGTTGAGCGCAGCGTCGGTCTGGATGACGTTCTCGACGAGCCGGCTCGTCCGGCCGTCGCGGGTCCCGAGCGAGCGGCCCAGGGCGCTGACGACGCCGGCCGTCACCGATCCGGCAAACCCGAGCGGGTTGCCGATGGCCACGACCAGCTGGCCGACCTTGAGGCGGGCGGCGTCGCCAAGCCGGGCTGGCCGGAGCTCGCCTTCCGCCCGAGCACGGCCAGGTCGGTGAGCGGATCGCGACCGATGACGCGGAACTCGCGCTCCGTGCCATCAGTGAACGCGGCTGTTCCCCGATCCGTGCCTGCGACGACGTGGGCGGAGGTGACCAGGTAGCCATCGGGCGTGAACGCCACCCCGGATCCGGCCCCGCCAGCCGACCAGCCGCCGACCTGGCGACTCACCCGCAGGCTGGCGACCGACGAACTGAGCGTCTCCGCGACGGCGCTGACCGCCGCGGAGTAAGCGTCGAGGACGGCGGCGTCATCCTCGTCCGGTTCCTCGGGAGCCAGTGCCGGTACGTTTGCGGGCGCCGCGACCATGCGATCAGGCCTCGCCGGCCGCGGCGGTGCCCCCGACGCTCACCGAACGCTCCTCGTTGCCCCGAACGACCTTGACGTCGAAGGGTGTCGGCGCGGCGGCGAGGGCGTCGAACAGGGCATCGGCGTCGGTGACAGGCTTGCCGGCCGCCTCGACGATCAGGTCGCCCTCCTGGATGCCGGCTCGAGCGGCGAGGCTGCCGTCCTCGACCCCGCGGACGAGCAGGCCCTCACGATCGGGCAGGCCGACCGATGCGCGGAGGCGGCGGGCCACGTGCGACGGCGCGACAGCGACACCCAGCCGGCGGCGCTGAACGGACTCACCACGCGACAGCTGGTCGAGCCGCTCACGAAGCGAGCTGTCGGTCGGGATCGCGAGGTAGAAGCCCTCACCGAGCCGGTTGGTGTTGATGCCAAGGAGCTTGCCGTCGGCGTCGACGACCGGGCCGCCGGACGATCCCGGTGCCATGGGCGCGGTGTGCTCGATTGATCCGGCGATCCGCCGGCCACCGGGTCCGCGGAACGCGCGGGCCACCGCGGACACCGTGCCGAACGTGACCCGGACGCCGCCACCGTAGACAGCCGAGGCGCCGAAGACCACGGTCCCAGGCGCGGCCGCCGAGCCGTCCAACCACTCGAGCGCCGGCGCGCTGCCGGTGTCGACGTCGATCACGGCCAGGTCGCCGTCGAGATCGACGCCGCCGAGGCGACCGCGGACCGATCGGCCGTCGGTGAAGGTGACGGTCACTTCGTCACCCCGGACGTTGTGGGCATTGGTGAGGACCTTGCCGGCGGCGAGCACGAAGCCCGAGCCGCGCTGCCGGGATCCGATCCCGACGATGGACGGGCCGATGCGCTCGGCGGTGGTGGAGACGGCGGACTGGATCTCGTCGATGGCGCTCATGGGTGGGTGCGACTCCGGGTTCGTTTCGGTGGGTCACTGTAGACTTGCAAGTTGCAAGTTACAACGACGGAAGGAGCCGTGCAAGCCCCCCGGTCCCGTACGATGTCGGTCATGCCCGAACGCGCCGCTCCGTACTCGGCCGGCCCCGCGCCGCGGCCGCTCGAGGCCGCGCTCGAACGGGTCGGCGATCGCTGGAGCCTGCTCCTGGTGGAGGCGTTGCTCGACGGGTCGCGCCGCTTCGGCGAGCTCCAGGAGCTGCTCCCCACGATCGCCCCGAACATCCTCATCGATCGCCTTCGGCGCCTCGAGCGTGAGGGAATCCTCGTCGGCCGGCCGTACCAGCAGCGCCCGCCACGCCTCGAGTACGCCCTTACGGCCGACGGTCACGACCTGGCCGGCGCGCTGCGGCTCCTCGCCGACTGGGGCGCCCGCCGATCCGAGAACGCCGAGCCACTGCGGCACCAGCTCTGCGGCACGCCCCTCGAGGCCCGCTGGTACTGCCCGACCTGCAGCCGCGCCGTCGACGACCGTGACGCCCCCGAGACGCGGGTCCTCTAGACGAACGTCGTCGGCGGCGGCGGGCTCGCCCAGACCGTGGGCGAGACGCGTGCCTGCGCAGTCCGATGCTCCCGGATGTGGAGGGCCAGGTCGATCGCCGTCTTGAGCAGGACGAGCACGACTACCGCGCCGAGCGGGCCGCCCAGCGACAGGCTGACGAAGGCGCCCAGGATGATCGCCACGTGGAGGGTGACCAGCCGGCCGTAGGGCGCGAACGCCTGGGCGGGCGGTGACACCGTCAGGTACTCGCGCCGGCCCAGGTAGTTGAAGACGAACGAGGCCCCGTGACTGAGGGCCAGCCCCACGGCGCCCCAGGCCACGACCTCCCACTGCAGCCCAAGGTCCACGGGGGCGAAGAGGTCGCCGACGAACGACACGTCCGGCACGCCGTCGGGGCCGAGCTCCGGGACGAAGTCGGGCCCAAGTCGCCCGGACAGCCCGCGCAAGCCCATGAACATCGGCAGGGTCAGGACGAAGATGCCGTGGACGAACCAGAACATCCCGTAGTGGATCAGGAAGAACGGGACGATCGTCGCCTTCGGCGCGCTGGCCCGTGTCGACGGTCCCGCCGCCAGCAGGATCTTCGGGATGTTGAGGGCCCCGACGATCCCGTTCTCGACCCAGTACAGGATCAGCAGCGAGTAGGCGCTCCAGCCCCAGTACAGCGCCCCCACCAGCGGCAGCAGGTTGAACACGACCAGCAGCACGATCGCCGCGACCGACGATGACGCGCGATACCAGCCCAGCAGCCGCTCCACGACGGTCACTGTACGTTCATCCGATCCGGCCCGGAGGGCCGGCGGACGTACACTCGGGACGCATGCACGACGAACGCTGGGAGCCGGGCATGCCGGTCCTCGACCGGCAGCCGCCGCCCGCTCCGACGCTTCCGCCCAGCCTCCAGGGCCTGCCGCCAAGGTCCGTGCCGGAGACGGCGCCGACGCCACTCCAGCGCCAGTACGTCAACCTGTCGGTGATCGCCCTGATCGCGGGCGCCATCGGCATCACCGCCGTCGAGCTCGGCATGCCGTTCGGCAGCCCGCTGGTCAAGCTGTGCGTCCTCGTCGCCGCACCGATCATCGTCTTGACCACGGCTGACGCGGCGCTCCGGATCTGGCGATCGGCGTGGGCCTGGATGCCGGTCGACCGCGGCAAGGGCCTGTTCCGCCTCGCCTGGCTCGCCACCGCGGGCATCTTCATCGGCGTGACCGTCGCGCTTGCAGCGCTCGTGCTGACGGCGTGACGATCGATCCCTTCGCCGATCGCGGCCCCGATGCCCGCTCGACCGACATCGCCTCGGGCGCCGGCGTTCCCGGCTGGCTGGAGGCCACCCTCAAGTACTGCACCCGGTGCGGCGGCAAGCTCCGGTTCGGACCGATCGAAGGCGAGGATCGGCCCCGCCTGGCGTGCGAAGCGTGCGGCCATGTCAGCTACGTCAATCCGCGTCTCGTCGTCACCACCATCCCGGTGACCGACGACGGCCGGGTGGTTCTGTTACGGCGCGGGATCGAGCCGGGCAAGGGCTGGTGGGCCCAGCCCGGCGGCTTCCTCGAGGTCGACGAGACCGTCACCGAGGCCGCGGTCCGCGAGACGCGCGAGGAAACCGGCCTGATCGTCCAGCCGGGGGAGATCCTCGGCTTCTACGCTCGCCTCGAGGCGGCCGTGGTCGTGGTCGCCTTCGAGGCGCGGGTCGTCGGTGGGGAGCCCCGGCTGAACCCGGAGGCGCTCGAGATCCGGACGTTCGCGCCCGAGGACATCCCGTGGGACGGGATCGCCTTCAAGACCTCGATGTGGGCCCTCCGCGACTGGCTCGGACGGCGGCGGCCGGACCTGGCGGCGCACCCCGGGGATTAGCCCCGGTCAGGGCGCGACCGGCAGGTCCATGCCCAGGATCCCGACCCCGCCATCCTCGCCGAGGAGGCGCGGGGCGAGCGAGACCCATGGACGCCGGCTCGGCACGGGCGTCGCCGCCGGTCGGGACGTTGGGGCGACGGCGGCGATCCCCGCCGGTGGCTCCGGGTCGGCCGTTCGGTTGAGGGCGGCCACGGCGACCAGGGCAACGAGCGCGGCGAGCCACGCCGCCACCGACCAGCGCCCGCCGTCCCGGCCGCGCCCGACCCGGACGGCAGTGACGGTGAGCCCTGTGGTTCGGTCGTCAGGAGAGCTCGACGAAGACGTTCTTGACCTCCGTGTAGAGCTCGAGGGCGTGCATCCCCAGCTCGCGGCCGATGCCGGACATCTTGTAGCCGCCGAACGGCGCCTCGGTGTGGACCGAGCTGTTCGAGTTGACGCTGATCACCCCGGCCTGCAGCGCCTTGGCCGCCCGCAGGGCCCGCCCGATGTCGCGGCTCCAGATCGAGCCCGACAGCCCGTACGGCGTGTCGTTGGCGATCCGGAGGGCCTCGTCCTCCGTGTCGAACGGGATGATCGAGACGACCGGGCCAAAGATCTCCTCGCGGGCGATCCGCATGTCGTTGCGGACGTTGTCGAAGACCGTCGGCAGGACGTACGCCCCGCGGGCCAGCGCCGCGTCCTCCGGTGCAGCCCCGCCGAGAGCCAGGTCCGCGCCCTCGTCCGAGCCGATCCCGATGTAGTCCAGCACCCGCTCGCGCTGGCGCTGGCTGACGAGCGGGCCAACCTCGGTCGCGTCGTCGGCGGGGTCGCCGACCTTGACCTTCCGGGTCGCCTCGGTGAACAGCTCGACGACCTGTTCGTGGACCGACCGGTCGACGATGATCCGCGACCGGGCGCAGCAGTCCTGGCCGCAGTTGTCGAACACCGAGTACGGCGACTCGCGGGCGAATCGCTCCAGGTCCGCATCGGCGAAGACGATGTTGGCGCTCTTGCCGCCGAGCTCGAGCGAGATCTTCTTCACGTTGCTCGACGCCAGCCGCATGATCTCCTGGCCCGTCGCCGTCTCGCCGGTGAATGCCACCTTGCCGATCCCGGGATGGGCGGCGATCGACGCGCCGGCCGTTCCGCCGGGGCCGGTCACGACGCTCAGGACGCCCGGCGGGATGCCGGCCTCGAGCGCCAGCTCGCCGAGCCGGATCGCCGTCAACGGGGAGTAGCTGGCGGGCTTGAGGATCGCCGTGTTCCCGGCGGCCAGCGCCGGCGCGACCTTCCAGGAAGCCATCAGGATCGGGAAGTTCCAGGGCACGATCAGGCCGACGACGCCGATCGGCTCGCGGAGCGAGAAGTCGAGGCCCGGCTTCGACACCGGGATCGTCTCACCGAAGATCTTGTTGGCCGCGCCCGCGTAGTAGTCGAAGACGAGGCTCGCACCGACGACCTCGCCGCGCGCCCCCGTGATCGGCTTGCCGACGCTCGCGCTCTCGAGGCGGGCGAGCTCTTCCGAATTGGCCTTGATCAGCGAGGCCAGCTTGGCCAGCGAACGACCGCGCTTCCCGGCAGCCCAGTTGGCCCAGCCCTTGGGATCGTCGAACGCCTTGCGGGCGGCGGCCACGGCCCGATCCACGTCCTCGCGGCCACCCAGCGGCGCGGTCGCGACGACCTTGCCGGTGGCGGGGTTGACGATCTCGAACGTCTGACCGTCGGCGGCATCGACCAATTCGGCGCCGATGACCATCCGGACGCGCTGGACCTCGTCCTCCGCCGCCGCGGCTGCGGCCGAGGCGGCGGGTGCGGACGGCTGGGTCGTCATGGGGAGGACCTCCGGGGTGCGGGTGGCCGGCCGCCGTGCGGCCGCCTTGCCGGGTGCATTGCCCTCGATGATACGCCGGGCACCGTTCCGGACCCGGAACCGCCTCAGCGGCCGTAGGCATCCTTGCGGAGGCCGTTGACGATCGCGGCGAGCTCCGGCCCCGACACGCCCATCCGCCCGAGCGCGTACCGGGCGAGCTCGAACGCGGCCTCGGCCTCCGGGTCCGTGGTCCGCCCTGCGCCGAGACGCCGCAAGGTCTCCACCTCGCCCCGGCCACGGGCGCGACTGGCGATGGTGAGGTTCGGATTGAGGCGGCGGGCTCGCTCCACGGCAAGCCGTGCCGTCAGCGGATCCCCGATGGCGATGACCAGGATCCGTGCCCGGTCCAGCCCGCAGCGGGCGAGGATCTCGGGATTCGCGGCGTCCCCGTAGAGGGTCGCGGTGCCGCCCTTCGCCAGCTCGTCGAGCCTGTGCTGGTCGCGATCGACCGCGATGCAGCGGAATCCGCGGTTCCGGACGGCCTGGACCACGACCCGGCCGACCCGGCCGGCTCCCAGGACGACGACGCCCGGCCGGCGCTCGGCGTCCTCGGATTCGAAGGCCCGCTCGGTCCGGCTCGTCGGGGCGGCGCCCGGGGTGGGCGGCAAAGTGGCGCTGACCGCCGCAGCGCGCGCCTCGGCCCGGCGTTCGACGCGCTCGACGAGCCGCTCGGCGATGAGCCACGCCAATGGGCTCAACAGGATCGACATGACCGCCGTGCCCGAGGACCAGGTTGTACGCGCGCCGCGTCGAGGATGCCGAGCTCCAATCCGTCCTCGGCGAGGATGAAGCTGAACTCGCCCACCTGGGCGAGGCCGGCTCCCGTCAGCAGCGCCGTCCGGGCCGGCAGCCCTCGCATCCGGCCAAGGACAGCCGTCACCGCTCCCTTGCCGGCCACGGCGATGACCACCAGCACCACGACCGATGGCGCCGCCGCGAGCAGGGCGCCGGGATCGATCAGCATCCCGACCGAGACGAAGAACAGGACCGCGAACAGGTCCCGGAAGGGGATGACCTCCGCGGCCGCCTGGTGGGAGAGGTTCGACTCCGAGACGAGGATCCCGGCGACGAACGCCCCCAGCGCCAGCGACAGCCCGAAGATGGCACTCGAGATGAAGGCCGTGAGCAGGGCCGTGGCGAACACCGCCAGGAGGAACAGCTCCGGCGATCGGAGCCGGGCGACCACGGCGAAGGCCCACGGCAGCAGTCGCGTCCCCACCACGTAGGCGAGGGCCAGGAACGCGGCAGCCTTGAGGATCGCCAGGCCGAACGGGCCGAGCAGGTCGTCGCCGGCGAGTGGCGGAAGGGCGACGATGAACACGATCGTCGCCACGTCCTGGACGATCGCCCAGCCGATCGCGGTCCGGCCGTGCAGGCTGTCGATCTCGCCGCGGTCGATGAGTGCCTTGACGAGGACCAGGGTCGACGAGATCGAGAGACAAGCGCCCACCACGAGCGCAGCGCGCAGGTCCAGGCCCAGCACCAGCGCCGCGCCCGCACCAACCAGGAGCGTGGCCAGGATCTGGACGACCCCGCCGGGCAGCGCGACGCGGCGAACGTGGGTCAGCTCCCGGATCGAGAACTGGACGCCCAGGGCGAACAGCAGCAGCACGACGCCGACCTCGGCGAGGACGGAGATGCGCTCCACCTCACCCACGAAGCCCGGCGTGAACGGTCCGATGACGATCCCGGCGAGGAGGTAGCCGACGATCGCCGGCTGGCGGAGACGGACCGCGATCGTGCCACCGAGCAGGGCGGCACCGACCGCCGCCCCGAGGTCCAGGATGAACCGGAGCTGCTCCGTGAGCGTGATCGGGAAGAGCTGGCCGAGGTCGGGCACGACCCCTGCATTATCCCGGGCGGGTCGGGACCTCCATCAGGCGGGCGCGACCGGCCCGCCGTCGGCGAGCTCCGACTCGACCGCGGCCATCGCCGCGCCCACGATCCCGGCGTCGTTGAGCAATGTCGCGGTGACGACCGGCGGACGCACGGTGAGCCGCGACAGGAAGCGGTCCGCCCGCTTGCTCACGCCGCCGCCGAGGATGAACAGGTTCGGCGAGAAGAGGCGGTCGATCGCGTGGAGGTGCTCGTCGAGATCGTTGGCCCAGGCCTTCCACGACAGGCCGCGGCGGATCCGGGCCGCTGCCGCCGATCGCCGCTCGGCGTCCCGGCCGCGGATCTCCATGTGGCCAAGCTCCAGGTTCGGGACGAGGACGCCGTCGTAGAACAACGCGGACCCGACGCCGGTCCCCAGGGTCAGGACGAACACTGTCCCCTTCTGGCCGGCGCCGGCGCCGAACCGCATCTCCGCGAGCCCGGCCGCGTCCGCGTCGTTGAGCACGATCGCCGGCCGCTTGAGGTGCCGCCGGAGCGATGCCGAGGCCGGGAAGTCGATCCAGCCGGGATCGATGTTGGCGGCCGACTTGGTGACGCCGTCGATGACGACCGACGGCACGCCGACACCGACCGCGGCGACCTCGCCATCCGCCGCCTTGGCGATTCGGGCCACGAGCCGGCCGATGGAGCGGATCACGCTGTCGGGGGTCGACGGCTCCGGGGTGGCGACCCGCAGCCGGTCGGTCACCAGGAGGCCGGTCGAGACGTCGACCGCGGCGGCCTTGATCCCGCTCCCCCCGACGTCGACGCCGATCGCGATCCGTCCTTCGGTCAACGTGGCTCTCCGAGCATCCCGGCCGCTGGGCGGCCGCCTGAGCGGGCCATTCTATCGACCCACGTCCGGAACGGACCCGCGCCCGGACGGTGGCCGGCGTCAGCGCGCTGTGACCAGCGTCCGGCTGCCGTCGTCCTCGAGAACGAAGGTGTCCTCGACCTTGACGCCGGCGATCGACGGGTTCCAGGCGAACGCCATCCCAGACCGGATCGGCGTTTGATCCCCGGGGATCGCGATCCGCTCCCGGCCCTGGTAGGCGATCGTGCCGCCTTGATGGTGGTCGCGCCACTCTTCGGGGAAGCCCGCCCGGTCGTAGGCCGCCTGGCCGGCGGCGAACGCGTCACCCAGCGACGCTCCCGGCACGGACGCGCCGTGGAAGGCGCGCTCGACCTCGGCGACCGCGGCGAACCGGCCGGCGAGTTCCCACGACGACGGCTCGAATTCGCGGAACCGGGTCATTGCCACGTGGAGGCCCCAGCGCTCGGCGACGATGACGGCCATCACCCGCCCCCGGATCGGGTTCGCCGTCGGCAGGGGGTGGCGGAAGCGCGCGATCCGGTCGTCGGCCGCGACCAGGACGACGGGGACCCGAATGCCCGGCAGGCGACCGATCAGGTCCGCCGCCAGCGCATCCTCGGTCGCGCCCGGCTCCAGGTCCTCGAGGGCGCCCGCCATCGCATCGTGAGCCAATCCGCCCAGCTCGACCATCCGGGCCCGATCGAAGGGCGACAGCACGCTCCGGATGTCGACGAGGTCGCCTTCGATGGCTCCCTCGTCGAGCGGTGTCCCGCCGGCCCGCCTCGCGGCCTCGGCCTCGATCGCCCCGGGCTGCCACCACGGAACCGGGACCGTCTCGATGCCCAGGCCGGCGAGCTCCTCCTCCGCGACCCGGGCGGCCTCGATGTTCTGGGTGATGGCGGTGACGTGGTCGCGCTCGACCAGCAGGCCCACGACGCCTCGTTCGGCTGCCAGGACGATGTGGCTGGAGCCGCCCGCGGTCAGCCAGGCGAAGTTCCGGCGAGCGATCAGCAGGACCGACGATTCTCCCCGCCGGTCGAGAATTGCCCGCACCGCCTCGACCCGCGCCGCGACCTCCGGTTCGCGTTCCACGCCTGTTTCCTCCTGCCCCTCCTCAGAAGTAGTTGACCGTGATCCCGCCATCGACCACGAGCGACGCGCCGTTGGTCCAGCGCGATTCGTCCGAGGCGAGGTAGATCGCGAGGTTGACGATCTCTTCCGGCTTGCCGAACCGGCCCGTCGGGTTGCGCGCCAGCCGGATCCGCTTCGCCTCCTCGTCCTTGACCAGCCAATCCATGAGGAGCGGCGTCTCCACCGGTCCCGGGCAGATGGCATTCGTCCGGATGCCCTGCGGGCCGAACTGGACGGCCAGGCTCCGGGTCAGCGACAGGACGGCGCCCTTCGACGCCGTGTAGGCGTCCTGCGGGACCGAGCAGCCGACGAGGGCCACGAAGCTGGCGATGTTGATGATCGAGCCGCCACCGGATTCGACCATCCGCGGGATCGCGTGCTTGCAGCCCAGGAACACGCCGCGGACGTTGACGGCCATGACCTGGTCCCAGGTGTCGACGTCGGTATCCACTACCGAGTGGTCGGCTTCGGGCATGACCCCGGCGTTGTTGTAGAGGACGTCGACCCGGCCGAAGGCCGATATCGCGTGGTCGACCATGCCCCGGGCGCCGTCCTCGGTCGAGACGTCCGTCCGGACGAAGGTCGCCTCGCCGCCGCCGGCCCTGACCAGCTGGACGGTCTCGTTGCCGGCGGCCTCGCCGAACTCGGCGACGACCACCTTGGCTCCCTGGGCCGCGAACAGCTGGGCGGCGACGCGGCCCATCCCGCTGCCGGCGCCGGTGATGATCGCGACCTTGCCCTCCAGCCGCATCTCGGCCTCCTGCCTGCGTGTCGATCCCGATTGGATCGTGACAGGCCGCGCGGCGGCGTGCAGGTCCACAATGTCGGCCCATGACTGCCGATCTCTTCGAGGCGATCCGTGCCGGTGACGCCGAGCGCGTCACGGCCCTCGTCGCGGACCGGCCGGGGCTGGCCGAGGCACGGGGCGAGGACGGCATCTCCGCGGTGCTGACGGCGCGGTACCGATCGCAGACCGGCATCCTCGAGACCCTGCTGGCCGCCCGCCCTCGCCTCGACGTCTTCGACGCCTCGGCCACCGGACAGACCGACCGGCTGTCGGAGCTGCTCGCCACCGAACCTCGGCTCGTGTGGGCATGGTCCGTCGACGGCTTCACCCCCCTCCACCTGGCGGCGTTCTTCGGCCACCTGGTCGCGGCCACGGCACTGGCCGATGGGGGCGCTGACATCGACCCTGTCTCCCGCAACGCGATGCGGGTCACGCCGCTCCACAGCGCTTCGGCGGGCGGGCACACCGCGATCTGCGAGCTGCTCGTCGATCGGGGGGCGGACGCCAACGCGGTCCAGAAAGACGGTTTCACCCCGATCCATGCGGCCGCCCAGAACGGCGACGCGCGGCTCGTCGAGCGGTTGCTGGCTGCGGGAGCCGACCCCGGTGTCCGCCTCGACGACGGCCGAACCGCCGCCGAACTGGCGGCCGCCGCGGGCCACGCCGCCCTCGCCCTCCGGCTTCGGGGCGACTGACGGGTCGCAGCCCGGCAATCAGCCCGGGCGAGCGCGAAGGGCCGCGGCGAGGACGCCCACCGCCTCCGACAGCCGGTCAGGCAGGACGATCGGCCGCCCGCGTGCCGCGGACTCCGGGGCACGGGGCGCACCGCGGCCACCGAACGCGACGAGGAGATCGGGGACGGCCGCGGCCAGGGCATCGGCGACCGCCGCCGCCGGCGCCGCGTCGTCGCTCGAGATCGCGCCGATCACCGCGGCCGCGGCGCCTGTGCCGGCCGCCGTCCTGACCCAGTCGGCCACCGGCAGGTCCGGCCCGAGGTAGAGGACCGGCAGACCCGCCCGCCGGGCCGCGACACCGAACGCCAGCGCGCCGAGCTCGTGCCGCGCGCCCGGTGGCAGCCCAACGAGCACCGCGCCCCGCCACGCGACCGGCGCGCCGGCGGCCTGGAACGCGGTCGCCAGGCGGCGCTGGACGGCGTGGCTCGCCGCGTGCTCGGCGGCCACCGAGACCTGTCCCCGCGCCCACGCGTCTCCGAGGGCGGCGAGGGCGGGCAGGAGGTGCGTCTCGGCGACCCGCTCGAACGAGCCGCTGGCGAACATGTCGTCGAGCGTCGCCTCGACCGCCGGCGCGTCGATCGCCGCAGCCGCCGCCAGGAATCGATCGACGAGGTCGGAGCGGGCGCCATCCGGCACCGCCAGCGGAACGCCCGGTGCAGCACCGGCCGAGCCCTCTGAGCCATCGAGGACGGCCCGGGCGGCGTTGCTCGCGGTCCAGCCCGAATCCACGAGCCGGCGCATCGAGGTCAGGCGGGCCAGGGCGTCGTCGTCGTACAGCCGGTAGCCGGACGCGGTGCGGGTCGGGGCGACGACGCCGTACCGCCGTTCCCAGGCCCGCAGGGTGGGAACGGCGACGCCCGTTCGCGCCGCCGCCTGCTTGATCGTGTACATGGTCTGTACAGCTTACACGCTCAACAAGCCTTGACAAGGTCTCGACACTCAGGCTAAAGTCTGGACAGACCTTAGACAGATCGGCTGTCGGGCATGCAACCACTGGAGGCACCACGGTGCGATACCTCAACCCCCTGTTCCTGCTCCTCGTGATCGTCGGCGGCGTCAACTGGCTGCTCGTCGGCCTGCTGAAGTTCGACCTTGTCGCCGCGCTGACGGGCTCGACGTTCGGCGAGACGAACGCCATCTCGACCGTCATCTACGCCCTCGTCGGGGTCGCCGCGATCGGCCTGCTCCCGACCCTCGTTCGCTGGCTGACCGCCGACGAGCGCGTCACCGCCTGATCCAGACCCACACCGAAAGGAATCGTTTCGATGCGAAGAATCCTGAGCCTCGCCCTGAGCGCCGCCCTGCTGCTGGCCATCGGCGCCTCGCCGGCCGCCGCCAGGCGAACCGGGCCGACGATCGTCGACACGGCGATCGCGATCAACGCCGCCTCCGGCGAGTTCGATTACCTCATCGCCGCCGCCGTGCGGGCCGGCCTGGTCGACGCGCTCGACGGCCAGCGCCAGCTGACGGTGTTCGCCCCGACCGATGCCGCCTTCGAGGCGTTGTTCGCAACCCTCGGCGTGGCGAGCGTCGACGACATTCCCGTCGACCTGCTGACCAGGGTCCTGCTGTATCACGTCGCCCCCGGCGACCGCTCCAGCACGGACGTGCTGGGCGCCACCCGCGTCCGGACGCTCGAGGGCGGCTTCCTCAGCCCGTGGCTCGACGGCGGAACGCCCTACGTCAACGACGCCGAGGTCGTGATCCCGGACGTCGACGTCTCCAACGGCCGGATCCACGTCATCGACGCGGTCCTGCTGCCGGCGCTCTAGGCCTCCCAGTCGCGGCGGCGGGTCCTCCCCCGCCGCCGCTCAACCGCGCTCGAGGTAGCGCTCGCGGTCCCAGTCGTGGACCACGGCGTCGTACATCTCCTGCTCGACCCGGGCGGCATTGAGATAGTGGTCGACCACGTCCTGGCCGAAGATGTCGACGGCCGCCTCGCTCTTCTCCAGCTCGGCGATCGCCTCGTACAGCGCCCGCGGCATGCGCGGCACGCCCGTGGCGATGTAGCCGTTGCCCTTGAACTCGTCCGGTGGCTCGATCCGCCGCTCGATGCCCCACATCCCGGCGCCGACCATCGCCGCGTAGGTCAGGTAGGCGTTCATGTCTCCGCCGGGAAAGCGGTTCTCGATGTGGAGTCCCGGGCCGCTGCCGACGATCCGGAATCCCGTCGTCCGGTTGTCCCGGCCCCAGACCACGTTGACCGGCGCCCACGAAAGCGACGCGTAGCGCTTGTAGGAGTTGACGTTGGGGGCGATGAAGACGGCCAGCTCGCGGGACAGGGCCATCATCCCGCCGAGGAACCAGGCCATCGTGTCCGACATGCCGTACGGCCGCTCCGAGCCCTCCTGGGGCATCTGCGAAGCGGTGTCCTTGGCGTCCCAGACGCTCATGTGGAGGTGGCCGGACGAGCCGGTCCAGCGGTGGTCCGGCTTGGCCATGAAGGTCAGGCCCCAGCCGTTGAGATAGGCGATCTCCTTGGCGCCGTGCTTGAAGATCACGCTCCGGTCGGCCGATTCGAGGACGTGGTCGTAGCGGATGTTGACCTCGTGCTGACCCGGCGCCGCCTCGCCCTTCGAGAACTCGACCGGGACCCGGGCCTCGGTCATCTGGTTGCGCAGCAGGCGATGGAGCGGTTCGGCCTTGGTGGCCTGGAGGAGGTGGTAGTCCTCGTTGTAATAGCCGAACGTCTTGGGCACACCCCAACCCAATTCGGCCAGCTGCTCCCAGGAATCCTTGAGGACGTAGAACTCGAATTCGCTGCCCGCCTTGACGGCGAAGCCGGCGGCCGCGGAGCGATCCACCTGGCGCTTGAGGATGGTCCGCGGCGAGACCGGGATCTCCTCGTGCGTCGCCTCGTCGATCGTGTCCGACAGGACGAGCGCCGTCTTGTCGAGCCACGGCAGGTAGCGCAGCGAATCCCAGACCGGCGACGCGATCCAGTCGCCGTAGCCGGTCTCCCAGTTCATCAGCCGGAACCCTTCCGGCGTGTTCATCTCCATGTCCGTGCCGAGGAGGTACGTGCAGAAGTGGGCGCCGTGGTCGATCACCCCGTTGAGGAAGGCCTGGCCCTGGACGCGCTTGCCCATGAGCCGGCCCTGCATGTCGGTGATGGCCACCACGATCGTGTCGATCCGACCGTCGCGGACGGCCTCCTCGAGCTCTGCGAGGCGCGGGTGCTTGTCGTGCTCGTCGCTCATGGTCCCTCCCCAGCGAGGTGCTTTGGCGGACCGGCGCGATGACCGGCCCGCCGCTGGTCGACGGCGATCCTCAGGTGCGGAGCTCGCCCGCCGCCGCGTCGAACTCGCGCTCGATCTCGGACAGCTCGGCCGCACTACCCTGCGGGACCGGGCCACGGAACCGTGACCTCGCCCAGACCAGGTAGTAGACGACGAGCAGGACCAGGAACGCCCCGACGATGAGCCAGGACGCCGGGTTGAGGGCGAACGGGAACAGGAAGACCGGGCTGAACAGCACGATCCAGATGACCGACAGCCAGGCCAGCGGCCGGCTCCACCGGCCGAGGTTCCAGGTTTGCCGATCGCGCCACGACTGGTCGCCCCGCATGCCGAGCCAGATGCAGACGCCGTAGGCCCAGTACAGGAGCACCGTGCTCACGGACGTGATGCCCCCGATCAGGAACAGCGGGTCACCGCCGAGCGCCTTTGTCAGGACGTAGGTGAGGAGGATGAGCAGCCAGCTCGCCGCGCTGATGGCGACGACCGAGTTGCTGGGCGTCCGCCAGCGGCGGCTCACCTTCTTGAGCCAGCCGCTGCCAGGAATGCCGTCGTCGCGACTGAAGGCGAACAGCATTCGGCCCGCAGAGGCGATCGACGAGAAGCCACAGAAGGTCATCGCGATGGCGACGCCGGCGGCGAGCAGACCCCCGAGCGCCGAGAGACCTGCACCCAGGTTCTGCTCGAGGATGTAGGCAACGCCGTACCCGCCGCTGTTGGCGAGGACGTCGGCCGGCGTCGTCATCTTGAGGGTGAGGGCGACGAGGACGACATAGCCGGCAACGGCCGACACCGCCACGGACAGGAAGACGCCCCAGGCCGAGGCGCGGCGCGCGGCCACGGTCTCCTCGGCGACGTGGGCGGAGGCGTCATAGCCCGTGTACGTCCACTGCGACTGGAGGAGGCTCAGGGCGAAGGCACCGGCGATCCCGAATGGCAGGATGTTCTGCCACGGGACGCCGTCGGCGTTCGTTCCCGGGGACAACTGGAACAGGAAGCCGATGTCGTGGGTCGGCTGGCTGCCGATCGCGAACAGCAGGATCGCGATCGCCGCGACAAAGGCGATGTGCCACCAGACCGACAGGTCGTTCATGAACGCCACGATCCGCGTCCCGGCCACGTTGAACGCGACCTCGATGGCGATCAGGATGCCGGTGATCCAGATCGCGTTCTGGACGCCGAATGATTCACCCGCGGGGTCGAACCCACCGCCGACCAGCGGGTTGATGATCGTCGCGGTCAGGTAGAAGGCCGCCGAATAGTTGATGCCTGCCACGATCGAGATCTGGCCGCCGAGGTTGAGCCAGGCGGTCCACCAGCCCCAGTCCTTGTTGCGGAGCTTGCTGGCCCAGTAGTACAGCCCGCCGGCGGTCGGGTAGGCCGAGGCGATCTCGGCCATCGTCGCGGCGATCATGAGGGTGAAGATCGTTACCAGCGGCCATCCCAGGCCCACCGCGGCGGGGCCGGCGAGTGTCAGCCCGAGGTTGTACAGGATGACCGCGCCGGTCAGGATCGAGATGATCGAGAAGCTGATGGCGAAGTTGCTGAAACCTCCCATCGACCGCAGGAGCTCCTGCGCATAGCCGAGCCCGTGCAGGTCCTCCCGGTCCTGCTGCAGCTGGTCCTCGCGGGTCCGCGATTGGGTCATCCGAATCCTCCTCCTTGTCGGATCGAACCGCGGTCGCGCCTGGGGGCGCGGGGCCGCGCGCGATGACGCCGGGGATCGTGTTCGGGACGGGTGCGCGTCCAGTCGGGTGGGCGAGGGCGCGCCGCACAGCCGATGGCGGCGACTATACGCCCGCCTGCGGGCCCGTCTAGCGGTTGTTGACCGGGTTGCGCGGCGTGAGCCGCGGCCGGTCAGTAGAGCATCGTGGTTCCGGCGGGGAACTCGAAGTCGAAGATGCCCGGCGGCAGCGGGGCGTCCGGCTGGTAGGCGACAGCCTCGGCGTGCCGAGTGACGTCGCCACCAACCGTCTCGATGAGCCGCAGGATCGTGCCATCGGCCCGGTCGACCGCGACCTGGACGTGGAAGTCCGGCCGGTCGGCGGCCATCTCGATCGCCCTAGGATGATCGGATTCGACCACGATCGCCTCGCGACCGGCGACGACGTCCGTCCCGGAAACCCATGTCCGGCCGGTGGCGAGGACGTTCTGGCAGTAGCCCGCCGGGTGGACGAAGGCGTCGGGCAGGGTCTCCATGGGCAGCGGCGTGAGCGGTTCGTAGACCCGCGACCAGCCCGGGAAGTCGGCGTCGTCGAGACCGCGCACCGTGTGCCGGACCGGCCGCCGCGTGCCGAGGCGATGGGGGGCGGAGTAGGTCCGCACGATCTGGCCGTCGCTGATCCAGGTCTCGTAGTTGCCGGCCGTGCCAAGGTCCGGCTCCGTCGTCGTGACGCGGGCCGATCCCGGATGCCGAACGGCGATGTCAAGGGCAATGAGGTGCTCGCCGTCGGCGGTGAACGACCGCTCCTCGATCCGCATCCGGAGCGTCGCCCAGCGGAGCTCCGCGTCGCGCATGAAGGTGAACAGGTCCGCCACCGAAGGCAGGCCGGCCGCGAGCGCGACCACCTCGGGCCGCTGGTGCTCCTCGATTCGGGCGGGCAGCGCGCCGGCGCGGTCCCACAGGCGGGTGTCGGTCATCGGGCGGATTGTATCGGCATCCCGAAGGGCCGCTGGGGCCTCAGCCCGCCGCATCATCATCCTGCGACGGGTGCATCGAGCTCGCCCCGACTCTTTCTGGTGGCGCAAGAGTGGGAGCCCTCGAGCGGCCATGAACGGTCTGCGCGACACCCCAGAGCCGTGCGAGCCTCGCATCCTTGCAATGGCCGCAACAACTACAGCCCTCCCGACGTGAAGGGCTGCGGTCCTTGCCCTGGGGGCAAGGCTCGGGGCTTGCCCGGGTCGTCGGCGGAGGCAAGGGCTCTCACACTTGCGGGGCGGGCAAGGGCGGCGCCGAAGCGCCAGCGCGCGGGCGGCCGCGACCGCGTCGGGCACGTTCCATCGTAGATGGCTATTGGCGTCAGCCGCCGGCGGGTCCGCTGCCGAGACCCGGCTCGGTCATCTGTGCAGGGTCGAGGAGCTCGTCGAGCCGGTCGGGCTCAATTCCGCGTTCGATAGCCAGCTCGCGGATCGTCCGGCCGGACTTCAGGGCGTCCTTGGCCAGCTTCGCGGCCTCGTCATAGCCGATGACCGGAGCCAGGGCGGTGGCGAGCATCAGGCCCTGCTCGACGAGGGCCGGCCCCCGCTCGGTGGCCACCAGCCCCTCGACCGTGCGTTCGGCGAAGTTGGCCGCGGCAGCCCCCAGCAGCTCCGCGGATTCGAGCAGCGCCACCGCGGCGACCGGCATCATGACGTTGAGCTCGAGGAGCGAGCCCGTCTGGGCGAACCCGATCGTGGTGTCGTTGCCGACAACCCGGGCCACGACCATCGTCAGGCTCTCGACGATCACCGGGTTCACCTTGCCTGGCATGATGCTGGAGCCCGGCTGCGTCTCCGGGAGGGCCAGCTCGGCGAGGCCGGCCCGCGGGCCCATGCCCATCAGCCGCACGTCGGAGCCGATCTTCCACAGCGACAGCGCCACCGTACGCAGCCCGCCGTGGGCGGCGATCACCGCGTCGAGCGAGGCCTGGGCATGGAAGTGGTTCGGGGCCTCCCGGACGGCGAGCGTCGTGAGCTCCGCGAGGCGCGTGGCGGCCGCCGAAGCGTAGTCCGGATGGGCGTTGATCCCGGTCCCCACCGCCGTGCCACCGAGCGGAATTGCGAGGAGCTCGTCGCGAGCGGCCCGGGCCCGGCGGATCGATTCCTCGACCTGCCCGGCGTAGCCCCGGAACTCCTGCCCAAGGCGGATCGGGGTCGCGTCCTGGAGGTGGGTGCGACCGGTCTTGACGACCGGCCAGAAGGCCTCCGCCTTCGCGTCGAGCGCTCCCCTGAGCCGCTCGAGGCCCGGCAGCAGTCGCTCCTCGATGGCCAACGCGCCAGCCAGCTGCATCGCCGTCGGGATCGTGTCGTTGGACGACTGGCAGCGATTGACGTCGTCGTTCGGATGGACCTTGCGACCATCCAGGCGGGCGGACGCCAGGTTCGCGATGACCTCGTTGAAGTTGGTGTTGGTCGAGGTTCCTGAGCCTGTCTGATAAACATCGATCGGGAACTGGCCGTCGTGGTCGCCGCGGGCGACGTCGGCGGCCGCGGCGGCGATCGCGGCGGCGACCTCCGTGTCGAGCAGGCCCAGCCGGCCGTTGGTCTCTGCGGCAGCCTGCTTGATCAAGCCCATGGCCCGCAGGAACCCGCGCGGGAACGGGCGGCCGGAGATCGGGAAGTTGAGGACCGCCCGCTGGGTCGAGGCGCCGTAGAGGGCGTCCGCCGGGACCTCCATCTCGCCCATCGAGTCGCGCTCGATGCGGGTCGTCGGACTGGGATCGGTGGCGGTCACCCGCTGATTGTAGGTTCGGCCGGGCGTGCTGGCCGCGCCTACGGTTGCAGCGGCGGCAGGATGAGCGTCGGCTTGACGCCGAGGTCCGCCGCGAGCGGCATCAGGGTCCGCCCGTCGTCGAAGGCCAGGCAGACGCCGCCCTCGAAGGCCTGGTCACCCACCTGGATCGCGCCCTGGAACAGGACCAGCCAGGCAGGGTCCGGTTCGTTGCTGCTGAACGGCGCGTAGTTCTCGACCTGCGCCGCGCTCGCCAGGCGCCCCATCCCGATGACCTGGTCGGCGAACTCCCTGACGTGGCAGGCCTCGATGGCGGCTGCCGCGTCGCCCGGGTCGGATAGCGAGACCGGGAGAAGGTTCGGATCAAACGCTACGTCCCTCGGGTTCGGGACCGGCACAGCAATCGGCCCCCGGCCGACCACGCCGGGCGCCACGTTTGGTCCGAAGGCGATGTCAGGCGCAAGCGTCAGCTCCAGCGTTCCGAAATCGAGCGTGGACCGAACGCCAGCTGGGTCAACGCTTCCCCTGATGGCAACCGCGCCGACGAAGGACGTCCCCAGTGGCCGACGGATCTCGGGGACGTCGAACGAGACGCCCTCGAACAGATCCTTGTTCATCCCATCCTGGCCCAGGGCCTGGATCTCGTTAGCCCACCATTCCCGGCCATCCGACGCGAGCAGGATGTGAAGCCGCAAGTGCTTGCCGTGCTCGTGCCACGCCACCTGGACCGACGCCATCGCGTCGGACGCCACGGTGACCGGCCCGCTGGCGAAGTACCGGTCTCCGCCGAGGACCAGCTTGAAATCGGATGCCTGGAGCACGAACGCGTCACCCTGCCACCGCACGTTGTTGCCCGACGTGAGCGGGAAATCGACGTCGCGGTCGCGGACCAGGTTGCCAACGCCGATGGCGGCCCCGAACGTGGCCAGGATCAGCAGGACCGCGCCCAGGAACAGCAATACGGCCGAAGGTCCGGTGGCGATCTCCATCCCGGACGCGCCGACGAGGCGGCTCCGGATGCCAGCCGGGGCGAGCCCGAAGTCCAGCCCGCGCAGGAGTTGGGCATCGTCACGGAAGCCCGCCGCGTCGCTCCGGCAGGCGACGCAGGCGCGGAGGTGGCCATCGAGCTCCAGGCGGTCGGTGGCGTCGAGCTCGAAGTCCATCGCCGTCGCGGCGAGGGCCCGCCAGCGGTTGTGGTCGGTCATCGGTCGTCCTCGTTGGGCTGGAGGCGCTCACGGAGCCGGAGACGGGACCGGCTGAGCAGCGTTCTGACGGCCGGCTCGGACCGGCCGATGGCGGTGGCGATCTCCCGGCCGCTGTACCCGGCCGCGGCCAGGAGGAGGGCGGTCCGGTGGTCGACGGGTAGCGAATCGAGGGCGGCCAGCAGCTCGGAGCTGCGCTCCGCCCTGAGGGCGAACGCGTCGGTGGGCTCCGCCGTGTCACGGCGGACGAGGCGATGGAGGAAACGCGCGGCGACCGCGCGGCGCCGGCCGCGGCTGATCACTAGGTTCGCTGCGACGCGGAACAACCAGCCCCGGACGTCCGACGGGGTTCGATCCGCGCGGACCTGGCGGATGAGCCGCAGGAAGGCTTCGGCGACGACGTCCTCGGCGACGTCGGGCTCGCGCACGGCGGCCCGGACGAAGCCGTACAGGTCGCGCTGGTTGGCGTCATAGGCCTCGAGGACCAGTCGTTCCGTGCCGTCGGCGAGCCGGCCCAGGGCACGCGGTTGGGGCGCGGCAATGGGGTCCAGGTGCTCGATCTCGCCGTCGGTCACAGGACTACGACGCCTTTCGTCGTCGAACGTTGCGCTGGCCTGGCGCCGAGTATGCGCGGCGTCCGATGCCCGTAGACTCGGGCGGTGCCAACCGTGCGGGCCAACGGCCTCGACATCGCCTACGAAACGCACGGCGCGGGCCCGCCGCTGGTCCTCCTCCACGGTGCCACGTCGCTCGGCGGGGAGGACTTCGCGGCCCAGATCCCGCTGCTCGCCCGGGCCTTCCTCGTCCATGTCCCCGATGCCCGCGGCCATGGCGCGACCCGCTGGGACGCCGCCGACGGATTTCAGTACAACTGGCTGGTCGACGATCTGCTCGCGTTCGCCGATGTCCTCGGCCTCGCCACGTTCCACGCCATCGGCTTCTCGATGGGGGCGATGACCGGGCTGCAGTTCGCGGCACGCCATCCCGACCGCCTGCGGACCCTGGTCATCGCGGGGATCACGACCCAGCGCGAGCCCCGCACCAGTGTCGCCCGCCGGCTGATGGATCCGGCCCGGATCGACCGTGACGACCCCGCGTTTGCCGAGCGCCTCGCCCGCCGCCATGACGCCGGCCAGGGCGAAGGCGTCTGGCGCCGCCTCCTGCCGGCGATCGCGGCGGACGTCGCGACGCAACCGTTGCTGTCTCCGCGGGACATCCACCGAATTTCTGTGCCGACCCTCGTCGTGGCCGGCGATCGCGACCCGTTCGTTCCGGTCGACCACGCCTGGGGGATCCAGCGTCAGATCCCCGACGCACGGCTGCTGATCGTGCCCGACTGCGGCCACGAGGTCATGGCCCGCCGGCCGGGCCTGTTCAATGAGGCAATCGCCGGCTTCTACCGCGCCACCGAGGCGACCGCCCGCCGGCGGGCCGAGGCCTACGCGCAGCCGCCGGTCCCTGACGATGCCGACCACGCGCTGGGCGCCGAGCCCGCGACCAATCGCCAGACCGATACGGCCTGGCTGGACGACCGACTGGAGGATGCCGCCCAATGACCACCCTGCTGGCGCTCTACCGCCGCCCCGAGGGCGGCGACGAGGCGCTCGAGACGTTCGAGCGCCGCTACACCGACGAACACCTGCCGCTGGTGGCCCAGACGCCGGGGCTCCGACGGATCCATGCCCAGCGGGTCGTCGAGGCGCTCGGCGGCGGAACCGACCTGGTGCTGATCACGGCGATGGATTTCGATAACCGGGCCGCGCTCGACGAGGGCCTCCGCTCCGATGCGATGCGCGCGGCGGGACGCAATCTGCGAGAGATCGCGCCCGGCCTGTCAACCCTGCTCGTCGTCGAGGATGCACCCGACGTCGTCCCGGAGATCGGGTCCTGACGGAGCGATCCGCGGACGTTTTCCGCTCCACCGGCGCCGCCAGCATGGATACTGTCGCCATGCCCGATCAGCGGTTCATCCGTGTAGCGACCCCGGTCGAGCACGTCGCCGTCGTCACCATCGACCGGCAGGACGCGCTCAACGCCCTCAGCTTCGACGTGATTGCCGAGCTCACCGACGCGCTCGAGGGCCTCGACGGCGATTCGAGCTGCCATTGCATCGTGATCACCGGCGCCGGCGAGCGGGCCTTTGCCGCCGGCGCGGACATCAAGGAGCTCGCGAGCCAGACCCCGATCAGCTTGACGGTCGACAACCAGTTCCACCGCTGGGAGCGCATCAAGCGCATCCGGACCCCGCTGATCGCAGCCGTGCGGGGCGCCGCCCTGGGTGGCGGCTGCGAGCTGGCCATGGTCTGCGACATGATCGTGGCCTCGGAGGATGCCCAGTTCGGCCAGCCGGAGATCAAGCTCGGCGTCATGCCGGGAGCCGGTGGCACACAGCGACTGACCCGGGCGATCGGCAAGGCCCGGGCGATGGAGCTGATCCTGACCGGGCGAACCATGTCTGCCCGCGAGGCCGAGGCCGGCGGTCTCGTGACCCGCGTCGTCCCGGCGGAGGCGACCCTCGACGCCGCAGTCGAGCTCGCCGCCCGGATCGCGGCGATGCCACCGGTTGCCGTTCTGGCCGCCAAGGAGGCCGTGAACCGAGCGTTCGAATTGCCCCTCGAGGCGGGTCTCGAGTTCGAGCGCAAGAACTTTTTCCTGCTGTTCGCCAGCGACGACCAGCAGGAAGGCATGGCGGCGTTCGCCGAGAAGCGCGCGCCGAGCTGGTCCGGTAGCTGAGCGCGCAGGACGAGGAGGACGGGATGGATCGGGACCCGTACGGGGGTGGCGGTGGTGACGTCGGGCGGGATACGGAGCGCGACCTCGGCGACGAGCCGCCGGCGCTGATCCGCGACGCAGCGCCGGACTATCTCGCCCCGATCGACGCCGCCGCCCCGGTCAGCGGTCATGTTCCCGCCCCGGAGCAGGCGACCTCGGTCACCGAGGCGCCGGAGCACGACTGGGGCCACGCCGAAGCCCTGCTCTACCCGTCCCTCCGGCCACCGGGCACGCAGGGCATGCGCGTCGCCGAGATCACCGAGGAGTCGATGGGGATCGCCGCCCAGAAGGCGCACTCCCAGCCGCTGGTCGACGACGGCCCAGTCGGCCTGGCCGTCGTCTACGCCATGGACGTCGGCGCGTTCGACGTGATCGTCAACGTCGACCACCTCCTCGATTGGGGGATCTCGCCGGTCCAGCTCCAGGACGCCGCGCTCAGGAATCTCGCCGGCTGGTCCGCGACGGCGGCCTGGACCGACGAGGTGTCCGGCGATCGGCGGCTGATGTCGTCGGATACGGGCGACGGCCACGACGCGGCGAGGATCCTCCTGCCCGAGGTTCGCGAGCACCTGAACCGCGAGCTGGGCGCGACCGGGCGGGTCCTCATCGGCGTCCCGGAACGGCACCTCCTGCTGGCCGGCACGCTCCGGCCGGGCGACAACGAATTCGCTGGCCTGTTTGCCGATTTCGTCCTCGAGCACTCGGGTGGCGCGGACGAGCCGATCGACCGGCGGGTGTTCGAGCTGATCGACGGGCAGCTGGTGGAGTTCGGCGGCGTGCCCGCCGCCGGCTGAGCCCATGCCGTTCGAGTCGCTCCGCTACGAGGCGGCCGACGCCATTGCCACGATCACCCTGGACCGGCCGGACGCGCTCAACTCCCTGACCGTCCAGCTCAAGAACGAGCTCCTCGACGCCATTCGCCAGGCCGAGCGCGACCGCGCGATCCGGGCGGTGATCCTGACCGGCGCCGGGCGGGCGTTCTGCGCCGGGCAGGACCTGCGGGAACGCCTCGAACCCGATGCCGCGCCGCTGGCGGTCGAGATCCGGGAGCGGTACAACCCGCTGGTCCTGGCCATGCGGCGGTTGGAAAAGCCGATCGTGGGGGCGATCAATGGCGTGGCGGCGGGAGCCGGGGCCGCGCTCGCGCTGGCCTGCGATCTGCGGATCTGTGCCGAGAACGCCAGTTTCGTGCTGGCGTTCGGCCGGGTCGGGCTGGTACCCGACAGCGGCACGACGTGGTTCCTGCCGCGGCTGGTTGGTCCCGCTCGCGCCGCCCAACTGGCGCTGCTCAACGATCCCCTCAGCGCCGAGGACGCGGCATCGTGGGGGCTGGTGGCGCGGGTCGTCCCGCCGGATCGCCTCCTTGACGAGGCAAGGGCTGTGGCCGCCCGGCTGGCCGAATCGGCACCCCGGGCGCTGGCCTTGACCAAGCGCGCCCTCAACCGCTCGCTCGAGGCGTCGTTGGCGGCCCAGCTCGACTACGAGGCCGAGCTCCAGGGCATCGCCGGGGCGACGGCCGATCATGCCGAAGGGATCGCCGCGTTCATCGAGAAGCGGCCGCCGCGGTTCACCGGGGAGTAGCCCCGGACAGCTGTCGGAATGTCGCAATGGCCACTGCAGGGCACAATCAGGCCCTTGTGGACAGCGATCGAGCAGCCTCTCACCAGATGGCGAGCACCTCCCTCCGACGCACGGGCGTGGTCGCACGGCTTGGGCTGCGCGGCCTCGTTCGGCAGCTGCGCCCACTGACCCGCCTGGGACCGCTGGCCGACGAAGGCGTCCGGGCCTGGGCCATGCCCGCGGCCGTTGCCGCCTACGTGGTGGCCATGACCTGGTCGTGGGACTTCCCCGACGGTTCCGGCGCACCGTTCCCTGCGGTGTGGTTCGGCGTGGCGATGGGCGGGCTGGCGGCATGGACCTGGCGGCGCGGTGCCCTGTCGCCGCTTGCCGCGACCGCGATCGTCGCTGTCTCGGCGATGGTCCTGACGGACCTCGCCGCGTTGTGGACACAGCCGTTCCGTGACATCGAGATCTACCTCAAGGCGGGCGAGCGCTGGCTGGCCGACGGCGCCGTCTACAACCAGATCCCGCTCCGCAGCTCACCGGACGACCTGTCCAACTACCCCTTCCTCTATCCGCCGCTGACCCTGCCCCTCTTCGGGGCGCTGGCGGCCCTGCCGGCACCGCTGGCGATCGGGGGCTGGATCGCCGGTTCGGCGGCGCTCTTCGTGGCCGGGCTGCGGCTGATCGGCGCCTCGTGGCGCTGGTGCGGGCTGCTGCTCCTGTGGCCGCCGTTCGTCCAGGGCCTGCACGTCGGCAACGTCGCGATCCCGCTCTTCGTGCTGTTCGCCGGGGCGGTCAGCCGGCCGGCTACGCTCGTCGTCGCCCCGCTGTTCAAGGTGTACAGCGCGATCGCCGGCCTGTGGCTGTTGCGGCGCGAGCACTGGCGGTCCTTGCTGGTCGGCGGCGCCTTCGTCCTGCTGCTCGCCCTCGTCACCCTGCCGATCGTGGGGATCGGGACGTGGCAGGACTGGGTTACCGCCCTCCAGACCTACCAGGCCTCGCAGGGCTACCTGCCAAACCTCTATGGCTTCGGATTGGCCCGCTACCTGCCGCTGGTCCTCGTCGTGGCGGCGGCCATCGTGATCACCCTGCTCGCGCTCCGGGCCCGCGAGCGACGCGATCAACTGGCCCGATTGGGCGTGGCCACCGTCGTCGCCTCGCCCTCGTTGTTCAGCCACGGCTGGCTCGTCGCGCTGCCGGCCGCGTTTCGGCTGGACACGCCGTGGCTGTGGCTGGTCCTGGGCCTCACATCATGCGCTCCGGGTCCCGCCTGGTTCGCGGCCGTCGGGGTGATGGCGGCCGCCTGGTTCGTGCCGCAGATGCGCAAGCGGCCAACCGACGACCCGTGGCATCCCCTGGGACGGGCAACGGAGCCGTGGCCGGAGCAAGCGGCCTGATCCGGCGGGCCGGCGCGACCGCGCGCACGCGCCTCGCAGAGGACTTCGGTGGCTGGGTGCTGGCGGCGCTGCTCGGCGGGTACATCCTGTACGCGACGCGGCTGTGGAACGTGCCCGATCGGGGGGTCTTGCCGTTCGCGCCGCTGTGGCTGGGCGCGACGGCCGCCGCCCTTGCCGCGTGGTCGGTCATCGGCCGTCGTCGCGTTACCCCGGTCGCCGCAATCGCCCTTGCTGCGGTCGCGGCGATGCTCCTCACGGACATCTCCTACCTGGCGACCCAGGGGCTGCGTGACCTCCACCTGTACACAGGGGCGGGCGATCGCTTCCTGGCCGGCCAGCCCGTCTATCTCGAGGGGCTCTTCACCCAGCGCCCGAACGACCTCGCCGACTACCCCTTCCTGTATCCGCCGCTGACGCTGCCGTTCTTCGCCGCCCTCGCCCTGCTGCCGGCGCCGCTGGTCGACGTCGTCTGGCTGGCGGGTTCGCTGGCGGCGGCGCTGGCGACGCTGCGGTTGTTCGGGCTGCCCTGGCGATGGGCCGCCCTGCTGGTCCTCTGGCCGCCGTTCTTCCAGGGGCTCCAGGTCGGCAACGTCGCGGTGCCGCTGGCCCTCCTGTTCGCGCTGGCCCCATGGCTCGGCGCCGGACTCGTGATCGCGGCGATCTTCAAGGTCTACAGCGGGCTCGCGTCGCTGTGGCTGATCCGCGAGCGGCGGTTCGGCCAGTTCGCGGCCGGCGTGCTCGGCGTGGCCGCGGCCGCCCTTTTGACGCTGCCGCTGGTGGGGTTCGAGCAGTGGCGGGCCTGGTGGCGCGGCCTGGAGTGGTTCCGCGCCTCGCAGCCGTTGCTGGCCGACTACTTGTACGGCTTCGGGTTGACTCGCTACCTGCCGCTGGCGGCCGCGCTGGCCATCGCTGCGGTCGTCGCCGTCGCCGCCCTTCGAAGCCGGGGACGCGACGGGCTGGCCAGGCTGGGGCTGGCAACGGCCGTCTGCTCACCGTCCCTGTATGCCCATGGCTTGCTCGTCTGCCTGCCGTCGTTCCTGGGCCTTCGGACGCGCTGGCTCTGGACGGTCCTGGCGATCACCGCCGTTGCGCCCGGGATCGGTTGGTGGCTGGCGATCGGGATCGGCCTCGCGGCCTGGCGGCTGCCGGCCCTCCGACGCGACGCCGACAGCGTTCCCGACACGGATGCGTCGCTCCACCCGCTCACGCAGGGTCCGTCACCGTGGCCGGCGGCTCCGCCCGAGCGCCGGGTTCGGCCGTCCGTTGCCCGGCCGAGGAGGGTCGCGGGTCAGGGGACGGCGTAGGCCATCGGCTGGGTCTGGGCGACCACGACCTTGCCGCCTTCGGTGGCCCGGATCGCCTGCAGCCGGAACCAGTACGTGCCGGGCTCGAGGCCCTCGACCCAGGCGCTCGCCGCCGACCAGCTCTCGCCGACCCAGGCGGTCGCCGACCCTTCGAGGTAGCTGGGCGTCTCGTCGTCCGCCGAATAGACGAGCTTGTAGTAGCTGAAGCATGCCTCGCTCGACACCGGCTGCCAGCCGAAGGCCGTGCCCCCTTCGGCCGCGCCGATCGACAGTCCGCCGAGGTTCCTGGTCGGGGTGACGCCGACCGACCGGACCGGGCTTGCCGCGATCACCCGGTCGTCGGCATCGAAGGCCATGGCCCGGTACTGCCACGTCGCTCCCGGGTCCGCGTCGAGATCGACCGCGCCCGTCTTCGACGGATCGGTGAGGTAGGTCGAATCGACCGCCACGTCCCCGCCCGTTGGCGGATACGCCAGCGGGATCGTGGCGTCGCTGCTCCGGATCACGGTGTAGTGGTTGAACCGATCGCCCTCGTAGCCGGTCCAATCGAGGAAGACCAGGGCGCCGGGGCAGGCTGAGACGCTCAGGCCGAGAGCGCCGATCTGCGGGGCGGGCGTGGGCTTGGGCGTCGGCGTCGGCGTGGGCTCCGGCGTCGGCGTAGGAGTTGGCTCAGGAGTGGGCGTCGGCGTCGGGGCTGGCGTCGGCTCGGCGCTCGGAAGCACGACCGGCGGGGAGGCGTCGGCGCTCGGTCGGACCGGCGGCGATGACGGTTCGGGTGTCGGCGTCGGCTCGGGAACGACCGCGGTCAGGATGCCGACCCCGAAGCCGAGGGCAGCGTCCAGCCCCGCGTTCTCGATCAGCCACGGCTCATCGAGCGTCCCCGCGACGGCGGCCCGCGTCTCGAACTCCGGCGACCCGCGGCCCAGGACGACGATCGCCCGCCGGCCCTCGTCGATCGTGGCGCTGAGGGACGGGCCGGACAGCCGGACGGCGTGTTCGATGGTCAGCAGCTCGAGGCGATCGCCGGCGTCCGTCGACGCGCGGGCCAGGTCGAACGCGGTTCCCTGCGCGGTCCACGTCAGCCCGGCGGTGGTCACGGCGTAGGACCCGTCGGCGACCGGCGCGGCGCGATGCCAAACCCGGCCGCTCAGCTGCTCGACGGCGACGTCGGTCGCCAGGCTGTCGATTCGGACCGCCGCTCCGCCGGCCAGTCGAATGATGGTGTCGCCGAGCTCCAGCGTCGCGTGACCGCCGGCGGCGACATCGACCTCGTCACCCTCGAGCAGCGCGGTGCCGCTGGTCAGTTGGGAAATCTCGCCACCCCGGGCGAGCGTCGCGCCCGCCACCTGGCCGGCATGCGACGGCGCACTGGCCGGCAGCTCCGTGGCGGTCCGTACGCCGACCACGGCCAGGATGAATGCCGCGGCGACGGCCATCGCCGTCCAGCGCGGGGCCGGCAGGACCGTCGGCGTGCGGCGGCTCATCCGGATCTGGACGGCGCTGACCGGTTGGTGGGCCTGGCCGGACTGCCAGGGTCGCACCCGGACCACCTGGGTGGCCGCCAGCGAGCCCGTGACCGACGGCGCGATCGCGTTGGGCGCCTGCGGCAGCTGGGCCACGAGCCGGTCCCGGAGGGCCGCGGCGAAGGCAGGCGACGGCCGCTGGCGATCATCTGGCCGGCCGGCCATGGCACGTTCGCCCGCCGTGGCGAGCTCGTCCTGCAGCGCCGTCAGCTCCGGGTCGAGCTCCCCGCCGACCGCGGCATCGAACGGCACGACGGCCCCGAAGTCGTCAGGCTGCATCGATCGACTCCTGCTTGACGGCAGCCCGCAGGGCACGCAGGGCGCGGTGGAGCTTGACCGCGAACGTCGTCCGCGAACAGCCCAGCGCGGCGCACAGCTCGTCGATCTCCAGGCCGTCGAAGAACTTGAGCACGATCAGCCGCCGATGGCCCTCCGGGAGGTTGACGAGGGCCCGCCTGAGCACGTCCCGATCCAGCGCTGCAGCGAAGGCCGCCGTCGCCGCGTCGTCGCCGGCCAGCTCGTCCCGGCTGCGACCGTTGCCGTCGGCGGACCCTGCCAGGGGGATGGTCCGCCGGTTGCGCCGGACATGGTCGACCACCGCGTTCGACGCCACCCGGTACAGGAAGCCGCCAAACGACTCGTTCCGGAAGTCGCCCCGCCGGATCGTCCCGAGCGCTCGCTCGAACGTCGTGGCGGTCAGATCTTCGGCCACGGCGCGCTCTCCGACCCGGCGGGCGACGAAACCGTAGATCCGGGGCAGGTAGAAGTCGTACAGCTCACCGAAGGCGGACGCGTCGAACCGGGAGCGCTCCACGAGGGCGCGCTCCCGATCCGGTTCGAGCCGGGTCGTGCCGGCAAGGTCCGGGACCATCGAGCCTCAGACGGTAGGGACGGACGGGACGGGCGGCCATCGGCCAGCAGTACCGCCATCTGCGGGACCACCCGTGGCTCCCATCCGTCCCCGAGGCCCAACGCCGGTCCGCTTCGGCGCTGCTACTCGACCGGGACGCTCTTGACCGCCGTCTGGCCCAGGAGGACCTTCTGGCCGTCGATCACGCCGATCGATTGCACGCGGTAGTACCAGGTGCCGCCCTCGTCGACCCCGTCCACCCACTCGGTGTTGGCCGGGTTCTCGATGACCGCAATGACCTCCGAGCCGTCGGTGCCGGGCAGGTAGGACGGGTTCTCGAACCGCGAGCGAACCACCTTGTAGTAGTGGAAGAGCTCGCCGCCGCAGGCCTCCCAGTGGAGGACGATCCCGCCGTCCGCACCGATGCCGATCTCGAAGCCCATCCCCTTGGGATCGGGGATCTCCGGCTTCTCGTACGCCGGCGTCTCGATGACGCGGGCGTCGCTGGCCGCGAGGACCTTGTAGCCGGCCTCCGACTCCCCGACGCAGAAGACGCGATACCAGAGCTTCCTGGAGCCGGGGGCTTCCTTGTCGTAGAAGGCCGTCTTGCCGTCCGGGCCGACCGCCGCGACGACCGTGTCGTTATCAGAGGGCGGGAACTTGACGGTCGAGTCGGTCGAACGGACGACCTTGTAGTAATCCAAGCCGTCGGCGCCGCAATCGCTCCAGTCGAGCCACGGGTGGCCGCCGTCGATGACGACCTTCAGGCTCAGGCCTTCGGGCGTCGGCTTTGGCTCGGGCTTGGGCTCCGGCTTGGCTTCGGGCGTCTGGATGCCCTTGACACCGGTGGCACAGGCGATCGTGTAGGGGTTGCCCTCCCACTCGACCACGCCGAAGACGCGGTAAAACAGCTTCTTGCCAGAGGGTGCCGCATCGGCCATGGCCGTCGTCCCGGCGTTCTCGACGACGCCGACGAGGATGTCGTCCCCGCCGCGCGGGTAGGTGACCTTCTCGTCGGTCGAGCGGATGACCTTGTAGGCCACGAAGTGGTCGGCCTCGCAGGTGCTCCAGTCGACGACGACCTTGGCGCCGTCCATGCGGAGCGCGAGCTCGAGGCCGCGGACATCCGGCTTGGGCTCCGGCTCGTCCTTGGGCTCGTCGGCGGGCTCGTCCTTCGGCTCGTCGCCGTCGGGCCCGGGCTCGACCGGCTTGACGTCCTCGCCGCCGTCGGCCGGTTCGGACGTTTCCTTCGGCCCGTCGCCGTCGTAGTCCGGCTTCTCTGGATCGCTGTCCGTGTCGCCGCCATCCTGGCCGTACGTGCCGCCGTCGCCGGTGCCGCCGCCGTTCTCGGCGGTAACGGCGCCCGGGTTGGCGCCGTCCTCGGCGGACCGCTGGCTCGCGGGCAGCGCGTTGGCGCCAAACGCGAGGGCGGTGATCAGGAACGCGCCGGCAACCGCGCCGGGCAGGGCCTTGCCCATGCGACGACCCGTGCGGGTCGTGCGGGCGATCGGGGTCGTCCGATCCTCGAGGAGCTCGACCTGGTCGAACGCCTCCGTGTCGAGCCCCTCTGGGTATCGATTCATCTGCCTGTCTCCCGAGACCTGTGTGCTGGCGACCGCGCGATGAGGTGCGCGGCCGGATGAGTCCGATGGAGACAGAACGGACGAACCGAGCCGCGATTACCGGCCCGGCCGAGCCGATGGTCCCGACGCCCGATCGCCGGTCGTACCGGTCGCCGACTGCCACCACGGGGAACTGGCGGCCGCTTCGCACCGTCGCGGGAATATGACTCGACGCCCGCTCCTTGCCGTGCTGCTCCTGACCGCGGTGGTCACCGCCGGGTGCAGCCTCGTCCAGCCTTCCGTGGTGGCGATCGTGGCCCCGGAGCTGGTCTGCGATCCGGTACGGATGGATCCGGCGCCAACGCTGGAGTGCGAGGCGGCATTGCAGGCCGCCATCGAGCAGGTCAGCCAGGAAGGCAGTGTGGCTACCGCAAGCTTCCATTACGGCTCACCGTGCGGGCCGAACATGCGCTGCGCGTTCGTCAACGGCAACGTCGGCTACGTCGTGGTCCGGCTCGTGGACGGGCGATGCGGCTACGTGGAGCTTGCCGCTGGACCCGAGGCCATTTCGCCGCCACGCATCGCAGTCTCGGAGCTGGCGGCGTGGCCACCGGAGGACTGGCTGGGGATGGGCGTCCCCCTCGATCTGGCCTGTCAGTAGCGTCGGTTTACTCGGCCCGGGAGAGCCGGAAGAAGCGCCCCACGTGCCGGATGTGCCGGTTGGCCCGCCGATAGACGAGTCCGGCCGGCGCGGGGAAGGATCCAGTCCTGGCAATCACGCGGTCCCGCTCGGGGCCTCGCGCCAACTCCGTGGCGGTTACGCGGATGGGCTCGTGACCCCGGCGGATGACCAGGCAGTCTCCGGCAGATGCGAGGTTGAGGACCCAGTTCGACGTCCCGTTCGGGTGACCCACGTACCACGCGCCGTCGACCTCGATCAGGTTGAGGAGGAGGCGCCGCTCAGCCCGGCTCTGCCGGCCCACGATCACGAATTCCTCGATCGGGACCGCGAGGTTGTTCCGCCGCACGGCCTCCATGAGAGGCCTCGGAGCGGTCTCGAGGAAGAACTTGAGGACCAGCCGCCAGAAGCCGCTGGCCTCGGTCTCGGCTTGCTGTTGCACTGCGGTCATCAGGGACCTCCCTCGCCGGCGTGATCGACAGCGTTCGTCACCTTGTAGTGGGTCCCACGGCCGCCAAATCGTTCCCGAACACTCGAATGACCCACGGGCCGCAACAGATGGACCATTTCGCGGGTCAGCGGACGTCGTGGTACCCTCCCTAACGAACGTTAGGTAGGTGCTAGCAAGCCTTGGCCGTTGCCGCCGTCCCCCGTCGCCGCGCCATCGACGACGTCGCGTCCGCCCTCTTCCGCGAACGGGGCTACGCCGCGACGAGCGTCCGCGACATCGCCCGTGCCCTCGGCGTCCAGGGGGCGAGCCTGTACGCCCACGTCACCTCCAAGGAGGACGTGCTGTGGTCGATCGTCGATCGCGCCGCCACCGCGTTCGAGGAGGCCGCCGCGGACATCGGGGACGATCCTCCGGCCCAGGCCGTGGGAGCACTCGTCCGGCGCCCACATCGGCGTGATCGCCGCGAACCCCGAGCTTGCCAGTGTCTTCGTGCACGAATGGCGCCACCTGTCCGGTGAGCGGCGCCAGCAGATCCTCGACCGCCGCGACGCTTACGAGGCGCGGTTCCGGAGCCTCATCAAGCGAGGAATCGACGAAGGCGCGTTCACCGCGACGGACCCGTCCCTGGCCGCGGGCTTCGTGCTCACCGCCCTCAACGGCCTCGCCGCCTGGTATCGCCCGGGTGGCCGCCTGGCGCCGGACAAGATCGCCGACCACTACGCCGACCTCGCGGTCCGCTCCCTGACGGAGGACGCCCGATGACCGACCCCCTTGCCCTCGACCCGGTGCTGACACCCGCCGAGCGAAGCCGACTCGGATTCAACGAGGAGAACCGCAGCCACGACGAGCGCTACGAGCTGTTCGAGGCGCACGTCACCGGCGGCGGCAAGGTCGAGGCGACCGACTGGATGCCGGAGGAGTACCGCACCCAGGTCCTGCGCTTCGTCGAGATGCACGCCAACTCGGAGTTGATGGGCGTGCTCCCGGAGCGCGAATGGATCATGAAGGCGCCGACTCTTCGCCGGAAGCTGGCGCTGACTGCGAAGGTCCAGGACGAGGTGGGCCACGCCCAGCTGCTGTACCGGGTGGCGGAGGATCTCGGCAAGACGCGGGAGCAGATGTTCGACGACCTGCTCGCCGGCAAGACCAAGTTCCACAACGTCTTCCACTACCCGACGAAGACGTGGGCCGACATCGGGATCATCGCCTGGCTCGTCGACGCCGCGGCGATCGTCGCCCAGCAGGCCCTCCGCGACTCGAGCTACGCGCCGTACGCCCGGACGATGCGCAAGATCTGCTGGGAGGAGAGCGTCCACATCATGCACGGCCGCGATGTTGTCGTGACGATGGTCACCGGCACGGCCGAGCAGCGGGCCATGATCCAGGAGGCGCTCGACCGTTGGTGGGGCCCGCTGATGCAGATGCACGGGCCGCGGAGCGACCGCGCCAAGGACCGCGACATCCACTGGCAGATCAAGGCAAAAACGTCTGAAGAGCTGCGCCAGGAGTTCCTCGGCATCTACGTGCCCCGGATCTGGGAGCTGGGGCTGACGCTGCCAGACCCGAACGTCGGGCTCGACCCGACGATCGGCGAGTGGCGCTACAGCGAGCCCGACTGGCAGGAGCTTCGAACCGTCGTCACCAACAACGGTCCCAAGAGCCAGGAGCGGCTCGAGTTCCGGCGGCTCAACCGCGAGGCAACCCGCTGGGTCCGTGACGCGATCCTCGCGGCCCCGAAGGCGGCAGCCGCATGATCCTCGGGCGGATGGCGTCGCGGAGCTCCGCCTCCGACCTCCGAAGGCGAGCGGCAGTTGACGCTGAGGTTGCCAGATGACTGACTCCGCGCCGGCCGATCGTCCGGCCAGCCCGGTTAGCGACGGCCGCACCCTCGAGCCCTGGGAGGTCTTCCGCCAGGAGAAGGAAGGCCAGGCCATGCACCACGGCGGCTCGGTCATGGCCCCCGACGCGGAGCTCGCCGTCCACTACGCCCGCGAGCTCTACGGCCGGCGCCAGGAGAGCGTCCGGCTGTGGGTCGTCCGGCGGGCCGACATCCACGATCTCGACGACGCCGACCTCCTCCAGCCGCCGATGGACCGCTCGTTCAAGAAGCCCGGTGGCTACGTCATGCGCGACAAGCTGGCCGCCGCCCGGGCCCGGTCCGGCCAGCCCAAGCCGAAGGCACGGAGCGGATGACGACGACCCGCGCTTCCCTCGCCGCGTCCGTCGCACCGGACCTGCGGGCCGCGATCGACGAGCTGCTGCTGAGCCTGGCCGACGACGAGTTTGTCATCGGCTTCAGCGATTCGGAGTGGACGGGCATCGCTCCGATCCTCGAGGAGGACGTCGCCACGAGCTCGATCGCCCAGGATGAGCTCGGGCACGCCAAGGCGTTCTACGGGCTCCTGGCCGAGGTCCGGGCAGACGGCCGCGATGCCGACGCCATTGCCTACGACCGCGAACCCGCCGACTACCGGCACGCCCGGCTGCTCGACCACCCACGCGGTGACTGGGCTCAGACCGTCGCCCGCCGCTTCCTGTACGAGACGTCCGATGAGGTCCGGCTGGCCGCCGTGGCCGAGGGATCGTTCACGCCGGTCACGGAACTGGTGGCCAAGATCCGGCGCGAGGAGCGGTATCACCTGATGCACGTTCGGACCTGGTTCGATCGGCTGGCCCGGACGAACGGTGAGCCGCGCCAGCGACTTCAGGCGGCCCTCCAGCGCCTGGCGCCCGATGCGGCGACCGTCTTCACGCCGTTGGCCCGGGAGTCGACGCTCCGCGAGGCCGGGACCCTGCCCCGCGGAATGGCCGACCTCGAGGCCGAATGGCGCGCCGCCATCGAGCCGACCTTCGACCAGCACGGCTTCCCGATGCCGCCATCGCCGGATCCGCAGCGTGGCCGGCTCGATCACTCCGACGACTTCCGAACGCTCCATGCCGACTTCACGTCGGTTCGCCGGCTGGATCCGGCCGCGACATGGTGACGACCTTCGTCGACGAGGCGACCGTCCGGGCGGCCCTCGCCGAGGTCCCCGACCCGGAAATCCCGATCGTGTCGGTCGTCGATCTCGGGATGGTCGAGACGGTCGACGTCGGACCGGATCGGATCTCGGTGGAGCTGCTGCCGACGTTCGTCGGCTGCCCCGCGCTCGATGTCATCCGGGGAGCCGTCGAGCACCGGCTCGAGGGCTTCGGTCGCCCGGTCGACGTCCAGTTCGGCTTTCGCGTGCCGTGGTCGTCGGACCGGATCACCACCGCCGGTCGCGACAAGCTGCGGCGATCGGGCTTCGCCCCGCCGGGCGAGACGGCGTGCCCGTACTGCCGCTCGACGAACGTCGCGATGGACAGCCTGTTCGGCCCGACCCAGTGCCGCTCGCTCTTCTACTGCCGCGCCTGCCGCCAACCGTACGAGTCGTTCAAGCCGATCTGATTCGGACCGCCGTCAGCGGTTGACAGGCAAGTACTCACTTGCATATCATGGTCGGCATGGGTGACGACCCTGTGTTCAAGGCGCTGGCCGAGCCAACGCGGCGGACGATCCTCGATGAGCTGGCCGAACGCGACGACCAGACCTTGTTCGAGCTCTGCAGCCGGCTGGTCATGAAGCACGGCCTGGCGTCGACCCGCCAGGCGATCTCGCAGCACCTCGACGTCCTCGAGGCGGCCGGCCTGATCCGGACTCGCCGCGAGGGCCGCTACAAGTTCCACTCGATTCAACGCGAGCCCCTTCGGCACCTTGCCGAACGGTGGCTCGACGGAAAGGAGCACTGACATGCGCATCACCACGGCCAGCGTCCTGGTCGACGACCAGGAGAAGGCCCTTCGCTTCTACACCGACAAGCTCGGCTTCAAGGTCAAGACGGACATGCCCGCCGGTGAGCACCGCTGGCTGACGGTCGTGTCGCCGGAGGCGCCCGACGGCGTCGAGCTGCTCCTCGAACCCGACGACCACCCCGCCGCTCGCCCGTTCAAGGAGGCGCTCGTGGCGGACGGGATCCCGTACACGTCCTTCGGCGTCGCGGACGCCCGGACGGAATACGAGCGGCTCCGTGCCGCCGGCGTGCGCTTCGTCCAGGAGCCCGCGGAGATGGGACCTGTAGTGACCGCGGTGCTCGACGACACCTGCGGCAACCTGATCCAGATCGCGAGCATGTCCGCCGCCGGCTGACCCTGTACCGTCCCGCCATGGACATCGTCGGGATCGTGGGCGCTGGGACGATGGGCGCCGGGATTGCCCAGGTCGCGATCGAGCACGGCCACGAGGTCGTCCTCCACGACGTCGACGACGAGGCCATCGACATCGGCCGTAACCGGATCCGCGATGGGCTGAGCCGGCGGGCCGCCAAGCTCGATCTCGACCCGGACTCGATCGACGAGTGGGTCGACGGCCGAATGGCGGCGGTCCGCGAGGCCGAGACGATCGCGTTGCTGGCCGGGGAGACGGATGTCGTGATCGAGGCGGCGCTCGAGGACCTCGCCCTCAAGCAGGATGTCTTCCGAGCCCTGGACGAGGCCGCGGACCCACAGGTGATCCTGGCGACCAACACCAGCGCGCTCTCGGTCACGGCCATCGCCTCCGCGACGCGGCACCCGGAGCGAGTGATCGGGCTGCACTTCTTCAACCCCGTGCCGCTGATGGCGCTCGTCGAGGTCGTGCCCGGGGCCGCGACCGCACCGGACGTCGTCGACCGTGCCACTACCCTCCTGGCGAGCTGGGACAAGACGCCGGTCCGCTCGGCGGACTCGCCGGGCTTCATCGTCAACCGGGTGAACCGGCCGTACACGATCGAGGCGCTGCGACTCATCGAGACCGGCGAGGCCTCGGTCGAGGCCGTCGACGAGGGGATGCGCGCCGCCGGCTTTCCGATGGGTCCATTCGAGCTGATGGACCTCGCCGGGATCGACGTCAACCTCGCTGCCGCGCGCGGCGTCTGGGAGGGCCTCGGGCGGCCCGATCATCTGCGCCCGTCGCCGATCCAGGAACGGTTGGTCGAGGAGGGGCGACTCGGCCGGAAGTCCGGCGCCGGTTTCTACCGGTACGAGAATGGCCGTCGCGTTGCAATCGATCCAGCCTTTGCGACCGCCGGTCCCGCCGAACCGGCCGAGATCCTCGCCCGGCTGCTGGGTGCCATCGACGCCGAGGCGATCCGGGCACGCGACGAGGGCGTCGCGACCGAGGACGCAATCGACCTGGCGCTGCGGCTCGGCGCCGCCCATCCCCATGGTCCCTTCGAGCGGATGCGCACCCGCCCCACCTGACCGTTGACCGGGGTGCCTATTTCGCGGCTGGATCCGCTGACACCGTCGCGAGGCGGCCTCGCGCTACCATCGGCGCATGAGCCGTGATCTCCACCGCCCGCTTCGGGAGGCCTGGATCGTCGAGGCTGTCCGCACGCCGGTCGGGCGATACGGGGGCGCCCTCGCGTCCGTCCGGCCGGATGACCTGGCCGCGGCTGCGATCCGGGGGCTCGTCGACAAGGCGGCCATCGACCCGGCGCTGATCGAGGACGTGATCCTCGGCTGCGCCAACCAGGCCGGCGAGGACAATCGCGACGTCGCCCGGATGGCGGTGCTGCTGGCCGGGCTGCCCGTTGACGTGGGTGGGCTGACGGTGAATCGCCTCTGCGGCAGCGGTCTCCAGGCGATCAACTCCGCGGCCCACGCGATCGCCGTTGACGACGGCGACGTCTTCATCGGCGGTGGCGTCGAATCGATGACTCGGGCGCCGTATGTGATGGCCAAGCCGGAGACCGCCTTCGACCGCGGCGAGCGGCAGCTCTACGACACCACGCTCGGCTGGCGGTTCGTCAACCCGAAGCTCGCCGAGATGCACCACCCGTACTCGATGGGCGAGACCGCGGAGAACGTCGCCGAGCGGTGGGAGGTGGGCCGCGACCTCCAGGACGCGTTCGCCCTCCGATCCCAGCAGCGGGCCGTCGCCGCCTGGGAGGAGGGCCGGTTCGACGACCAGGTCGTCCCGATCACGATCCCGCAACGGAAGGGCGAGCCGGTCGTCGTCACCAGGGACGAGCATCCCCGCGCGGACACGTCGCTCGAGGGGCTGGGAAAGCTCAAGCCCGCGTTCCGGGGCGAGGGCACCGTCACCGCCGGCAATTCGTCGGGGATCAACGACGGCGCCTCGGCGGTGCTGTTGGTGGAGGCGTCACGGGCCCGCGAGCTGGGCCTGAAGCCGATGGCCCGGGTCGTCTCGACTGCCGTCGCCGGCGTCGATCCCGCAGTGATGGGGATCGGCCCGATCCCGGCGACCCGCAAGGCGCTCGCCCGTGCCGGCCTGACCATCGATGACCTCGACGTCGTCGAGCTCAACGAGGCGTTCGCCAGCCAGTCGATCGTCTGCATCAACGAGCTGGGCCTCGATCCGGAGAAGGTCAACCCGAACGGCGGCGCGATCGCGTTGGGTCATCCCCTGGGGGCCAGCGGCGGCCGCCTGATCACCATGCTGGTCCACGAGCTGCGCCGGACCGGAGGCCACTACGGCCTGGCCACGATGTGCATCGGCGTCGGGCAGGGGATCGCCACGATCGTCGAGCGCATCGACGGCTAGCCGCCCGAGGGGTACCGTCCAGGCCCATGGATTTCGACGCTGGTGCTTGTCGGAATCGGTTGCGCTGCGTACGATTGAGGCCAGCACGGCCGTCACGCCGGCCACGAACCGCGAAAGCCGCGTCCGAAGGAGGACGAAGAACCGATGATCGACCCCCAGCCGACGGGTGAGACCACCGTCCCGCCGACGGTCCTCGAACTGACCGACGCCGCGGCCGCGAAGCTCGCCGAGCTGACCAAGGAAGAGACGAACCCGGACATCGGTCTGCGGGTCTACGTCTACAGTGGCGGCTGCTCGGGCTATCGCTACGGGATGATGCTCGAGGATGCCCCCACGCCGGACGATCGGATCCTCGAGGCCAACGGCGTCAAGGTCTACGTCGACGGCAACAGCGTCGCCCTCCTCAGCGGCTCGCAGATCGACTACGTCGACACGCTCATGGGTGCCGGCTTCACCGTCAACAATCCGAACGCCGTCGCCGCCTGCGGCTGCGGTTCCAGCTTCCGAACGGCGGACGACGCCGGCAGCGCTCGCTCCTGCGCCCACTGACAAGACACCGCCACTACGACCCGTGAAGCCGCCGGTAAACCGGCGGCTTCGTGATTCCTGGGCCGCCACCGTCAGCGATCTCCTGCCGTTCGCTTTCGGAGGTCCAAGTCGGAGCCTCGCGACGCCGTTGGCCCGAGGATTCGCGGCTTGATGGAGATCCCGCTCTTCCCGCTCCGGACGGTGCTGTGTCCTGGCATCGCGATGCCGCTCCATATCTTCGAGCCGCGCTACCGGCTGATGACCGAGCGCTGCGTCGCCGAGTCGGAGCCGTTCGGGATCGTCCTGATCCGGGAAGGCCGCGAGACCGGCACCGGCAACGTCTCGATCGCCGCTGTCGGCACCTTCGCCGAGATCCGCGAGGTCGGTCGCTACCCTGACGGACGGTTCGACCTGCTGGTGGTGGGCGCCGGACGGTTCGCGATCGAGGAGGTGGACTCGGAGCGCGAGCCCTATCTCGTGGCCAAGGTCGAGCCGCTCGAGGAGGAGACCGGCGACCCTGCCCGGACTACGACCGTCGCCGCGCGAACCATGCGTCGGTTCGTCTCCTACCTCCAGCTGCTCCAGCCCATGGAGGGCGAATCGGCGGAGGAGATCGACGTGCGGGTCGAGATCGAGACCGAGTTCGAGCCGCCGGACGATCCGCCACCGGACCCGGAACCAGGCACGGAGGGTGCCGATTCCGCCGATCCCGACGTCACCGAGCGTGACGCCCGCCTCGAGGCGGCAGCCCGGCGGCTGGTGATCCCGGAGGACCCGACGATCCTGTCGTATCTGCTGAGCGGCATCATCCAGGTCGATGCCGGCCACCGGCAGCGCCTCCTCGAATCCGAGACGACCCTGGAGCGGCTTCGACTGCTCGACAGGTTGATCGACCGCGAGCTGTGGATGCTCCGCCGCCGGCTCCGGCACTTCACGCCCGACGACCGCCACGCGCCGGTGCGCCGAAACTGACACTCGGATCGGCGATCATCTGACCGTGCGCAGAATCCTCCTCTGGATGGCCGGCAACCGCTGGCTTCGCAACCGGATCCCGAAGCTGTGGTTCGCGAAGCGGGCCGTTCGGCGGTTCATGCCCGGCGAGACCGCGGATTCGGCACTCGACGCCGGCGAGCGGTTCCATCGAGAGGGGATCGCGACGCTGTACACCCGCCTCGGCGAGAACCTGACCGAGATCGCCGAGGCCGACGAGGTCGCCAGCCACTACCTCCTGGTGATGGAGGAGATCGACCGTCGGGGGCTGGACGGCGAGGTGTCCGTCAAGCTGACGCAGCTCGGTTACGACCTGGACGTCGGGCGGACCCATGAACATGCCCTGGGGCTCGCCGAGCGGGCGGCACGCAATGGCCGGACGCTGTGGATCGACATCGAGGGCAGCGCCTACACCGATGGGACCGTCGCGTTCTACGAGATGCTCAAGGCCGACCGCCCGAACATCGGCCTCGCGCTACAGGCGTACCTCCACCGCACGGCCGCCGACATCCAGCGGCTGCTGCCGCTCGATCCGGCGATCCGGCTTGTCAAGGGCGCCTATGCCGAGCCCGAGTCGATCGCCTACCAGTCTCGCCACGACGTGGACACCAATTACGTCGCCCTCGCCGTCGCCATGCTGGAGGCAGTGAAGGCCGGTCGGAAGCCCCGCATCGCGCTCGGCACCCACGATGTGCGGCTGATCGAGCAGATCGCGGAGCACGCTCTCGCCCTCGGGCTGGACAAGAGCTTCCTGGAGATCCAGATGCTCTATGGCATCCGCGAGGACCAACAACGTCGCCTGGCAACGGCCGGCTTCCCGGTCCGTGACCTCATCGCCTACGGCGAGCACTGGTATCCGTGGTATATGCGCCGCCTCGCGGAGCGGCCGGCGAACGTGGTCTTCGCTCTCCGCCAGATGCTGCCGCGCTGACGCAGGGTCAGCCGGCGCCGACGGCCGCCAGGTCCTCCGCCGTCGCACCGCGGGTCCACGCGTCGACGTTATCGGCGACTCGGAAGCCCATCGACTCGTACAGCGGTCGCCCGGCTGGCGAGGACCACAGCAGGACCTCCCGCGCGCCGGTTCGTCGCGAGGCGGCGTCGAGAGCGGCGGACAGCACCGCCCGGCCCGCGCCGCGCCGGCGGTGGTGGGGCACGGTCACCATGTCGAAGACGCCCAGGCTGCCGTCAACGTGGGTCACATACACGGCCGCAGCGGGATCGGCGCCGTCCCAGGCCAGCCACGCCTCGAGCCCGTCGGCATCGGCGACGGCCTGCTCGTACATGGACAGCGTCGCCGGCTCATAGCCGTGGGTCTGCGCGTACACCCGCGGGAGGGCGGCACGATCGGCGCTCGTCTCAGCCCGGCGGACATCGAAGGCAGCGTGATGGAGGGGTGGGGGATCGGCGGCGTGGAAGAGCGCCTCGGGGATCCCTGTGTGGACGAACCCGGCCGCGCTGAGGCCGGCGACCACCGGCGCCGGCCGCTCGAGCGACGCCGAGACCGCGACCAGGCATGGCACGCCGGCCGCCTCGGTCGCAGCCGCGATGGCTTCAGCGTCCGCCCCGCCGGCCGTGGCGAACAGGGCCCCCTGGTTGAGGTCGACATGTGGCGCGCCGGAGATCACCACGAAGGAATCGGCGCGCTGACTGACCCGCGGCGAAGGACCTGCGCGGAACATCGTCGCCGCGTGCCGCCCGAAGGTTCGCCACAAGTCCGGTGCTGACATCCGTGGGAGCATACGGATCTGACCGCGCTCGCGGTTGACCGAGATCGATAAGGTCACCTAAAATATCGGTGTGACCTTAAACGATTGGATCGAGCGCCGCCGGGCCCTGCAGGATGTGCTGGCGGAGCTCACGACCTGGACGCCCCGTGAGCGCGAGGGCGCCTTCCGGTCGTGGCTTCGGCGCTCGTTCAGCCTCGTCCACCTCCATGTTCTGACCCTCCTCGAGACCAGCGGCCCGATGTCGATCAGCGCCCTGGCCGAGTCGCTCGACGTCTCGGTCGCCGCGGTCACCGGCATCGTCGACCGGATGGAGGAGCGGCGCCTCGTGGAGCGTCGACAGGGACCCGATGACCGGCGCGTCGTGGTCGTGCACGCAACCCGCCGCGGCACCCGCGTCTTCGAGGCGCTGGGCCGGCAGCGACGAGCCGTGCTGGCGCCGATTCTCGAGCGGATGAGCGACGAGGAGATCGCCGCGACCCTGACCGGCCTGCGGGCGATGCGGCGGGTGCGGGCTGAGATCCTCGCCCCGGATGCCGGCGACCGCCCAGGGACCTGACGACGTGATCTCGCTGTTCCGTCGCTACCTCAAGCCCTATCGCACGGCGGTCGTCGCGGTGCTGGTGCTGCTCCTGATCGGGGCCCTGGGGAACCTCTACCTGCCGGAGCTCAACGGCGACATCATCGATAACGGCGTCGTCCGGGGCGACACGGGCTACGTCCTCCGGGTTGGCGCCCTGATGCTCGGCGTCAGCGCAGCGCTCGGCGTCACGTCGGTGATCGCCGTCTACCTGTCGGCCATGATCGCCATGGGCTTCGGCCGAGACGTCCGGTCCGCCGTGTTCGACCGGGTGGAGGCTTTCTCCCAGGTCGAGGTCAACCGGTTCGGGTCCGCGTCGCTCATCACCCGCAACACGAACGACGTGACGCAGGTCCAGACGGTGCTGTTCATGGGCCTGGCGATCATGGTCTCGGCGCCCATCCTGATCGTCGGCGGGGTGATCATGGCCATCCGGACGGACGTCCCGCTGTCGGGGATGCTGCTCGTGATCCTGCCCCTGATGGCGGTGATCATCGGGCTGATCATGACTCGCGCCCTGCCGCTGTTCCAGGCGACGCAGGAGCGGGTCGACCGGATCAACCGCGTCATGCGCGAAACCCTTGCCGGCGTGCGCGTCATCCGGGCGTTCGTGCGAACGCGGCACGAGGAAGCGCGGTTCGACACCGCCAACCGCGAGTTGGCCGACACGGGGCTGGCCATCGGCCGGCTGTTCGCCCTCACCCCGCCGTTGATGACCGGCATCCTCAATCTCTCGACGGTCGGCGTGATCTGGTTCGGCGCGAGCCGCGTCGGGCAGGGCGCGCTCGAGGTGGGGGCGCTGACCGCCTACCTGCAGTACCTGCTCCAGATCCTGTTCGCCATGCTGACCGCGGTCTTCGTGTTCATCCTGGTCCCTCGCGGCGCCGTGTCGGCGGGGCGGATCAACGAGGTCCTGGCGACCGTGCCGTCATTGGTGGACCCGGTCTCGCCCGTGACGCCGTCGGATCCGGCCCAGCGCGGCGTGGTCGAGTTCCGGGACGTCGGCTTTCGCTATCCGGGTGCCGAGGAGCCGGTGCTCAGCGGGATCAGCTTCCGCGCCGAAGCCGGCCGGACGACGGCGATCGTCGGCAGCACGGGTAGCGGCAAGTCGACGCTGATCAACCTCGTGCCGCGGTTCTATGACGCGACCGAGGGCCAGGTCCTGGTCGACGGGGTCGACGTCCGCGAGCTCGATCGGGAAGCCCTGTGGGCGAGGCTCGGGGTGGTCCCCCAGAAGGCGTTCCTGTTCCGCGGGAGCGTGGCCAGCAACCTCCACTTCGGCGACGCCGACGCGTCCGAAGCCGACCTGTGGCGGGCGCTCGACATCGCCCAGGCACAAGACTTCGTCGCCACGATGGACGGCGCCCTCGACGCGCCGATCAGCCAGGGTGGGGCCAACCTGTCCGGCGGTCAGCGCCAGCGCCTCGCCATCGCCCGGGCGATCTGTCGGCGGGCCGGGATCATGATCTTCGACGACAGCTTCTCTGCCCTCGACGTCGGCACCGATGCCCGGCTCCGCGCCGCGCTGGCTCGCGAGCTATCGGGGGCGACGGTCATCGTCGTCGCCCAGCGGATCGGGACGATCATGCGGGCGGACCGGATCGTCGTCCTCGACGCCGGGCGGGTCGTCGGCATCGGTACCCACGAGGAGCTGCTCGCCTCGAACGAGACGTACCGCGAGATCGTCGAGTCGCAGCTCTCGCCGGTGGAGGCCGTGGCGTGACCGGCCGACCCACAGGACCGAGCTCGGACCGACCGGCCGCCCCTCCGCCGATGATCCCCGGGCGTCCCGGTGGTGGCCGGCCCGGCGGGATGATGGGCATGGGCATGGGCATGCCACCGGCCAAGGCCCGCGACTTCCGCGGGTCGCTGATCCGGCTGCTGGCGCGGCTTCGGCCGGAGATGCCGAATCTCGTCCTCGTCCTGGTCCTCGGCGTTCTCAGCGTGGCGCTCGCCATCCTCGGCCCGAAGATCCTCGGCGATGCCGTCAACCAGGTCTTCACCGGCGCGATCAGCAGTGGCCTCCCGGCCGGCGCAACGCAGGAGCAGGTCATCGCCGGTCTCAGGGCCCAGGGCCAGGACCAGCTGGCCGACATGCTGTCGTCGATGTCGCTGCGCCCGGGCGAGGGCATCGACTTCGGGGCGGTCGGGATGACCCTCGGCGTGCTCGTCGCCGTCTACGTCCTGAGCTCGGTGTTCAGCTGGCTGCAGGGCTGGGTCATGGCCGGCGTCACCCAGCGATCGGTGTACCGCCTTCGGGCGGAGGTCGACCGCAAGATCGGGCGCCTGCCGCTGCGCTACATCGACAGCAACCCCCGCGGTGACTTGTTGAGCAGGGTCACCAATGACATCGACAACATCGGCACGTCGCTTCAGCAGAGCCTGACCCAGATGATCACCGCGGTCCTGACCATCATCGGCGTGCTGGTGGTGATGCTGGTGATCAGCCCGATCCTGGCCGTCATCTCGCTGCTCGCCGTGCCCGCGGCGATCGTCGCCACGATGCTCATCGTTCGCCGGTCGCAGCAGCAGTTCGTGGCCCAGTGGGCATCGACCGGGGCGCTCAACGGCCACGTCGAGGAGATGCACACCGGGCACTCCGTGGTCAAGCTGTTCGGGCGTCAGCGCGAGGCGATCCAGGCGTTCGAGGAGGAGAACGTCCGGCTCTACGATTCCAGCCGCCGGGCCCAGTTCCTGTCCGGCCTCATCCAGCCGACGATGACGCTGATCTCGAACCTCAATTACGTGGCCATTGCCGTGGTCGGCGGCCTGCGCGTGGCCGCGGGCCAGCTGTCGCTGGGGGATGTCGTCGCATTCATCCAGTACTCGCGCCAGTTCACCTTCCCGATCATCCAGGCGGCCAGCATCGTCAACGTCCTCCAGTCGGCGGTGGCGTCCAGTGAGCGAGTCTTCGAGCTCCTCGATGCCGCCGAGGAATCACCCGATCCAGCCGCGGTGCCGGAGCTGGCGGTGGCGCGGGGCGAGGTTGCCTTCGAGGGCGCCTCGTTCCGGTATCTGCCGGACGCGCCGCTCATCGAGGACCTGGATCTCCATGTCGAGGCTGGCCGGACGGTAGCCATCGTCGGCCCGACCGGGGCCGGCAAGACCACCCTCGTCAACCTGTTGATGCGCTTCTACGACCTGGACCGCGGCCGGATCACGATCGACGGTGTCGACACCCGCGACCTGCCGCGGGACCAGCTGCGGCGCCAGTTCGGGATGGTCCTCCAGGACACGTGGCTGTTCAACGGGACGATCCGCGAGAACATCGCCTACGGCCGCCTCGAGGCCACCGAAGGCGACATCCAGGCCGCCGCCGACGCCGCCCACGTCGACCACTTCGTCCGCACCCTGCCCGACGGCTACGACACGGTGATCGACGACGACGCCACGTCGCTGTCGGCCGGCGAGAAGCAGCTGCTGACGATCGCCCGGGCCTTCCTGGCCGATCCGCCGATCCTCATCCTCGACGAGGCGACGAGCTCGGTCGACACCCGAACGGAGGTCCTGATCCAGCGCGCGATGCGACGGCTGATGGAGGGCCGGACGACGTTTGTCATCGCCCATCGCCTGTCGACGATCCGGGACGCCCACACCATCCTGGTCATGGAGCATGGCGCGATCGTCGAGCAGGGCTCGCATGACGAGCTGCTGGCGCGCCGCGGGCCGTACTTCGAGCTCTACACCAGCCAGTTCACCGAGCCGCTGGCCGAGGCGGTTTGAGGTGACGGGTCCGGACGTCGAGGTCTGGCTCCGCGACACGAATCCGGGCCTGGCGCCGGTCCTGCGGCGGGTCACCGAGATCATCCTGGATGCCGATCCGCGGCTGTCCGCCCACCTCAAGTACGGCACCGTCCAGTTCGCCTACGACGGCGACCTCGCGGCGTTCGTCCAGCCGAAGGGAAAGGTCGTGTCGCTCATGTTCTACCGCGGCGCCGCGATCCCGGGCGACTTCCCGAACCTCGAGGGCGACGGCCCGACGGCCCGCTTCATGCGCTTCGCCGATCTCACGCAGGTCGACGAGCGAGCCGATGAACTGGCGGCGATCGCCCGGGCGTGGTGCGAGTCGCGTCCCGGCTGACTCCCGAAACCGAGGGTCCGGCGCGACGCCGTTCGCTGACAGGAAACAGCGCCTACTCGCTGTAGCGCTCTTCCTTCCACGGGTCGGCGTCGTTGTTGTAGCCGTAGCGCTCCCAGAAGCCGAGCTGGTCGTGATCGAGGAACTCGAGGCCACGGATCCACTTGGCACTCTTCCAGAAGTAGCGCTTGGGGACGAGGAGGCGGAGTGGGTAGCCGTGCTCGAGCTCCAGCGGCTCGCCGCCGAACGTGTCGGCCAGGAGGACGTCGTCGTCGTCGAGCACCTCGAGCGGCAGGTTGGCGGTGTAGCCCTGCTCCGAATGGGCGACCACGAACTTTGCCGTCGGCCGCAGCTGGGCGAGCGTCAGGATCTCCTGGATGGGCACGCCCTCCCAGGTCGTATCCAGCTTCGTCCAGCGGGTCACGCAGTGGATGTCGGTCGTGACGCTCTTGCGCGGCAGGGCCTTGAACTGCTCCCAGGTCAGGGTGAACGGGGCATCGACCTCGCCGAAGACGCGGAAGTCCCACGTCGCCATGTCCGTGTGGGGCACGGATCCGTAGTGGAGGACCGGAAACTTTTCGGTCTTGTACTGACCGGGCGGGATGCGCTCCATCACCGCCGGATCCGCGGTCTTCGACCCGAACAATCGCTCGAACATTGACGCTCCGAATGCCGCTGCTTACCGCCGTATGGTCGCACGATCGCCGAACACGATGACGGGGCCGTGACGGCCTCGTCATGTACGCTTCCGGCCGTGGAACAGCCCAATCCCGCACGGGTCGTCGTCGTCATGCCCGCCTACAACGCGGCGAAGACGCTGGAGCGGACTTACGCCGACGTCCCCCAGGAGATGGTCGACAAGATCATCCTGGTCGATGACGTGTCGCGCGACGAGACCGTCGACGTTGCCCGCCAGTTGGGCCTCGACGTCATCGTCCACCGTCAGAACAAGGGCTACGGCGGGAACCAGAAGACCTGCTACGACGCCGCCCTGGAGGCAGGCGCCCAGGTCGTGGTGATGCTCCACCCCGACTACCAGTACGACGCGACCCGGATCCCGGCGCTCATCGAGCCGATCCTCGCCGGGGAGCGCGACCTTATGCTGGGCAGCCGGTTCCTGGGCAATCCCCTGGCCGGCGGGATGCCGAAATGGAAGTTCGTCGCCAACCGCTTTCTGACGACGCTCGAGAACCTGGCCTTCGGGCTTCGGCTGTCCGAATACCACACCGGTCTTCGGGCCTACAGCCGGGAGCTCCTCGAGTCGATTCCGTACCGGCTCAACAGCGACGACTTCGTCTTCGACCAGGAGCTGATCGCCCAGGTCGTGGCGGCCGGCATGGGCGATCGGATCGGCGAGATCGGGGTCCCGACGCGCTACTTCGAGGAAGCCAGCTCGGTCGGCTTCAAGCGCAGCGTGGTGTACGGGCTGTCGACCCTTCGGGTGGTCGCCCGCTACGTCCTCCACCGACTTCGCGTCCGCCGATCCCCCAAGCTCGTCGCCCGCCGGCCCGGCCGCTGATCGTCGCGAGGCCGTGAGTCGGAGCTCGCTGGTTCGGGCCGTCGTCGGCATCGCTGTGTCGGTCGTGGCCTTCGCCCTCGTCCTGAAATCGGTCGATCTCGAGGAGACCTTGGCGGTCATGCGGCAGGCTGCCCCGGGCTGGCTCCTCGCGATGGGCCTGTTCCTGATCGGGGACATCCTGCTGCGGGCAGTTCGCTGGCAACGCCTCCTTGCGCCGATCCGGGCTGTCCCGCTGACCCGGATGCTGGCGTACCTGTTGATCGGCTACCTCGCCAACAACGTCCTGCCGGCTCGCCTGGGGGAGCTGGTCCGCTGCCACTACCTGGGCGATCGGGAGGGCCTGAGCCGGACGACGACGCTGGGCACGGTCGTCGTCGAGCGGGTTGTCGACATCGCCGTCGTCGTGGCGATCGCGGCCTTCGCGATCATCGTCCTGAGCGTCCGCGGCGCGGTGGCCAACGCGGTGCTCGTCGGCGTGGCGATCGTGACCCTGCTGGCCGTGGGGTTGGCTGTTGGCGTGGCGGCCCACCGGCTGCCGGGGGCGGAGCGGGCGGCCGCGGCGATTGCGCGGTGGCCTCGGATCGGCGAGCTCGGCGGCCGGCTGCGGAGCGGGCTGGCCGTCGCAGGCCGGCCAAGGACGCTGTTCGATGCGCTCGCCCTCTCTGTCCTGGCCTGGGGGGCGACCCTGCTCGCATTCGCGGCGGCAGGCCAGGCGATCGGGATCGAGCTTCGGATCGGCGATGCGGCACTCCTCGCGTCGGGGGTGGCCCTGGCGGCGGCCATCCCGTCCGGGCCGGCGTCGCTCGGGACGTTCGAGCTGGCGGCCGTCAGGATCGGCGAGGCGCTGGGCATCGACGGCGGATCCGGGCTGGCGATCGGCCTCCTCGTCCACGGAGCCATCCTCATCACCACGACCGCCGGTGGCGGGATCGCCTTGATCCGCCTGGGCTGGGCGCGGGACGCAGATCCCGAGGTCGCGGTCTAGAGGAAGAGGATCCCGCCGCCGGGGTCCGTGCCCTGCCGCAGGGCAGTGAGGATCTCGCGGGATCGTGCCGGCAACGTCGAGAATGCCGCGGGCGCGGCCGCCAGGGCGGCTCGTGGGGCCAACCCACGGCCCTGCCTGTCACGTGAGACGTGCCATTCGGGGCTCGTGGCGGCCCACCCCGGAGCCCGTCCGCTCCTTGGAACGTGGCACGTGCCACGGCATGCCCCGGATGGGCCCGGCGCCGCGGTTGGAACGTGGCACGTGACGGCGGAGGCGGAGGCAAGAAACAAGGAGGCCCCCGGCGGAATGCCGGGGGCCTCGTGCTCTGGGACGTGCGACCGCGGCTACGGCGCGGGCTTGGCCAGGTCGCTGATCGTGACGAGACCGAACTCATCGGCGGTCTCCTGGGTGACCACGAAGCCGTTCTGGTCGGTCGCCTCGGCCGCGTCTAGGGCGGTCAGCCCCAGCGGCTCGAGCGCCGTCTTGAGCTTCTCCACGGTCTCGTCGGCATCCGCCGTGGCCTCGCCGGCGCCCTCGTTCACGAACTCCAGCACGGTCGCGGCGTACTCCGCCAGGACGTCGATCTCGCCGCTCTCGAGCGCCGGGAAGACGACCTCGCGGTTGCCGAGCTGGAACTTGCGCTCCACGGTGAAGCCGTTGTCCTCGAGGACCTGGGCGTAGATCTCGGCCAGGATCTCCTGCTCGTAGAAGTTCGTGGAACCAACGGTGATCGAGCCCGATCCGCCGCCCGGACCGTCACCCAGCCCCTGCTCGTCGATCCACGCGGCGGCGACGTCGGCCGGGTTCTGGGCGTCCACGGTCACCGCCGTGTTGAGCTCGGTGAGCTCGGCCTGGGTGAGCTTGGCAGTGACCCCGTTGAGCAGGTCGGTCGACGATCGGCGATGCGTCGACGACCTCCTGCCGAAGGACTGGGACGAGATTGTCGGCCAGTTCGGAGGCCCTGGTCGTCCTCGAGGAGGACGAAGCCATTGGTCTGGATCGCTGGATCGGAGGTGAACAGCAGCCCGACCTGGGCATCGCCGCCGTTCACGCGCCTGTACGGTGATCGGGCCACCGGCATCCGTGGGCCGGAACTCCTTGAATTCCAGGCCATACGTCTCCTCGAGGCCGAGGAGGCAGAAGGGCCGTTCCGGGCATTCCGGCGGCCCGGCCAGGACGAATGTGCTCGCGATGCTGGGTCCGGCGGGCGCCGAGCCACTAGGCTCCTCGCTCGGCGGACTCGAGGGTGGCGTCGTAGCCGTCGAAGGACTAGGGCTGCTGCCCCCTCCCGACGTGCAGGCGCCGAGCACCAGCGCCAGCGACGCCGCCCCGAGGGCAACGTTGCGGATCAGCCGCATGGGTTCTCCCTTCTGCTGCGCTCCGCCCGTGCGCCATTCGGGGGACGGTTCGTCAGGCGGAAGCGCGACTATAGCGCCGGACCCTGAACAGGCCCTGTCAGGTATCGGGCGGCGGATGCGGATCGGTTGCGATCAGGGGTCAGCAACGTTTTCGGGCGCACCGGCCGCGAGGTCGGCAGGGCGTCGATCGTCTGCCGCTCGCGCGGCCGGCAGGAGCATGCCGTCGCTCGATGAAGGTGAGTGAGCGCTCGACGATCAGCGCGAGCGCCGCGACGAGGATCGCTCCGGCGAGGATCTGGTCCTGCTCGCGCAGCCCGAAGCCGTCGGCGATGTAGCGGCCCAGGCCACCGCCGGCGACCAGCGCGGCCAGCGTGGCAGTGGCGACCACCGCGACGGCCGCCACGCGCAGGCCGGCAACGATGACCGGTGCGGCAGCCGGCAGCTCCACCCGGGTCAGGACCTGCAGCTCCGTCATCCCCATCCCCCGGCCCGCTTCGATCAGGTCGCGGTCGACACCCCGGAGTCCCGCGTAGGCATTGACCAGGATCGGCGGGATGGCCAGGAGCACCAGGGCGGGCAGGGCCGAGGCTTCGCCGAGCCCGAAGAACGGCAGGAAGACGAGCAGCAACGCATACGACGGCACGGCCCGGCCCAGGTTGGCCACCCCGACGGCCAGCAGGCCGCCGCGGCCGGTATGCCCGATGGCGATCCCGACCGGCAGGGCGATGAGCATCGCCAGGGCCATCGACAGCCCCGACAGCCGAAGGTGCTCGATCAGCCGGTTCGGGATCCCGCCCGTTCCCGTCCAGTGCTCCGGATCGGCGAACCACATCGCCACGGCCTGCAGGAGGTCCATCTCAGGTCGCCCGCTGCCGCGACCACGGCGTGACCCGTCGCCCGATGCCGGCCAGCACCAGGTCGGCGATCACCGCCAGGACCACGATCAGGACCGCGCCGGTGTAGACGGCGGTGTCGTTGCGGAAATTGAAGCCCCGGACCATCACCTGGCCGAGGCCGCCCTGGCCGACGACCGAGGCCACCATCACCAGCCCGATCGTCGTCACCGTCGCGATCCGGATGCCGGCGATGATCAGCGGCAGGGCCAGCGGCAGCTCGACGGACACGAACCGTCGCCACCAGCCATAGCCCATCCCGTCGGCGGCCTCGCGGACCTCGGGCGGCACGGAGTCGAGCCCGGCCAGGATATTCCGGATCAGGATCAGCAGGGTGTAGCTCACCAGGCCGATCTCGGCGGTCAGGAACGACAACCCGGTGAACGGCGTGAGGAACGCGAACAGCGCCAGGCTGGGGATCGTGTACAGGATGCCCGCCGTGCCGGTGATCGGGCCGGCGAGGGGCCGCCGCCGGGCGATCAGGATCGCCGCCCCGAAGCTCAGGATCAGGCCGACGCCGACGGCCACACCGGTCAGCACCAGGTGGTCGACCGTCGCATCGAAGAGCTGCGGGACGTTCGAGCGGATCCAGTCCCACCGGATCACGCGGAGCCCTCCGCGAGGGCTGCCGGCTCCGAAGCGCCGCCGCGCGGTCTCCCGCATCCGCTCGGCGATCATGTCGACGGTCACCAGGCCGATTGCGGCACCGGACCGATCGACCACGATGCCGACCTGGACATCCGCGTCGAGGAGCAGCGACAGCGCGTCCTTGAGCGTGGTCCGCCGGTTGAGCAGCGGGGACATCGGGATCGCCTGCTCGGTCGTCAGGACCCCGGCCGCCGGGATGCTCGACTCGCGGATCCAGCCGATCGGCTTGCCGTCGTCGTCGGTCATCAGCAGGTACGGCAGCGGATCCGCGTGGGCCTTGCCGCGGGCGGACTCGACCGGGTCACCCGGCCGGACGACCGCGATCCGGGGCAACTCCAGGTCGCCGACGCGGATCAGGGACAGCCGCTTGAGGCCGCGATCCGCGCCGACGAAGCGGGCCACGAAATCCGATGCGGGGCTGGCCAGGATCTCCTCCGGCGGACCGAACTGGGCGACGACGCCGCCACGCTCCATGACCGCCACGAGGTCGCCCATCTTGATGGCCTCGTCGATGTCATGGGTCACGAACAGGATCGTCTTCGCCAGCTCCTCCTGGAGGCGCAGGAACTCGTTCTGGAGGCGCTCCCGGACGATCGGGTCGACGGCCCCGAAGGGCTCGTCCATGAGCATGATCGGCGGGTTGGCCGCGAGCGCCCGGGCAACGCCGACCCGCTGGCGCTCGCCGCCCGACAGCTGGGCGGGATACCGAGCCCGATACGTGGCCGGCTCGAGGCCGACCAGCGCCAGCAACTCCTCGCCGGTTCGCCGGAGGCGTTCCTTCGGCCAGCCCAGCAGGCGGGGCACGGTGACGACGTTCTCAGCGATCGTCTGGTGCGGGAACAGGCCCACCTGCTGGATCACGTAGCCGATGCCGCGCCGCAGGTCCGTGACATCCCGGGTCATGACGTCGACGCCGTCGATCAGAATTTCGCCTGACGTCGGCTCGATCAGGCGGTTGACCATCTTGAGGGTCGTGGTCTTGCCGCAGCCGGACGGCCCGACGAAGACGCAGATCTTGCCGGCGGGAACCGTCAGCGACAAGTCGTTGACCGCGCCCGGGACGTTCCGGGCACCCGGGTCGTAGCGCTTGGTGACGTGCCGGAACGCGACCGTCGCGGCGGTGCGCGTCGGCGCCTGGGCGGTCATCGCCGCAGGTAGTCGGGCACGGCGGGCTCCGCCCCCCGCCAGCGGGCGATCTCCTCCGTGGCAAACCGGCCGAAGTAGTTGATGAAGTGCCCGCCCAGCCCGGTCAGGGCATCGACCGCCTTGCGACGCTGCGACGCTCCCCCCGGCCGGACCGCGATCACGGTCCGGCCGTCGCGGATCGCCGCCTCGTACCAGGCGAAGTCGGGCATCTGGTCCATCAGGGTGAACTCCAGGGTCCGGCGGACTCGGGCCAGCGGCCCGTGGCGGGTTCCCGTCCCGTCGAACGCGTCGGCGGCGGTATCGCCCCGGAGGACCTCGACCCGGTCCGCCGCGATGCCGGCCGCGACGAGGGCCTCGACGGCCCGTCCGCCCGCCGCCGGCTCGTCGAGCACGGCGTACAGGCGACCGGTGGGGTACTTGATGAAGCGGCTCACGGAAACGCCTCAGGCCGGCGCCGCAATCTCCCGCTCGACGAGCGGCTTGACCTCGCCGATCAGCCGTTCGAGCGTCTCGGTGTCGTACGGCGCGGGCTGCTCCGAGATCACGGTGTGGAAGCCGAGCTCGGTGTACGGGGCGAGCCATTCGGCGAGCATCTCTGCCGTTCCGGTCCAGAAGGTGTCATCGCCCTCGAGGTTGGACAGCGGCGTCTTGTTGTGCTCCATCGCCGCCTTCCAGACCCGGATCGCTTCGGCCTCCGTGTCGCGGATCGTGGCCTTGATCCCGAGCGTGAACTCGATGTCGTTCGGATCACGGCCGACGGCCTCGCAGTGCTCGTGGAGGACGTTGACCTTGTGCCGCATCTTGTCGAGCGAGCCCATCGCGTTCCACATGTCGGCGTACCTGGCAACGGTCCGTAGCGTCTTCTTCTCGCCGGAGCCGCCGATCATGATCGGCAAGTGGCGCTGGAGCGGCACCGGAGCATGGCGGAGGTCGTCGAACCGGTAGCGGCCCGCGCCGTCGGAGGTGACGGACTGGCCGTCGAGGAGCTTGCGGCACGCCGCGACCGCCTCGTCGAGCCAGGTGAGGCGCTCGCCGTGGCCGGAACCGAACTCGATGCCATGGGCCCGATGCTCGGGCTCCATCCAGGCCCCGCCGAGCCCCAGGATCGCGCGCCCTTCGGAGATGTGATCGAGGGTCGCCGCGGTCTTGGCAACCAGCCCCGGGTTGCGGAACGTATTGGCGCCCACGAGCAGACCAAGCTGGGTCTGCTCGGTCGCCATGGCCGCCGCGGCGAGGCTCGTCCAACCCTCGAAGATCGGCTGGTACGGGTCGCCGAAGATGGCGTACAGGTGGTCCCACGCCCACAGGTGGTCGTAGCCCAGCCGCTCCACCTTGCGAACGGCGTCGAGGTAGGCTGGCCAATCGGTGGACTGGTTCCAGAGCAGGATTCCGAACTTGAGGTCGGGCATCGGGGCCTCCGGGGGCAGTTGAGCGATGCCCGGAGTCTAGCCCTGAACGGCGGCGTGGGCCTTCAGCGCTCGGGGACCCAGACGTTGTCGTGGCGGCGGTAGAACTCGGCCATCTCGGCGTCACCGGGTCGGCCGGACCGGGCGACTTCGGCGAGGCCCTCGAAGTAGCCCTCCCGGTCGGCGCCCGGCGAGAAGTGGATCAGCATCGAGGCGGGCTCCCCAGGCTCGTTCCGGAAGCCGTGGATGCCGCCGATGGGGACGTGGACGAAGTCGCCGGGCTTGGCGGCGAGCCAGTCGCGGCCGTCGTAGATGCTGACGGACCCGCTCAGGATGTAGAACGACTCGGTGAGCGTCCGGTGGAAGTGCGGACCGGGACCGCCCGGCTCCGGTCCGAACTCCCAGCGAAACAGCCCGAACAGCCCGCCGGTCGACTCGCCGGTGGCCAGGTAGCGGACGGTGTTGCCGTTCGGGTAGACGACCTCCGGCGCCTGGTCCGTTGGCCGGTAGGTGGCGCTGGCCTCGCCGGCGTCGCCGAGGTATTGGGGTTCGGGATAGCTCATCCGCCGTTGCCGATGGCGGCCGGTGGCACGTTCTGGTTGCGCCGGAACAGGTTCTCCGGGTCGTAGCGGCGCTTGATCGCCGCCAGGCGGTCCCACGTCGCGCCTGGGTAGGCCGCTCGAACGGCCGCCTCACCCTCGTCGCCGACGAAGTTGACATAGAGCGCCGGGTCACCCTGGTCGATCGCCGCCGCAAAGTCGTCGACCCATCGCTGCTTGACCGGCTTGTCCTCGGCGCTTTCGTAGAACGCGGCAAGGTTGACCATGATCTTGCTGGACCGGTGGGCGTAGGCCGTCGCGTCGGCGGGTACCCGGGCGATTGCGCCGCCGAGCACGCGGAGCTGGGCTGCCCGGAGCGGAGCGTCCGACTGCTCGAGCCGCTCGATGATCGTCGTGGCGACCTCCCGGTCGACGTGATCGATGTGCATCGTCCGGGCCACCGCCAGCGGGTGGTAGGAATCGTCCTCCGGGCCATACATCTCGCCCATCGACGCCATCGGCTTGATCATGTCGGCAAGCGGATCGGCCAGCTTCCGGAACGGCTCGAAGGCTCGCTGGCCTTCCTCGACGTCGCCCGTCCAGACCATCATGCCCATGATCGTGAGCTTGCCAACGTCCCCCTCGGACAGGAAGGGCATCGGCGGCGCCGGCATCACGTTGGCGATCGTCGACAGCTCTTCGGGCGCCGCCTCGGCGGCGGCGATGAAGCCCTCGACGGTCTCCGGCGTCGCCGGAAGGAAGAGCATTCCGCCAACGAGCTCCGTGGCCGGGTGGAGCTGAAACTTGAACCGGGTCACGACGCCGAAGTTGCCGCCGCCGCCGCGAATTGCCCAAAAGAGGTCGGGCTCGGTCTCGGCGTCGACGTAGCGAACCTCGCCGTCGGCGGTCACGATCTCCGCAGCAAGCAGCGAATTGATCGTCAGCCCGTGCTTGCGGCCGAAGTAGCCGACACCGCCGCCGGTCGTGATGCCGCCGAGGCCCACCGTCCCGGTATCGCCGAAGCCGGTGGCCAGGCCGTGCTCGGCGGTGGCGGTCGTGTACTCGCCGGCGGTCAGGCCTGCACCGGCCCAGGCCGTCCGGGCCTCCGGGTCGATGTCGAGCGACTGGAGCTCGCGCAGGTCGATGACGATGCCGCCCTCGGTCGTGCTGTGGGCAGCGCTACTGTGGCCGCCGCTCCGGACGGCCAGCTCCAGGCCGGTGTCGCGGGCGAATCCAATCACGGTGGCGACGTCGCCGGCATCTGCGACCCGGACGATCGCCGCAGGCCGGGCGTCGATGCCGCCCATCATCACGGTCCGGGCGGCGTCGTAGTCGGCGTCCCCTGGCGTGATGACGCGACCCTTGACGGCGTCGCGAAGGGTGGGAATGGACAGCTGGGAGCGGGGGGCAGAAACGGACACGCGAAGCCTCCTTTGGATGGTTCTGATTCTGCAGACCTGTCGCGAGACGTGGATTCATCGGCGCCTTGCCGAACATTGTATTGGTCTTGACAATCTTTCTTGTCGGTAGCAAGGTTACGGCATGTTCGACGTCGCCGTCATCGAGAACCCAGCCGCAGCAGAGGCTTCGCTGGACCCGGTTCGGACCCGCCTCCTCGCCGAATTGGTCGAGCCCGGCTCGGCGACGATGCTCGCGGCCAGGATCGGTCTCGCCCGCCAGAAGGTGAACTACCACCTCAGGATGCTGGAGCGGCACGGGCTCGTGGAGCTGGTCGAGGAGCGCCGCAAGGGCAACGTCAACGAACGCCTTCTACAGGCCACGGCGGCGTCCTATGTCATCTCGCCCGCGGCCCTGGCCCTCGTCGAACCGGACCCGTTCCGCTCGCCGGACCGGCTGTCCGCGTTCTGGCTCCTCGCCCTCGCCGCCCGGCTGGTGCGGGATGTCGGCCAGCTGATCACCGGCGCCGTCACGGCGCGGAAGCGGGTGGCGACCTTCGCCATGGACGGCGAGATCCGGTTCGCCTCGGCGAGGGACCGGGCCGCCTTTGCCGAGGAGCTTTCCGAGGCCGTCGCCGGTCTCGTTGCCAGGTATCACGACGCCACCGCCGAGCGGGGCCGGGATCACCGCCTGGTCATCGCGATCCACCCCAGCATCACCCGCGAACCGGCGCGGCCAGCCGACCAGATCGAGCCACAGGAGAACTGACATGCCCCATCCCTTCGAGGTCCGCAAGGAGATCGAGATCCAGGCCGATCCAGAGACGGTCTGGGAGGCGATTGCCACCGGATCCGGAATCGACGGCTGGTTCCTCGGCACCGGCAACGTGGTCGAGCCGCGACTCGGCGGCCGGGTCCATATCGACTACGGCGGCCAGGGGTCGTCCGAGTCGACGGTCACCGAGTGGGAGCCGCCGCTGCGGTTCGCCCATCGTGGCGATCCTGGCGAGGACGGGACGCTCCATGCCATGGCCTTCACGATCGAGGGCCGGGGTGGCACCACCGTCGTCCGGCTGGTACACAGTGGCTTCCTCGCCGATGACTGGGAAGCCGAGTACGAGTCCCTCAACGAGGGCGACTTCATGTACCTCCACTTGCTGGCCCAGTACGTCGAGCACTTCCGAGGCCGGACGCCGCACGTCGTCAACGCCTGGCATCCCCACACCGCCGGCCGCGAGGCGGCGATGGCCGGCCTCCACCGCGCCCTCGGCCTGGGCGCAAACCCGCGACAGGGCGACCCGGTGTCGCTGTCGGTCGACGGCCAGCCCGGGATCGAGGGCACCGTCGATTTCGTGTCCCCGAGCATCACCGGCGTGCGATCGGCGGACGGGCTGTACCGTTTCCTGCACGCACCCCAGGGCGTGGTCTACGCGGGTCACCACATCTACCGCGACGACCTCGACCCCGATGCCGCCCGCGAGGCCTGGGCAGCCTGGCTCGAGCGGGCGGTCGCCTGACCGGCGCCAACGGCACCACCGAGGAGTTGCCCGATGAACCAACCCGCAACCATCCAGCACGTGACCTCCGCCGATGGGACGACGATCGCCTACGACCGGCAGGGAGACGGACCGCCGATCGTGCTCGTCAGCGGCGGTTCGGTCGACCGCCGTTCGAACGCCGGCCTCGCCGACGTCCTGGCCACTGACTTCACCGTCTTCAACTACGACCGGCGCGGTCGGGGCGACAGCGGGGACACGCTGCCGTACGCCATCGAACGCGAGATCGAGGACATCGATGCAGTCATCGCCGCTGCCGGCGGGTCGGCCCACCTGTACGGGTCGTCGTCCGGCGCGGCGCTGGCGATGCTCGCCGCCACCGCCCTCACGTCGGTGACGCGTCTCGTGATGTGGGAGCCGCCGTACATCATCGACGAGGCCGCCCGGCCGCCCGCCAATACCGCGGAGACGTACGAGCGGCTCGTGGCCGAGGGCCGGCGCAGCGACGCGGCCGAGTACTTCATGGCCAAGGTCGTCGGCATGCCGCCGGAGTTCGTGGCCTTCGCCAAGACCCAGCCGTGGTGGGCGGACCAGGAGAAGATCGCCCACACGCTCGCCTACGACGCCCGGATCATGGGCGACTACTCGGTGCCGCTGGACGTCGCCGCGAAGGTGCCCGTCCCGACGATCGTCCTGACCGGCAGCAAGAGCTTCCCGTTCTTCCGGCCAACCGCCGATGCGCTGGCGGCGGCGATGCCCGATGGCCGGGCCGAGATCCTCGAGGACCAGGAGCACAACGTCGACCCGGCGGTCCTGGGACCGGCGATCCAGGCGTTCCTCGCGGGCTGATCCGGACCGCGCTCACGCCCGAATCCTGGTATGGCGTCCCCGGCGCCCGGGGCGGGCTTCCCGCTCCGGGCGCCTCCGCCTCCGCCGTCACGTGCCACGTTCCAAACGCGGCGCCGGACCCATCCGGGGCACGCCGCGGCACGTGCCACGTTCCAAGAAGCGGACGGGCACCGGGGTGGGCCGCCACGAGCCCCGAATGGCACGTCTCACGTACAGGCAGGGCCGTGGGTTGGCCCCACCGCCTCGATTGGAACGCCCCGCGTGACGGACGCGCCCTCACCCGGCCGTCAGCTGGCGTCCGGCCGCTGGTTGGAACGCCGAGCGTGACACGGCACGGGGTCAGGCCTCAGTCGCGAGGCGCCAGGTAATCGTCGGTCAGTCGATGGCGAGCGAGGCGAGGTCTTCCTCGATGGACTCGCGGTCGTCGGCATCGGCCACGAGGGCGAGCTCGCCACGGGCCCGGGCCATCCAGTCCGTGGCGGAGGCACGGTCACCGGCCAGCTGTTGCGCCCGCGCCATCGCCTCGTACGCGGCCGCGAGGTCCCAGTCCTCGCGTTCCGCCGCCACCTCGGCCAGCTCCACGCTGCGACGGGCGTGCCACAGCGCCGGCTCGGCACGACCGAGGACGGCATAGACCCGCGAACACAACCACTCGCCCCGGCCCAGGTTGACGGTCGTTCCGGCCCGCGCCCAATGCCAGCGCGAGGCGTGGGCGCGATGGATCATCTCGTCGGTCTCGTCGGCCGTCCGGTCAAGCTTGTCGAGCAGCGCCCACGTCGCGTTGTACAGCTCGATCCCGATGCGGCGGTGGCTTGCCTCGTCGAGGCCGGCCAGCGGTCGCCCGGTCTCGTCGCTCACGGATCAGGCGTTGTCGAGCTCACGGGAGACGGCACGGAGGATGAACCGTGCCGCCTCGGCGGACTTGCCGCCCAGCTTCTGCCCCTCGTCCTGCTCGAGGGCGCGCATGAGGTCACCGAGGTACAGGTCGAGGGTCGGGGTCCGCTCGAGCGTGCCGGCCGCGAACGCCGCCTGGAGTCCGGCCACCGCGGCCCGGGCGTTCTCGACCGCGTGGCCCTTGGCATCCATCAGCTCGCGGAACGCCGAACGGGCGGCTTCGGCCGCCGGCCCTGACGAGCTCACCGCCGAACCACCTCGCGATGGCCGTCGGGGGCGGCATTGGTGGGGGCGGTCGCCGCGCCGGCGCGCTCGCGGGCGGCGAGGGCGTGCCACTCGGGCTCGAGGAGGCTCATCGTGATCTCGTCCCACCACCGGCCCTCGCGCCAGATCGCCTCCCTGGCGCGCCCCTCCACCTGGAATCCGCACGCCCGGTACGAGCGGATCGCCCGCTGGTTGAATTCGAAGACGCTCAACGCCACGCGGTGGAGTGCGAGGCGCTCGAAGGCGTGGGCCAGCATGAGGCGTGTTGCCTCGGTGCCGCAGCCGCGACCCCAGACGTCCTTCTCGCCGATGGTGATGTGGTACAGCGCCGAGCCGTTGTCCCCGTCGAGCTGGCTGAACGCGCACGTGCCAATCAACCGATCCGTGGGCTTGAGGTGGACCGCGAGGGCCAGCGAATCCGGGCCCACGACCCGCGCCGCGAAGAACCGCTCGATCTCATCGCGCCGCATCGGGCCGTCCTGGTAACGCGTCAGCCGGGCGACCTCGACGTCCGAATACCAGCGTTCGAATGCCTTGAGATTCGAGGGCACGTGCGGTCGGAGGACGACGCGCTCGCCCTCGAGGCGGTCGGGGAACCACGTTCCGCGGGCCATGAGGAGGTGACGGTATACCATCGCCGCCATGCGCCGCTGGAGCGAGCTGGCGGAGCGCGTCGCGGGGACCACCCGAACCTCCGAGAAGACCGCCCTGCTCGCCGAGTACCTCCGCAGCCTCTCTCCCGCCGAGCTCCCGATCGCCGCGGTTTTCCTCACCGGCCGCCCCTTTCCCGAGAACGACCAGCGGGCGGCCGGCCTCGGCTGGGCGGCGATCGCGACGACCGTGACGGCCCTCGCCGGCGTGCCGAGATCCGCCCTCGGCGAGGCCTACGACCGATCTTCGGACCTGGGGGTGGCGGTCGGCGACGTGCTGGCGGCGGCCGGACACTCCCCCGAGCCGTCCGAGTGGCCGGGCCTCGAGGAGACTGCCGCGACGTACGCCGCCATCGAGGCTGCCTCCGGCCCGGCGCGGAAGAGCGCGTTGCTCGGCGCCCTCCTGTCCCGGTGCGACCCGCTCACCGCCAAGTTCGTCGTCAAGATCCTGTCGGGCGAGCTGCGGATCGGGCTGCGTGACGGACTTGTCGAGGCGGCCATCGGGAAGGCCTTCGACCGGCCGCTCGACGAGGTCAAATGGGCCGGGATGCTGACCGGCGACATCGGGCGGCTGTCCGAACTGGCCCGCGACGGGCGGCTCGACGAGGCCTCCCTCGTGCTGTTCCACCCGATCAAGTTCATGCTCGCCTCGCCGGCCGAGGATGCCGACGAGATCATCGGCCGGCTGGGCGTCCCGGTGTGGGTCGAGGACAAGTACGACGGCATCCGGGCCCAGCTGCACAAGGCCGGCCGTGAGGTCTCGCTCTACTCGCGCGACCTCCACGACGTCAGCGGACAGTTTCCCGAAGTCGTCGACGCGGCCCGCGAGCTGGCCTGGGACGGCATCCTCGACGGCGAGATCCTGGCCTGGCGGGACGGCACGGTCCTGCCCTTCCAGTCGCTCCAGGCCCGACTCGGACGGAAGTCGCCATCGGAGGCGATCCGCGAGGAGATCCCGGTCATCTTCGTGGCCTTCGACCTCCTCGGCCAGGGCGCCGGCGGCGACGACGAGGTTGAGCCGCTGCTGCGCGTGCCGCTCGAGGAGCGGCGCCGGCGGCTCGAGGCCCTGGCGTTGCCGCTCGCCGGCGAGGGTGGCCAGTTCGCTCTCTCCCACCTCGTCAGCGTCGACGCCGTGGCGGCGCTCGAGGAGGCGTTCACGGCCGCCCGTCTACGGCGCAACGAGGGCCTGATGGTCAAGGACCCGCGGAGCGGCTATTCGCCCGGCCGCCGCGGGCTCGGCTGGCTCAAGATGAAGAAGGCCCTGGCCACGATCGACTGCGTGGTCGTCGGGGTCGAGGTTGGCCACGGCAAGCGCCACGGCGTGCTGTCCGACTACACGTTCGCGGTCCGGGACGAGGAGCGCGATCGGCTGGTCACCATCGGCAAGGCGTACAGCGGCCTGACCGACGCCGAGATCGCCGAGATGACCGCCTGGTTCGAGGCCCACACCGTCCAGCGCTTCGGTCGCTACCGGCAGGTCGAGCCGACGGTCGTCGTCGAGGTCGCCTTCGACGTCATCGTCCGCTCGAACCGCCACCAGTCGGGCTACTCGCTGCGATTCCCGCGGATCGCCCACCTCCGACCGGACAAGTCGGCCGACGAGATCGACACGCTCGAGACCGTGCGGGCCCTGTACGAGGGCCTCCAGTCGGGCGCCGAACACCTGGTGACAGCAGGCGCCAGGCAGTAGCGTCCGGACGAGTCGGGGTGGACCCCGGCCGGTAGACTGCCCGCATGTTCACTGGGATCGCCGGCGAGGAGCAGCGCATCGCCCTGACGCTGTTCACCGACGCCTACGTCATACGGGGCAACGTGAACACCCGTCAGCGGCGGGTGACGGACATCCTCAACCAGTCGGACGCCGAATTCATCGTCCTGACCGACGTCACCATGGACGAATTCGGAACGCGGTCGACGGTGGCGACGAAAGCGGACTATGCCCAGGTCAACCTCGCGTCGGTGCTCTTCGCCGTGGCCGAGAACGCCGTCGAGACGGTTCCGGAACTGCGAACCCCGAAGGTCCAGGAGCAGGCGCTGATCTCGGTGCCTCCGTTCAAGGTCATCGGCCGGATCCATCTGCTTCCTGAGCGCGAACTGCGGTCCGCCCTCGAGGAGCTCACCGGCCGGTTCGTGCCGGTCACCGATGCGGCCTACTGGTCCGACATCGTCGGTGAGGCGCGGACCCCGGCGACACTCCTCGCCTTCAACCATGCCCGGGCCCAGATCCTGGCTCCCCACCGCGAGGTCGATCCGTGGGAAGGCCTGTCGCGCGGCCCGGCCGAACGAGCCGCCGCAGGTAGCGGTCTGATCGGCGACACGCCGGACGGCGTGGCGACAACGCCGGGCCAGGATCCATGGGGCGAAGGGACCGCCACGGGCGGCACGACCCCGGCCCAGGATCCATGGGCTGAGGGCACGCCGGCCGCCGAACCGGCACCCAACCAGGACCCCTGGCGCGACGAGCGGAACGGATAGTTCTCCGAGCGCTGGGTCAGCGCTCCACGGGGAGGTCCAGCCGATCGCCCCACTCCGCCCAGCCACCGTCGTAGACCGCCACGTCGTCATGGCCGAGGAGCGTCAGGGCGAAGGCCAGCTTGGCCGCCGCGATCCCCGAGCCGTCGTAGCAGACCATCCGCCGGCCACGGGTGACGTTCGACCGGTGGAGCAGGTCACGCAACTCGTCGCCGCTGCGGAAGCGCTGGCTGCCGGGCTGGGTCATCGCGGCGACGGGAACGTTGATCGCGCCCGGGATGTGGCCCAGCCGCCGGGTGTTGCCCTCCAGGCCGCGGTACTCGGCGGGAGCGCGGGCATCGAGCAGGGTCACATCCGGCGATCCAAGCAGTGAGCGAATGTCCGAGGTGGTCAGCCGCAGTCGCGGGTTCGCCCGGGGGGTGAAGGCCGACGGCGCCGGCGCCACGTCGGCGTTCGACAGCGGCCGGCCCTCGTCAGCCCAGGCGGGGAAGCCCCCGTCGAGGATCCGGGCCGATTCGAATCCGTAGACCCGGAGGCTCCACCACGTCCGGGCGGCGAACAGGCTGAGGGTGTCGTCGTAGATGACCAGCGTCGTGCCGTCACCCACGCCGGCCCGGCCCACCGCCGCGGCGACCGCGGATGGCGCCGCGAGCAGGATCGTGGACAGGTCCTCGTCGCGGCTGACGAGCTCCGCGGCCCAGTCGAGCCATGCTGCGCCCGGTACGTGGCCGGTCTGGTACGCGGTCCGACCGGTCCCGTCCGGCCGCCAGCGGACGTCGAGGACGCGGACCTCCGGGCGACCCAAGTGCTCCCCGAGCCATTCGGTCGAGGCAAGCAGCTCCGGCCGAGCGACGCCGCTCAACGGGTCCCTGGCCGGTCCGCGCCCCACTCGGCGCGGTGTCGCCGGGCGGGGCGGCCTGAAGTGACGGGCATCGCCCGTATCATACGGCCGTGGTCGCTCCGTTCATGCCGGACGCCGAGAAGGTCGCGGCCGTGCGGGAGGCCCTTCCGGCCGTCGCCGCCGGGATCTATCTCGATACCCCGGTTGCGGGGCCGATCCCGGCCGAATTGGCCGCGGCGATGGCGGAGATCGCCGGCTGGGAGTTGACGACCGGGCGGGCCGGTCGCGATCGGGCCGAGGAAGCGCTGGCCCGGATCGACGAGGCACGCGCCGCCGTCGCGACGATCCTTGCCCTCGGGCTGGACGAGGTGGCCCTCGTCCACGGCCATGCGGACGCCGTGCGCCGGGTGACGGCAGCCGCGGCCCCAGGTCCGGCGACTCGCGTGGTCCACGCCGCCGACGAGACCGCCATCGACGCGCTACCCGAGGCGCTCGCACGAGGGGCGCCGCTCGTCGTCGTCGACCTCGTGTCGCCGACGAGCGGCGCGCTGCTGCCGGTGGCCCGGGCGACGGCCGTCGCCCATGCGGCAGGCGCCTTGGCGCTCGTCGATGTCGGCCAGGCCGCCGGTGCGATCCGCCTCGACCCCAGAGCGCTGGGGGCAGACCTGGTCGTCGCCCGGACCGACACCTGGCTGCTGGGGCCCCAGGGCCTGGCCGTGCTCGGCGGCCGGCGGGACCTGCTCCAGCTGGTCGTCCCGGCCGACGACGCCGGCTGGGGAACGGATTCGCGGGGCGCCAGCGACTCGGCCGACTTCCATCTCCCGTCGGTCGTGGGGCTGGCCCGGAGCTGCGGCTGGCTGTCGATGTACGTGGGGCTCGAGTGGATCGAGACCCACGGCCGGGCGCTCGCCGCAGCGGCCGTCCTGCGACTCTCGGGGATCCCGGGCGTCACGGTCGTCACGCCGGCCGACGCCCTGGCGACGATCGTCGCGTTCCGGATCGCCGGCTGGGCTGCCGATGACGCCCTCGACGAGCTGGGCCGGCGGGTCTTCCTGCTCGCCTCCAGCGACTCGTCAATGGACACGATCCGGATCGGCACGGCGTTCTTCAACACGACCGACGAGCTGGACCGGCTCGCCGAGGCGGTGGAGCTCCTGGCATCGCACACGCCCGACACGCTCCCGCGCCGGGCGCCACTCACGATCCTGGGCGAGCGTTGACGCACCAACCCCGTCGCCGCGGTCCCGTCGAGGTGCGATGGCGGCAGTTTCGCAACGCGCCACGTCCGATCGTCCGGGCCGTCCTGTCCAGCCTCGTGGTGGCCGTGATCGGCGGGCTGGCGTACCTCGCCTACGACTTGGCGGCCAGGCCGGACGACCGGACGCGGACGCTGATCGGGGCGGTCTACGTTGCGGTGGTGCTGGCTGCCGGGGCGCTCGGGACCTGGCTCGTCGTCCGGCAGCCCGTCGGGGCCGGAACGCGTCTTGCCCGGAGCCCATGGAGCGCGGCACTGGGTCTGTTCGCGGCGATCCCGATCGCCTATCTCGTCCTCGTCGTCTGTTTCCAGGTCCTCCGACCGCTGCTCGCCGGCGGTTGACCGGTGGATTGGTGCGCGGACGCACCAAATTCGGGCTGAATCCGGCTTTCAACAGACCCAATCTCATGCAGATGCGTGGCGCGGCGGCACCGCCGGACGTGTGATGCTCCTGTTGCGGCCTAGCCGGGAAGTACCATTCCCGAGTAGTGTCGGGCCGATATCATCTGCTGCGGATTTATCCAACCGCAGCCAAGTTCCTTGGGGAAACGCACGCATGGCCATCGACGAGCAGCATGTCGCGTTGCCGAAGCTCTTCGGAGCCCCGGCGTACGCTCGGCCGCCGAGGCCGGCGGAAGAGGCGCCCAAGCCGTTTGATCCGGACGACCTCCCGATCGCGGCGCTCCAGACCCAGGACGAGCGCGTCTTCGTGGAGTCACTGCCGGCTCGGGCGTACGCGCCGGGCGGCGGCGTGATCCTCGGCGAACCGGCCCAAGAACGCGGCCATGTGCCCGACCGCCTCACCGCGCGGCCATTCCGCCTGCGGGCGCTCGCCGGCCGATTCCTGGCCCGCAACTCCTGATCGGCTCGCGGCCGGCCCGGCCGCGACAGCAGGCGATCGCTCCTAGTCCCTAGACATTGCGCCATGTTCGTGGCGTAATACCTCGCTATGGGCGAGGACATCCCGGGTGGACTCCTTCGGATCGGCCAGGCCGCGGAACTGCTTGGCGTGGGCGTCGACACGCTCCGTCGATGGGAGGCGGATGGCCGCCTCGAAACCCAGCGCTCCGGCGGTGGCCAGCGACTCGTCGCGATCGCCGAGGTCAGCCGGCTCCTGGGTGAGCGCCGCCGCGCCGCGACGGACCGGCCGATCGTGGCCCAGTCCGCCCGCAATCGCTTCGCCGGGATCGTGACCAGGATCGAGCGCGACGGCGTCGCCGCGGTCGTCGAGGTGCTCGCCGGCCCACACCGGCTGGTCAGCCTGATGACAGCCGAGGCGATCGACGAGCTGCAGCTCGAGGTGGGTGCGGAAGCGATCTGCGTCGTCAAGGCCACCCAGGTCATCGTCGAGATTCCGAGATGAAGCAGTTCCAGGCCTTCCTTGCGGTCTGGCTCCTGGTTGCTGGCTGTGCGGGCAGCCCGTCGGCCAGCGCCCAAGGCGCCGAGCTGACGGTCTTCGGTGCCGCGTCCCTGCGCGACGCGCTGACCGAGGCCACGGCCGCGTACACGACGGCAACGAGTGTCCGCTTCACCTTGAGCTTCGAGTCGAGCGCGACCCTCAGGACGCAGATCGAGCAAGGGGCCCCCGCGGACGTCTTCGCGTCCGCGGATACCGCCAACCCGCAGGCCCTCGCCGATGCCGGACTGACGGGCGGCGGCATGACGATCTTCGCCGGGAACCAGCTCGTCGTCGCCGTTCCCGCGGACAACCCGGCAGGGATCGGGTCGCCCGCCGACCTGGCGAACGACGGGGTCCGGATCGTCGCCGCCGGCGAATCCGTGCCGATCACCCGCTATGCCGAGGAGGCCATCGACAACCTCGCGGCGTTGCCCGGCTATCCGCCCGGCTACGCCGAGGCCGTCGAGGCCAATATCGTCTCCCGCGAGGACAACGTCCGCGCGGCGCTCGCCAAGGTCGAGCTCGGTGAGGCGGATGCCGCCATCGTCTACGCCACCGACGTCCGCGCGTCCACCGCCGCCAAGGCCGTCGAGATTCCTCCGGATGCCAACGTGGTCGCAACGTACGGCGCCGTGGTGGTCAAGGCGTCGTCGAGGCCCGAACCGGCCGCCGCCTTCGTCGCCTGGCTCGCCGGCCCGGAAGGCGCAGCCATCCTGGCCCGCTTTGGGTTCCAGCCGCCAGCCGAGGGCGGATGACCTCGACCCGGCGCGGCCTGATCGTCCCGGTCGCGGCCGCCACCCTCCTCGCCCTGTTCCTCGGCTTGCCCGTCGCCGCCCTGGTTGCAAGGTCGCTCGGCGGTGGCCTGCTCGGCGCCGCCACGCTCAGCCGGCCGGTCGTCGACGCGCTCGCGCTGAGTCTCGTTACGACGCTGGCCAGCCTGCTGCTGGCCGTGGCATTCGGTCTGCCCCTGGCGTTCGTGCTCGCCCGCCGGCGGTTCCGTGGCAAGGCCCTCGTCGAGGCCATCGTCGACCTGCCGATCGTGCTACCGCCTGCGGTCGCCGGTCTGGCGCTCCTGCTCGTGCTGGGCCGTCGCGGATGGATCGGCGGTCCGCTCGACGAGCTGGGGATCACGATCCCGTACACCACCCTGGCCGTCGTGCTCGCCCAGACCTTCGTTGCCGCCCCGTTCTTCGTCCGAGCGGCGCGGGCGGGGCTCGCGGCGGTCGATCCGGACCTCGAAGACGCCGCGCGAGTCGACGGCGCGGGGGAGGCGAACGTGATTCGGAGGGTGACGCTGCCGCTGGCGGCGCCGGCCCTGGCGGGTGGGCTGGTCATGACCTGGGCCCGGGCCCTCGGCGAGTTCGGCGCGACGATCATGTTCGCCGGCAACTTCACCGGGCGGACCCAGACGCTGCCGCTGGTCGTCTACGGCGAGTTCCAGGGCGGCGATCTCGAGGCGGCCCTCGCCGCCGCCACGATCCTCGTCGTGGCGGCCCTCGGCGTGCTGGTGGCGGTCCGCGGGTTCGGCTGGCGGCGGGCGCTCGACCTGCGGTCGCTTCAGCGCCGGCCCGTCCCCGCGGAACGGCAGGTGTAGCATCCGTCGCGGGCGGGGGAGTAGCTCAGCGGTGAGAGCAGCCGTCTTATACACGGCCGGTCCCTGGTTCGAATCCAGGCTCCCCTACCAGACCCAGCGCCCGATTCGTGCCCATCGGACCTGGAGGGACGCATAGAGTAGGAACGGACGTTCGCCCGGCGGCCAACCTGGACTGCGCGGCGGACAGCGAGCCAGGGAGGCGAGGTGGACCTGCCCGTCCTCGGAGCGGAACTCCTCTTCATCGTCCTGTTCGTGGCGACCTTCATCCAGTGGTGGCGCCGGCGCGACCCCGTGAGCCGGGACGTCGCGCTCGCCTTCAGCGGCCTGGCGCTGGCCTTCGTCGCGGACTTCACCATTCGCGTGACCGGCGCCGGACCCATGCCGGTCCCGGTAACCGCGGTGCTCCTCGTGCTGCTCGTCATCCAGCCACTGGCCACGCTCCACCTGGCGTCCCTCATCCGTCGTGTCCCTCGGCGGGTCCTCGTGGGCTCGACGGTCGTCTACCTCGGAGCCGTCGCCGGCGCCGCGGCGGCGTCCTTTGTCAACGTCCAGGTCACCAGGGTCCTCGCCGTCGTGGCGCTTGGTGGATACATCGTCATCCAGCTGCTGGCGGCGGCGTACCTGCTGCTCGAGGCGCGACGCCGGCGCGGACCCGGAGCGGCGAGATTCTGGTTGGCCGCGATCGCGACCGCCCTCCTTGCCCTCGCGATCATCGTCTCGCTGGGGGGCTCGGGGCTCGTCGCCGCGCTGGGGCTGGGCACCACGGGCTCCAACGCCGTCCGTGGCGTGGCGGCCGTGATGGCCCTGGCCGCGGCGCTCGGCTATGTGGCAGCGTTCCTGACGCCGCGCCGCGTCCAGGCCTACTGGCAGGCGGACACGGCGCTCCGCCACGTTCGGGATCTGCTCGGCGACCCCGATCGGTCGGTCGAGGCCATCTGGCGCCAGTTTGCGGACCTGGCCTCGGAGGTCAGCGGCGCCCGCAGCGCGGTCGTGATCGCGGCCGCCGACGGTCAGCCAGGCGTGGTCGCCACCTCCGGGTTCGAGCCGCCCACGGCCGAGCGCGGCCTCGACCGAGCGAGCGTCGATGTCGAGACTGGCGGTACCGGCGTCCGGTTCGACACGCCCGTCGGCGCCGTTGACGGACCGATCGCCGCCCTCGCCGCCGCGGCCGATGCCCAGTTCGTAACCACGATCCCGCTCACCGTTGCCAGCGGTGGTGCCGCGGGGACCCTGCTCCTCCTCTCCCAGTTTCGGAGCCTGTTCCGCGAGTCCGATGCGGACATCCTGCGATCGCTCGGGGCACAGACCGCGATCGTGGCGGAACGCCGCGGGATCGTGGCCGAGCAGGCGGACCTGGCACAGCGGCTGGCGGCCACCAACGAGAGCCTGATCTCGGCGAGCCAGGCGAAGAGTGACTTCCTGGCGTCGATGAGCCACGAGCTGCGGACCCCGCTCAGCGCGATCCTGGGTTTCAGTGACCTGATGCGCCAGGAGCCGGCACAAGGCGAGAACGTCGTCGTGCCGCTGGAGTGGGTGGAGCTGATCCATCGCGGCGGGCAGCACCTCCTGTCGCTCATCAACGACGTGCTTGACCTCGCCAAGGTCGAGGCCGGCAGGCTGGATCTCCATCTCGAGGCGGTCGAGCTGCAGGTGGCCATCGCCGAGCTGCTCAATGGCATTCGGCCGCTCGCCGAGCGAAAGCGGCTGCGGCTCGACGCCGACGTCCCGCCCGTGACGGCCACCGTGGATCGCGGCCGGTTCCGGCAGGTTCTCTACAATCTCCTCTCGAACGCGATCAAGTACACGCCCGACGAAGGGTCGGTCAAGGTCGAAGCCGTCGTCGACGGCGGTTCCATCCGGATCGCCGTCGTGGATACCGGCATCGGGATCTCAGCCGACGATCAACCCCGGGTCTTCGAGGAGTTCCGCCAGGTCGGCGACCCGAGCGAGCGGCAGGAAGGCACGGGCCTGGGGCTGGCCCTGACGCGTCGGCTGGTCGAGGCGCATGGAGGCAGCATCGGGTTGGAGTCGGTCCGTGGCAAGGGCAGCACCTTCACGGTGACGCTGCCGCTCGCCGGCCCGGAGGGCGTGTCCGTCGAGGCCGCGATCGAGCAACCCGACATCCGCGAGGCGTCCGTCCTGTCTGGCGGGCCCGTGGACCTGCTGGTGATCGAGGATGATCCAGGTGCTGTGCGCCTTCTGCGCGAGTATCTCGAGCCGGCCGGCTACCAGGTCCGGCTGGCCGTGGACGGGGAGACGGGCCTCCGGATGGCCCGCGAGCATCGGCCGTCCGCAATCATCCTCGATGTGCTGCTGCCCGGAGCCGATGGCTGGGACGTCCTGCGCCAGCTCAAGGTTGCCCCCGACACGCGCGACGTCCCGGTGGTCATCGTCACGGTCGTCGACGAGCGGCAGGTCGGGCTGGCCCTCGGCGCGGTCGACTACCTGGTCAAGCCGATCGATCGCGACGCGCTCCTTGCGTCCCTCGCCAGGTTCGCGATCGCACCGCAATTGCCCGGCAACGGTCGGCACCTCCGGGTCCTCGCCGTCGACGACGAGCCCACTGCCCTCGCCCTCATCCGCGCCGCGCTCGAACCCGAGGGCTACGAGGTGCTCGAGGCCGCCGGTGGCCGGGAGGCGCTCGAGCGCATGCGCGTCGAATTGGTCGACTTCGTCGTGTGCGACCTGGTGATGCCCGACGTGGACGGGTTCGAGGTCATCGCGAGGCTCAAGGCGAACCCCGAAACGGCGCTCGTACCGATCGTCGTCTGCACCGCCCACGACATCAGCGAGGCGGACAAGGCCCGCCTGTCGGGCAAGATCCTGGGCATCGTGTCCAAGGGCTCCGACGCCCGCGAGGGCCTTCGACGCTGGCTCGAGCAGGTGGCTCCGGTCGAGGGGCCGGCCCGGCTCGATGAGCGGGGCGGGCCGGGTTGAACCAGCCAGACGCGACCGTCGACGGTCGGTGGGTCGTCCTCGTGGTCGAGGACGAGGCGCCCAACCGCGCCCTGCTGCGGGCCGTCCTGGCCCGCTCCAAGGATGAGCGGCTGCGCGCGGCCCTGCTGCTCGAAGCCGTCGACCTTGCCTCCGCTCGGGCGCATCTCGGCGCCCATGCAGTTGACGTGGTGCTCCTCGATGTCCGGCTGCCCGATGGCAGCGGCCTGGCCCTGGCCCAGGAGCTTCGGGCGCTCGACGAGGCCATCCGGCCGCGGATCGTGATCCTGAGCGCGAGCGTCCTGCCCAGCGACCGCGAACAGGCCCTGCGGTCCGGCGTCGACCGGTTCCTGGGCAAGCCCTATCGGCCACTCGAGCTCGTCGAGACCCTGCAGGACCTGCTGGAACCGGCGCCGGAAGCCGGCTGACCGGCTTCGCAATCGACGTCGGATGACTTCTCTGGCCCGCCGGGTCAACCTCCACTACGCCTGGGTCATCGTCGTCGTCACGTTCCTCGTCCTGCTGGCATCGGCCGGTGTCCGCTCGGCGCCGGGGGTGTTGATCAAGCCGCTGGAGGCCGAGTTCGGCTGGGACCGGGCGTCGATCTCGCTCGCCATCGCCGTCAGCATCCTTGCCTTCGGGCTGGGCGCGCCGCTGTCGGGCGGGCTGATCGACCGTTTCGGCCCACGCCTCGTCATGCTCGGCGGGATCGTCCTCATCGTGGCCGGGCTGGCGCCATTGCTGGCCCTGGGCGATCTGTGGCAGCTCCACCTCTATTGGGGCGTGGTGACCGGACTGGGGACGGGTGCCGTCACCAATGTCCTTGGCGCGACCGTCGCCCTGCGCTGGTTCCGGACCCACCGGGGCATGGTGCTGGGGGCGTTCGCGGCGGCGTCGTCGGCTGGTCAGCTGATCTTCATCCCGACCCTCCAGGTCCTCGTCCTGGGCAATGGCTGGCGGGCGGCCATCGCTGTCCTGGCCGTGACGATTGCCATCCTGGTCGTGCCCGTCCTGCTGCTGATGCGCGATCGGCCGGAACAAGTGGGCCACAGACCCTTCGGGGAGGCCGGCGGGGCGGAGGCGATGGCCTCCGAGGCAGCCGAGGCGGCTCGGTCGACGCCCCTGCGCGAGGCCGCGCGGACCCGCGACTTCTGGCTCCTGGCCGGCAGCTTCTTCATCTGCGGCTACACGTCCAACGGCCTCATCGGGACGCACCTGATCCCGCACGCCGTGGAACACGGCTTCACCGAGGTCGTCGCCGCCGGCGCGGTGGCCCTCATGGGCACGATGAACATCGTCGGGACGCTGGCATCGGGCTGGCTCACCGACCGCTACGACAACCGACGCCTGTTGGCCTTCTACTACGGCTTCCGGGCGCTGTCGATCGCCTTCCTGCCGTTCATCCTCGAGGTCCCGCAGCTGGTGCTGTTCGCGATCGTCTACGGGCTCGACTGGATCGCGACCGTGCCGCCGACCGCGAACCTCACCGCTCGCCTGTACGGACGCGGCTCACTCGGCACGATCTATGGCTGGATCTTCTGCAGCCACATGATCGGGGCAGCCATCGCGGCCTACCTGGGCGGCTTCTTCCGGGACGTGCTGGGCGACTACCACATGATCTTCATGTCGGCCGCGCTGCTGGGCTTCCTTGCCGTGGCGATGGCCACCCGGATCTCGATCCCCGGCGCCGGCACCCCCAAGCCGTCGGAGGTGCCGGCCTCGGTCTGACCGGCGTCAGGGTTCGACCATGAACCGCAGGATCGTCTCCCTCGGCGCATCCGGGAGGGCCAGGACGCCGGCCAGGAATGCCTTGCCGGCGTCGCAGACCGCGGTGTTGGTCGCGGATGCGTCGCTCATCGCGTTCCCCGCAGCCACCACCTCCGCCTCGCCCATCTCCTCGGCCAGAGCGATGTAGGCATCGTTCAGTTCGGCCTCGGTCGGGGACGGCGCGGCCTCGACGCCCTGGAGGTCGCGCTCGATCGCCACGACGGTCACCGAGACCAGCGTCCGCCAGGAGTCGATATCGAGCGCCTCCGCTGCCGTTTCGGCCTCTTCCGGCGTGGAGGTCTGACGGAGGATCTTGCCGCAGACTTCCTGGTCGGCCACGTCGAGGATCTTGGCCGTCACCTGCCAGTACTGGTCGAGCTCGGCGCCGGACAGGCGCGGCAGTGCGGTCGTGACGAGCTCCTGGCCGATGTCGAATGCCCGGTCGGCCGAGTCGACGTCGCCGAAGCGGGCCTTGAAGGCCGGCATCGCCAGGATCCGCTCACCGGCTTCGGTGGCCACCTTCTCGTGCTCGCTGGCGAAGAGGCTCGACAGCGCGCCGCGGACGATGACCGATCCGAGGCCGAACAGGATGATGACGACAACGACGAGCGCTCCCCGAACGACGCGCTTCCGGGTCGTATCCGATGGCGGCGGCGGGATTGGCTCCGAGCCATCGGCCGGGCCGGACGTCCCGACCCAGCCGCTCGATGGCGTGACGATCGGAGCCGCCGGCGTCGTGACCGGCTCGCTGGGCGCGGGCGGGGATATGGCGGCGGGCAGCGAATTGGGGACAGGGGTCGGCGCCTCGGTCGAGCCAGCGTCCTCCGTGGATGGCTCGGCTGACGATGGCGGATCGGCGGGCGTCGGTCGCTGCTGGTCGTCCATTCGGGCCCCTCCCTCTGTGTTCCGTGACGGATTCAATCGTCGGGGTGCGCGGCCGTCGCTGCAAGCCGGACCATGATGGCCACAGCATCGGCATCGTCCATCATCGAGCCGTCGGCCAGCGACCACCAGGTCTCGAAGCCGATGGCGTGCCGGATCACCGCCCTGAGCCGGACCCGGCCGCCCTCGTCGTAGGTTGGCCAGCCCTCGGCGAGGGCGGATGGCAGCGCCGCCAGTGGCTCCGTCAGCGGTCGGAGCGGGTCGCGGAGTGTGGGCACGACCGGCTGCTCGCGCAACAACCGGCCCACGACCGGCCCAGCCTCCCGGTAGAAGCCGTACAGGTCGGCCAGCGCCCGTCGGAGCCGGCGTTCCGGGTTCCGTTCCGAGAACCAGGCCGGCATGTCCGGCAGGGGATGGGCGCCGAAGAGATGGCCGATGGCTTCACCAAGCAGGGCGGCATCGTCGGGAAAGTGCCGGTAGACCGTCAGTCGCTCGACGCCCGCGCCGGCGGCCACCGCGCTGATCGTCGTGGCGGCCGGACCTACCTCCGCGAACTGCGCGAGTGCCGAACCGAGGATCCGTGCCCGCGTCTCCGCCTGGCGTTCGGCCCGCCGGCGAAGCGTGTAGCGGCGTCGCGTCGGGGCAGCCTCGCCTTCCATTCGCTGAGCATAGGCGTTCAGCCGAATCCGACGCAAGCGTTGTGATGGACGGCCCGGGCGGGCCGGCGGTTTTCGGTCAGGCCGCCTCGCGGACGAGGTCGATGATCCGCTCCCGCCGGGAAGGGGTCAGGCTTCGCTGGGCCGGCAGGGACAGGATCCAGGCCGGGATCTGGTCCGGCGAGATCATCGCGCAGGTCGGCGTCCGTGGCAGTGCGCCCTCCGGCCCGACGACCGCGGCGTAGCTCTTGACGATGAAGTCCTGGTCGTCATGGGCGAACCAGCGCCGGATTGCTTCGGCATCGCGCGACGCCCGGTCGAGCGGGTTCTCGAGTGGCACCCAGCGGCCATCGCTCCGCCGCACTTCCCAGGCCGTGCCGTGACGGCGCGTCGCTCCCGCCGGCGGCAGCGGCTCGAGCACGGCTGCCCCGAACGGTCCGATGACCAGCTCCGGCACGACCCGGCCGTCGGGCAGCCGGAGCCGCGTCGTCACGACGTAGTCGTCGCCGAGCACGGCGCCCAGGCGGGAGACCATCGATGCCCGCGGCCGCTGGGCGGCCACGGAGTCGAAGACGGTGACGATGCGGGCGAGGCCGACGATGATGAACGTGGCGGGGGCGATCAGGGCGAACGTCCAGGCGAGCATGCCCGCGACCATCTGCGACGCCTCCGGCCGTCCGGTCGGGGTGAACGACGAGATGAACGACGTCCCGAAGGTGAGCCAGGCGACGGCCACGCCGCCGAACAGGAGGACCGACCCGACGACCGTGCCGGTGACGAGGCTGGCGCGACGGGGTCGGTTGACGATGCGCGGGGCAATGACCTGCATTGGCGCATCCTCGCGCGGGGGCGCCCGATCGGGAATGGCCAGTTCGACCTATCCCCACCGTACTGACGGGCCCACGCCCTCCTGCGAACCCCACCGCAGTACCCGGGCGCGTTGCCGGAAGGCACCAGTCCCACCCCCACCTGGGCGAAGCGGGCACCGGACCGACGCCGGATTGCCGGGGGGACGCCCGTACCATGGAATGCCCCTGTCTGCGGCGGCGATCCTGCAACCACGTCCGGGCGATCCAGCCCGGTGCAGAGGCATTGCCCGTGTCCATCGCTCCACCCCGGGGGGCGGATCGGTTGGTCCGATCAGCGTTCGGCAGCTTCGCGGCGGCGATCCTTCTCGTCGTCCTCTCCGCGCTGCCCGTCATGGCGGTGTCCGGCCCGACCAAGCTGAGCGACCCCGTGGTCGGCCCGGCGACGGGAACGACCGCGACGACGTTCACCTTCGAGGTCACCTACCGCAACCGCGAGGGGTCGGAGCCCGATTACGTCCGTGTCGTCGTCGACGGTGTCGCCCATGCGATGACCGGCTCAGGGACGTCCTGGAAATCCGGCGTCCAGTTCAGCTGGGCATCGAAGCTGTCGATCGGGACCCACGACGTCGTCTTCGAGGGCATGGATCGCGACAGGTTCACCGACGTGATCGACGGCGGGACCGTCACGGTCGCGGCACCCGTGAGCCCGACCCCAGCCCCGACGCCGACCCCAACCCCAACCCCGACGCCACGGCCGACCCCGACCCCGACACCGACGCCCACTCCGCTTCCCACGCCGACCCCAACGCCAACGCCGGATCCGACGCCGGAGCCGACGCCGGAGCCGACCGATCCATCCGATCCGAACGATCCGGCCTTTCTTCCAGGTGCAACGTCCGCGCCAGGAGGCGGTACCGGTGGCTCGACTCCTGGTGGCCCGACCGCCGGCGGGGGAACCGGTGGCTCCTCCGGTGGCTCGTCCGGTGGCTCGTCCGGTGGCTCCGGTGGCAGCACCTCAGGGGGCAATGGGTCCGGCAGCCCCGATGGTGGCACCAATGGCGGCGCAACCGGCGGCTCGACCAGCCCGACCGGTGGCGACACGGGGTCCAGTGGCAACGGCAACGGCCCGGGCTGGGGCGACCTGCTCGCCGCGATCGACTCCCTCGGCCTGACTTCCAGCAGCTCGTCGGCCTTCGGCCTCGTGCCGGTGATGGTCACCACGACCGGTGGCGTCGCGATGGCGATGGCCTTCATGTTCTTCGGCAAGCGCCGCCGCGACGGCGAGCCCCCGGCTCCCGACGACGTGCTCTCGGCGGCGGCGGCTCGCGGGACCGGTCACGCGGCAACCGCCGCCCTGGTGCCCGAGGCGGTGGTTCCGCCGGTGCCCGTCGACCCCGACTCGCTGATGCCACGCTGGCGCCGACCGTCCCTCCTCGAGGCCCGCAAGGCCGATCCGCTGCGGAACGCGGTCGCCATCGAGCGGATGAGCTTCGACCACGGCCTGGTCGGCGCGGTTGAGGGTCACGAGCGCCGGACGATCCGCTACCAGATCGTGCGCCTGCTCGATGCCCCGGACGAGCTCCGAGGCGCCGAGATCGGGGAGCTGCTGAGTGGCGACGAGGTCCAGCTGATGGAGAAGTCGGGGACCTACTGGCTCGTCCTCTGCCCCGACGGCCGGCAGGGCTGGATCCACAAGATGACGCTCGGTGACGTGGTCGGCGGACATCCGGCCCCGACCGCCCAGGAAACGTGGGCCAATGGCAGCGCCGACGCCGATGAGATCGACGACGACGTCCTGACGGCGTTCATGGCGGCTCGCGGCCGCGCCTGAGCGGCGCCACCTCGTTGTAGGTGCTTACTTCTGCTTGCGCAGCACCAGGATGTGCTGGTGGGCGATGTTCGGGACAAAGACCTTCGGATAGCCATATGGCCGAAGGCGCGTGCCCGCCTGGTACCACACGAGGTCGCCCTTCGGCGTGAAGCCCGCTGCTGCCGCCCGGGCGGCCAGGTCGGCCCCGGTAAAGAGATACCGCCCACCCTGGTAGGCATCGCGGACGATCAAGGTCGCGTAGCGGTTGGGTCGGAGGACCCGATGGAGCTCTCGGAGCACGTCTTCCATCCGGTCGAGGAACTGCGGGTAGTCGGCCGCGTTGGCGAGGTCCGCCGGGTCGTCGGTGACCATGGCGTAGTCGGTCCGGCGGTTGGCGTGCGTCTCGGCGAGCTTGCCGCCGGCCATCGTGATCGGCAGCTGGACGTTGTACGGCGGGTCGGTGGCGACGAAGTCGACGCTATCGGCCGGCAAATCCGGAAGGACCGCCAGGGCGTCGCCGATCCGCAGCTCCAGCCCGGACGGGTCGAACGTCCGGGTCCCTCCCGGATCGTTCTGGCCGAGGTCGGCGAGCTCGGGCCCGAGCCCGTCGCGCTGGGCGAGCGCGTCGCGGACCACGTCCTCGTAGACCTGCCCCCACGCCGGCGACAGCTCGATGCCCAGGGCGCGCCGCGGCCCACGGGCGATCGCCGCGCCCAGCAGCGTCCCGCCGACCCCGGCGAACGGGTCGAGGACCAACTCCCCGGTGCGGGTGAAGAACTCGATCAGGCGGGCCATCAACCGGGGCGGCTTGTTGGCGCCGTGCCGCTTGCGCCGGTCGTGGCCCAGCTCGGATGGATAGGCGGTCGACCACACGGACTTGGTGAAGTACAGCCACTCCTCGCCGGACAGCTCGTTGAGCTCGTTGTCCGGGTGGGGCGGATTGCGTGGGGTCACCATCGCTCGCCAGCCTACAGGGACCGGCTGGGTCCAGGGCGCGTTGCCGAGCCGCCGGGGAGTGTCAGTGGCCGTGGCCGAGCGCCGGTGAGGACAGGACCAGCGTGGTGATCAGGAACACGATCCCGATCGCCGGCACGATCGCGATCATCGCCGTGGGTCCCGCGGGTCTGAATCGGGATCTCGCCAGGAGGAGGCCGACGATCGCAGCCTCGAAGACGCTGGCGGCCGCGTCCGGCGCCGCGATGCCCTCGACCGGCAGGCCCGGCAGGCCGGCGCTCCGCGACCAGGCCCAGGCGGCGAGGATCGCGAGATTGGCTGCCATGCCCAGGTTGACGACGGCCCGGTTCGGCTCGATGAGCCAGGCCAGCGCCCACGCGGCCTGGAACGTGCCGGCGACCACGAACCCCAGGCCCAGGAGCCCCAGCTCCTCCAGGTGCGCCGGCGCGGCGGCGACGTGGATGACCGCCGCGGCCAGTGACAGCGTGGCGACGACGCCGGCCAGCGGGGAGTGGGCGGCCACCCCGGTCGCGGCATGAGAAACGGACGGCTCGGAGAGGAGGGTCACCGAGCCGCCCGCAAGCCTGGCGCGCCGCGCCAGGAGGAGAACAAACACGCCACCGGCGACGAGGACCGCCGCCGCGATCGACTCGACGAGCGCGTGGCCGGGATCGTGGATCACGGCACGAACGCCCGAGTCGACATCAAGTGCCTAGGCGGACCAGGCCGCCGTCTGGCCGCGGGCCGTGTAGCCGACGGCGAGGCTCACCACCGCGACGGCCGCGTGGACCACGTGGACCATCGTGTTGGCCGGCAGCGAGAAGATGCCAAACAGGTTCGGGCTGAGCAGGTTCGCCGCAAAGATCACGACGTACAGCACGCCGAACCCGATCGTCGCATTGACCTGGTTCGCGCCCTTGAGCCCGAAGGCGATATAGAGGGCCAGCAGCCCGGTGCCGAGGTGGACGACGTTGTGGACCGTGTCGGTCGTGAGCAGCGCGCCACTGGCGGAGCCGACGATGGGATTGCTGATGAAGCCAAGCAAACCGACGGCGAACAGGACGATCCCGGCAAGGGTCATCCACATCTGGGCCGTACTACCACTTCGCATGAACCATCCTCCAGGTGAGCGACCCCTGTGGGCCGCCAGAACCGAATGTCAGGTGCGGACTGGGCTGTCCGTCACCCCTCACTTCTCCCTTCGCGGGAGGCCTCGGTTCGGATGATCACGCGATAGCGGCAATCCTTCTTTGCCGTGTTCGCCGTTCGGTATACACCCCCGGCCCACGAAAGGGAAGGGGTACCCGGGACGAAATTCGCCGTCGTGCTTTCGATTTCCGAGACGTCCGGCGCTCCCGGGGTGCCTAGAATGCGTGGATGCCCGCGAGGTTCACGAGCGCGCGGTTCGTGGGGCGGGAGGCAGGCTTCGCGCGGCTTGCCTCGGTTCTGGACGCGGCCGCAGCTGGGCGTGCAACCACGCTGCTCCTCTCGGGGAGTGGCGGTTTCGGCGTGACCCGGTTCCTCGACGAGATCGACCAGCGACTCCACGCCCTGCCCGAGCAGTTCGCGATCCTCCGGGGCCGCGCCCTCCCGGCCGGCACCGACGAGCCCTATGCCCCGCTGATCCGGGCGATCGGCCCGCTGTTGCGGGAGCTGACCGACGACGAGCTGGCAGGCGCCCTGGCGATGGGCGCGGAGCACATCGTCAAGCTCCTCCCCGACCTGGCGCCACGCGTCGCTCCGCTCGGCCTGCTCCCGGACCGGCCAACCGTCGCCTCGCCCGAGCGCCGGCAGGCACGGGTGCTGGAGGCGGTGCTCGGCGTCCTGGGCCGACTCGCCGAGCGGCGGCCGGTCGCTCTCGTCCTCGAGGACCTCCACCACGCCGACGACGCCACCCGGGCGCTGGTCGTCTTCCTGGCCCTCGTCGCCCGGAACCAGCGGCTGTGCCTCATCGCCGCCTACCAGCAGGACGAGCTCACCCGGTCGCACCCGATGACGGCCAACCTTGCCCGGATCGCGGAGGCGCCGCGGGCCCCCTCGCGGTTCGAGATGGGGCCGTTGGGCAGGGACGAATTGGCGGCACTGATCGAGGGGATCGAGGGCGAGCGGCCGGCTGCCTCGACGCTGGTGCTCGTTGCCGAGCGGTCCGGCGGCAGCCCGCTGATCGCGGAGGAGCTCGTGGCGGCCCGGCGCGAGCTGTCGAGCGCATCGTTGACGGGCACGCTCGAGGACCTCGTGACGGCCCGCCTCGCCCTCCGGTCGCCGGAGTGCCGGCGCGTCATGCGGCTGCTGGCCTGGGCCGGCCGGCCACTCAGCCCGGAGGAACTTGCCGCAACGGCCGCGGCGTACGAGGCGGACGCGATCCGTCAGCCGCCGCGGTCGTCGACCACGCCGCGGCGCGGCACCGACGTCCTCGACCCCGACGTCACCGCCGGCCTGGTCGAGGCCACCGAGCACGGCCTCATCGTCGAGGGCGCCGATGGCTCGATCGACTTCCGGCACGAGCTCATCGGGCGCGCAGTCCAGGCCGATGTCCTGCCGCTCCAGCGGTCGCGCTATCACGGCGCCCTGGCCTCCGGCCTCCGCCACCTGCCGGTCGACGCGGCCCACCACTGGCTGGCCGCGCACGCGCCGATCCGTGCCCGGACGGCTGCCCTCGACGCTGCGGACCTGTGCGTCCGGGTGGACGCACCGCAGGACGAGCTGCGGTTCCTGGAGCAGGCTCTGGCCCTGTCGGGGGCCCCGGCGGTGCTCGATGCCCGGTCGCGCCGTCGGGCGTCGGACCCCGAGGCCGCCAACTTCATCGGCGATGCTGCCCAGATGATCCAGCGGCTGCAGGTTCGAGCGGCGGAGGCGTCGTTCGCCGCCGGACGCCCGGCCCGGGCGGTCGCGTTCACCGAGGCGGCGATCGCCAACCTCGATGCCCGCAGTGACCGGCTGGCCCTGGCCGAGCTGCACGAGCGATTGGGCCACTACCGGCGCGAAGCCGGCGACCATGACGGCGCGGTGGCCGCCCACGTCCGTGCCGTCGAGCTGGTGCCGCGGGAGCCATCCGTCGCGCGGGCCAAGGTACTGGCGGCGCTGGCCCACGTCCGGATGCTCGAGGGCACCTTCTCCGACGCCGAGCGCCACGCCCGCGAGGCGATTCGGATCTCCCAGCTGATCGGACCCGAGGCGCGCCACCCGGAGATCCATGCCACGACCACGCTGGGCGTGTCGCTGGGCTGGGGCAACGAGCCTGAGACGGGGATCGCGATGCTCCACGAGGCCCGGTTGATGGCCGAGGCGGAGGGCGACGTCGACGCGACGTTCCGCGTGTTCGCCAACCTGACGACCGTGCTCGACCTCCTGGGTCGCCGAACGGAGGCAGTGGAGGTGGCCTTCGAGGGCATCGAATCGGCCCGGCGGGCCGGCCTCGAGGCGGTGTACGGCAACTTCCTCCGTGGCAACGCCGCGGAATCGCTGTTCCTGCTCGGCCGGTGGACCGAGTCGCGGGCCCTCTCGTCAGCGGCGCTGGAGTGGAGTCCGGCGGGCACCGCGTTCGTCAACTCGGTGGTCAACCTCGCGATCGTCGAAGTGGAGACCCACGCTGGCGAGCTCGCCGGGCGGCTACTGGGTCAATTGATGCTGGCCCTCGAGACGGTCCGCGATTCGCAGCACGCCGTGCCCGTCTACCGCGCTGCGGCTTCGTTCGCCCTGTGGCGTGGCGACCTCGTGGACGCGCGCCGGGCAGTCGAGCGTGGCTGGCCGCTGGCCCAGGGCACGGAGGACTGGGTCCTCACCGCGAAGATGGCGGCCACGGTCGCCGAGGTCGATGCGGCCGTCGCCGCAGAGGCGAACGAGCGACGCGACTTCGCGGGCCTGGCCGGAGCTCGAGAGCGAGTCGCCCGCGTCCTGGCCGAGGCGGAGCGGGCCGTCAAGGCGTCCGGTGTGCCGGCCACCGCCGGCTCACGCCGCGAGGCGGACGCCTTCCTCGAGGCCGCCCGGGCACACCGGCAGCGGGTGGACGGCAACGACGACGCGGCGTCCTGGTCGGCGCTGGCTGCCACCTGGGCCGCCCAGGGGAATCCGTACGAGGTGGCCCGCGCTCACTGGCGGGAGGCGGCGGCGATCCTCGGGTCCGGCGCCGGCCGGGCTGGACGAGCGGAAGCCCGCACGCCACTCCAGGAAGCGGCACGGGTCGGCGTCGACCTTGGCGCCCGACCGCTGCTCCGCGAGCTCCACGAGCTTGCCGGGCGGGCCCTGCTGACCCTGCCGCCCGCCGTCGAAGCCGCCCTGGCCAACGGCCACGCCGACCTGGGCGATGGGCGGGGGCTGGTCGATGCGACGGTCGGGGCCGATGGTTCGTCGGCCGTCGCGCGCAGCGTCGTCGGCACGCCGGTCGTGACCCGGACGGACACCTTCGGCCTGTCGAGCCGGGAACGCGAGGTGCTGGGGTTGATCGCCCAGGGCCGGACGAACCGCGAGATCGGCGAGCGGCTGTTCATCAGCCAGAAGACCGTTGGCGTCCACGTCGGCAACATCCTGGCCAAGCTGGGTGTCTCGGGCCGGGTCGAGGCGGCCGCAGTGGCAATTCGGCTCGGGCTCACGGAGAAGCGCCCGGTCTGATTCATGGCACTGGCGTGGCATTCGGCAGCGAGCCAGCACGTCCCCTGGACGACACGAGACCCGGACGGCAGTGGTCCGGGTCTCGTGAGTCGGTCCGGCTCGTCCGGATGGGCCCCGGACGGCGGTGGGTTACCTGTGCTCGGCGCGCCCTGCGCGCTGCTCGCCAGGACGGTTCAGACCAGCCAGCGTCGGCCTGTGGCGAGAAGCGTGACGAGGGACTTGCCGGGCTCAGGGGATAAGGCAGGGAGATAAATACGAGTCGCGAGTCGGAGAAGCACGAGGGCCGGGCTCCAGGCTGTTTGCGAACACCCCCCGGCGGACGCGATGACAGGAGGGCGAGGCTAACTGGCGAAAGGTCCTGTTCGCAATCCGGACGATGGTACGGGTGGGGTACTGGTTCGCGGCCGCGGCACGTTCCCGAGCGTTCGGCGCTACATTCTCAGGACTTCCAACCCTCTACCCGAGGCCCGCCAACCATGCGCCTGTCATGTCTCGTCCTCATCGCCGCCGTGGCCGCGGCCCTCACCGGTTGCGCCGGCGGCCCGGGTCCCGGCTGGACCTATGCTCCCATCCCATCGGCCACCGCCGCCCCGTCGGGCTCGGCATCCGGCGCGCCGTCAGGATCACCCGCTGCATCGGTCGACGCATCGGAGCCGGTGCCGTCGTCGGCGCTCTCGCAATCCCCGGCCGCCTCCGCCGACACCAGCGGGGCCGTCACCGTGATCGCCACCACCGCGGCCCAGTTCGACACGCCTGAGCTGACGGCCCCGGCGGACACACCGTTCACCCTCGCCTTCGACAACCGCGACCCGTCGGTGCCCCACAACGTCGTGCTCAACAACCCGGACAACACGCCGGTCGACATCGGCGACACGGCGTTCTTCACCGGGCCCGAGATCCGCGAATACGACGTCCCGGCCCTCGCCGCCGGCGCCTACCCGTTCCTGTGCCAGGTCCACCCGACGACGATGACGGGCACGCTGACCGTCCAGTGAACCGATGACCGCCGGGGCGCAGCTCGCCTATTCGGACGCCTACGCCCGTTCCGTCGACGCCCGGATCGTCACCGTCGACGAGACAGGCGACGCGCCACTCGTCGTCCTCGACCGGACGGTCTTCTACCCGGGCGGCGGCGGCCAGCCTGCGGATCGCGGCCTGCTGCTCCGCTCTGCCGATGGCCGCCAATGGGAGGTTCGCGGGGCGCGGAAGGCCGGCGGCGAGATCGTCCACGAGCTGGCACCGGGCGAGGAGCCGCCACACATCGGAGACCTCGTGCGGGTCGACCTCGACTGGGCTCGCCGGTTCGCGCTGATGCGAACGCATACCGCCCTGCACGCTCTGTGCGGCGTCGTCTGGCGCGACTACGGGGCGCTCGTGACCGGCGGCAACATGGAGCCGGGCAGCGGCCGGATGGACTTCGAGTTCGAGCGGATGAGCGGCGACCTGGTCGACGAGATCGAGGCCAAGGTCAACACCGAGCTCACCAGCGGCCGCGACGTCCGGGTGAACGTCCTGCCGCGGGACGAGGCGTTCGCGATCCCCGACCTGATCCGGACCAAGGTCAACCTGTCTGCCGCCCGGGATCGACGAGATCCGGACGATCGAGATCGTCGGGCTCGACCTCCAGGCCGATGGCGGCACCCACGTTGCCAACACCCGGGAGGTGGGCGGCGTCCGGGTGACCGGCTACGAATCGAAGGGCCGAATCAACAAGCGGATCCGGATCGAGCTCACCGAACGCGATGGCTGAGCCGGGCCCTCCTTCGACACCAGCGCTCGACGCGCTGGCGGCAGCGGACGTCGGCCACCGGGTCGTCCGGACCGGGCGCGCCTCGAGCGCCGAGGAGAGCGCCGCCTGGCAGGGCATCGAGCTGGGCGCCCTGCTGCGGACGATCGTGGTCCGCCGCGGCGAGGACGACTACCTGTTCGTGCTGGTGCCCGGCGGCCGCCGGTTCGACTGGCCGAAGCTTCGGGCATTGCTGGGGGTGAGCCGGATGTCGCTGCCGGATGCCGACGAGGCGCAGCGGGTGACCGGCTACCCACGGGGCGCCATCACGCCGTTCGGCTCGATCCGTGCCTGGCCGGTGATCGTCGACGCCTCGGCGATGGAGCGCGAGGTCGTCGCCCTGGGTGGCGGCGCCCACGGGGTCAACGTCCACCTCGCCCCGGCTGACCTGGTCGCGGCGGTCGACGCCGAAGTCGCCGATGTGACCACGGCGGAGTCCACCGGCTGAGGCTCGGCGGGGTGGCGAGCGCCAACCCGGCTGTGGCACCATTCGGCGACTCGCCGCGTGCCTCCGTCCGTCGCCCAATCGGGGGACCGATGTCGTTCCGTCCGTCACTGCTTCTCGCCAACAGCCCGCTGATTCGGCGGCTGGCGTGGCACGCCAAGCGCATCGGCGGCCAGCTGGAGCCACGCTTTTTCCTGGCCCTGATCCAGGGGATCCTGATCGTGGTCGCCATCGCGGCACTGCTGATCACGATCCTCGAGAAACCGATCACGCTCGGGTCGTTCGGAGAATCGTTCTACTGGGGGATCACGACGGTTCTCGGCTCGGGCGACTCGAGCTATGCCACATCGTTCGGCGGCTGGATCGTGAGCTGGCTGCTGATCCTCTTCGGCGTCGCGCTGCTGGGTACGGTTACCGGGGCGCTCGTCGCACTCGTCATCGATTTCCTGCTCAAGGAGGGCCAGGGTTTGGGCGCCGCCGGATATCGCGATCACATCGTCGTCTGCGGCTGGAATGCCACCGCCCGCGACCTCATCGAGGAGCTTCGGGGAGACGATTTCAAGACGAAGGTCGTGGTGATCCACGACGTCGACAAGAACCCGGCCGGCGACGGGGTCTACTTCGTCAAGGGCGACCCGACATCGACCTCGGATCTCGTCCGGGCGGGGATCGCCGAGGCCTCGTCGGCCCTCGTCTTCCCGGCGGCCCCGACCGACGACGCCGACATGCGTTCGATCCTGACGATCATGGCCATCGAGTCGGTTGCGCCGGACGTCCGGACCGTGGCCGAGGTCAACAACCCGCGACACGTCGAGCACTTCCGCCGAGCCCACGTCGACGAGGTGCTGGTCACGTCGCGGTTGGCCTCGCGGTTGCTTGCCCGGTCGGCGTTGTACCCCGGCCTGACGGAGCTGGTGACCGACATGGTGTCCGGCGGCGAGGGCTCCGAGCTCTATCGGGTGGCCCTGCCGGAGGAGTACATCGGGATGTCGGTCGACGAGGTCTCGTTCCGGCTGCGGGCCGAGCATCACGCGACCCTGCTCGCGATCTCGGGGTCGGACCGGACGTACGTGAATCCGCCGTCCGACTTCCGGCTCAAGCCGGGCGACGATGCCCTGGTGGTCGCCGAGTCGCTGGGCACGCTGGCGCCGCTCCGGATGCGCAAGCAGACGGCCGAAGCGGCGGTGGCCGCCGAGCAGGCAATCGCGGGGCAATCCGCCGGCTGAGGGCGCGGCACCACGCCCCGTGCCGGTGCGCCGGCCCGCCGCGGTTCGTTGCGCGTAGCACCTGGCGCGTTGGTAACGCGCGGGAATGGCTCCAACGCCACGGGATCCGGGCAAATCCACGCTCAGCGCCGTCGATCCGGCACGGGAATCCGTCCCAATACGTGCCATACCACGACGCACCCTGGTAGGCGAAACGAACCCACGGCCGTTCCTGCCGCCCAGTCGCCACACGACTGCTAAGTGAGTTGCCGACGCCCAATCCGGGCCGAACCGGTCACCTCGGGCTGGAAGTAGCCGTCAACGTCTAACTAGCCCCTCGATCGGGCCTCCGTGAGGCCGGTCGTGTCGCATACCAGTCGCCACACGACTAGGGGGCAGGTTCGGCCCCCGAGGGAATGGAGGCGCTAGAGGGGGTCGAACGCGACGATCGAGTCGACCCAGGTCGCGATCCCACGGCCGCGAAGGCCAACTCGTCCCGGCCCTGAGAGCGGCGTGCCGTCCGCATTGAAGAACTTCTGCACGCCGTCGAAGTAGCCGTTGACGCCGTAATCTCGCGCCGAGAGCTTGAGGGTGTAGGTGTTGCCGGCCACCAGGGACACGGGCACAGCCGAACCGAGTTGCTGCGCCGGGGTTCCTTGGACGAATCTCCACAGCTCGAGGTTGCCGTCGATCACCCGCAGGTGATAGCCGGTCTGCAGGCTGGGATCCCAGCGTGCAACCACGCCCACCATGGTTCCCGCGGCGGCCGCGGAGTAGACGAACGTCACCTGCACGACCTGATCGGAGCTTGGTGGGACCCACGTCGACAGGTAGGTATAGATGGCCGGAGCGTTCAGGCTCTGCACACGGCCCGAATTCGCGATCTGGGCGGTACCTGTTTCAGCTGGGTGCTGGGTCCATCCCGTGTCCTGCTCGCCCGTGTGGCTTGAGAGCGCCGTGTTGTCCGCATCCGAGAAGGTGTCGTACAGCGTGTGCTCGATCGCGCCGAGGTCGGGCAGCGTCCGCTGGTAGCCGAAGAAGTCCTCGACGGGTGCGAGCGATGTGGATCCGAAGTTGATGGCGGGGCTCGAAGGGTTGAGCGCATAGCGGACCGGGGACAGCGCGATGGACGCGTCAGCGAACAAAGGGTCCACGGTCAACTGGTTCGACCCGCCGCCGCCGAAGAGGATGAGATTGTTGGTATAGGTGTCGACGGTTTCGCCGTCCTTCAGCTCGAACTTGTAGGTGATGTTGTTGGCGATCGTGAGGCCGGTGTTGTCGAAGTTGTGGCCGTTCGCGAAGTTCTTGCTGACTGCGAACGAGGTTCCGGTCCCCGTCGGGCCGGAGGCCCAGGTGGTGTTGTTGACCACCTTTGCTCCGTCGCTCAGGGCGTCATTGCTGTCGGTCACACCGGCCACGACGAGCCCCTTGCCGGGCCAGTCGTGGATGAGATTGTTCGAAATGGTGACGTCTTCGAGGGTGAGCGTCGCGCTGCGTCCGGCGATGATCCCCTGATTCGACTGGTGGACATTGGGCGACGAGTCGTAGATCCAGTTGCGCAGGATCTCGAAGTCCTTCCCGCCGCAGAGCTGGACGCCGTCGTTGTGCCGCAGGTCCTGCATTTCGTCGATGATCAGGTCGTGGATCTCGTTGTCCTTGATATCGACGCGAGTCCCACCGCAGAACTGGACGCCGTCCCACAGGACGTTCTCGATCTCGCTATTCATCAGCGTGATGTCCGACGGGGTACTCGTCGTTCCGTTGACGGCGTGGAGCCCGTACTTGCCGGCGGTCACGTGGATGTCATCGAGCTTGATGAGTGAAGCCCCGGCACCGGCGCCGTCGACCTGGACAGCGGCATCAGTCTGCGGGGCCGCGGGAGCGATCGTGACGCCGCGCACCGTGATGTTTCTGGCTCCGGTGAGGAAGCGGAAGCCCTGCACGGTGACGATCGCGTTTGGGGCCGGCTTGATCGTGACCTCCGAACCGAAGGACTTGCTGGTCGAAACAAGGGAATAGGTACCCGAGTTGAGGAGGATCGTGTCGCCGGCCTGCGCGTTGTTGAGCGTCGTGGCAATCGAAGTCGGTGGGGAGATGGTGATGGTCGCGGCCCCGACGGCGCGCGGGACGAACAACCCGGCCAACGCGACCGCGACAACGAGGCACAGGATGGCGAGTACGCGCACACCTGGACGGCCGGCGAGAACATCCGCGGAGCGAAGCATGTCTCCCCCTCCCGACTACCTTCGAACTGTTACTACAGCGTCTTGACCGCGGCCACCAGGTCGGCGAGGCCCTGCTTCGCATCGGCGAAGAGCATCCCCGTCTTCGGGTTGGTGTAGAGCTCGTTGTCGATGCCGGCGTAGCCGCGACCCATCGAGCGCTTGATGACGATGATGTTCTTCGCCTCGTCAACGTCGAGGATCGGCATCCCCGAGACCGGCGAACCGGGCCGCCTGGCGGCGGGGTTCGTGACGTCATTGGCGCCGATCACGAGCGCCACGTCGGCCCGTGAGAACTCGGGGTTGATGTCCTCCATCTCGCGGAGCTGCGGGTATGGCACGTTGGCCTCGGCCAGCAGGACGTTCATATGCCCCGGCATCCGCCCGGCAACGGGGTGAATCGCGTACTTGACGTCGACGCCGCGGTCCTCGAGGAGCTCGGCCAGCTCGCGGACGGCGTGCTGGGCCTGGGCGACGGCCAGTCCATAGCCGGGAACGACGATGACCGACGACGCGTAGGCCAGCTGGATCGCCGCGTCGTCGATGCCCAGCTCGCGGACCGACCCGCCAGGACCGGCAACCGCTCCCGCCGTGTCGTCGCCGCCACCGAAGCCGCCGATCATGATGTTGAGGACGGACCGGTTCATCGCGTCGGCCATGAGCTTGGTCAGGATCGCGCCCGAGGCACCCACCAGCGCCCCGGCGATGATCAGGACCACGTTGTCGAGCACGAAGCCGGCCATCGCCACCGCCGTGCCGGTGAACGAGTTGAGCAGCGAGATCACGACCGGCATGTCCGCCCCGCCGATCGGCAGCGTCATCGTGACCCCGAAGATCAGGGCGACGGCGAGGATCGCGAACATCACCGGCACGCTCTCGTTGCCGGCGATCAGGTAGCCGCCGGCGACCACGGCGATCAGCGCCAGGGCGATCGTCACCAGCTGGCCGCCGGGGATCCGGACCGAGCGCGAGGGCGTGATCTTGAGGCCCATCAGCTTGCCGGAGGCAATGAGTGAGCCGCTGAAGGTGATCGCCCCGATGATGATGTCGAGGACGACGGCCACGGACGTGACGAGCGGTGCGGTCACCGCCGGATCCGAGGCGATGTGGATGTAGTCGTCGATCGCGATCAGTGCCGCCGCGCCGCCGCCCACCGCGTTGAACAACGAGACCAGCTGCGGCATGGCGGTCATCGCCACCGACCGGGCCGTGTACAGCCCCAGGCCGCCACCGATCACGATGCCGACGACGATGATGATCCAGGCGATCGGCGGCGCGCCGCCGGCGAGGATCAGGATCGCGGTCGCCGCGACGGCGATGACCATCCCGCCCGCGGAGACGAGGTTGCCGTTCCGCGCAGTGGCGGGCGAGTTCATCCGGATCAGGCCGAAGACGAAGGCCACCGCGCCCAGCAGCCAGGCCAGGCGGACCAGGATCTCGAGCGTCTCGAGGTTCACGAGCCGGCCTCGGGCTCGGTCGGCTTGGGCGCCGCCGGCGCGCGCTTGCGGAACATCTGGAGCATCCGGTCGGTGACGACGTAGCCGCCCACGACGTTCATCGTCGCGAAGGCCACCGCGACGAGCGACAGGAGCTGGCTCAGCAGGTCGTTGGCGGAGACGGCGATGATCATCGCCCCGACCAGGACGATGCCGTGGATCGAGTTGGCGCCGGACATCAGCGGCGTATGGAGCGTCGCGGGCACCTTCGAGATCACCGCGAAGCCACACAGGATCGCGAGGACGAAGATCGTGAACGCGGCGAACAGGTCCATCAGCCGGCTCCTCCGCCCGATGCCGTTGCCGATGGCGGTGCCGCTGGCGGTGCCTCGGCCGGCGCGAGCAGCTTCTTGACGGGCTCCGAAACGACCGCACCGCCATGGGCGATGACTGTCGCCTTGGTCACCTCGTCCTCGAAGTCGAGGTTGAGCGCCCCGTCCTTGACGAGGCTGAGCAGCAACGCCGAGATGTTCCGGGCGTAGAACGCCGATGCACCAACGGGCATCGTCGCCGGCAGGTTGTCCGGGGCGATGATCGTGACGCCGTTGTCGGTGACGATCGTGTCGCCGGCCTTGGACAGCTCGACGTTGCCGCCCAGCGCCGAGGCCGCCATGTCCACCAGCACCGAGCCCGGCTTCATGCCACGCACCGCATCGGCCGTGACCAGCAACGGCGGGCGCCGGCCGGGGACCTGGGCCGTGGTGATGACGATGTCCATGCCGGCGATGTGGCCATTGAGCTCCTGCTGCTGGGCCGCCTGCTCCTCCGGCGTGAGCTGGCGAGCGTAGCCGCCCTCGCCGGACGCGTCGGCCACGGACTTGAGGACGATGAACTGGGCACCCAACGACTCGGCCTGCTCCTTGGTTTCGGAGCGGACGTCGTAGGCCTTGACGACCGCACCCAGCCGCCGGGCCGTGCCGATGGCCTGCAGCCCGGCGACGCCGATCCCGAGGATGAGCACGTTCGCCGGCTTGGCCGTCCCGGCCGCGGTCGTCAGCAGCGGGAAGTAGCGCCCGAACGCGTTGGCCGCGATCAGCACCGCCTTGTACCCGCCGACATTGGCCTGTGACGACAGGGCATCCATCGTCTGGGCCCGCGACAGCGTCCGCGGGATCGCGTCGAGGCTGACCGCGGTGACCCCCTGCCTGGCGAGGGCGTCGGCGGTGGTCGGGTCGATCAGCGGCTGGAGGACACCGATGACGGCCTGACCGGCGCGCATCACCTTTACCTCGTCGGCCGATGGCTTCTGGACCCGCAGGATCACGTCCGACTGGGCGTACAGCTCGACGGCCGAGACGATCGTCGCCCCGGCGTCGGCGTAGGCCCCGTCCGGGATCAACGCGCCCGAACCCGCCCCTGACTCGACGAGGACGTCGAGTCCGGCGGTCGTCAGCTTGCCGATTGCTTCGGGTACCAGGGCGACCCGCCGCTCACCGGGCGCGGTCTCCCTGGCGACGCCGACCTTCATGGGCACCACCTGATCACGAGGGCTGGGGAACGGTGGAGGGGAACGTCGCGGGAAGGATACCGGCTGCCTCGCCCGATTGCCGACGTCCGGCGGTTGCGATTCGGTGTCGGACCGCGGGCGGCACGGCGTGGGGTTGTCATGAGGCTGCATCTACGGCGAAGCCCGCGATGAGTGCGCGTGCATGGCCAGCGCGGATGATGGAGGCGTCGCCTCGACTGGGGGAGGGGGGCGGGGCGACCAAACGAAAGGAGAACCTGAGATGCTCTGGACGATTCTCGCCGTGCTCCTGGTCCTGTGGGTCCTGGGGTTCATCGGCAACATCGCGGGCGGGTTCATCCACCTGTTGCTGGTGCTCGCCCTGATCGTGTTCGTCGTCAACGCGCTCAGCAATCGCAAGACGGTCTGACCGGTGGCGATCGCGGCCGTGATCCTCGCCGTTGGGACCGCCCAGGCGGGTGACCTGATCACCTTCGTCCGGATGATCCTGAGCGTGGGTCCGGCCGCGGAAGCCAACCCCATCGTCGCCCACGGCCTCGACTCGGTCGGCCTGCCGACCCTGGTCCTCGCCAAGGTCTGCCTCTTCGTCCTGGTCGTTGCGGTCGTGACGATCCTCGCCCACGCGGGCGCCGGGCGACGGGCACGGACCGCGGGGTTCGTGGCGACATTCGCCGTCGTAGCCGGCATCGTCGGCGCCTTCAGCAACGTCGTCGCGATGGCCTGAAGTCGTGCGGGCAGCGTGCCGCGCGACGCATGCGCCTGCAAGGCCGGCGAGAGCCGCCTGCAAGCGCGGGGGGTCGGCCAATGACCCATCAATGACCCGGTCCATCGGACGATTCGGGTCTCAAGGGAGGCCGACCATGCCGACACTCGATACGCAGGATCGCAACGAGCTCCGAGACAACCAGTTCGCCTACGTCGATCGCGAGGGCGAGCGGCACCTGCCGATCCCTGACGAGTCGCACGCCCGAAACGCAATCTCGCGCTTCGGTCAGACCGACTTCGAGAGCGAGGCCGCCAGGAAGCGCGCCGCGGACAAGGTCATCGCGGCCGCACGCCGGTTCGGGATCGAAGTCGACGACGACTCCGACGTCGTCAAGGCATCCAAGGGCTGACGGTCAGCCCGAGGCCAGCGTCACCAGCAGCGTGACGATATAGATGTGGGCGGCGGCGCTCCAGATGATGGAACCCGTCCGCCAGTCCACCCAGGCGTACACCAGCCCGCCGAAGAGCGTCGAGAACAGCTCGATCTCCGGCTTGCCAAGGTGCGCCAGCACGAACGGGAACTGGACGATCAGCAGGCCGAACGGGCCGATCAACCTGAGCAGCGGGAACAGCAGGAAGCCGCGCAACAGGAACTCCGCCGGGACCAGGTCGAGGGTGTTGGTAACGAGCAGGTCCAGCGGCGGCGCGGCCGCGGGCGCGTAATACGACCGGAATTCCGGTCGCGATGCCAGCCACAGCACCACCGGCGTCATCACCAGGCAGCCTGTCAGCGTCAAAGCGGCACCCCACCGCCACTCCCCGAGGCGCAGCCCGTAGCGGGCCGGGCGATCGCGGAACAGCAACACGACGATCGCCAGCGGCAGGAGCCCGAACAGCACCAGCCGCTCGATGGACTGGTACCGCAGACCCTCGGCCGATAGCCCCACGGCCTTGATGGACTCGGGGATGAACGTCCGCGAGTAGTCCAGCAGGATCACCATGATCGTCACCGCGACGGCCACCCCGGCGCGGAGCGGCAGCTCCACGCCGACGAGGGTCACGGTTCGGCGATCGGCCGGCACTGCCGGGTACCCGGGTGGCGTCACGAACCGTCGCCACCACCCCCGAACGCCAGCCGCCGACGCCGTCACGGCCGGATCATGCACCGGCGGCCGACGGCCCCGCGTGATGGCGCGGCACGATCTTCGCCGCGGCCACCGCCGCCACGACGCAGGCCACCACGCCCATCACGATGGCGACCTCGATCGAGGACCCGGCGATCACCCCGGTCAGCGCGGCACCGATCGGGTAGCCGGCGAAGTTGAAGGCCATCGAGACCGCGAACGCGCGGCCCATCCAGGCCGGGTCCGTGCGGCGCTGACGGATCGTGAACAGGGCGACGTCCAGCGGCCCGTTGAGGAGCCCGTAGATCGCCTGGGAGGTTCCGATCAGGGCCAGCGCCACCGCAGTCGGGGCCCCGACCGCGCCGAACAGCAGGGCCGTTGCCGGGGCGACGCCGAGCATCGGGATGACCAGCATGTTCCACTCCCGACCCCGCGAGTCCACCCGCCCGAACAGGAAGACGGAGATCATCCCGGCGACGCCCGAGAGGGCGAACAGCGCCCCGACCACGGGCTCGCCCAGGTGGAGGCGCTGCAGGACGATGATCGGGATCACGATCGTCGTCATCCCGCCGGCGATGTTGAGCAGGCTGATCGAGAATCCCAGGCCGCGCAGCGTCGGGTTCCGCCAGGTGTACCGGAGCCCCAGCCACGCGTCGGTGAGGATGCTTCCGCTCGATTCCGTGTCGGACGGGGGATCGAGGATGCCGATCATCGACACCGCGGCGACGAGAAACGCGGCAGCGATGGCGATCATCGCCAGCGGCCCGCCCAGGACCGCCACGAGGCCAGCCGCGATCGGCGGGCCCAGGATCGTGGCCACGACGTAACCGGTGGAGTCGACGGCGTTGACCCGCTCCCACAACGGCTTCGGGACGATCAACGGGAACAGGCTCCGTACGCCGGTCACGCTCAGGATCCCGGTGAGCGACGAGACCGCCACGATCGCGATGAGAAGGGCCGGTGGCAGGCGTCCCGCGAGGGCCAAGCCACCGACCAGGCCAAGCGCCGCCACCGTGATGAGGTAGTCGAGGATGACGAGCCGGATCCGTCCGTGCCGGTCGAGGAGCGCGCCGGCGATCGGGCTGGCGAGGATGCCCGGGAAGATGCTGGCAAACGTCGCCAGCCCGGCCACGCCCGGATCGCCGTACTCGGTCAGCGCGAACAGGACGATCGCGAAGCCCAGGATCGTCTGCGCCAGGCGGGCGATCATCATCGCCACCAGCACCCGGCTGAGGTTCGGGACCGCGAGCAGCGCGCGGTAGGAAGGAGCCGGCTTTGCCGGCGGAGGGTCGGTCACGGGATGCCGATGGTAGCCGTTCGGGGTCAGCGGGCTGGCGGCCCAGGGTCTTCGGACGGGAGCGGGGTCCGGACGTCGCTGTGGGCCTTGCGGACGATCCGGACGAAGCTGGTGAAGTGCTGCCACGGCCGGATGTGGCTCGCCTCGCCCGCGTAGATCGTCCGGATCGGGACCCAGTCGATCCGCCAGCCCGCCCGGATGCAGGTCGTGATCATCTCGACCTCGAACTCGAAACCGGACTCGCCGCTGGCCAGGGTCGCCTCCATGAGCCGGCGACTGAGCAGCCGGTAGCCCGATTGGTTGTCCGGGATGGGGCGTCCGACAGCCCAGGACATCGCCCACCCGCCGATCACGTTCGAGAGCCGCCGGACCGGCGGCATCCGCCGGAAGTTGCGACGCCCCACGACGAGGTCCGGGCCGCGCTCGAGCCAGGCGGCGAGGAATGCGGGGATCTCCGCGGGGTCGTGCTGCCCGTCCGCGTCGAGGGTCACGACAGCCTCGCAACCGGCGTCGAGCGCCCACCTGAATCCCGCCCGCAGGGCGGCACCCTTGCCCTGGTTCGGCCGCTGCCGGAGGACCGTCGCGCCCGCTCGCTCCGCGACCTCGGCCGTGCCGTCGGTTGAACCGTCATCGACGACGACGGTTGGCAGGTGCGCGATCGCAGCGGTCACGACCGCGCCGATCCGATCGGCTTCCTGGTAGGCGGGGAGCACGGCGACGATCGAAGCCATCAGCGGGATTGTCGGGCAGCCGACGTGGCGGCACGGCGCGGACGGGCACAACCCGCGGCATGTCCGTCGCGTCCCCCCACCCGACGGGGCTCGTCGGCGCGCCCACGCCGCGCGCCTCCCGGCTCTACCGGTTCCTGCTCTGGCTTGCCCGCGGCGTGGTCCGGCTGCTCGGTTGGCAGCTGACCGGAGCGCGGCGCCCGATGCGCTGGCTCACCCACGCATTCCGATAGGACCGAGCTCGCTTCAGCCGGCGAGAGCGTCGAGGTCGTCGCGGATGCTCAGTAGTTCCTCATCCGTACGGCTGTACTCGACCAGCTCCGGATCCATCCGGAAGGCCTCGCGCAACAGGTTCCGTGCCAGGTCAGGAGACCCGCTGAGGGCGTGGTAGCAGGCAAGGTCGTACACCCCGATCGCCCGCGCCGCCTCCGGGATGGCCGGAGCGTTGACCACGCGCAGCGCCTCGTCCTCGAACGCGGCCACGCGCTCGCGGTCGAGTGGCACGCCTGCCTCGACCAGCCATCGGACGTGGGTCAGGGTGTGGAGCACACCGTTGCCGAACGTTCCGCTCATCAGGCGATCGGATGCGCGGAGTTTGTCGGGATCCGCTCGCCGGAGTTCCTGGATCAGCCGCTCAGTGACCGCGTCGGCCTCGTCCACGATGGCGGCCCAGTCCCAGTCGATCCGCGTTGCCCGCAGCTCGGCGTTGAGCTCGTCCTCCTCCTGGTCCTCCATCGGGGGCGGCAGCTCGCGTCCTTCGCGGACGGCGGCAAATCGGTCGGCCTGGCGTGCCTTCCACGCGGTCACGTGGGCCTGGATGTCCTTGGGGTTCCAGTCACCTTCGCGAATGGGACGGAGGCAGACCTCCTCGTCCAGTCCGCCGAATAGGTCGCGCTCAGCGCCACGGGCCGATTCGATGGTCCGCGCCAGGGCATCGGTGAGATGGTCATCGGTCATGCCCGGAGGGTATCGCGGTCTGGCGCGCCCGGAGGGATTCGAACCCCCGACCGCCTGATCCGAAGTCAGGTGCTCTGTCCACTGAGCTACGGGCGCGCAGGTCGGGATGATAGCCCGGGCTGACCGACAGCAATCAGGCTGACGCGCGGACACCGGTCTAAGGACGAACGTGTGCAGCGCGGTTGGAATAGGGTAGACCGCAACCTTGGCGTTCCATCGATGTGCCCGCCTCTATAACCGGGAACGTGCCACGTCTCTGGTGCCCTTCCTGCGGCCGGTCGGTCTACAGCGTCAGCCCCTTGGTGTCGATGTCTGCCGAGGAGCGTCGCTGCCGCTGCGGCGCCTATCAGCAGACAGATCGTCGCGCGCGCGATCGCCGGGAGAGCGACCGCCGTGTCACGCTGGCGCACGAGTGGACGGCCCTGATCCCCGAGGTTGAGCGTCGCAACGGCCAACGCCGTGAGAACCAGAGACGCCAGATCAGCACCTTCGGGAGCTAATCGCCGATCTCGGGACGCTGATCCTGGCTCGGTCTATTCCCTGGTTGGCTGGTAGTCGACATCGTCTAATGCGTGCGGGGTCGCCATCGGCCCGTCGCCGTGGTGCCTATGCTGACGGGGTGCCAAACAGCGCGACTCTCCTCGACCCGGACGCTTCGGACACGCTCAGCGATGACGAGCGCCGAACGCTCCGCGACGCCTGCGACCGGGGACTGCTGGGTCACGGCATCCGCAAGCCCGCCGACCTGCTGGCCGAACTGTCGACGCTGAGCGAGGACGATCTCAAGGCCGACGTCTACGGCGATGGCGGGACCGTCACGGTCCTCGAGACGGAGGTCCGCGAGCTCCTCGGCAAGCCCGCAGCCGTCTTCATGCCGAGCGGCACGATGGCCCAGCAGATCGCGCTCCGCACCCACGCTGACCGAACCGGCCGCCAGGTCGTCGGGTTCCACCCGACGTGTCACCTGGAGCTCCACGAGGACAAGGCCTACCAGCGGCTCCACGGCCTGGTCGGCCGCACGATTGGCAACGCCCACGAGCTGCTCACGCTCGAGGACCTCGAGGCGGTCAAGGAGCCGCTGGCCGCCGTCCTGATCGAGCTGCCGCAGCGCGAGATCGGTGGCCGGCTGCCCGCCTGGGAGGATCTCGTCGCCCAGGTCGACCAGATCCGTGCGTCCGGTGCGGCGGTCCATCTCGACGGCGCCCGATTGTGGGAGTCGGGGCCGTTCTACGGCCGTCCACTGGTGGAGATTGCCGCCCTCTTCGACAGCATCTACGTCTCGATGTACAAGGGGCTCGGCGGGCTGTCGGGCAGCGTCCTGCTGGGCGACGAGGAGCTGGTGGGTGAGGCGCGCGCCTGGCGGAAGCGGCATGGCGGCACCCTCTTCCAGGTGTGGCCCTACGCGGCGTCGGCACTTGCCGGGCTGCGATTGCGCCTGCCGAAGATGGAGGCGTACGTCGAGCACGCGCGAGCCATCGCCGCCGGGCTGGCCGGCGTCGAGGGTATCGACGTGGTTCCGGATCCGCCGCAGACCTCGATGCTGCACCTCCACCTCCGGACGTCCGCCGCGGACGTGATCGCCGGGATCCGGCGGATGGCGACCGAGGGGCGGCTGTGGACCTGGCCCGGCTCCATGGCCACCCACGTCCCCGGGATTCGCCGCGTCGAGATCACCGTTGGTGACGCGACCCTCGACTTCACGCCCGAGGAAGTAGTCGGCACCGTTCGAGCACTGCTGCCGTGACCTCCGGCAACACGCATCCGGCCTGGCAGCCGCTCCTCGACGCGGCCCTCGCCTACCCGGAGGCCTACCTCGACCACCCGTGGGGCGAGAACGTGGTCAAGGTCAAAGGCAAGATCTTCGTCTTCTTCGGGATGCCGGATCCGAAGCTGTACGTTGGCGTGAAGCTCCCCGAATCGAGTGACTTCGCGCTGATGCAGCCGTACACGAAGCCGTTCGGCTACAACATGGATCGGGCCGGCTGGGTGGCGACCGAGTTCGGCGCAAGTGAGGAACCGCCGCTCGACATCCTGCTCGATTGGATCGACGAGAGCTACCGGGCCGTGGCGCCCCGGAAGCTCGTGGCAGGGTTGCCCCCGCGGCGCTGAGTAACCAGCGTCTTGCGGCGGCCCCACGGCTCTGTTACATATCGCGACGTGCCCCGACTCCGTCACGTCCGGCTGGCCGTCCCCGTCGCCGCCGTGGTGGGTTTGGCGATCCTGTTGCTCCCCGGCGGTAATGCGCCGCCCGCGCCGCTCAGCCCGCCGATCGCCGCCGGCCACGTCCCGTCGCCGACGCCGCTTCCCATCATCCGGCCGGTGGCCCGACCCGAATTGGGGGAGAGCCTGTTCGGCTACCGCGGGCCGATCCCGCCATCCCACCTGACCGGCTACCACTGGCCGCTGATCCGCGGCCGGCTCACCAATCCCTTCGGGGCCAGCCCGTGGGGCTCCCGGGTGGTCGAGGGCGAGTTGTTCCACGTCGGGATCGATCTGGCGACGTTCTGCGGCGACAAGGTCAAGGCCGCCCACGCGGGCGTCGTCCTCGCGGCCGGTCGCAGGTACGACCAGCACATGGGCTGGATCGGCGACCTCCAGCCGTACTTCGACCGGCTCGACGAGAAGAAGGCGTGGAGCACCCTCCCGATCGTCGTGATCGTCGACGACGGCAACGGGTACCGGAGCGTCTACGCCCACCTCGCATCGACCTACGTCAAGGTGGGTGACCATGTCAGGGCGGGGCAGGGGATCGGCAAGGAGGGCGCCACCGGTCGGGCCTTCGGTTGCCATCTCCACTACGAGCTGTTCAGCCCGCTCGAGCCGGCGACCTACCAGCTCGACGCGGACGTGGCCAGGCGCCTCAAGCTGCCGGCTCGGCACATCGCCCGGATCGACCCGCTGCTGGTCCTGCCGGACCGCCCGGACCCATCGAAGCCGCTGCCGACGCCCAGCCCGGTCCCGACCCCGCCCATCCCGGCGCCGTTTCCCACCTGATTCGGGCTGATGGGGGCCGATCAGGGTCGGTGACGGCGATATCGCCGGCCGATGAGGGCGTAGGCCGGCAGGCGCCCCAGCGCGAGACTGAGGCGCAGCTCGGTCGAGGTGTCACGGGCCTCGATCGCGAGCAGCGAGTCGGTGGCGGTGGCGTCGGCCGGCCGGGGGTCGACGATGGCCAGGTCGATCGCCACCGCCCCCGCTTCGGCCGGCCCGAGAGAATCCACTAGCGCCTGGGGGAATGCCCCGTCCTCGTACTCGGCGCGGATCTCGGCTTCGGCCCGCCAGCGGGGGCGCCGCAACAGGATGGCCCGCCAGGCATCGCCGATCCCCGGTGTCACCAGCCCGTCGCCCGGCCGCGCGCCACCGTCCACCGCCAGCGAGTCGCCGCGCGCCCAGCGGGCCGCCTGGTGGAGCAGCGCGTACTCGTCGAGGTCGGCGTAGGCCGCCAGGTGGTCGGCCGGTGAGCCGTCGCCGAAGAGGGCCAGGATCGATGGCCCGAAGACCTCGGACAGGTCCAGGTCGATCGCCCGAACCGTGCGGTGGAAGTAGACCTGCTGGTACATGAACATGCGGGCAGTCAGGAACATCTCGAGCGCCCCGAGACCCGGCTCGTAGAGGGTCAGCCCACGGTCGCTGATGAATGCGTAGCGTCGCAGCCGCTCGACGTCGACCGGACCCACCGCCACCCCGGTCAGGTACGCGTCGCGCCGGACGTAGTCCAGGTTGTCGACGGTGAAGACGCCCGACAGCAGAGGCTGGAGCCAGCGGACCCAGCGCGGCATTTCCTCGTCGCGGAGGGCCGGCTTGGAGACGAGGAACGAGATCCAGCGCGGGTCGATCGTCTCGTCGTCGGCCAGGGCGTCCGCCGTGGGAAGGACACCCGGAGCCCGCCGAAGGCCGCGGATGAGCGACCCCAGCTCACGCTCGATGATCAGCTGCGACAGATCTTCGTGAGTCAGCGGTTTTCGACCGTCGCGGCGGGCGTCGGGAGGCGCGTCGAAGGCGGACAGGACCTGATCGTCGAAGAAGTGGGCGAACGGCCCATGGCCGACGTCGTGGAGGAGACCGGCCAACCGGAGGGTCTCGACGACCAGGCCCTCCGATGGCACCGGCTCGGCGTTGGCTCGCAGGCTCGTGGCCAGGCTCGGGTAGAGCGACCGGGCCCACAGGCCGGCCTCGTGCATGACGCCCAGGCCGTGGGTGAAGCGAGAGTGTTCGGCGGTGGGAAAGACCCAGCGCGCGCTCTGGAGCTGGCTGACCCGGCGCAACCGCTGCAGCCATGCGGTATCGAGGAGGTCCTCCTCGGCCACGTCCTCGTCCGGCAGGGCGGCGACCGCCGACTCGTCCCGGGACAGCCGCTTGGTCAGCTCCACGTAGCCGTGGATGGGGTCGCTGATCAGGTTGACGGCGCGGAATGGATGGCGCGCCATCAACCGGCCCCGTACTGGCTGACGGCGCGGCGCAGCGTGGCGGCCACGTCGTCGCGGAGCTCCGGGGGCGCGAGGACCTCCACGTCCGAGCCCCACTGGAGGATCCAGAGTCGGATCTCGATGGTCCCCGACACGCGGGCGCGCCATTCCAGCGAACCGTCCTCGGCCTCCCGAACCCGCTGGTTGGGGTGCCACGTCGCCTCCTGGACTCGCGCCGCGACGTCGGCGCCAAAACGCAGCACGACCTCGACCTCGGGCTGGTCGGCGATGATGTCCCAGGCGGCCTTGAAGGCGGTGTCGATCGCCCCGGCCGGCGGCGGATCGAAGGTCCGCGGCGTCAGCGCCACGTCCCGGATCCGCTCCACCTTGAACGTCCTGACCGCGTCGCGGGTCTCGTCCCAGCCGATGAGGTAGAGGGCGTGGGTCTGGAGCGACGGCTCGATGAGATACGGCCGGACGGTGGCCTGGCGGCGCTCGCTGCCCGTCCCATACCGAGCCGGGTCGTAGTCGAGGGACACGACGCGCCGCTCCGCCCAGGCCCGCGTCAGCAGGTGCAGGTGGCGGCTGAACACCTCATCCCTGGGGTGCCGGGCCAGGGCGTCCAGCGTCCGTTCGATGTGCTCGGCGAGGGCTGGCGGCAGGCCTTCCTCCAGCTTCTCGAAGGCCGAAGCGAGATCCGGGTCGTACTTGTCGGCCTGGCGGACCATGAGCCGCGCCGAGAGGACGACGGCCATTGCCTCCGACAGCGTCAGCTTGAGTGGCGGCAGGAAGTCGTCGTTGGACAGGCCCCACCGGCCGTTCTCTGCCCAGACGGTGACGCCAACCTCCTCGTCGAGCGCCTTGAGGTCCCGGTAAACCGTCCGCGGCGACACGTCGATCCGGCGGGCGATCTCCGATGGCCGGATGCCGTCGGGGTGGCCGCGCAGCACGGCGACCACCCGGAGGAGGCGAGCGAGGCGGTCGCGCTTGGTCGCGTGGCGGTCGTCGGGCTCGGTCATTGGGCGGGAGGGGCGACGTGGTGGGCGCGATCCCGTTCCACCGCGCTCATCGTCACCAGGAGGTTGCCCTGCAGGCCGCCCTCGACGATGCCCCCGGCGTGTCCGTTGAGCCTGCCAGACACGCGGCCGAGCTGGCTATCGGCGAAGACCCAGTAGTCGAGCTCGCCGCGCCAGGTCGACAGGTCGGCTTGCCCGGTCAGGAACTGGACCTGGGGGAAGGCTCCACCGAACGCCGCGCCGTCGACGGCGATCCGGCAGTGCCGGGCGAGCGCACCTTCGACGTAGGCCAGGCCGTGGGTTTCGGCGGCCGGCCGGGAGCCAGATTCGATCGCCTGGACCAGCACCTGGCGGTCGAGGCTGTCGACGGGCGTCGAGGGCACGACCTGTCGCTGCCAGCCCGTCGCCGGGGCCAGGAGCCAGGTCGTTCCGTCGATCCGCGCCGCCCCGAACTGGCCCAGCTGGCGAACGGTTGCCACGTAGGCCCGCCAGCGCACGTCGTTCCCCGAGCGGACGCCGTCGACGTCCACGCTGCCGAGGGGGCGGCCGTCGACCTGGCCGGTCAACGAGATCTCGACCCTGGCCCCAGGACCGGCGCGCACCGGCTCGTCGCACATCGGCGGCTCGAGGGTCGCGCCAACCGGTCCGAATCTCGACGACCCCGTTGGGCGGTCCCGGATCGTGAGCTCGTTGGCCAGCGCCGCGCCCGCGAAGGCAACCCCCGCAAGCGAGGTGGCCGCGACGGCGATCAGTGTCCCTCGGACCAGGCGCCGCCGCCGGACCGCAGTCTCGCCGAGCCAGCGCCGGGCGACACCGAGACCGCTGAACAGCCCGGTGCCCAGGAGGGCCAGCAACCACGGATAGCCGGCCTCGAGGGATGGCACCAGCGTCTGCGGGCCCTGGGTCGCGAGCTGTCGCAGGACGCCGCCGATGGCCGGGGCCATGACCAGGATCGTCGCCAGGCCCAGCCAGACGAACGCGGCGAACGCGGAACCGCCACGGGCGACGGGCGGCCAGAGCAGGCCGGCGAGGGCAATCGGGATCGGGAATGCCGCCGTCAGGCCGACGACGAGGTCCAGCGGGCCGCCCGGCCGATAGGCAAGCAACACAAGGCCGGCGGTGAGCGTCCAACCGACAGACAGCACCGCGGCGATCAATCGGAGCTCGATGGTCCGGACACGCACGGAGGCAGTCTACCGGCCGGGGTGGTCAAAACAGGGGATCGCGACCGGCCACCGCAAGTACCGGTGCCTATAGGACCTGAGGGTCATCGTTGGGATCGATGAACCAACCCACGATGCTCCGTACCAAACAAGCCCGAACCCTGTCGGGCGCCAGGAGAACCAGGACGAAGTGAGACATGGCAGGCCAGGCTCGTCGAAGTACACGGCGGCACGCGCGACCCTCCAGGGCCGACTCGTGGCCGGTGCTCGCGGCGGCATCCGCGGCCGTGTCTGGCTCCACCGGCACGACCTCGAGCCCTTCCGCTCCGACCAGCCGACCGGAGACGCGGGCGACCTACCGGAGCCTCCTCCTCAAGGGCATGGCGCCTGAGGAAGCGGCCAACCTGACGGCCTTCCTGTGCGGCATCCAGGTGGGTGCCGCGAGCTGGAAACTCAACGAAGTCAATCGACTGCTCTTCCTGCGGGAACTCCAGCAGACCGGCCGCTTCGGCGCCGAGGATGGAGCCCAACCGCACTAGGGCCTCACAACCGAATATCCCGGTCTCGGTGGTGCTCTCCCTCCTCCCACCATCGGGGCCAAATTATCCGAAGCGGCGCCTTACCTCCTCCAGGCGCCGCTTCGGATTCTGTCGCGGGCGTCATAGGGCCCGCCTGGTGCGTTGGGCCCTGCGCTCCTCGCGCCAGCGACCGTGGCACGGTCGGCGACGCCTGTCGGCTCCTCGCGCGCGCCCGGTTCACCCCGGTTCTTCCATACGCTCCCCCGGGGAGCATTAGCAGGACCCCGCGGTCCGGATCACGACCAGGTGGTTGCATACGCTCTCCCGAGGAGCGTATGAGCACGAATCGGGGCTCCGAATGTGCTTGGGGCTACTGCGGGCGGACCCGAGTTTGGATAACGCTCTCCCGGGGAGCAAATGAGAGAACCAGCCTGTGGGAGCGGCAGCTCCTGGGCCGGAAGCCGGTACGATCCGGTCGTGGCTCGGCCGTTCATCTCGCTCCTCACGGACTTCGGGCTGCGCGATCCGTCGGCGGCCATCTGCCGCGGCGTGATCCTGGGCATCGTCGCCGGACGCCGAGGTCCTCGACATCAGCCACGAGGTCCGCAAGTACGCGATCCGTGACGGGGCGCTGCTGCTGTGGTGCGCGCTGCCGTACCTGCCGGTCGGGCAGCACGTCGCGGTGGTCGACCCGGGCGTGGGCACGGCCCGGCGGCCGGTGGCGGTCAGACGGGGCGCGGCGACCACCTGATCGGGCCGGACAACGGGCTCCTGCTCATGGCGGCCGACAAGCTGGGTGGCGTCGACGCCGCCGTCGAGCTGGTCGAGGCGGCGTATCGCCTGCCCGTGGTGTCGACGAGCTTCCATGGCCGCGACATCTTTGCGCCGGCGGCCGCCCACCTGGCACTCGGCGTGCCGATGGACGCGCTCGGGCCCCAGGTCGATCCCGGCGACCTGATCCGGTTGCCGATCCCGGAGCCGCGCGATCCGGCGAGGCTGCGCTCGAGACGCACGTCCTGTACGTCGACACGTTCGGCAACGTGAAGTTCACGGCGCTGGGGCCGCAGCTCCCGGAAGCCGTCGGGGAGCTGCATCCGGGCGACCCGCTGGAGCTGCAGCTCGACGGGGAACGCCGGCTCCCCGTCACGTGGCAGGCCACGTTCGGCGGCGTCGCGCCCGGCGTGGCGCTGCTCTACGACGACTCCTACGGCCGGCTGTGCCTCGCCGTCAACCAGGGCGACGCGGCGACGACGCTTGGCCTGCACGAGGACCAGCCGATCACGATCCGTCGCGCGGGCTGAGCCACCCGGCCCGAAATCCGACCGAGCCGGTCGGGATTCGATGGACGCTCGGGTACACTCTCGCGGTTCCCGGGTGGAATGAGGAGGAATCACTTCAGTGAGTACCACGACTCGATCCGCGCTCGTACTCGTCGGCGTCTTGCTCGGCGCCTGCACGGCGGGCCCAGGCACGAGCTCGGCACCGGCGTCGAGCCCGTCCGCGCCGCCCAGCGTCGCACCAAGCGTCGAAGCCAGCGTCGAGCCCAGTGCCACGGCCTGCGGCCCGGACACGCTGGAGACCATCACCGCCGGCACGCTGACCATCGGGACCGACAACCCGGCCTTCCCGCCGTACTTCGAAGCCCGCGACGGCGGCAACACCGAGCCCTGGGATCCCGAGTGGGGCGATCCCACGACGGGTGAGGGCTTCGAAAGCGCGGTCGCCTACGCCATCGCCGGCCAGCTTGGCTATGCCGAGGACGCCGTGGAGTGGATCGTGGTGCCGTTCAACAACTCGTTTGCGCCGGGCGAGAAGGACTTCGACTTCTTCATCAACCAGGTGACGTTCAACGAGGACCGCGCCGAGAACGCGGACCTGTCCGAGGGCTACTACTTCGGCAACCAGACGGTCGTGACCCTGGTCGACAATGAGTTCGCCGGCGCGACGACGATCAGCGCACTCAAGGGCGCGACGCTTGGCGCCCAGATCGGGACGACCAGCCTCGCCACGATCGAGGACGTGATCCAGACCACGGCCGAAGCGTCCGTCTTCAACACCACCGACGATGCCATCGAGGCCATGACCAACGGCCAGATCGACGGCATCGTCGTCGACCTTCCGACGGCCTCCTTCATTACCGGCGTCCAGATCGAGGGCGGAAAGATGGTCGGCCAGATCGGTGAGGCGGCCGGCGCCCAGCCCGAGCACTTCAGCCTCGTGCTCGAACTGGACAGCCCGCTGACCGACTGCGTCAACGGGGCGATCACGGCCCTCACCGAGGACGGCACGATCGACGCCCTGACCGAGGAATGGCTGCCGTTCGACGCCGAGGTCCCGGAGCTCCAGCCCTAGCGACGAGGGCCGCCGCGTGTTCGGAGGCGGCTCCGCAACCACCAGCTCGATCCCGCCGGTCGGCCTGCCTCGCCGGTCGCGCCTGCTCCCGGCACCCGGCGACCGGCGGGGTTTCGCCATCGCGATCGTCTCCACGATCGTCGTCTTCGGCGCGCTCGGCTACGTGATCGTGACGTCACCGGGCTGGCCGCGATTCCGCGCTTCCTTCTTCGACCCCGAGGTGTTCGCCGAGTCGTGGCCCCGAATCACCCAGGCATTCTGGGTGAACGTCCAGCTGTTCCTGGTGGCGGAGGTCCTGGTCCTCGTCCTGGGCCTCGTCATCGCCGTGCTCCGGAGCCTGCCCGGCGCGGCGATGGTCCCCATCCGGCTGCTTGCTGCGCTGTACGTCGATCTCTTTCGAGCATTGCCGGGGATCCTGGTCATCTCGGTCCTGGGCTTCGGCATTCCCGCGCTCCGCCTGGAGGGCGTGCCAAAGGAGCCGTTCTTCTGGGCCCTCGTCGGGCTGACGCTCCTGTACTCGGCCTACGTCTCGGAGGTCTACCGGGCCGGGATCGACTCGATCCACCCGAGCCAGACAGCGGCCGCCCGGTCGCTCGGCCTCAGCCAGTTCCAGGCGCTGCGCCACGTCGTGGTGCCGCAGGCCGTCCGACGGGTGATGCCGCCCCTGCTCAACGACTTCATCGGTCTCCAGAAGGACACCGCCCTCGTGAGCACGCTGGGGGTCGTCGAGATCTTCCGGGCGGCCCAGATCCGACAGGCTGCCACGTTCAACACGACGCCCTACGTGATCACCGCGCTGATCTTCCTGGCCCTGACCATCCCGATGGCCAGGTTCGTGGATTGGCTGGTCGCCCGCGACCAGCGGCGAGCGAGGGCGACAGCCAGATGACCGGCTCGACGCCCGCTTCGGATGCCCTCCGGATCGAGGGCCTCCACAAGTCGTTCGGCCGGCTCGAGGTCCTCAAGGGCATCGATCTCACGGTCGCCGAGCACGAGGTCGTCTGCCTGATCGGCTCGTCCGGCTCCGGCAAGTCGACGCTGCTGCGGTGCATCAACCTGCTCGAGCCGATCGATGCCGGCCGGATCCTCGTCAAGGGCGAAGAGATCACCGCACGGGGCGTGGACGTCGACCGCGTCCGTCGCCGGCTCGGGATCGTCTTCCAGGCGTTCAACCTGTTCCCCCACATGCGGGTGATCGACAACGTCACCCTCGGGCCACGGAAGGTGCTGGGCCGGCCCCGGCCCGAAGCCGAGGCGGCGGCTGACACCCTCCTCGCCCGGTTCGGCCTCGCCGACAAGCGCGCCGAGTACCCGGACCGGCTCAGCGGCGGCCAGCAGCAGCGGGTCGCGATCGTCCGGGCACTGGCCATGCAGCCGGACCTGCTGCTGCTAGACGAGGTCACGAGCGCGCTCGACCCGGAGCTCGTGGCCGAGGTCCTGGAGGTGATCCGGGAGCTGGCGAGCGGTGGCATGACGATGGTCATCGCGACCCACGAGATGGGCTTCGCCCGCGACATCGCCAACCGGATCGCGTTCCTCGACGCCGGCCGAATCCTCGAGCTGGGGCCACCCGACCAGGTCCTCCGCGAGCCCCGCGAGCCCCGAACCCGGCAGTTCCTCCAGCGGATCATCCAGGCCGGCCGGCTCTGACGGCTCAGCGGCGGTTGGCCGCTCCGCGGCAGGCATCCACGAACACGCTGAACAGCCGATCGAACTCCGGGGCGGTCGAATCGGGGCGTTCCGGATGGCATTGCAGGCCGACCACGAAGCGGCCGTCACGGGTCTCGACGCCCTCGATCAGCTCGCCTGCGGGCGAGGTCGCCAACGCGTTGGCGACCAGCCCTGGTGCGAGGTCCGACTTCCGCACGCCCTGGTGGTGATAGGTGTTCACCTCGACGACCCCGCCGCCCACGTTGCGCGGGAACAGGATCCGCGCCAGCCGCGTGCCCGGCACGACGCGCAGCGGATGGGTTGGTGCCGGCCGGGCTGGCCATGCCGGCCCGGTGTGTCCGGCGACGTCCTGGAGAAGCGTGCCGCCAAGGAGGACGTTGATCACCTGGAGACCGCGACAGATCCCCAGGACCGGCAGTCCGCGCGCCGCGGCGGCCTCCCACGCCGCCGCCTCGAGGGCGTCCCGATCGCGGTCGATCTCCACCGCGCCCCGGACCGGCTGGCCGAAGCGCGCCGGATCCACGTCGGTCCCGCCGGAGAGCAGCAGGCCGGTCATGCCTCCCAGCGCGCCGTCGCGTTCCGCCGCCGGCGTCTCCGTCGAAACGAGGACGGGCTCGCCGCCATGGCGTCCGATGGCGTCGGCGTACAGCTGGTGCTTCCGGCGCGTGGCCTCGGGGTCGGCCTGGGCCGAGGCCACGCTGGTGGTGACGACGATCCGGGGCGGAGCCGTCATCCCGACGGCGCCGGGGTCGTGCCCGGCTCGGCGTCCTCGTCGTAGATCTCGCCGGGCAGCACGTTGAGCTGCCAGCCAACCTGGATCAGGCTCGGCTGGTAGTCCTCCGAATCGGGGTCCAGGTTCGGGTACCGATCGCGGTTCCAGAAGGCGATGCTCCGCGCGGTCGTCTCGTAGTCGTCGGCGATCGTGTTGAGGCTGTCGCCGGTCTTCACGACGTACACGAAGAACGTGGGCTGCGGGGTGGGCGTCGGCCTCGTGAAGGACGGCCGAACCGACCCGGTCGGCGACGCGGCCACATCGGTTCCTCCGGGCGTCGGCCCCGCGCTTCGATTGGTCCCCGGCCCGAGCAGGTCCGGCAGCCCGCGATCGAGGACGACCGCCACCCCGACGAGGACCACCAGCAACCCCGCGAGCAGGCCGGCCATGCCGGCCCCGGCCCAGAACGGCCGGCGCCGTCGCGGCGGTGGATCCCACGGGTCCACGGCCCGGCGGCGCCGTCGATGGCGCTCGTAGCGCTCGTCGTACTCGTCGCGGTAGCGCTCTTCGTACTCGCGATCGTCGAAATCGTCCATCGCCGCGAGTCTGACGCAAGGGGCGCCGGAATGGTGACGCCGCCGGGTCGGCCCCGGTCAGTCCTCGGTCGTCGGCGAGTCGACCGGCGTCGGCTCCTGGAGCGAGAACTCGGCCGCGAGGGCGAGGCCCTCCTCGCCGGTCGCGATCCGACCGGGGCCGGCCCGCTTGGCGACGAAGCACGCCCGGTCGGCGGCGAGCAGGACCGATTCCGCCGTCGCGCCGTCGCTCGGATACGTCGCCAGGCCGAAGGACGCCGAGACGACCACATCCTCCCGGTGCCAGGTGCTGCCTTCCCTGCCGACCGCGTGCACGGCGGCCCGGACGCGCTCGGCGACCGAGACCGCCGACGATGCGTCGGTCCCGGGCAGCAGGATCGCGAACTCGTCGCCGCCATAGCGGAAGACATGGTCGGTGTCGCGGCCGGCGGCAATGATCGCCCGGCCGATCTCGGAGAGCAGCCGGTCGCCGGCCTGGTGGCCGAGCGCGTCGTTGACACCCTTGAAGTCGTCGAGGTCGATCATCACCAGGCTGAACGGCTCGTTGCGGGCGACCGAGTCGGCGAGCCACTGCCGGAACGTGCCGTGGTTGAGCAGCCCCGTCAGGTCGTCGGTCCGGGCTCGGATCTCGACGGCACCGTGGACCTCCGCGTTCTGGAGGGCGATCGAGACCTGGGAGGCGAACAGCTTGACCAGCTCGAACTCGTCGTTGGTGAAGGTGGTTCCCTCGCCCAGTCGCTCGACGGTGAGCACGCCGGTGACGCCCTCGCGGCCCCGCAGCGGCACCACGATGAGGCCACCGTGGACCGGCCCGGTCGTCTCGAAGTGCTGGACCCGCGGATCGTCGAACTGGTCGACGACCAGGACCGGCTCGTTGTGCTCGATGACCCAGGTCGCGAGGCCCTCCTCGCCGACCTCCCACTCCTGGAGGTAGTCCTCGGCATTGACGCCGCGGGCGGTCAGCGGCCGCAGCATGCGGTTCACCCGGTCGTAGACCTCGATCGAGATGTTGTCGTAGCCGACGATCCGCTCGAGGCGGTCGGCGATCTGGTCGAGCACCGCCCGCGAGTCGAGGGTGGTCAGGATCGACTCGGTGATGAGGTGCAGCTCGCGCTGGCTCCGGAGCTGCCGCTCGAGCGTCTCGGACTGCTCCCGCAGGCGCTCCGTGGCATCCGCGTTGGCCATCGCCTGGGCGGCGAAGCTGGCGTAGATCACGAGGAGCCGGAGGTCGTCCTCGCTGAACTGGTTCAGGCCCAGCTTGGCGAGCACGAGGACGCCGAGGACCTGGTCCTCGTACAGCATCGGGGCCAGCAGCATCGACTCGTCGAGCTCGTCCTCGGTCCCCGGAATCGTGTTGGCTCGGGGGTCGTTGGCGGCATCGGGGAGGTACGCCGGGACCTTCTTCTCCGCCACCCAGCCGGTGATCCCCTGGCCGACCCGGACGGCCAGCTGTTCCACCGTCTCGTCGACGTACTCGCCAACCTGGCCCTGCATCGCGACCGGCTGGAGATCCTCGCCGTACTGCCGGTAGACCCGGACGTTGTGGTAGTCGATCAGTTGGCGGAGCTCGGTCGCGATCGCCAGCCCGATGTCACGGACGCTGGTCAACCGGCTGAGACGCGCACCCAGCTGCTGGATCGACTGGAGCTGGGCGGCCCAGGTCGCCATCTGGCTGTAGTTCCTGGCCGTCTTGATGGCCACGCCGGCCTGGGTCGCGAGGGCGGCCATCGAGTCGAGCTCGTCCTGGGTCCAGTGGTGGGGCCGGTCGTGGTAGACGTTGAGCAACCCGAGCCATTCGTCGCCGGCGAACATCGGCGCCGAGCAGATGGTGTCGAAGCCTTCCTGGACGACCGCGGCCCGGAACTCGGAGGCCCGCGGATCGTCGCGATAGGTGACCGCGAAGACCGGCACCCGGCGGGTCACCGCCTCCGCCGGCAGCGAGCGTGGCCGGATCGGGAGGATCTGGTTCAGGTAGCCGGTCGACAGGCCGCGCGACGCGCCGACGGAGCCAGCCCCGCCCTTCTCGGCAATGAGGAGCAGCGCTCGATCGGCCTCGAACAGGACCGCTGCGTGATCGACCACGCCGGACACGATGTGATCGAGGTCGAGGCGGCTGCCGATGTCGCCGGCGACGCGATTGAGGGCATCGGCGCGGTGCAGCCGGTGGATGTTGGCCGTCGCCGTCCGACCGACACGGATGATCGCGCCGACCGTCCTCGCCCCGGCGCTGGCGAGGCTCTGCTCCCGCTCGCCCAGCGAGCCGATGCCGTCGCCGACGAACAGCAGGACGCCCCACGGCCGGCTCTCGCCGGGGATCACGCACGCGACCTCCGGTGATCCATCCGACAGCACGCCGAGGGCCGGATCGACGTCGAGGATCGAGACCGGCATCCGATGCGCCCCGAACGCCGACAGGGCCGCCCCCGGGGTCCCGTAGGTGCGCGGCAGCTCGACGAGCCGAACCGGTGCCGTGGTCGAGTTGGCCCGCGGGACGAGGCGATCGTCCCGCAGCTCGTAGGCCGCCACGAGCTGGTGTGCCCCGGCAGACCGCAGCAGGCCCGCCGCGGTTTCCAGGACGTCGTCGAGGTCGGCCGGCGTGCGGCCACCGGCGCGGGCGGCCAGGGCGGCGAGGTCGGCCAGCACGTCGAGGTCGACGCGGCGGCGCTCGTCGTCGAGGCCATCGGGGATCGCCGACAGCGACCCCGACAGGACGGTCAGCTGGGGTGGGGTGGAGGGCAACGGGAGGGCGGCCAGGCTGCCGCGGCCACCGTCGCCGCTGATCCTTCGGAGCGATGCCGCGGAGGTCGGCCCGGTGGTCGGGAATGGCTCCGCGGAACCACCGGCCGCGGCCGCCATGAAGCGCTGCAGGTCACCCAGCCGGTAGCGGCGATCGCCCCGGGGATTGATCCGGTAGTAGCGCAGCCGGCCGGCGTCGCTCCAGGCGCGAATTGTGTTCGGATGCACGCCGAGCACCCTGGCAGCCTTGGTGACGGTCAGGGTTGCGTCGATCGGGCGCGGGGGGAGGGGCGGCACAGGTGCTGGCGGACTCGCTGGAAGGAATTGTTAACTGACGGACCACGAGCCTACCAGCCTCACAGTTCTTGCCAACATGACGAACGTACTACCCGCACCGATTGCGGCCGCGACCCGTCGACGAACGGCCGCCCTTCGCATCCTACGGTGCCGATCCGGGGCGAACCAGTTCCCGGCCTTCCGTCCTTCAGCGGCTCTCCGGGGCCCTCGTCGCCCGGACATAGAGCCACGTCAGCAGCACAGCGAGCAGGCCGATCACGATGACCGCGCCGATGGCGAGGAAGGGCTCGCCGACGAGTCCCGGCCCCTCGCCGGAGCTGCGCGGATCGCCGCCAACGGCGCCGCTGGGACCGGGTGTCGCGGCTGCGGCGGCCGGCGGCGTCAGCAACAGGGCCAGGGCGAGGGCGAGACCCGAGACGACGAGCGCCAGCCCGATCCCCATCAGGGCGGCGACGGCCCGGGCCTTCGCCTGCCCGCCCCCGCCAAGCAGCCGCATTGCCTCGGCCCGCTCCAGCGTGGTGAGGATCAGCGGCCGATCGAGTCCGGCGGTGAGCAGGACTCCCCCGTCGACCGCGACGGGCAGGCCCACGACGACCGCGTGCTCGACGGACGAGAGCTGCTCGATGGTGACCCGGACGGGCGTGGCCGGCGGGACGTCGGCGGGGGCTCGGTCGGCGAGGTCGGCGGCCAGGCCCTCCGACACCCGAGGCACGACCACGAGGCCGTCCGACAGCTTGGCGTCGTCGATCCGGATCGCGGCTCCGCCCTCGCGGACCTCGAACGGCACACTCTGGCGGTCGTCCTCGAACGGTTTCCAGGCGCCGTCGAGGCTCGCCTCGAGCCGCGTCCTGCGGAAGACGAGGGGGCGATGGTCGGCGTCTTCGAAGGGCTCCTCGGTATCGATCCGGCCGCGGACCTGGACGTATTTCCGCTCACCGCGCTCGGCGATCGCTCGCGCTTCGGCCACCGTCACCGCGGGTACGGACGCGAGCAGCCGCCCGATCCGGAAGCGAGTACCGAAGCTGCGGAGGAGCAGGAACGCCGCGCCGAACGAGACCAGCCCGGCCAGCAGCATCACGAGCGGAGACACGCCGCGGATGGTACGGCCCGCGGCCGCGCAACGGCAACTGGCAAGAACCGCGGATCACCGCCGCGAATCAAAGGGCCCGAAGAAACCTACCCGACACATGGGCGTTGATGCGATCTCCGCCGTTAGTGTCGCTCGGCCTCTCCGGGCTGGGTCGAACCGTACTCGCCGTCAGACGGCGCGGTCAACGGGAGTTGTCCACATCTTTGGGCCGTGATTTGGCGGGTTATCCACCGTCCGTCGTCAGCCGTGGGAGTGGCCGCTGACGGGGTCGAGGGCGTTCAGCTGGCCGTCGAAGCCGGTGAGCACGAGCCGACCGCCCACCAACTCGGCCGCGGTGACGACGTCGGAATGGCCCACCCGCCAGGCGACGTCGCCGTCGGGCCGGATGGCAAAGGTCTCGATCTCGGACTGGACGAGGACATGGGCCAATCGCGACGAACCGATCAGGGCGACGATCGGCGTTGCCGATGCGTGGAGCCAGCGGCGTTCCCCGTTCGTTGCGTCGAGGCCGTAGGTGTGGAAGCCGTAGGTGACGACGAGCAGCCCCTCGGTGTCCCAGTACAGGCCGGCCGGGTCGTCGTAGATCGCGGAGGCGAAGCGCCCGGTCCAGCCGCCCCGCGGCCCGTCGATCCGCAGCTCGGCCCGGCACAGGGCGGCCGGATCCTCGCTGACCGCCGGGCCGTGGTCGACGAGCACCCCGCCGACCTCGCTCAGCGCGAAGACGTCGCGTTCGCGTCCACTGCCCGCCCATCGCCAGCGTGCCCGGATGCCCCCCGGGTACTGGACGGTGGCGTTGCGAGGTTCGCCGGGGACGCCGTTCGTGGCGGGAGTGGCGGGAATGGTCGTGTCGCGGGCGCCGGTCAGGCGCCGGCGCCCTGGGCCGCCGTGCTGCCGCCGAGCCCACCGTCGGTGGGCGCCTCCCGCTCGGAGCGCTCCAGCTGCTCCGCCGCCAGGTCGGCCGCCGAGCGGACCTCCGTGATCGGGGCGACGGTCGCATTGGCCAGCGTTCTGAGCGTGGCCGGCGGGACCGGGAACACCGCGGTGGACGTGCCGGCCGCCGCCCAGACAGTCTCGAACCGCCCAAGGTCTGGATCCATGATGACCCGCACTTGTCGGTCGTGGCCGATGGGCGGAATGCCGCCGATCGAGAACCCCGTCAGGTCGTGCGCCTCCCGCGCGGTCGCGCGCCGGATGTCGGGTTCGGCGGTGACCGCCGCCAGCCGGGCCACGTCGACGCGGTTCGGCCCGGACACGAGGCACAGCACCGGATCGAGGCCGCCCCGGCCGTCCGGCGCCACGAACACCAGCGACTTGACGATCTGGCCCAGCTCCGCACCCACCGCCGAAGCGGCCTCGGCCGCGGTGTGGGTGGACTCGTCGAAGGCGACGACGTCGAGCGTCACACCCTTGCGGGCGGCCGCCTCGAGGACGCGCTGGATCCCCGGATCGGTGGCAGTGGGCACGGCCCGAGTCTACCATCGGCGACCTCGCCGACCGAGGCGGTAGCATCGCCCCAGATGCATGTCGCGATCTTCGATTGGGACGGGACGCTGGTCGACACCCTGGGGGCGCTGTACGAGGCCAACCTGAGCGTCCTGGCCGAGTTCGGCCTGCCGTTCGACGAGGCCCTCTACCGGCGCCACTACGCGCCGGACTGGCGGTTGATGTACACCCGCCTCGGCGTCCCCGTGGCGCGCCTCCATGAAGCCAACGAACGGTGGCTTCAGGCCTTCGACGCGGAGAGCCTGGGCATCCCGTTCGCCGGCGTTGGGGAAGCGCTCGAGCGGCTGCGCGAGGCGGGGCTCGGCCTGGGGATCGTGACGGCCGGCAACCGCGACATCGTCGAACCCCAGATCCGGCGGGCCGGACTGGACGCGCTGCTGCCGGTCCGGGTCTACGGCGACGACCTGCCGGTCCACAAACCGAACCCGCGCCCCCTCCGCGTCGCCCTGGCCGAGCTTGGCTGCAGCGGCCGGCCCGAAGCCGCCGCCTACGTCGGCGATGCGCCCGACGACATGCGGATGGCGGCCAGCGTCGGCGTCGTCGGTGTCGGGATCGCGTCGCTCCTCGGCGAGCCGGAGGTCCTTATCGACGCGGGCGCATCGGTCGTCGCCACCTCCGTCGTCGAGTGGGTGGAGGGGCTGCTCGACGGCGAGGGCCGGCTGCTCAGATCGGCATGAGCGCAACGTCTGGCCGCCACGCGCTCGTCCTCGCCGACGGCGATCGCCCGGCTGCCGTCGCGCTCGATGCCGCGTGGCCGGGGTGGCGGGACGGGGTGGCGCTCGTGGTGGCCGCCGATGGCGGTGCCGCCCTGGCCCGTGAGCTCGGTCTGCGAATCGATCACTGGGTCGGCGACGGCGATTCCATCGCCCCGGAGCTGCTCGACGAGCTGCGAGCCGCGGGGATCGCCATCGATCTCCACCGCCCCGACAAGGACGAGTCGGACACCCAGCTCGCGGTCCTCGACGCCATCGACAGCGGCGCGACGGAGATCACGGTCGTCGGGGCGCTCGGCGGCCGGCGGCTCGATCACCTGCTGGCCAACGTCGGGCTGCTGAGCCACGACCGTCTCGGGTCAATCGCCGTCCAGCTCATCGACGAACGGACCCGGGTCAGCCTGCTCCGCGGCCCGGGAAGCCGGTCGTTGGCCGGTCCGGTGGGCGCGACGGTGTCGCTCCTGCCGGTGGACGGCCCGGCCGACGGGATCGTCACCGAGGGCCTCGAATACCCGCTGCGCGACGAAACGCTCGCCCCGGGGCCGGCCCGCGGCCTGTCCAACCGGCGGGTCCGCGAGGACGCGGCCGTCAGTCTCCGGCGGGGGCGACTGCTGGTCGTCGAATCCCCTGCTACTCTCAGCGAATGAGCACGCCGCAGCCGGGCGACGCCGCCCCGGAGATCGCCCTTCCCGACGAGAACGGCACCATCCACAACCTGGCTGACCAGCGCGGCCGGTGGACCATCGTCTACTTCTACCCGACCGATAACACGCCCGGCTGCACTGTCGAGGCGTGCGAGTTCCGCGACGCCAACGAGACCTACCTGGAGCGCGGTGCGGACGTCTGGGGGATCAGCCCCCAGGGCGCGAAGAGCAAGCGCTCGTTCCGCGAGAAGTTCGGCCTGCCCTTCGCCCTTCTTGCCGACGAGGGCCATGCGGTGGCCGACGCCTATGGCACGTGGGTCGAGAAGCAGAACTACGGCAAGACCTACTGGGGCACCGCTCGATCGACGTTCCTCGTCGATCCGGATGGCCGCATCGCCCAGGTCTGGAACAAGGTCAAGCCAGGGGGTCACGCCGCGGAGGTCCTCGCCGCCCTGGACGAGGCGCAGGCCGCCGTTCAATCGGCTTGAGGTTGGCTCGGACGGGCGACAGCTCGCAACGCTGCGCACGACAAGAGGCTTCGCTCGTGGGGGGAAACGAGCGAAGCCTCTGCCGCATTGTAGTGCTACTGAACAGCGCTGCAAGACGTTCCGTCGCATGGGACGCGACGGTTGACGGAGCAACGTAAGTGACCGAACCCGCCGCGCCGCACGACTGGCGACCGGATCGGTTCATGGTCATCTGCGCCCATCCGGACGACGCGGACTTCGGACCGGCGGCCGCCGCCGCCCGCTGGATCGATGCCGGATCGGTGGGCTGGCTGGTCTGCTGCACCAGTGGCGACCAGGGCGGCGAGGACCCCGACGCCGATCCGCTGCAGCTGGCGGCGCTCCGGGAACGCGAGCAGCGGGCGGCCGCCGATGTCGTCGGCTATGCGGGCGTCACGTTCCTCCACCAGCCGGACGGCGCGCTCGCCAACGACCTCGCGCTCCGCGAGCTCCTGGTCCGCGAGATCCGGACGTTCAAGCCCGATGCCGTCCTGACCACGGATCCCGAGGTCGTGATCCACGACGACGGCGGGGTGAACCACACCGACCATCGGGCGGCGGGGATGGCTGCCCTCGATGCCGTCTACCCGGCGGCCCGCAACCCGATGGCCTTTCCGTGGCTGGCTCGCGATGGCCTGGCGGCCCACCGGGTGCGGCGGCTGTACCTGTTCTGGTCGAACCGCCCCAGCGTCTGGGTCGACGTCAGCGAGACCATCGGCCGGAAAGTCGACGCCCTGCGGGCCCATGCCAGCCAGATCCGTGAGCCCGAGAAGCTCGCTGAACGAATGCGCAAGTGGGCCGCGGAGGAAGGCGAGCCGATTGGTGTGGCCGCGGGTGAGGCGCTGCGCCTGGTCGTGATCGACGAGGACGATGCCCCCGGGTCAGCCGCCAGCCAGGAGTAGCGGGCGGACGCGGCCCCACTCGTTCCAGAGCTCCGTAAGGCCGTCCGCGCGGCGGCCAAGGACGTCGATGAGCTCGCCGAGTGTCAAACCGCCGGCCGCGTCCGCAAGGAACTCGTCGGCCGCGACGGAGACATCGGCAAACAACTCCTTCGTCTCCGCGTCGGTCGGCCAGTGGCGGATCCGCATGGGGTCGAGTCCCGCGTAGCCGACGGCCAGTGACAGGTCTCGCTGCGAGGGATGGCGGTCGTCGACCCACCCGCCCAGGCCGTCGAACCGGAACCCGAGCGAGCCGAGAGCGATCGCGATGTCGCGGTTCTGGCCCAGGGTGAACGTGCCCCAGAACGGATGCTCGACCGGGAAGGTCAGCGCCCCGGCCTCGATGGCTCGGCTGAGGATGGCGTCGATGAGGTCGGCCATCGACAGCTGCCACCGTCGTCGTTCGGTCTCGTCATCGCCGGCCAGCTGCGCGACGAGACGGCCGAGCGCCGCCCGATCGCCACGAACGAGCCGCAGGATTGCCGGCTCGCCCTCACCGGTCGCCGCAAAGGCGGCCTCCAGCTCGGTCTCCTCATCGGTCTCCACGGCCCGATAGCTCGGTCCGACGCCCAGCGACGGAGCGGCCGGGAAGCTCGCCGCCGGACCAGTGGTCGCGGCTTCCTGGCAGTCCGCGACCGCCTGCCGGGCGGCAACGCACGCCATCTCCGCGGTCTCGGACGAGATTCGGGCGGCGTCGGCCTCGACCGTCAGCCGTTCGATCGTCATCACCAGGGCACTCGCGGCCGCGCGTTCCAGCTGGACGTGGCTGGCGGCCTCGCGCGCGCCGTGATTGATCCGATTGATCTCGGTCAGCCAGTCGCGGGCGGCGGCCTCCACCAGTTCGCGGCTGTTGGCGTTGGTGCGGGCCTGACGGAAGGCCCCCTGGGCGGTCTCCTTGGCCACACGCATCGCCCGAGGATCTGCCGCGACCATCCCGCGTTCAGCGCGGTTCAGGTGATCGTCGTACGACCGCTGGGCAGCGCGCAGCGTCTCGTGCGCCGAATTCGGCCTGCTCGCGCGCCCGAGTCGCCAGGGTGCAGCGCTCCTCGGCGATCCGACGAGCGTCGCCACAGCCATCGTCCGGCTGGCTCGCGGCGGACGGATCCGCAGGGCTGGCGGCGGCGGGGGCGGAGGTGTCCGTGGCCCGAGGTCGCTCAGGATCGCCGCTCATCATGGTCCCCGACTGCTGATTGGCGCTCGTACCCGCCGATACTACCGAACCCTGCTCACGGGCCGGAACGGGTTCGCTGGGGGGCATCTCCAGGATGGCCGTTCCGATCATCCGGCCTTCCCTGATCTGGCGCTCGGCCGTGCGGCGGGCGGCGATCCGGAGGCCCTCGAGGGTCCAATCGGTCTCGTCATGGACCCGGACACCAACCGCGGAGGGGCCACTCCCGGAGCCGAGCCGGACGCTGCCGTAGCGCGGGGCGAGAAACGAGGCCCCACCCTGCGTCATGGCGGCCAAGACCGGCCGGAACGACAGGCCCGAATCGGGATCGCCCGCGCCGGCCGGTGGCAGAGGGCCGGACCGAACGGGTGTTCGGGTTCCAGGGCCCGAACTGCGATCGATGTGGCGTCGGTCGGCCGGGCCGCCGCGGGCCGGTTCGGGGGGCTCGGTGGTGAAGGCGTCCTCGGCCAGGGTGGTTGCCCGGCGGCGGGGCACGCTGTCGGGCATGACGGTCACCTTGATCTCGCGGGGGGCGGGGGGACGGCTCCGGAAGACCGTGACGAGTGCCGCTCCGCTGGCGACGCCGAGGATGAGACCGAGTGCCAGAAAGGCGAACTCGCTTGCGGTCAAGCCCTCGATCCTCCTCGTCCGGCCTGCCCTGGCCGGCGGCGCATGCCCCGAAGCAGGGTAGCTGCGGTGATCCCCGAGGTCAAATCGCGACGCGTTCTCGCTGCTGCTCGTGCCAGGAGCGGACGGCCCCGGGTCCGTACCCCGCCCGCTCCTGGCTGCTCGTGCCACGAGCACACCGAGGCCACGCGGGCCGCCGGTCCCCTCGTCTGCTCGTATGACGAGCAGCACGCGGTGGGCGTTCATGAACGGCACCGTGATCGTGCGTTCCGAACCCGCGATCGGCTCTGGCGGGAGATCGGCTCCGAGTTTCGCAACGGTCGCCTCGGCCTCGGGCTGAGCCAGACGGCCGTCGGGCTCGCGGCCTGGCGTCTCGCACGGAGAGATCAGTCGGGTCGAGCGTGGCAAGGCGCCGTGGCTGACCATCGACCAGCTGTGCCGACTGTCGGTTGTCCTCGGCCTGGATCCATCGCTGCGCTTCTATCCCGGGCCGCATCCACTGCGTGACGCCGCACATGCCGCTCTGCTCCGAAGGTTCACCGGCTGCCTCCACAACTCGATCCGCTGGCAAGCTGAGGTGCCGCTCCCGCAGGCGGGCGACCAGCGGGCCTGGGACGGCGTGACGACGGGCGACGGTTGGCGATTCGGCGTCGAAGCCGAGATGCGGCTCGTCGACGCCCAGGCGGTATGCCGTCGTATCCAGCTCAAGGAGCGCGACGGAGCCGTCGATGGCGTCGTCCTGCTACTTGCTGACACGAACCGAACCGGCGGGCTGTCCGCGACGGTTCGGCGACCCTCGGCCCGATGTTCCCAACGCCCGGACGCGACATCGTGACCGCACTTCGCGTCGGCCGACGTCCAGCGGGGAGCGGCATCGTCCTGCTGTGACGAGTCGCCTTCGTGCGCGGAAAGGGACGCCGATGGTAAATTCGAACCCAGCCGCAGGCCGGAGTCGTGGCCTGCCCTCGACCGACCAGCAACCCCCCACACGAGTCCGCACTGAGGGGCGACCTTCTTGGCCCTCGACCCGAACCAGGAATTCCTCGTTCAGCCTGTCGACGCCTCCTGGCTCCAGTGCAACATCGAGTGCCAGGAAGCGTGTCCCGTCGGCACCAACTGCCGGGGCTATCTCAACCTTGCCGCGGAGGGGCGGTTCGAGGAGGGCTACATCCTGTCCCGCGAGCCGAACCCGGTCGCGGCGATGTGCTCCTATGTCTGCTCGGCGCCCTGCGAGCGTGCCTGCCGCCGCGGTGACATCGACCGGCCGCTGGCGATCCGGGCCATGAAGCGGTTCCTCGTGGAGTGGCACGAGGCCTCCGGCATCCCCGACGTCATGCCCCACATCACGCCGCGCCAGGAACGGGTCGCGGTCGTGGGCGCCGGTCCGGCCGGCATCTCGGTCGCCCGCGAGCTGGCGACGAAGGGCTTCGGCGTCACGGTCTTCGACTCCCTGCCGTACGGCGGCGGGACGATGCTCATCGGCGTGCCCGCCTTCCGCCTGCCGCGCGAGGCGATCGAGATGGACGTTCGCCTCGTCGAGCGGCTCGGTGTCCGGTTCGTCTACAACACCACCATCGGTGTCGACATCACGTTCGAGGAGCTGCAGGCCGAGTACGACGCCATCGCCATCACCGCCGGGGCGATGAATGCGGTCGAGCTCGACGTGCCCGGCGCGGAGCTCGACGGCGTCCAGTACGGCGTCGACTTCATGAAGAAGGCCAACCTCGGGCAAGAACTGGTGGTCGGCAAGGACGTCGTCGTCATCGGTGGCGGGTACACCGCGATGGACTGCTCACGGACGTCACTCCGCCACGGCGCGGACAACGTCGCGATCGTCTACCGCCGGACGCGCAGCGAGCTCGTCGTCGACGAGGAGGAGCTGGGCGAGACCGAGCGCGAGGGCGTCCGGATGGAGTTCCTCGCCAGCCCGATCGAGGTCCTGGGCGAAGACGGCAAGGTCACCGGCGTCAAGTTCATCCGCAACCGGCTCGGCGAGCCGGACGCCTCGGGCCGGCGTTCGCCGCTCCCGATCGAAGGCTCGGAATTCGTGATCAAGGCCGACACCGTCATCCCGGCGGTCTCGCAGGCGGCCGACCTGACCTTCCTGCCGGTCGAGTCGAGCTTCGAGATCAACCGCGGCCGGGTCAAGGTCGACCCGGCGACGTACGCCACCAACGTTCGCGGCGTCTTCGCCTGCGGCGACTTCGTGACCGGCCCGACGACGCTGATCGAAGCCGCCGGCCACGGCAAGAAGGCCGCCTACGCGATCGATCGCTACCTGACCGGCCGGACGGACGTGACGGTCACCCCGAACGTCAAGATCACCAGCTCCTGGCGGCACGACATGCCCGAGCTGTACGACGTCCTGCCCCGCCAGCACATCCCGATGGCGCCGCTCCCGGCCCGGATGCCCTCGACCGACCCGGAGGTCAACTTCAACACCCCGGTGGAGCTCGGCTACGACGCCACGGCCGCGGTCGCCGAGTCGACGCGCTGCCTGATGTGCAACTACAACATCTGGTTCGACCCGTTCCGGTGCGTCCTGTGCGGCGCCTGCGCCGACGTCTGCCCAGAAGGCGTCATCCACATGGTCGACGTCAACCAGCTCAAGACAGAGGGCCTCCTGCCGGAGATCGAGGAGGCTTACGGCTGGGACAATGGCGGGGCGATGATCCTCGACGAAGAGCGCTGCATCCGCTGCGCGCTATGCGTCAAGCGATGCCCGTTCGACGCCATTACGATGGAGCGGTTCGAGCTGCAGGAGGTCTCGACCGACGGGCGGCTCTACAAGGAGTCGTACCGTGATGCGCAGCTCGCCGGCACGGCCGGCGTGGCAGGAGGAGCCCGTTGAGTTTCCTCGAGCGGGTCGACCAATCGATCCGCCGCAGCGCCGCGTGGCGCTCGCTGTTCCGGCAGCCCTACCCCAACGACGAACGGTCGCGGGCGTATGCGGTGATGAACAACGTCTTCCTGCACATCCACCCGGTGCGGGTCCGCCAGCACGCCGTGAAGTTCGCCTACACGTTCTGCCTGGGCGGGTTGTCGTTCTTCCTGTTCCTGGTCCTCACGATCACCGGCGTCTACCTGATGTTCTTCTACGTCCCGTCATCGACGCTGGCCTACACGAACATCCTGGAGATCCAGTCCGAGACGACGTTCGGGCTGCTGACCCGGAACATCCATCGGTGGGGTGCCCACCTGATGGTGTTCTTCGTCTTCCTCCACATGATGCGGGTCTTCTACCACGGCGCCTACAAGCCGCCGCGCGAGTTCAACTGGGTCGTCGGCGTTGTGCTCCTGTTCACCACGATCATGCTGAGCTTCACCGGCTACCTGCTGCCGTGGGACCAGATCGCCTACTGGGCGATCACGATCGGGACCAACATGGGCGGCTACGTGCCGATCCTGAGCACCCCGGTCAACCGCCTCCTGCTGGGCGGCCTGGAGGTCGGCCAGAACACGCTCCTGCGGTTCTACGTCCTCCACATCATGGTGCTGCCGCTGCTCGCCGCCATCTTCCTGGCGATCCACTTCTGGCGGATCCGCAAGGACGGCGGGATCTCGGGGCCCCTGTAAGCCATGACTGACGACACCAAGAAGCCCGAGACCAAGCCGGTCACGACCAGGGAGGACACCGGCGGCCGCGTCGTGCTGCCCGTCGACCCCACCCGGCGGACCGAGATCGACAAGCAGCGCGTGCCAATGTCGGCCCGGCCGTACCGGCTGCTCGCGCTGGTCAAGCAGGACGCCGTCGTCCGGGTCCAGAAGGAACCCGACGACACGGTCATGACCTGGCCGCACCTGCTCTCGATCGAGTTCCTCGCCGCCGGGGTCATGAGCATCTTCCTGCTGCTGATGGGCCTGTTCATCAACGCCCCGCTGGAGGAGCTGGCCAACGGCAACGTCACGCCGGCCGTGGCCAAGGCGCCGTGGTACTTCCTGGGCCTCCAGGAGCTGCTCGCCTACTTCCACCCGACGGTGGCCGGCGTCCTGGTCCCGACGTTCGTCCTCGTCGGCGCGGCGCTCATCCCGTACGTCGACCGCGGCAACATCCTGGCCACCCGGCCGTCGCAGCGGAAGACCGCCGTCGTCCTCTTCACCCTGTTCTGCATGCTCGGCCTGATCGTGACCTTCGTCGGGATCTTCTTCCGGGGCCCCGGCTACTCGTTCGTGATCCCGTACGTCAACACCCAGGGCCTCCACTTCGCCCTCTGAACCGGAGTCATTCCCAACCCGTGAGCAACTACCACGTCCAGCCCGCCGACAAGCCGCAGGCCCTCACCGGCCAGGCGCTCAAGGCCCTGCGCAAAGAGCAGGTCCAGGGCCTGTCCCGCCGCCAGCTGCTCCGAACCTCGCTCGGTGCCGGCGTCGGGCTGTGGCTGCTCGAGGTGACCGCCGGGTCGCTCGGCTTCCTGTGGCCGAACCTCGCCGGCGGCTTCGGCGGCAAGGTCACGATCGGGACCCTCGACGACCTCAAGGCTCAGAACAGCAGCCTCCCGGTCGCCGACGGCTTCCCGGCCTACGTCTCGAATGCCCGCGCGTTCATCGCCCTGGTCGATCCAGCCCGCCAGCAGTTCCTGCCGGGCGAGGACACGACTGGCGACGGCACCGCGCTCAACGTTCGGGCGATGTACCAGCGCTGCCCGCACCTTGGCTGCAAGCCCAATCCGTGCCTCCGCAACTTCTGGCTCGAGTGCCCGTGCCACGGCTCGCGCTACGACCGCCTCGGCATCAAGGCCGCCGGCACGGCGTACGGGCCCGCTCCCCGGGGGATGGATCGCTTCTCCGCCTCGGTGAGCGCCGACGGCGTGCTGACGCTCGACACCGGCAAGATCACCCTCGGGCCGCTACCGGTGGCCCTCGGCCAGCCGGGTCTGATCCCGCCGAAGAGTCCCACCGGTTGCATCTGATCCGCCGTCCCGAACGCCCTCACCGAGGAGACCGATGACCGATCCGCCCGGACGCGAGCCCGAGCAGCGCCTCCCGGCGCGCCGGCCACCGTCCGAGCCCGCGCCGCCCGAGCGCTTCACCGCGCCTCCGGCCGCCCACAACTTCGAGCTGAGCCCGGAGCGGGCGGCGAAGATCGTCCGCCAGTCGGCGAATGCCCGGTGGGTGGGCCTGCTGGCCACGATCATCGTGATCCTGTTCGTCGTCATCTACTACTTCTACGAGCTGGGCGCTCCGTTCAACCTCACCAAGCCGCGCCTCGCGGCCGAAATGGAGCACCAGCAAGTCGTCCGGGTCGAGCGCGGCTACAACCTGTACCAGGCCAACTGCGCTCGCTGCCATGGACCCAACGGCCTTGGACCCGAGGAGCCGGAGCAGCCCGAAGGCGCGCCCTACATCGGTCCCAAGTTGAACGACAAGATCAAGCTGTTCTCGCACCTCAACGAGCAGTACCTGCGCAACGTCCTGACCGCCGGTGGCCGGTACGTCTGCGGCAACCCCAACAGCGCGATGCCCGTCTGGGCGGACGTCAACGGCGGACCGCTCAACTACCGCCAGATCGAGGAGCTGATCGCGTTCCTGCGGGCACCGAACGTCGAGTACGAGGTCCGCGACCCGGAGCTCAACGAGCCGACCGGCGAGCATTTCACCGGCTGGTTCGACCCCAACTTCCGGCCCGAGCCCGGCGCGACGCCCTTCCCCGAATGCTGGACGGATGCCGGCGGAGGCGGGGGTAGTCCGGCACCCGGCGCATCGCTGCCGCCGGATGCGACGGCGGTCGATCTCCAGGCGGTCAACGTGGCCTTCGATCCCGACGCCCTGTCCGTCCCGGCGGGCGAAGTCTTCGGCATCAACTTCTCGATCGACGATCAGGGCCAGACCCACGACGTGGACGTCAGGGAGGGCGATACGGTGGTCGCGGACCAACCGACGATCCAGGACGGCGAATCGACAACCTACGTGTACGAGGCGCTCGAGGCCGGCGAGTACACCTTCTTCTGCTCAGTCCATCCGTTCATGACCGGCACCCTGACCGCCGAATGACGACCCGAGCCCTCGGTCCCGGACCTGCGACGCGACGCCGGGCGCTGTTCGGCCTGCTCGACGCCGACGGCTGGGCGTGGGCGTCGGTCAAGGCGACGATCTGGTTCGTCCTGATCCTGTTCATCCTGGGCTACGTGCCGGATCGGGCGTACTACTTCACCGTCAACCGGACGGTCGACCTGGGGATCCTCGCCTGGACGCCGGTCAACCTCTGTCCACCGGAGAACAACCAGTCCTCCTTGCCGTGCCCGGCCCCCATCGGCGCGCTCCTGCCCTGGGAGCCGTCGCCGGCCGATGGCTCGCTCAACCTCCCCGCCGGGCGGACCGATGGCACCCTCGTCCAATCGGGGACCAAACTGCTGTACATCGGCGGGTCGGATGGGACCGCGGCGAGCGCGACGGTCTTCGTCGCCGAGAACGCGCCGGCCGGCAACTTCCAGCCGTGGAGCGAGGGGCCGCCGCTGCCAGAGCCGCGGTCGGATGCGGCGGTCGCGGTGCTCAACGGCGTGATCTACGTCAGTGGCGGCGCCGGCGCGGACGGCGCCCCGACGGCCACCACGTACATCCTCCGCCCGAACCTCCAGACAGGCGAGCTGGGCGAATGGACGCTGGGTGCGGACGAGGAGGTGCCGGTCGACCTGCCGGAGGCGCGCGCCGGCGCATCGCTGGTCGCCCTCGGCGATGGGATGCTGCTCGTCGGCGGCGTCGGCCCGGACGGCGCACCCAGCCCGCTCACCTGGAAGTCCGAGCTCGACCGCCAGGGCGCCCTCGAGGCGTGGGCAGCCCAGGCGCCGCTGGGCGAGGGCATGGCCGATGCAACGGCGGTCCTCAACGGCGATTTCGTCTGGCTGTACGGCGGTCGGACGGCTGCGGGGCCGACGGCCACGGTCTGGCGCGGCAGCGTGGAGACCGCTGAAGGCGAGAGCCTCGGCGACCTGGTCCGATGGGGAACCAGCCCCGGGTCCAACCTCCCGGCCGCCAGGGCCAATGCGGCCGGCTGGGGGGTCAACGGATCCGTCTACCTCGCCGGTGGCGTCGACGCCGCCGGCACGCGGCCGGAGGTCTACTGGGGCGTCCCGGTAGCCGGCGCGGATGGGGACGTCATCCCGGAATGGAAGCACTTGCCGGTCTCCGACCTGCCGGCGGGCGGCCTGGCCGGTGCCGGCACGGCCACCAGCGGCTCGAACGTGTTCCTCGTCGGCGGGCGATCGGGCGAGGCGGTCCAGCAGGGCGCCGTCCGGTCGAACCTCTCGCCGCAGGAGCCGTTCTTCCAGCTCGGGCTGGTTGGGGCGGTCGTCCCCGGCCTCCAGATCCCGGGCGAGATCGGCCAGCAGCTGGGCCAGCTCAACGCGGCCGGCATCGGGACGGTCAACTTCATCATCCTGATCGTGCTCGGCTGGGCGCTGGCCCATCGCGAGCGGACGATGGCCTTCATCCAACGCCTCCGGAGGCGCGGGCCAGCGAGGCGCGGCTAGGGTCGTCAGGCGACCGCCCGATCAACCGGTGGGCAGGTCGCCCTCACCTGGTGCGACCGGGCCACCGCGGACGGGCAGGCCGGCGCGCTGCCACTCGATGATCCCGCCGGCGACGTTCGAGACGTCGGCGAAGCCGTTGCGGAGCAGGTGAGCGGTCGCGGCGGACGAGCGATTGCCGCTGGCACAGAGCATGAACAGCGGCCGGTCGCGGGGCAGCTCCTCGAACCGCGCCGCGAACGACGACATCGGCACGAGCGCCGTGCCCTCCGCCGGACGGACCGCCAGGAACTCGTCCATCTCCCGGACGTCGACGACGAGCGGCGCGACCGGGTCCTCGTGGAGGCGGCGGACGACCTCTCGGACGTCGATGGTCGGAACGGCGCCGGGCGGCAAGGTCATGGCTGCGTCCTCCGGATGGCGGGCGGGTTCCCGGTGAGCGGATCCGGCGTCCCCACCAGCCGCCGCTCGATCTCGTCCAACAGGTTCGGCACGTCCACGCCGGCGCCAACCTCGAGGGTCCCGGAGGGGCCCACGCCCCGAAGGCGGTCGCGCGCCCCGGACAGGTTCTTGGCCATCCCCAGTGGATTGCCGCGGACGGCGTGGACGTAGGCGGCCGCCAGCTTGATCAGTCCCTGGTGGAGGTCGCGTTCGTGCGGGTCGGCCGCCCCCATCCAGGCCGGCTCCAGCAGCTCGTGGGCCTCGAAGTAGTCACCCCGGTCGTAGGCCGCGAGGCCGGCGGCCAGGGCCGCGGCACGATCGTTCGCCGGCATCGGCCGATACGCCTTGGCGCGTCCACCCTGGATGACCAGACCCGGCACCGACGGATCGGAGGCCATCACGGTCAGTCCAGGTCGGCCAGCGAACGGCGCCCGGAGAAGCCGGCGGTCAGCTCGTGCCACCAGCCGATGCTGTCCTCGCCGAGCCGCCAGCAGAGGCAGACCTGGCGACCCGAGACCAGTGCCGGGAAGTCGATCAACCCGGTCTCGATGTCGCGGAGGGTGATGCTGAGGGCGTCGAGCCGGACGACGCCGGCCTGCATCTGGTCGATCACGCCCTGCATCCGCAGCCGGATCCGGCGCAGCTCGGCGGCCTCCTCCGGGTCGGCCTCAGCGCGTCCGGCCGCCGAACCCGCGCCGGCCGGACCGTCGGCCGTCGCTTCCACCGCCGCCTGGCGCTCGAGGATCTCGTCGCGCAGCCGGATGAGCTCGGCCCGCTGGTCGCGCAGCGCGCCAAGAATCTCCCGCACCTCCGGGAGCTGCTCGTTGGCCTCGTCGATTCCGTAGAAGCGAGCCATCGGCGGGATTTTAGGCGGTCCCGCGGAAAGACGGCCAGGACCCCAGCGCTGGTACGATCGGCGAGATGAAGATCGCCGGACGAATGGGGGTCATCGGCACCGAGACGGCCTTCGAGGCGGCTGCCCGGGCACGGGCGTTGGAGGCCGAGGGTCGGGACATCATCCACCTCGAGATCGGCGAGCCCGACTTCGACACGCCGGCCAACGTCCGGGCCGCGGCCCAGAAGGCGCTCGACGACGGCTGGACGCACTACGGTCCGCCACTCGGCCTGCCGGCGCTGCGGGAGGCCATCGCCGCGGACGCCACCGCCCGCAAGGGATTTGCCGCGCCGGCGGACCGCGTCATCGTCACCCCGGGCGCCAAGCCGATCATGTTCTACGCGCTCCTCGCCCTGGCCGAGGCCGGCGACGAGGTCATCTACCCGGACCCCGGCTTCCCGATCTACGAGTCGATGACCAGGTTCGCGGGCGCGACGCCCGTCCCGCTGCCGATCCGCCAGGAGCACGACTTCCGGGCGGACCTCGACGAGCTGGCGTCGCTGATTACGCCGCGGACCCGGATGCTGGTGATCAACTCGCCGGCCAACCCCACCGGCGGCGTCTTCACCCGCGACGACGTGGAGCGGATCGCCGAGCTGGCACTCCAGCACGACCTGGTGGTCCTCGCCGACGAGATCTACGGCCGGATCGTGTACGACGGCGAGCACGTCTCGATCGCCTCCCTGGCGGGTATGGAAGAGCGGACGATCGTCCTCGACGGCTTCTCCAAGACCTACGCGATGACGGGCTGGCGGCTGGGCTACGCGATCGTTCCCGAACCGCTGCTGGCGCCGTTCTCGCGGCTGATCATCAACTCGGTCTCGTGCACTTCCTCGCACTCCCAGCAGGCAGCGGTCGAGGCGCTGAACGGACCGCAGGACGAGGTCGAGGCGATGGTGGAGGAGTTCCGGGTTCGCCGGGACCTCGTGGTCGACGGGCTCAACGCGATCCCAGGCATCCGCTGCCTGACGCCCTCGGGTGCGTTCTACGTGTTCCCCGACGTCTCCGGCACCGGGATGACCGGTTCGGAGCTGGCCGACCGGCTGCTCACCGAGTCCGGGGTGTGCGTCCTGTCGGGGACGGCGTTCGGGCAGGTGGGGGCCAATCACGTCCGGATCTCGTACGCGAACTCCAGGGAGAACCTGCAGGCCGCGCTGGAGCGGATCGCCGCCCTGGTGGCGACCGGCGCCGGCTCGGCCGTTTCCTGATGGCCGGCCGCCCAAAGGTCTTCGTTGCCCGGGTGATCCCCGACGACGGCCTCCGGCTCGTGACCGAGGCGTGCGATGCCACCGTCTGGCCGGATGAGCTGCCGCCGCCCCGCGAGGAGCTGCTCAGCGCGGTGGAGGGCTGCGACGGGATCCTGACCCTGCTGACCGACCGGGTCGATGCGGAGCTCCTCGACCGCGCCGGGCCGCAGTTGCGGGTCGTGTCGAACTACGCGGTCGGGTTCGACAACGTCGACGTACCCGAATGCACCCGCCGCGGGATCCCGGTTGGCAACACGCCGGGAGTCCTGACCGAGACCACCGCGGACCTCGCCTGGGCCTTGCTGATGGCCGCCGCCCGCCGGGTCGCCGAGGGCGATCGGTATGTTCGCGACGGCCGCTGGAAGACGTGGGGGCCGATGCTCCTCATGGGTCCGGACGTCCACGGCGCGACGCTCGGGATCGTGGGCTTTGGGCGGATCGGGCAGGCCGTGGCGCGCCGCGCGGGAGGCTTCGGGATGACGGTCCTGTACCACGACACGGCGGAGCTGCCGGCTGACGTCACGGGGCCACTCGGAGCGACGTACGTGCCGCTCGACGAGCTGCTGGCACGATCCGACTTCGTCTCGCTCCACGTCAACCTGACGCCGGAGACGCGCCACCTCATCGACGCCGACGCGCTGCGATCCATGAAGCCGACGGCGGTCCTGGTCAACACAGCGCGAGGCCCGGTCGTCGACGGCGCCGCACTCGCCGGGGCGTTGCGCGACGGCGTCATCGCCGCCGCCGCCCTCGACGTCACGGACCCCGAGCCGATCCCGATGGACGATCCGCTGGTGGGTCTCGACAACTGCCTGATCGTGCCGCACATCGCTTCGGCGTCGCGGGCCACCCGCGGCAAGATGGCGGAGATGGCGGCGGCGAACCTGCTGGCCGGCGTCCGGGGCGAGCGGCTCCCGACGCCGGTCAACCCGGAGGTCTACGACCGCTGAGACGCTAACCCGGCCTCGGCGAGTGACGACCAGGTCGCACTCCGCGGTTCTCGTCGCACGAGCGACTGCGACGCTCCAGGGCAGCCGCCTTTCGTGTTTGCTCATGCCGCGGTCAAGTGGGCCAATGGCTGACGATTCGGACCGCCCGACGACCACGATCGCCCAGGGACGAGGACAGCCTGGTCGCGGTCGATCGCCCCATGAGTGAGGGCCACCTTGCGACGCCGGTCGCGTGACCCGTCACCCAGCCTCGCGGGTGACGACCAGCTCGCGCTCTGCGGCCCAGGCGGTGAGGTCGCGCTTGCCGATGGCCGCCGCCATGAGGTCCGGGAACAGGTCCGGCGTGCAGGCGAACGACGGCGCCCCCAGCGCCGACAGCCGGGCCGCCAGCTGGCGGTCGTACGACGGCCTACCCTGGTCCGAGAGTGCCAGCAGGACCACCACGGTCACGCCGCCGTTGACCAGCGTCCCGATTCGCTTGGTCAGCTCCTCTGCGACGCCACCCTCGTACAGGTCGGAGATCAGGACGAAGATCGTGTCGGTCGGCCGCCGGACCAGCGTCTGGCAGTAGGCGACGGCGCTGTTGATGTCGGTCCCGCCGCCGAGCTGGGTGCCGAACAGGATCTCGACCGGATCGTCGAGTTGGTCGGTCATGTCGACGACCTGGGTGTCGAAGACCACCAGCTGGGTCTTGATCGACCGGATCGTGCCCATGACCGCGGCAAAGATCGACGAGTAGACGACCGATGCCGCCATCGAGCCGGACTGGTCGACGGCGATGATCACCTCGCGGGCGGCCGACTGGCGCCGGCCGTGGCCAAGCAGGACCTCCGGGATGATCGTCTTGTGCTCGGCCTGGTAGTGGCGGAGATTGCGCCGGATCGTCCGGTCCCAGTTGATGTCGCGGGCTTTCGGGCGGCGGGTGACCTCGGCCCGGTTGAGAGCGCCGGTGATCGCCTGCCGGAGGGCATTCGCCAGCCGCCGCTCCACCTCGTCGACCACCTTGCGGACCACGACCCGTGCGGTGTCGCGGGTCTTGGCCGGCATCGCCCGGCCCAGGCTGATCAGCGTCCCGACCAGCTCGATGTCCGGCTCGACGCTCGACAGCAGCTCGGGCTCGAGCAAGAGCTGCTTCATGTTCAGCCGCTCGATCGCGTCGCGCTGCATGACCTGGACGACGCTGGTGGGGAAGTACGTGCGGATGTCGCCCAGCCAGCGCGCCACGCCCGGCGCCGAGCCACCCAGCCCCGACGAACGATCCTCGTCGTAGAGGGCCGCGAGTGCCCCGTCGCGAGCCGCGTCGGGGCCGCGGAGCGCGACGCCCATCTCCTCGGCCTCGCCGCCGAGGACCAGCCGCCAGCGTCGCAGCCGCTCGTCTGCCGGCTCGGTCATCGCGGCTCCCCGTCGAGTCCCAGGATCCGGGCCAGGATCGGCACGACGGCCGCGGCACGGTCGGGGTCGTAGCCACCCACGGCGCCGCGTGGCGCGCCGGCGATGGCGCCCTTGGCACGATCCGCGAGGGCGCGTCGCTCCGGGGCCGGGAACGTCGACACCGTCCGCCGGAGGAGCGGCAGGATGGCGTCGAAGCCCTCCGCCCCCATCTCGTTGAGCCAGCCGTCGAGGACCCCGAAGAGCGCGTCGTCGTGGACCAGGACCAGCCCGCTGTCACGGAGGAAGCCTTCGACCCAGGCCGCCGCGGCGGCGGGCTCCGCACCACGCGACAGGGCCAGGCTCATCCGCCGGCTGGTCTCCTCGGCATCGAGAGCCCGGGCGTCGTGGAGCAGCCGCGTCGCCCGGCCGGCGATCAGCCCGTGGAGCCCCGACTGCTGGGCAAGCCCGAGGACCGCCGATTGCCAGCTGGCGCGATGGCCCGTGTCGTCGAGCAGCGTCACCGACGAATCGGTGGCGTCGATGCGGGGCAGCATCTCGCGGGCGGCGTCGTCGTCGAGCGATGCGCACGCCGAGCGCACGCCGACGCAGATCCTGGCGACGAGGCCGTCGACGACCGTCCGGACCGCCGCCGCGTCCGTCCCCCGCACGTTGCCGTAGCGGACGACCCGGGCGAGCGGCGGGAGGGCGTCCATGAGCGCCGGCACATCCGCCGCGACCGCGGCCACGTCACCGATCCGGCCCACGACGACTTCGACGGCGTCCCGGAGGTCGGCCAGCAGGACCGCCTCGATCAGCTCGGTCAGCTCCGCCAGGCGATCGCTCGCGCCGGCTCCCTCGATCGCCTTGGCCGCGGCCGCGGCCGCGACGGTCGAGCCATAGCGGCTGGCGGCGATGAGGTCGACGACGAAGTCCGGGCGCCAGGCCAGCGACCAAAGCTCGTGGAACGTGCCCGACTTGCCGTAGGTCCGCTCCGGCGTCCCCCACGGCACGTCGAGGATCCGGAGGCGGTGGAGGAGATGGCTGCGGCCCAGGTCGATCTCACCGCGCAGGTCCAGGTCGAGCGACGCCTTGCCCTCCTCGGGCCGGAGCCGGAGGCGGCGCTGCTCGCGGGCCAGGTCCGCCGCGAGTGGCGCGATCGGGACATCCTTGGGCACCCGGCCCATGGCCCGGCCGACGATCAGCCGATCGCGGACCACCGCCAGCGGCCCATCCGCACCGAACCCGATCACCGAGCGGACGGCGTCGGTCAGCTCCTCCAGCGACGGCACCGACCGGCCGCGCATCGCGGCCAGCGCCTCCGCCAGCCTGGTCGCCTCGATCAGGTGCGCGGAGGACACGTCCATGTCCTCCTTCCGGAAGACCCGCCCGACGCGGGCCATCCAGGTCACCGACAACGGCTCCTTGCCCGACCAGAGGTGCTCGTACCAACCCGGCGACAGGATGCCGGCGCCGTAGCCCGATTCGGCTGCCAGCCGGGCGTACGTCCAAGGAACCCACGCGGCCGCCACCTTGATCGGGCGGGGCATCGTCCGGAGGAGCCGGTCGTCGTGCGCCGCCGTCGGCCGGTCGACGATCGCGGGGGCGTGCCAGGCACCGCAGACCACGGCGATCTGTTCGTGACCTTGCTTCTCCGCCTCGCGGACGGCACGCCGCATCGCGGCTTCCCGGACCTCGTTGAGTGGATCCTCGTCCGGCAGCTCGCCACGGACGGCGGTCATGGCCTCGCGGATCGCCTCGAAGACGTCTGCGGCGGTGCGCCGGGACTCGACCAGCCGGTCCCACCAGCGCTCGCCGTCGGGTTCGCCGGCGGCCTGGGCAAGCTCACCGAGGGGGTCCCGGTGGAGGTGCTCCATGGGATCGGGGGCGGGCTCCGCTTCGGCCGCGTCGGCTTCGTCGTCGTCGGTTTCGGCTTCGGCCCCGGGTTCGGTACGGAGCTTCGCCATGAGCGCCGCCCGCTCGGCCCGCATCCGGGCAAGCTGGATGCCGGTCGAGAGGTCGATGAACCGGACCGGGACGTCGGCGGTGAGCGCGTGGCGGATGGCCTGCCACTCCGGACTGAAGACGGCGAACGGGTAGAAGACCGCGTCGTGCGGCTGGTCCGGGTCGTAGACGAGGAGCGCCACCGGCGGGCGCATTTCCTTGTCGGCGGCGAGGGGGAGCAGGTCGGTCGCCTCGGGCGGGCCCTCGACGAGAACGCAGTCCGGCGACAGGCGCGCGAGATCCTCGACCAGGCTCCGGGCGGAGCCGGGCCCGTGGTGTCGGATCCCGAAGACGGTGACGCTCACGACGCGCTAGTCCGCCACCTCGCGGCAGGCCTTGTAGAGGTCCTTCCAGTCGGACCGCTCCTTCATGACCGTCTCGAGGTACTCGCGCCAGACGACCGAGTCCTGGATCGGGTCGCGAACCACGGCCCCGGTCAACCCGGCGGCGACGTCACGCGGCGACAGCTTGCCGTTGCCGAAGTGGGCGGCGAGGGACAGCCCCTGGTTGACCACGGCGATCGCCTCGGCCGTCGACAGGGTGGCGGTCGGCACCTTGAGCTTGGCCTTGCCGTCCTCGGTGGCACCGGACCGCAGCTCCCGGAAGATCGTCACGATCCGGCGGATCTCATCGAGCGCCGGCGGCTCGGCAGGCAGCTCCAGCGCCCGGCCCAGCTGCTCGACTCGCTGGCGGACGATCTCGACCTCCTCGTCGACCCGCGACGGGACCGGCAGGATGACGGTGTTGAAGCGCCGCTTGAGGGCCGACGACAGCTCGTTGACGCCGCGATCGCGGTTGTTGGCGGTGGCGATGACGTTGAAGCCTTTGACGGCCTGGACCTCCTCGCCGAGCTCCGGGATCGGCAGCGCCTTCTCGGACAGGACGGTGATCAGCGCGTCCTGGACGTCCGATGGGATCCGTGTCAGCTCCTCGACCCGGACCAGGGCACCGCGCTCCATCCCGACCATGACCGGGCTGGGAACCATGGCCGCGCGCGACGGCCCCTCCGCGAGGAGCCGGGCGTAGTTCCAGCCGTAGCGGATCGCGTCCTCGCCGGTGCCGGCCGTGCCCTGAACGAGGAGCGTCGAGTCGCCGCTGATCGCCGCGGCGAGGTGCTCGCTGAGCCACGTCTTGGCCGTGCCCGGAACGCCGAGGAGGAGCAGCGCGCGATCCGTCGCCAGCGTCGCCACCGCGATCTCGACGAGCCGCCGGTCGCCGATGTACTTGGGGACGATCTGGGTCCCGTCGGGCAGCTTGCCGCCCAGCACGTAACTGACCACTGCCCACGGCGACAGCCGCCAGCCTGGGGGCCGCTGCCGGTCGTCGGTCCGGCCGATGGCTTCCAGCTCGGCGGCGTTGTCCTGCTCGGCGTGGCCGCGCTGGACTTCGGGTGGGGGCGGGGCGGCAGACGTCATCGGGTTCCTCCGTGGGCCTTGGCGAACGTGGTGGCAACCTGGTAGCGGTATCTGAGGACATCGACGGCGTCGACGATCGGGCCGGAGTAGCGCCGCCGCTCGTCTGCGAACAGCCCTTCCTCCAGGATTTCGGCCAACCCCGGGTCGGCGCGGCGGGCCATGAGTCGGAGCAGGTCGTAGAAGCCCCCACCCGCGACGATAGCGTTGGCGTTGAAAAGGGACATCATCACGGCCCTGGTCAGCCCCGCCGACCACGGTCGTGGGCAGGTCGTCGCGAACTTCGCGGCACGGGCCTGGTCGACGTTCGGCACCAGCCGGGCGACGAAGGCATCGCGCTCCCGAACCGGGATCGAGGCAAGGAGCGGTTCCGGGTCCACCTCGCCCCCGGTCTCGGAGCGGGCGATCTTCGGTTCGCCGAGCAGCGCCATCGCCCAACGGGGATCGCCGAACCGACCCGTCGCCTCGATCCAGCCGTGGACGATTGCGCCCGTCTCGTCGCCACGGAACGCCCGGTCGACCAGGGCTCCGGGATCCGCGCCCAGCCACGTCTCCCAGCGGCTGGGTGGCACCCGGGCGATCAGCTGGCGGAGCCACCACGACTTCTCGCCGACGCCATGGGGTGGCTTGCGGATGATCCCGAGGTCCTCGAACGCGTCGGACCAGTCGGGGAGCCGCGCCTCGAGGCTCGGCCGAAGGCGTCCGACCGAGGCCAGCAGCGGCCGAGCCGCCGACTCCGCCGTCCTCGCAAACTCGGTATCGGGCAGGCGGGCGAGGAGGTCGATTGCGGCCGCCCGGACCTCGGCCCGGCGATCCGCAAGGGCCGTCTCGAGCAGCGCCACGTCCTCAGGCCCGAGATTGACCACCAAAGCCTCGATGCACCTCGTTCGTTCCTCCACGGTTGCGTCCTCCCAGGCGGCCTCGAGGAGCCGGCGCGCCCGTTCCGGGTCGACGCCCCGCAGCTCGCGCAGGAGGGCCGCGCGGGCACCCGCCCCCGAGGTCCCTTCGAATGCCTCCTCCGGCTCCTCCGCGACCGAGGCAGCCCCCGGGCCCAGGTATGGCAGCTGGCTCACGAGCCAGGCCGCCCGCGGGCCGAGCATCGGCCGGAGCGCGTCGCGGATCTCGTCGTTCCGGGTGGCGAACGCGAGGAGCCGTGGCAGCTCCTCGTGCGATGGCCGCAGCCCGGCGCCCGCGGCAGCGTCCAGCCACTCTGCGGCGAGCTCCGGGCGTTCGTCCAGCGTTCGACGGAGCAGCCAGCCGGCCGCCGCGTCCACGGCCGGGCGATCGTCGGCCGGTGCGGGTTCGGGGACCGGCCCGTCGTCTGTGGCCGCCGTCCAGCCAGCTCGGCGGAGGGTGCCGAGGACCGCGGCCGCGCCGAGGAGTCGGGTCTCCCGAGGTCGTTCGGCGAGGGCGACCGCGCCGGCCGGGAGGTCGATGGCCGGCGGTTCCGCGCGCTCCGTGCCCAGCAGTGCCGCGCTGACGAGCTGGCCCCACGGGTCGTTCTCGCCGCCGCGCCCCGGGACGGCCGCCTCTGCATCCCCGGCGTCCATGTCCGTCCCGAGGTCGACGAGTCGCCCGTCCGCCAGGGCCGACAGGACCCGGATCGAGCGACCGGACCACTGGCCGAAGACGCTCACCGCACGGCCGCCTGCGAGGGCCAGCAATCGGGCGCCGATGGCCTCCGGCGTGACGGGCACGGTGCCGCGGTCCGCGTCGCGAAGCATCAGCTCGTCGTCCCGGCCAACGGGCACGACGTCGGCCAGGATCACCGGCCATGAGAGCACGAACGGATTGCGGGCCAGGACCGACGCGAACGTCGCCGCGGCGCCGGCGATCGTGGTCCCGGCGGGGAGCGAGGTGACCATCCCGGTCGCGGCACCGGCCCCGGCTTCGGTCGCCGAGGCGCGCAACGGCGTCGCCGATGGATAGAACGTCAGGCGGCCGCTGAACGACATCCCCGGCAGGGCGATCGGCGCCGGGTTGGCGCCGCCGGCCCCGAACGCCAGGTGGAGCGCAAACCGCCCGGTCGTCTCGCCGACGAGCCACGTCCGCGCCGTGGTCAGCCGATCGTCGCCGGTCACGATCCGGCCGACGGCGAGCCACCGATCGGATACGGCGCCGTCCTCGGGCAGCTCGTCCTCCTTGACCGTCCAGCCAACGAGCGATCGGACGTCGGCCCGAAGGTCGTCGGGGAGCGTGTCGAGGCGCCGGTACGCCTCGCTGATCAGGTACAGCCGGCTGATCCGCTCGAGCGCCGTTTCGGCCCACGCTCCGCCGCTGTTGGCGATCGCGCCCAGCGTCCGGACCTCGCGCCCCAGGGAGGCCGCCTGGGCGTCGACCAGCCGAGCTCCGGCCTGGTCCCAGAACGCGTAGCCCTCACCCTTGGCCGCGGCAAGTCCGCGCCGGACGAGGTCCTGCAGCCAGCGGTCGAGGTCGACGAGGCCGGCATCGACCTTCTTCTCGCGGGCCTTGACCCGCTTCTCTCGGGACGCGGCCTCCTGCTCTGGGGTGCGGGTGGGAGCTGACTCCGCGGCCGCGGCCCGGGCCTCCGCTCGTTCGGCACGTTGAGTGCGGGACGCCAGCCATTCGGCCGCCCAGCCTGGCGGTTCGGCCGACGGGAACAGCGAGGCGTCGCCGGCCAGCAGGAACAGGATGCCCAGGCCGTGCTTGCACGGGAACTTGCGACTCGGGCAGGAGCACTTGAACGCCGGGCCGCCGAAGTCGACGACGACCTGGTACGGATCCTTGCCGGAGCCTTGGCAGAGGCCCCAGGCTGCCCCGTCATTCCGTCCGGTGGCGGACCAGTAGCGCTTGTGCCCGAGCCCTTCGCCGACGCGCGCCGCGCCTGGGTCGGGGGCGAGCGATCGAACCTGGTCCGGCGTGGGGCTGGAGAGCACGAAGCGACCCCCTCGAGTGCGTGAGCCTCCACGCCAGTGTAGAGGCGCGGCGCGCCACCGAGGATTCGCCCCGGGATCGTGCTACCGTCGCCCGCGGGCCGGTAGCTCAGTGGTAGAGCAGGGGACTTTTAATCCCTTGGTCGTGGGTTCGAATCCCACCCGGCTCACCAGCGGTGCTCGGATCCGCTACCGAGTCGCAACCGATGCGATCCCCTCGTGGTGCCGAACCGGGCCACGGGCCGACGTACGGTTGCCGAACGGTGGGCGCGGTCCCGCCGTCCCCGAAAGGTCCTGCCCGAGATGATTCACCCTCCCGATCCCGGCACCGGCGGCGTTCGCGTCGTTCGTGACGGCCAGATGGGCCCCGTCACGTGTGGCGCCTGCGGCTGCCGGCTCGACCATGTCGGCCCGGACTCCTGGTTCCATTTCGGTCGCTTCGCCGGCCGCGACGCGCGCGGCTGCCGGGTGGACTGCGTCGACCTGACGCACGACGCGCTCGGCCAGCCGTTGGCCCCCGTAGCGGTCTGACGAGACGCCCGATTGACAGGTCGCGGGCGCGGCCCATAGCATCGAAGGACAACTGAAGACGCTTATCAAGAGTGGCGGAGGGACCGGCCCTGTGAAGCCCGACAACCTACCGGCGGCGACGTCGGCAAGGTGCCAAATCCGGGCAGGTCCTCCTGCGAGATAAGGTCTTCGAAACGAGACCCGTCCTCACAGGACGGGTCTTCTGGTTTCGGCGTCACTCTCAGCCTGCCTGGAGGAGACCATGCCGACCGAGACCGCGACCCACGGCGCGACCGCCGTCCTGGACCGCCCGACCTCATTCCTTACCGGCCTCCGATGCCGCAACTGCTCGCGGCTCGGAGGAGATCGGGCCCTCGTTCGTGTGTCCGGCGTGTTTCGGCCCGCTCGAGGTGGTCTACGACCTGCCGGCCATCGCGGCGGCGGTGTCGCGGGAGACCATTGCCGCCCGCGCCCCGGGGATCTGGCGCTATCGCGAGCTCCTGCCGGTCGACGCGGCACCCGCGCGCGGCCTGGCGGTTGGCTCGACGGCCCTGATCGCAGCCGAACGACTGGGCGCCGAGATCGGCGTCGAGGGGTTGCGGCTCAAGGACGACTCGCGCAACCCGACACTGTCGTTCAAGGACCGGGTGGTCGCGGTGGCCGCGGCTCGGGCCGTCGAGTTCGGGTTCGACACGCTGGCCTGTGCCTCGACCGGCAACCTGGCGGGTGCCACGGCGGCGGCCGCCGCCGCACTGGGCCTTCGGGCGTTTGTCTTCGTCCCGGCGGACCTCGAGCCGGCCAAGATCGAGCACGCGCTGGCGTATGACGCCACGGTCGTCCGCGTCGACGGCACCTACGACGACGTCAACCGCCTGTCGCTCGAGATCGCCGACGAGGAGGGCTGGGCGTTCGTCAACGTCAACCTTCGGCCGTTCTATTCCGAGGGCTCCAAGTCGCTCGCGTTCGAGGTGGCCGAGCAGCTTGGCTGGCGGCTGCCGGATGTCCTCGTGGCACCGATCGCGTCGGGTTCGCTGTTCACCAAGGTGGCCAAGGGCTTCCGCGAGCTCGTGGAGGTGGGACTCGTCGAGCCGAAAGCGGTTCGGTTCGTGGGCGGCCAGGCGGAGGGCTGCGGGCCGGTTGCCGCGGCCTTCGCCGCCGGCTCCGATGTCATCGAGCCGGTTCGCGAGCCGGCCACGATCGTCCGATCGCTGGCGATCGGGTCGCCGGCCGATGGCAGGTATGCGCTGGACCTGGCGCGGTCGAGCGGCGGGTCGATCGAGGGCGTGCCAGACGCCGATACCGCCTCCGCGATCCGGGCCCTCGGGCGGCTGGAGGGCGTCCAGGCCGAGACCGCCGGCGGCGTCACGGTTGCGGCCGTGGCCGCGGCACGGCGCCGGGGCGTGATCCGACCGGGGGACGAGGTCGTGGCGCTGATCACCGGCAACGGCGTCAAGACGCCCGATGCCCGCTGGTTCGGCCTGGAGGACGCGGACGACCTGCTGCCCGCGCCGATCCCGGCGAACCTCGCTGCGTTCGAGACGTGGCTGGCCAGCGTCGGCTGACCTCGGCGCCGCCATCGATGGGGCGACGGGCGCTGGCACTCGGCGTGCTCGGCCTTGCGCTGGACGTGGCGCTGTTCTTCCTGCTGCCGATCCACGACCTTCCGACGAAGCTGGCGATCCTCGGGGCGCTGGGTTTCGGGTCGATCGTGGCGCTGCTCGTGGCAGTTCGGGAGCGCCGGCGCGCCACGTAGTCACAGAAGGCTTAGCCGCGCGGCAAGATGGCGCTGAGGGGCCGGAAATCAGCGCCCGCAAATGCTCGCTGAGCGTGAGCGGCGGCCCAAACCGGGCCGGATGGACGCGGAAAGCCGCCTCGTAAGCCTTCTGTGCATGCGGTGGCGCCCGATACCGGCTCGCAACCCGGCCTGAAACGCCGCAACCGAACCGCGTCGCAACCGTCCCGCCCGAGCGACTGACCGCGTCCACGCACGCCCGTAGGGTCGAGCCAACCTCGATTTCGCCCTTGCGTGGAGGACGTGCACATGCAGATCAACAGCGGGGACACGGCCTGGCTGCTCATCGCAACCGCCCTGGTGATGGTGATGCTCCCGGGACTGGCCCTGTTCTACGGCGGGCTCGTCCGCCGCAAGAACGTGCTGTCGACGATCATGCACAGCTTCTTCGGCCTCGCCCTCGTCAGCGTGATCTGGGTCCTCGTCGGTTTCTCGCTGGCGTTCGGGACGGACGTCGGTGGGCTCGGGCTCATCGGCGGCCTGGACTTCGTCGGCTTCATGAACGTCGGGCTGACGCCCAGCGAGACGTACATGCCGACTGTGCCGTTCGTACTGTTCGCCGCCTTCCAGCTGATGTTCGCGGCGATCACCCCGGCCCTGATCACCGGCGCCTTCGCCGAGCGCAAGCGCTTCGGGGCGTTCGTGCTGTTCACGATCCTATGGTCGATCTTCGTCTACTCGCCGGTCGCCCACTGGGTTTGGGCGGCCGACGGCTGGCTGTTCAAGCTGGGCGCCCTCGACTTCGCCGGCGGCACGGTGGTCCACGCGACGTCCGGCGTGTCGGCGCTGATCGTCGCCCTGCTGATCGGCCGGCGGGTCGTCAACGGCGACCGGATGGAGCCGCACGACATTCCGATGACGGTCCTTGGCGCCGGCCTGCTGTGGTTCGGCTGGTTCGGCTTCAACGCCGGATCCGCGGGTGCCGCCAACGGCCTCGCCGCCAACGCCCTGCTGGTCACCAACACCGCGGCCGCCGCAGCGACCATTACCTGGGTCCTTGCCGAGCTACGTTCACAAGCGAAAGGTCAGCGTCGTCGGCGCCGTCTGCGGCGCGGTGGCCGGGCTCGTCGCGATCACCCCGGCGTCGGGCTACGTGACGGCCGGTGGCGCGCTCCTGATCGGCTTCGCCGTCGGCGGGCTGTGCTACAGCTTCACCCTCCTCCGGTCCCGGCTCAAGATCGACGACGCGCTCGACGTCTTCGCGGTCCATGGCGTCGGCGGGACGTTCGGCGCGGTGGCCACCGGCGTCTTCGCGACGGCCGCGATCAACAGCTATTCCGGCCTGATCGACGGCAACGCGGGCCAGGTCGTGACCCAGGTGATTGCCATTGGCGCGACGGTCGCCTACGCGGTGATCTCGACGTTCGTCATCGTCAAGCTCGTCGACTTCCTGCTCGGCCTGCGGGTCCCGACCCGCGACGAGGAGGTCGGGCTCGACCTCGCCGTCCACGGGGAGGCCGCCTACCAACCCTGATCCCCCTTCTCCCAGGGGCCGGCAACGGACGGCCGACCCCGAAGCAAACGGCGAGCGAGTCGCGGACCTCCCCACGGCTCGCTCGTCGTCTCTCCACCGCTTGGAGACGCGAATGCGCCGACTGCCCGAGCCTCCGCTCTACGACTCCCGGTATGAGCACGATGCGTGCGGGATCGGGTTCGTGGCGGACGCCGGCGGTCGGTCGCGGGATCGGGTGCTGCCGCTCGCCCTCGCGGGGCTCGGGGCGCTGGCCCACCGCGGGGCGTTCGCCGCCGACGGCGAGTCGAGCGACGGGGCGGGGGTGGCGTTGCCAGTGTCGCAATCCGTGATCTCGACGCTGGCGCCAGGCTTGGAGCGGCTGAGTCCGGGGATCATCCAGCTCTTCCTGCCCCGGGGCCGGCGCCGGCTCCTGCGGGCCCGTGCGCTCGTGGCAGCGGGGTTGTCGGCGGAAGGTTTGGCGGTCGAGCGCTGGCGCCGGGTGCCGCACGACCCGACGGCGCTGGGGGCGGAGGCGCTGGCGGCGATGCCGGGCTTCCACCAGGCGATCGTCCTCCGGCCCGAGCGCCTGTCCGCGGCGGCCTTCGAACGGCGATTGATCCTCGCGCGGCGGCGGATCGAGGTGGGCGCGGTCGCGGCGGGGCTCGACGAGCTCGCGGTTCCGTCCGCGTCCTCTCGGACCATCGTCTATAAGGGCCTGGTCGCCGGCGGGCGGCTGGCTGAGCTGTTCCCGGATTTGGCGGCCGGCTGGATCGTTCCGTATGCCCTCTTCCACCAGCGGTATGCGACCAACACGCATCCGGTGTGGCGGCTGGCCCAGCCGTTCCGTGCCGTCGCCCACAACGGCGAGATCAACACGGTCAGGGGCAATCGCGAGCAGGTACGTGGTCGCCACGCGGATCCCGGCGCGGGTGCGGCCGGGCGAGCGCTGCTCGCGGTCGGGCCGCTGCTGTCCGCCGACGGATCCGACTCCCTCTCGCTCGACGAAAGCCTGGAGCTACTGACGATGACCGGATGGGACCTGCCAATGGCCCTCCTCGCCACGATCCCCGAGGCGCTGCCGGTCCGCCTCGCGCCGCACCCCCAGGTCGCCTCGCTCCAGCGGCGGACGCGGGGGTACCTCGCCCCGTGGGATGGCCCGGCTGCAATCGTCTTCGCCGACGGCCGCAGGGTGGGCGCGCTCCTCGATCGGAACGGGCTGCGACCGGTGGCGTTCGCGGTGACCCGCGACCGGCTGGTGGCCGTGGCATCGGAGGCCGGCGCGGTGCCGTTGACTGCCGCCGAGACCGTCCGCCGTGGCCGACTGGGCCCCGGCCAGCTGCTCCTCGTCGACCCGGGCACCAGGCGGATCCTCGAAGACGGCGAGGCCAAGGCGGTGGTCCTGGGGACATTGCCCATCCACGACGAACCGCACCCGGCCCACGAGGACCGGCCCGCGGCGAGCCACGCGGACCCCACGCCGCATGACCATCGCTATCTCGCCGGGTCTCGACGCCGAGCGGGCACGGCTCGATATCAGGACGATGGCCCTCGAGGCCCACGAGCCGCTGTGGAGCATGGGCGACGATACGCCGACGCCCGGTCGCAGCCGCCTCGACCGCCGCGCTGCCGACCACCTCCGCCAGGCCTTCGCCCAGGTTACCAACCCGCCGATCGACCCCGAGCGGGAGCGGGTGGTGATGGACCTGCGCGTCGAGCTGGGTCGGCGGCCGGCGCTCCTCGGCGGCCTGCCACGCGGTCCGCGAACGATCCGTCTCGAACGCCCCGTGGTGGCGGACCCTGGCCCGTTGCTCGACGCGTTCCCCGGTCCGATCACCCGACTCGACGCCACCTGGGACCCGACCTGTGGCCCCGCCGGTCTCGAGGACGCCCTCCGCCGCCTCGGCGCCGAGGCGGTTCGGGCGGCGACCGGTCGTTCGGAGCTCATCGTCGTCAGCGATCGGGGCTTCGATCTCGAGCGGCTGCCGATTCCGTCGATCCTGGCGATCGGGGCCGTGCATACGGCCCTCACCGATGCCGGGCTGCGCGGCCGGGCGGACATCCTCGCCGAAGCGGCCGACGTCCTCGACGCCCACAGCCTGGCGATGGCCCTCGCCTGCGGCGCGACCGCCGTCAACCCGTGGCTGGCCGTCGAGGCTGCCGCAGAGCTGGCCGGGACGCGGGGCGCCGAGGAGCTCGACGCCGAGGCCGTCGTCCGGAGCCTCGTCGCCGCGTTCGACGCCGGCCTCCGGAAGACGCTGGCCCGGATGGGGATCAGCGCCGTCGCGTCGTACATCGGTGGCGGGCTGTTCGACACGATCGAACTGGATCCGGCGGTCGTTGCCCGGTGCTTCCCGGCGGCCGCCGCGTGGCCGGGCCGGGTGACGTTCGGGGACCTCGCCCGGCGACAGCTGGCGCGGCTGGATGCGGCCCTCGCCCTCCCGGAGCCGCCTCCCGGCCGCGAGGCCCGCCTGCCCGACCCGGGCTTCGCCCGCTTCCGGGCCGACGGCGAGGCGCACCTCTATGCGCCGAAGATCGTGGCCGCCGTGCAGGGCTTGGCCAACGACGTCGACGCGACCCTTGATGCGGCGCTGGCCGCGTATCGCGAATCCCTGCGCCGCGACGCTGCCGTCGTCCGCGACGATCTCCGGGTCCGGCCTGCGACGCCGATCCCGATGAGCGACGTGGAATCCGCGCGTTCGATCGCCCGTCGGTTCGTGGTCTCGGCGATGAGCGTTGGCGCGCTGTCGCCGGAGGCACACCAGGCGCTCACGATCGGGATCCAGCGGGCCGGCGGCGCGGCGAACACCGGTGAGGGCGGCGAGGATCCGGCCTGGTACGTGCCCGGCGCGAGCGGCGAGCGGCACGACGCCCGGATCAAGCAGGTCGCCTCGGCCCGGTTCGGCGTCTCCGCCCAGTACCTCGCCCGCGCCGATCAACTCGAGATCAAGATCGCCCAGGGCTCGAAGCCCGGTGAGGGCGGCCAGCTGCCCGGGCGGAAGGCGACGGCCTTCATAGCCGCCCTTCGCCGAGCCCAGCCGGGCCAGTCGCTGATCAGCCCGCCGCCGCACCACGACATCTACTCGATCGAGGACCTGGCCCAGCTGATCGCCGATCTTCGAGCCATCAACCCGGGCGCGAGGGTCGGCGTCAAGCTCGTCGCCTCGCGCGGCGTCGGGACCATCGCCGCGGGCGTCGTCAAGGCGGGGGCCGCGTACGTTCACCTGTCGGGGCATTCGGGCGGGACCGGCGCCTCGCCGCTGTCGTCGATCAAGCACGCTGGGGCGCCTTGGGAGCTTGGCCTCGCGGAGGTCCACCAGACCCTGCTCCGGAACAACCTCCGCGATCGGATGGCGCTGCGAACCGACGGCGGGCTGCAGACCGGGCGCGACCTGCTGATCGCGGCGCTGCTGGGGGCGGAGGAGTTCGCCTTCGGGACCGCGATGCTGGTCGCCGTCGGCTGCGACATGGCCCGCCAGTGCCACCTCGACACCTGTCCGACCGGGATTGCCACGCAGCGCGAGGACCTCCGGGCCAAGTTCACCGGCACGCCGGAGCAGGTGGAGCGGTTCGCGCTGGCCCTGGCCGAGGACGTGCGCCGCGAGCTCGCGGCCATCGGCGCCCGAAGCGTTGGCGAGGCCGTGGGCGAGGCCGGCGCATGGCTGGTCGCCGGCCGCTCGACGCACGAGCTTCGCGCTATCTCCCGAACCCCGCGCTGGTCGGCGTCGGCGGCCCGCCGGGAAGCTCCGGCCCTTGCCGGCCGCGACGTCCGGTCTGCGCCGGCGTCGGCGCTTGAGGCCCGGTTCGCGGCCGCGCTCCATGGACAAGGCGCGATCGCCGCCGCCGGCATCCGGCTCTCGACCGCCGATCGGTCGTTCGGGGCGGCGATCTCGGGGGCGATCGAGCGGGGCGAGCTCCGGGCACCGGTCCGGTTGGAGCTCCGGGGTTCGGCCGGCCAGTCCTTCGGGGCATTTGCGACCGCCGGCGTCGAATTGCGGCTGGTCGGCCAGGCCAATGACTACGTGGGCAAGGGCCTCGCCGGCGGCGTGCTGGTGCTGACGCCCGAACCCGACCTCGGCGCGGTCGCCGCCGGCGCATCGATCGCGGGCAACACCTGCCTCTACGGGGCCACCGGCGGCCGAGTCCACCTCGTGGGCCGGGCCGGGATGCGGTTCGCCGTCCGCAACAGCGGCGCCGAGGCGGTCGTCGAGGGCATCGGCCCGCACGGCTGCGAGTACATGACCGGCGGCGTCGTCGTCGTCCTGGGTCCCGTGGGCGCCAACTTCGGGGCCGGGATGACCGGGGGCCGGGCCTACTTGTACGACGCGAACGGCCGCCACGCGGCGGCACTCCATGGCGGCTCCGTAGCGGCCGTGCGCCTTGCTGAGGCGGTGGCGTCGCGCGACGATGGCCGTGCCCGCGCCGACGAGTTCCGCCGCCTCGTCGAGCTCCACCGCGACGCCGGCTCCGAGCTGGCCGCGCGGCTCCTCGGCGAGGAGCAGCTGGAGGATGCGGTCTGGCTCGTGGAACCGGTTGCCTCCCCGGCCGTGGTCGTGCCCGCGGACCGGCGGGTCACGCAGCCAGTCGTGGCGGAGCCGTCGCGTCCGTTCGTCGCCGCGGGATAGCTCGCGTCACGGCACCCGCGGCTGAACCGGCAGATCACCGTGACCCGGGCACCTGTCGGGGCGAGGTTCTCGGTCGGTCCACGTTCCAACCGTTCGTGCCTCACTGGGCTGCCCGAGCGAATTTGTCGCATACGCTCCCCGGGGTGGCACTAGGAGGACCGATGGCCGCTCGCCAGCCGACGCTGGCCGGAAATCGAGGCAAATTGTTTGCTAACGCTACCCGGGGGAGCGCATGCAACTCGTTCGGTGTTACCGGCCCGCGACACCTTGGATAACGCTACCCGGGGAGTCATATGGCGGAATTCGCCGGTGCGACCGACCGCGCTCGCCCTACGCGTCGACCTCGATCCGGTAGCCCACGCCGCGGACCGCCAGGATGTCCGGCCCGCCCGCCGCCTGGACCTTGGCCCGCAGCCTGGCCAGGTGGGGCTTGAGCCACAAGCAGATCAGGATCGGGCTCGGCCGGCCACCCAGCGCGGGCCAGCTGCAGATGCGGCACGAGGTCACCGGCGGCGCGAACAAGCGCTTCCAACAACCGGAACTCCGTCGGCGTCAGCGCCAGCGACTGCTCGCCGACCCGCGCGTCGTGGCGTCCCGGATCCAGCGACAGGGGTCCGGCCGCCACCGGCCCACCGCCAAGCGCGCCACCGCTCGCCCGGTCGACCCGCCGCATCACCGCCGCGATCCGTGCCAGGAGCTCGGCCTTGCCGAACGGCTTGACGAGATAGTCGTCCGCGCCGATGCCCAGTGCCTTGACCTTGGCCGCCTCCGCGCTCTCGCCGGAGACGACGAGGATCGGCGCCGAGCCCGCCGCGCGGATCTGGCCGGCGACCGTGAACCCGTCCGGACCCGGCATCGCCAGGTCGAGCAGCACCAGGTCCGGCGATTCCTCGCGGAAGCGCTTCACCGCGGTCAGCCCGTCATAGGCGGTGATCACCTGGTGGCCTTCCGTGCCCACCAACGCGGTGATCGCGCCGACCATCGCCGGGTCGTCGTCGACGACCAGGATCCGTAACGGCCGCTGACTCAGCAACGAACGACCCTCCTAGACCGCGATCGCCGCGGGCAGTGCGACGACGAACCGGGCCCCGGTGGGCTCGGCCGGCTCGCACCACAGCCTTGCCCCCATCGATTCGGCCAGCCGCTTGGCCGCGTACAGCCCGATCCCGGAGCCCCGCGCGGTCTGCGTGTCGCGACGTGCATAGGGCTCGAATACCCGGTCCCGCCATTCGGCCGGGATGCCGGGCCCCTCGTCGGCCACGCCGAGGCGGACGTTGCCCTCGACCATCCGCCAGTCGATCGAGATCGCCGTTTCGGGCGGCGCGTACTTGACGGCGTTCTCGACGAGGTGCTCGAGGATCTGCCGAAGCCGCGCCGGATCGACGAGGACCTGCAGCCGGACGCCCGGCAGGACCTCCAGCCGGTGGTTCGACAGGATCGGCGCGAGGCTGCCGAGGACGTCGGCCACGAGGCCACCGACATCGGTGGGCGTGAGCGTGGCGGGTTGATCCGGCACGATCCGGACGGAGGCGAGGATCGAGTCGACCAGCCGGTCCAGCCGCTCGATCTGCTCGAGCGTGCCCCGGTGCCAGCCCGCTCGCTGGGCTCGGCGAACCGGGTCCCGCGACTTCCGGCCGCCCTCCAGCGGCGGATCCTCGGACAGCAGGTCGGTGTAGGCGCGGACGACCGCCAGCGGCGTCCGCAGCTCGTGGGTCACGAGAGCGATGAGCTCCGAGCGCGCGTGGTCGATGTGCTGCAGCTCCGCGGCCAGCGCCTCCGCCTCGCGTTGCTGGCGGCCCTTCTCGACGATCCCGGCGAGCAGGTCGGCGATCGCCCGGAGCTGGGCCACGTCCGATGGCGTGAAGTCGCGCCGCTTCTCGGTCTGGACGTTGAGCACGCCGACGATCTGGTCGTGCCACGACAGCGGCACCGACAGCATCGACGCCACGAACCGCTTCTGGTCGATGCCCCGGACCCACAGGAACCGCGGGTCGCCGCCGACGTCGGGGATCACCAGCGGCTCCCGTGTAGCGGCCACCCGGCCGGTCACGCCCTCCCCGAACGGAACCCTGGCGCGCCCGATCTGATACCGGTCCAGACCGTTGGTAGCGGCGAGCGTCAGGTACGCTCCGTCACGGTCCAGCAGGTAGAGCGAGGAGACAGCCGCGTGGAGGGCGTCGCGCGTCCCGTCGACGACCGTCTCGAGCAACTCGTCCCAGGTCCGCGCCGTGGTCGCCAGGCGCGCCACGTGATGGAGGAAGCGGAGCTGGTCGAGCTGGCTCGCGGCAGACGCCGCGTCGCCCGGCGCCGGCCCGACGCCTGTCGGGTCCACCTCGTCGTCCGTTCTGGTTGCTGCCACGGCGGTCACGATACAAGCGTACGGAAGGTTGCGGCCGTACACGGTTGCGGAACGGTGTCGGCGCGGGGGAGGAACGGACGAGCGTGGCCGCGCCCAAGCTGAGCCGGAACGCCGCCGTTCGGGCGGAACCCGCCGGGATCGGCAGCTCCGGGGCGCGGGATCCGCTTGCCCGCGAAGTCAAGCTGCTCGGCGCGCTGCTGGGCCAGGTGATCGTCGAACAGGCAGGCCTGCCGCTGTTCGAGCTGGTCGAGCGGATCCGCAAGACGGCCATTGCCGCCCGGCGCGACGACGACCCCACCGCGGGCCAGCGGCTCGACGACGACTTCGCGGCGCTCAGCGTCGACGAGGCGGAGTCCGTCGTCCGGGCATTCGCCCTCTACTTCCAGCTGGTCAACCTGGCCGAGGAGCGCCACCGTGTCCGGACGCTCGCCCGCCGGCGCCGGGCATCCCCTGGCCGGGTCCTCGACGACTCGATCGCCGGCGCCGTCCGAACGGTCACCCGACGCGCGGGCCGAGCGGCGGTCGAGGAGCTGGTGGCGCGCCTCCGGATCACACCGGTCCTGACTGCCCACCCGACCGAAGCCCGGCGGCGGACCCTGCTCCTGGCGCTGCGGCGGGTGGCCACGCTCGTCGCCCGCCTCGACGACGCCCGGCTGACCCCCGACGAGGACGCCGACGTCCGCCGCCGCCTGCGCGAGGAGATCACCCTCCTGTGGCGGACCGCCGAGCTGCGGGGTAGCGCCCTGACGCCCCTCGACGAGGTCCGGACGGCGATGGCGTTCTTCGACGAGACGCTGTTCAGCCTGGTTCCGCGGGTCTACCGGGCGCTCGACGCCGCACTGGATCGAGAGGGGACGACCGGGGGCCGACCACCCGCCGTCGCCGCCTGGTTCCGGTGGGGCTCGTGGGTGGGCGGCGATCGCGACGGCAACCCGACGGTGACGGCGGATCTCACCGAACAGACGATGCGGATCCACGCCGATCACGTCCTGCGAGGCTACGAGGCCGTCGCGACCCGGCTGATGCAGACGATCGCCGCCACCGCTGAGGCGGACGACCTTGGCCGGGCGCTGACTTCGCGGCTGGCGCGCGACGCGGAGGAGCTGCCGGAGCTCGACCGGCAGCTGCGCCGCCGCTTCGCCGACGAGCCGTACCGCCGCCGGTTCGGGTTCATGGCCGAGCGGCTTCGCCGGACCCGCGCCCACCTGACCTCGACGCCGTCACCGCAGGCCGGCCGGTACGAATCCGCGGAGGAGCTGGACATGGAGCTGGCCGAGATCCAGGCGGCACTCGATGCCGGCGGGTTAGGCCGGGTGGCGTGGGGCGAGGTCCAGGACCTGCGCTGGCAGCTCGAGACCTTCGGCTTCCACCTCGCCTCGCTCGAGGTCCGGCAGCACACGACCGTCCATCGCGCGGCGCTGGCCGCCCTGCGTGACGGGAACGAGGACCCATCGCTGGAGGTCGCGCCCGGCGTCACCCTCGGCGAAGTGCTCGCCACGTTCCGGGCCATGGCCGCGATCCAGGCCCGGACCGGGGTCGAGGCAGCCCAACGCTTCGTGCTCAGCTTCACGTCGACCGCCGCCGACGCCGTCGACGTGCTCGAGCTGGCTCGGGCGGCCGGCGAGCCCGCGCCGGCGCTCGACGTCGTACCGCTGTTCGAGTCGGCCGAAGCGCTGGAGCGCGCCGGGCCGATCCTCGACGAGCTGCTGGCCCACGCCGAGTACCGCCGCCACCTGGAGACCCGTGGCAACCGCCAGGAGGTGATGCTGGGCTACTCCGATTCGAACAAGGAATCGGGCTTCCTGGCGGCGAACTGGCTGCTGTACCGCGCCCAATCGGCGCTGGTCGACGCCGCCCGAAACCACGGCGTCGAGCTGACGCTGTTCCACGGCCGCGGCGGTGCCATCGGGCGGGGCGGCGGCCCCAGTCATCGGGCGATCCGTGCCCAGGCGCCGGGGAGCGTCGACGGCCGGCTCAAGCTCACCGAACAGGGCGAGGTGATCGCGGCCCGCTACGCCAACCCGGAGATCGCGGCCCGGGAGCTCGAGCTCGTGACCGGTGCCGTGCTGCTCGCCTCGACCCCGGATCACGACGAATCGATCCGGTCCGCTGCCGCGATCGGCGGACCGGTCATCGACGAGCTGGCCGGGAGGGCCCGTGCTGCCTATCGCCACCTCGTCTACGACGACCCGGGGTTCGCCGCCTTCTTTCGGGCGGTCACCCCGATCGCCGAGATCTCCCGGCTCCGGCTGGGATCCAGGCCGGCGGCACGAGCCCGCGCCCAACGCGACGCGGACGCCGCCGACACCGAGGCTCCGCCGATCGACGACCTCCGCGCCATCCCGTGGGTCTTCTCGTGGTCCCAGGCGCGGATCGAGCTGCCCGGCTGGTTCGGGCTGGGCACCGCGCTGGCCGAGTACCGCGCCGCGCACGGGGACGCCGGGCTGGACCGACTCGGGGCGCTGTACCGCGACTGGCCGTTCCTGGCCAGCGTGCTCGACAACGCGGAGCTGTCGCTGGCGCGGGCGGACATGGCGATGGGCCGGCGCTACGCGGCCTTCGCGACGGCCGATGGCGACGCCGCTCGCTGGCGGGCGATCGAGGCCGAGCACGGCCGGACCGTGGAGCTGCTCCTCCGCGTCACCGGCCGCGACCGGCTGCTCGACGGCAGCCCGGTGCTCCAGCGGGCGATCGCCCTCCGCAACCCGTACGTCGACTCGCTGTCGGGGCTCCAGGTCCGGCTGCTGGCCAACCTCCGTCGCCGCCCGGCCGACGACCCGGAGCGCGAGCGGATCCTGCGGCTGGTCCAGCTGACCGTCAACGGCGTGGCGGCCGGGCTCCAGTCAACGGGCTAGGCGGGGAACTACCGCAACGAGCCGCTCGTAATCGGAGCGCTCGTTGTAGCGCTGGGCAGAGAGGCGGAGCAGGAGCCGCACTGGGGGCTCGCCCGGTGGCCGGATCGCACGGACGGGCCACGGCGCCACCGGGACCACGAAGCCGTCGGCTCGGAGGCGCGCCATCAGCTCGGTGGCGAGCTCGTCGGAGGGGTCGGCGACCGGCAACGGCAGGGAGGCCATCGCACCAAGCATGGCGTCCGGAGCCGGCGGGGCAACGCCCAGCGCGGCGGCGACGAGGTCCCGGCCCTCGAGCACCAGCGCGTGGTTGGCGTCCATGATTCCCGGCCAGCCGCCCGGCTCCAAGCCCTCGACCAGGTCGATCGCGTCGGCCATCGCGAGATATGGTGTGGGATCGACCGTTCCCGGCCAGTCGAACTCCAGCCGGAACCGCGAGGCTTCACCAGATTCGGCCCGTGGATCGTTGGCCCCGTGCGAGACGACCAGCGGCCGGATCGCGGCCCGGCGATCCTCTCGAACCCACAGACAGGCCGAACCCTTCGGCCCGCACAGCCACTTGTGGCCGTTGCCCGTCCAGTAGGCCGGTGCCATCCGGTCGACGTCGATCGGGACCATGCCCACGGCGTGGGCGCCGTCGACCAGGGTGTCGACGCCGCGACGATCAAGCTCGGTGACGATCTCATCGATCGGGAAGACCAGCGCGGTCGGGCTGGTGACGTGGCTGATCAGCGCCAGCCGGGTCCGCGGCGTGACGGCCGCAACGATCGCCTCGACCACCGCCTCCGGCCCGGCGATCGGGAACGGGACCGCCGCCACGACGATCCGGGCGCCCCAGGTCTCCGCCGCGAGGCGCAGCGCGTTGACCGTCGCGTTGTACTCGTGGTCGGTGATGAGCAGCTCGTCACCCGGCTCGAACCGGAGCGAACGCAGGACGGTCGAGACGCCGGTCGTCGTGTTCGGGACGAAGGCCAGGCCGTCGGGATCGGCGTTGACGAACGCGCCGATCCGCTCCCGGGCGGTCGCGAGGTACCCGGGCAGGTCGTGGTCCATGAACTGGATCGGCGCGGCCTCGAGCCGGGCTCGCCAGGCTCGCTGCGCCTCGAGTACCGGCGCCGGGCACGCGCCGAAGGTGCCGTGGGTCAGGAACGTGACCGCCGGATCGAGGGGCCAGACCGTGCCGATGCGCACCGCGGCGCCGCCGTCAGTCGCTGAAGGTCAAGGTGCCCCCGCTGGCGACGACGACGGGCTGGCCCCCGACCGGGAACCAGTGCGCGCTGCCCTCGCCCACGACATGCCAGTGGCGATCGTCGCCGTCCGACAGGACGCCGGTCCGCTCGTCGAGCCCGAGCCGTCCCAGCCCCGCGGCGTCGAGCTCGCGGATCGTCTCCTCCCAGCCGCTCAGGTCGAACATCCCGAAATGCGGCACCACGATCAGCCCGGCCACCAGGTTGAGCCCGTCCCGCCAGCCGCCCGGCGTCCACGTCCGACCGGCGAGGCCCATCGCCCCGGCGCTCGCACCGGCGATGACCGCTCCGCGGCGGTACGCGTCGACCATCGCTTGCCAGCAGCGGGTGCCGTCGAGGACGGACGGCAGCTGGCTGGGGTCCCCGCCCGGAAAGTGGATCAGGTGCGCACTGCCGACGGCCTCCGCCAGCCCAGGATCATTCGCCGACGCCGCATCAACGATCAGGCACGCCTCGACGACGATCTCGCGGCCCAGCCGCTCTGCGACCCGATCGAACGCCGCCACGCCGTGCTTGGCGGCGAGCTCGGGTCGCACGTTGGCGGCGGCCGTAGGGACGACCTGGACATGCAGCGGGGCCGCCCGTTCGGCTGCCGGCCGACGAGCGATCGCGTCGAGGACGATCGCGTCGAGGAACGGCTCGTCGCCGGCGAGGAACTCCCCGCCGCCGTGGAGCGCGATCGCCCCCCGCGCGTCCGCGCCATTCCTCATCTGCGGCCCGCCTCCGCTGCGGGCGGATCGGGCGTCACGTTGCGAGGCGGCGGGCGGACCTCGCGCACCGGCCGGCCGAGCAGCCGGTCCAGCCCGGCCCGCAAGGTGACGAAGGGCACGATCGCGAGGATCACGACGACCGGGACGAGGAGCCGCGACCGGCCCGGCACGGCCACGATCGCGAGCGACAGGAGCCACAGGCAGAGGAAGTAGCCCGCGACCGTGACCCCGGATGCGCCACGGACCGCCAGGCGGCGGGCCGGAATGAACGCCAGGATCGCGAGAAGCACCGCAAGCGCCACGAGCTGAGGAGGCACGCCCGGATCATACGGGTCCGGGCGTCACCGGGGCGTCTCACGGGCAGTTCCGCGCGCCGGACCGGGCTGCCCACCCGTCGGTACCGTGGACGTAGCATGAACGTCCCGTCCGCCGATCCGGTCCCGGGAATCGGCCGCCTGAGAGCTCCCTGCCCATGACCCGCCGTATCACCGACTGGCTGACCCGCTGGGGGCCGATCCTCCCGCTGCTGTTCGCGGAGCTGATCGTCTGGGTTGGCTTCGGTGCGCTGCTGCCGGTGATGCCGCTCTACTTCCAGGAGAACGGCGTCGACCTGGAGACGCTGGGCTACGTGATCGCGGCCTGGCCGGCAGCCAGGCTGGTCGGCGAGCCGGTCTTCGGCTGGGTGGCGGATCGAGCGCCGCGCGTGCCGCTGATGGTCGGCGGTCTCGTCGGTTCCGCGATTTTCACCGGCCTGGCGCTGGTATTCGTGAGTCCGGTCGCCTTCCTTGTCCTCCGGGCGCTGACCGGCCTCGCGACCTCGGTCTACGACCCCGCCGCACGCGGCTACATCACCGATGCGACGCCGGCTGAGCGGCGAGGTGAGGCATTCGGACTGTATGGCGCTGCGCAGATGGCGGGTCTGCTGCTGGGACCGGCGATCGGCGGGATCGGCGCCGAAGTCTTCGGGGGGATCGGCTTCGTCTTCGCGTTCTGTGCCCTGGCGACCGTCGTTGCCGCGATCGCCGTTGCCTTGCGGGTTCGTGAGTCAGCCCAGGCGGGCCGTGGCCATGTCGAGTTCCGGACGGACGTGGCGGAGTTCCCCGCCGAGTCCCCGGAAGCCTATCGCCGTGCCCACGCCAAGCCTGACGACATCGTCCAGCCGGCCGGCGCACCGCGAACCCTCCTCAACCGGCTGCTCCTCGTGGCCGTCATCGTGAACGTCGGCGGCTACTTCGCCGGCGGCACCTACGAGGTCATCTGGAGCCTGTTCATGGAGTCGCGCGGCGCCAGTCGCGGGTTCATCGGCCTGACCTTCGCGATGTTCGCCCTGCCGGTCCTGTTCGTCTCGCCGTTCGCCGGGCGGTGGGTCGATCGGCGGGGGGTGTTCGGCTTCGTGGTCATCGGGTCACTGGCGCCGGCGATCGCCAGCGTGCTCTACCCGTTCGTCCCCGACCCGGTGCTGGTGATCCCGATCCTGTTCCTGGAGGCAACCGGCTTCGCGATCCTCAACCCGGCGCTGTTCACGATCGTGGCCGCGGCCAGCCCTCCGGGCCGCTCGTCCACCGCCCAGGGCCTGTTCGGGGCGGCCGGGACCGTGGGCACGATCGTGGCCGCGATCGTCACCGGCTACCTTGCGGACGTCGATCTCCGCTACCCGTTCTGGCTGTGCTCGATCGTGATGAGCGTCTTCCTGGTCGTCGCCCTGCTTGTCGGCGGACGGTCGATTCGGCGCCTCCAACCGGGCATGAAGGACGCGGCCGCGACCGGAAGCGTTTGACCGAACGTCGCCGCGTCCCTATCATGGGTGGTCGCGGGGTGGAGCAGCGGCAGCTCGTCGGGCTCATAACCCGAAGGTCAGGGGTTCGAATCCCCTCCCCGCAACCAACGCACTTCTCCGAACCCCGGGTCCCGACCACCCGGGGTTCTCTCTTTGCCCAGCCGGTCCATCGTCATTCGTCACGCCCAAGTTCCCGACATGGATCGGTGGGCCGGCGCGGCGGCATTCCCGAGCATCTGGCCAGCGACGCCGATCGGCGAAGCCCCCACCGACTCGGAGGCCACGTGCAAACCCGAACGAAGTTCATCGCGATCGCGCTCATTACCGGGATCCCGGCCCTGCTCCTCACGCCGATCCTGTTCCCGGTCAACCCCGGAATCCCGATGCCCGACGCCTCATTGCTGCCGCACTTCCTGGTGATCGGCGCCGTGGAGTCGCTGTTCTTCGGGTTCGGGGTCGCGTTCCTCGTCCTCGGTCTGCCGGTCATGCGCCGGTTGGCCGCCGACACGGGCGTGCCGGCCCTTCCGGCCTACCTCGCCATCGGGTTCCTGACGGCGTCGTGGTGGCCGCACCTGGGATTCCACCGGGTCTTCGGGTTCGACCTCGTGGGGATGATCGTGGTCGACTACGCGTTCCACATCCCGTACGTCGTGTCGGCCGTCATCGTCGCCTGGTTCTTCTTCGCCGTCTCCACCACGAAGGCCGACCAGACGGCCCGGGCCGAGGCCGCGTCGTAGTCCAGGACGGGCCGCTCAGGTCGGCGAGATCGTCGCGTACTGCCGCTCGAACACGGCGTCCGTGAGCTCGCCGGTCTGGACGGCCCGGATCACCCCGGTCGCGTCGACGAAGTACGTCTGCGGCCGGGCTGGGACCAGGTAGGCGCGCTCGAGGACCTCCCCCGGATCGATGACCGTAGGCCAGTCCGCCGCCATCTCGGCCACGAACGCGCGGGCCGGGTCCGGAGGATCGTCCATCAGCACACCGACGATCGCCAGCTCGTCCGCCGCGTGCTCCGCGAGCTTGGCCTTGAGCAGCGGGAACTCCGTTCGGCAGGGAATGCAGGACGGACCCCAGAAGTTGACCAGCACCGGCCGGCCGCGGAGGTCGGCGAGGCGGAACGTCGTCCCATCGAGCGTCTGGCCGTCGATCGCCGGGGCCGCCTCGTTGAGCCGAGCGGTCCCGATCTCCACCGGTCCCGGCCGGCTGAGCTGGACAACGGCGAACACGGCGACGGTCGTCAGAACCGCGACTCCCAGGGCCAGGATGATGGGACGGCGTGGCGTGGCAGAACCCTGGGTCAGCCGCCCGCCGTGAGCGTGCCGGTCATGCTCGCGTGGAAGGTGCACAGGAAGGTGTAGCCGCCGGCTTCGAGCGCCGGAACGTCGTAGGTGATGGCGCCCACGGTTGGCAGGTCCTCGCCGTTGAAGGCGATCCCGGATGGGCCGGCGATGGCGACATCGTGGGAGACGCCCGCATCGAGGTTCTGGAAGCCGATGGTGAACGCCTCGCCGGCCGGAACCGACAGGTCGGCCTTGTCGAACTTGCTCGCCTGGGCGACCAGGACGACGTCACCCTCCGGCGGCGGAGCGGACGGCCCCCCTGGCCCGGGCGGTTCTCCCGACGCCCCCGGTTCGCCACCGGCAGCGGTGTCGCCGCCCGGCCGGAGCAGGCCGACATCGAAGACGACCGCCACGACCACGAGGATCGTCAGGGCCCACAGGACGCGCTTCGGCCAGCCGGGCGTCGGGAGCGGATCCAGGTGGCCGGTCTGGTCCGCCGCGACCGCGTGAACGTACTCGCGCCGCGCGTCGCGCAGCCAGCCGAGCAGGGTGATGATCAGGGCGACAATCCCGACGGCCAGGATCAGCCCACCGAAGACCAGACCCAGGAACAGCAGCCCGAGCGCCAGCGCCACCAGGACCGGGCGGAACGACGGGCCCGGCATGTGGACGCCGGGCGGCGGACCGGCGTGGCTGGTGACCACGACCGGGCGCTGCGCGTGGGTCACATGGTCGTAGTCGGCCAGGGCTTCGCGACCCCAGTACAGGAGCGCCAGGACGAGGGCGCCGACGCCGGCCACCAGCATCGCGCCGCCGGTCACCAGCCCGGCCAGCAGCAAAAAGACGCCGAACGCGCCCAGGATCGGCGAGAACGACGGTCCCGGGGCGTGGATGCCCTCCGGCGGTCGCGGCTGGATCCGTCGCTTGCCTCGCCTCGTCGGGCCGGCGGTCGCGAACTTGCGGACCGTGAAGATCAGCCACAGCACGACCAGGGCCGCCAGTCCAACCGGGATCAGGCCGACCAGGGCCCCCCAGTCGGGCAGGATGAGCGGGTTGAGGGCCTCGAGCAGGCGGTCGAAGAGGTCGGACACGAGCGGGCTGCCGCCTCAGTCGTTCGGCGAGCCGGCGATCAGGACGTAGGCCATCAGCGCCATCGCGATCCCGAGGGCGAGGAGCATCGTCGTGCCGGCGTAGTCGACGTGCCAGCCGCCGAAGTACGGGAGGGCCCAGAAGACGACACCGATGACCACGAAAATGATGCCGACCGCGGCCGCGTTGCGGGGATGGCGCAGCGGGTGCATCGGTGTTTCGGCCTCCGGCTACAGGATGTAGAGCGTCGAGAAGAGGGCGATCCAGACGACGTCGACGAAGTGCCAGTACAGCGACGTCCCCTCGACCGCGTCGTGGTGCGTGGCGCTGAACTGCCCGGCCATGCCGCGGTAGAGCACCACGCTCAGCATGATGACGCCGCCGAACACATGGGCGCCGTGGAAGCCGGTCAGGGTGTAGAACGTCGTCCCGAAGGCGCTGTCCGACAGCCCGAAGCCGAGCGTCGTGTAGTCGTAGACCTGGCCGATCAGGAAGACGATTCCCAGGATCAGCGTCACCGCGATGTTGCGAAGGAACCCGGTCCGGTCGTTGTTCCGGATCGCCCAGATCGCAAACTGGCAGGTGAACGAGCTGATCACCAGGATCACGGTCAGTGTCAGGGCCAGCCATGGTTCCGCCCGGAGGTGGTGGAAGGCCTCTGCCGTTTCCGGTTGGATGAGCGGGCGGCACGTCTCCTCGACGCACTCGAGGGGTGGCCATGCCGGCGCATTGGCCCGGACGTTGAAGTAAGCCGCGAACAGGCCGCCGAAGAACATGATCTCGGAGGTGATGAACAGGATCATCCCGAGAACCGGGTTGCTGATCCCGCCGCGCTCGTCGTGGGCGAGCCCCGCGACGGGGCTGTGCTCGGTCGTGGTCAGGGCGTGGGATGGGGAGGTCACGCTGGCGTCCCCTAACCGGCCGAATGGGTGGGTTGCGGCGCGGGTCCCGGGTCGGGCGGCGTCGCTGCCGGGTGGGCGCGGCCGTGGCGGAGATCGAACAGCGGCCGCTCTGACCGGATCTCCGGCAGGCGGTCGAAGTTGTACGGCGGCGGCGGCGAGGTCGTCGCCCACTCGAGGGTGTTGGCCTCCCACGGGTCGTCGCCGGCGATGGGGCCGCTGCGGAGTGACACGAAGACATTCCACAGGAGCGGGATCATGCTCGCCGCGATGAGGAAGCCGCCGATCGTTGCCGCCAGGTTGAGCTCGTTCCAGCCGGCGGTGCCGGCGTAGTCGGCGATCCGCCGCGGCATGCCCTGGAGGCCCAGGACGTGCATCGGGAAGAACGTCAGGTTGAAGCCGATGAACATCAGCACGAACTGGACCTTGCCGAGCGTCTCATTGAGCATCCGGCCGGTCATCTTCGGGAACCAGTAGTACAGCCCGGCAAAGACGCCGAAGACCGAACCGCCGAACAGCACGTAGTGCAGGTGGGCGACCACCCAGTACGTGTCGTGGAGGGCGAAGTCGACCGGGACCGCGGCGCTGAAGGCGCCGTTGATCCCGCCGATCAGGAACATGCTGAGGAAGCCCAGGGCGAACAGCAGCGGCGTCGAGAGGGTCAGCTTGCCGCGCCACAGGGTGAAGATCCAGTTGAACATCTTGACCCCGGTGGGCACCGCGATCAGGAACGTCATCAGGCTGAAGAACGGCAGGTAGACCGAGCCGGTCGTGAACATGTGGTGGGCCCAAACCGAGAAGCCGAGGGCCCCAATGCCGGCCGTCGCGAAGACGAACGCCTTGTAGCCGAACAGCGGCTTGCGTGAGAAGACCGGCAGGACCTCGCTGATCATGCCCATCGCCGGCAGGACCATGACGTAGACGGCGGGATGCGAGTAGAACCAGAAGATGTTCTGCCACAGGATGGCATTGCCACCGTTCGGCCCAAGGGGGTCGAAGAACCCGCCGCCGTAGTTGCGGTCGATGAACAGCATGATCAGGGCGCTGGTGAAGACCGGGGTTGCCATGAGCACCAGGACGCTGGTCACGAGGAGCGTCCAGACGAGGATCGGCATCCGGAACATCGTCATCCCGGGCGCCCGCATCTTGAAGATCGTGACCAGGAAGTTGATCGAGCCGAGGATCGAGCTCGTGCCGATCAGGGTCAGCCCGACCAGCCACAGGTCCTGGCCTGGCCCGCTGCTCGACAGCCCGCCGGCCCGGTCCTCCGACAGCGGCGGATAGCTGGTCCAGCCCGCCTCCGCCGCGCCGCCCACGAAGAAGCCGAGGAAGATCAGCAGGCCGCCCAGCGGCAGCATCCAGAACGACAGGGCGTTGATCCGCGGGAAGGCCATGTCCGGCGCGCCGATCTGGAGGGGGACGACGTAGTTTCCGAAGCCGGCCAGGATCGGGATGATGAACAGGAAGATCATCACCGACCCGTGCATCGTGAAGATCTGGTTGTAGAGCCGTTCGTCGCTCAGCATCTGGAGGCCCGGCTGGGCGAGCTCGGCCCGGACGGCGAGCGCGAGAAGCCCGGCCAGGAAGAAGAACAGGAACGAGTTGACGAGGTACAGGATCCCGATCTTCTTGTGATCGGTGGTCGTCACCCAGTCGTACAGGGCGCTCCGGTAGGTAGAGGCGGCGGGGGTCAGCGTGGTCGTCGCCATCGGGTCTCCTACTCGACCGTCAACGTGCCGGTCATGGAGGGATGGATCGTGCAAAGGAACGTGTAGGCACCGGCCGGCAGCGGCTCGATGTTGTAGAGGACCTTCTTGGGGCCCGTAACGTCCTCGCCGTTGAAACGGAGCCCCGTCGCGTCCTGGATCGCAACATCGTGCGGGACGCCGGGGGCCTGGTTGTCGAAGTCGATCGCAAAGGGCTTGTCCGCTGGAGCGGTAAGGGCGTCCGTCGAGAACTCCAGGCCCTGCGCCGAGATCGCCAGCGTCTCCGCCGGCGGCGGGCCGCTACCGGTCGGCGGTGGTGAGGCGTTGGCCTGCTCGATCAGGTCGGCCAGCCAGGTGTCGTACTCGGCGCCCGTCATCGCGTGAACTTCGAAGGTCATCGTCCGGTGGCCCGCCCCGCACAGCTCCGCGCACTGGCCGGTGTATGTCTGTCCGGCCTCGTCCTCCTTGAGCCGGAATTCGAACTCGTTGATGTGTCCGGGGTTGACGTCCCGCTTGTAGAGGAAGCGAGGCACGTAGAAGGCGTGGATCACGTCCCTGCTCTCCAGCGACAGGTGGACCGTCCGGCCAACCGGCAGGACGAGTCCGCCACCGGCTCCCTGGGCCAGCACCTGGCGGGCGAGGACCGTCTCGCCGTCCTCGGCGAGGTACTCGAACTGCCACGAGAACTGGCTGGCCACGGCCCGGACCTGGACGTCACCGGGTGCGGCCGCCGTCGTCGTGTCGACCTTGTCGAGGGCCTGCCACGAGATCACGAACAGGAATGCCACGATCAGGGTCGGGATCACTGTCCAGGCAATCTCGGCCAGGTTGTTGCCGTGCGTCTGGGGCGGTAGCTCGTCGTCGCCGGGCTTCCTGCGGTAGCGGATGACGGTCCAGATGATCAGGCCTTCGACCACGAAGAAGATGACGGCGGCGAACAGGAACACGATCGTGTAGAGGTTGGAGATCTCCTGGGCCTGGTCGGTCGCGGGCGCCGGCGGGAAGAGACTGTTGATCGCGTTGCGGACGCCCTGGGCGATGTCCGCTCCGCCGGCCACGGCGAGGGCGATCAGCAGCAGCACGCCGATCACGACGAGGCCGGTCACGATCGTGCCGGGCGCGGGTCGCGTCCTTGGGCTGCTCGACATAGGGTGCCCTCGCGGTGATCTCGGGCCGGCGCCGGGACGAGACACCTGCCCGGATTGGAGTCTGTCGGACGGATCGGCGGGCCCGCCGAACCGCGGATCATGATACCGGAGCACGGGACGGTTGGCCGGGTTCAGGGAGAATGGCGGACGATGCCTGCAACCCGCGTCCGCTACCGGGCCGCCGCGAGCGCGGTACTTGCCGCCGCTGCCGGCCTGGTCGCCTTGCCGGGCGAGGCCCAGGCTCACGGCGAGGCGGGAGTCGGCCCACCGGATCTGGCGGGGCTCGTCCTTGGCTGGTCGTTCGAACCGCTCGTCGCCGTTCCGCTGCTGGTCGTCTCGCTGCTCTGGGTGGCCGCGGTCCGGCGGGTCAATGCCGCGCATCCGGCGACTACCGTGCCGGTCGGCCGTTCTGTGGCGTTCTTTGGCGGTCTGGCCGCGATCGCGGTGGCGCTCCTGTCCGGGATCGAGCGTTACGACACGATCCTGTTCTCGGTCCACATGGTCCAGCACCTCCTGTTGACGCTGGTGGCGCCGCCGCTGCTGGCGCTCGCCGCGCCGATCACGCTGCTGCTCCGGGTGTCGTCCGCCGAGACGCGTCGGCGATGGATCCTGCCGGTGCTGCACAGCCGCCTCGTCCGGATCCTGTCGTTCCCGGTGGTTGCCGGGGTCGTCTTCGCGGCGGTGATGTGGGCCACCCACTTCTCTCCGCTGTTCGACCTGGCGCTGGAGGACCCGCTCGTCCACGACCTGGAGCACGCGCTGTACCTGACGGCGGGGCTGCTGTTCTGGTGGCCGGCGATCGCCGCGGATCCGGTCCCGTGGCGGATGAACCACCCGGTCCGGGCGCTGTACGTGTTCCTCCAGATGCCCCAGAACACGTTCCTGGCGGTGGCCCTGCTGGGCGCGGGCGCTCCCCTGTATGCCCACTACGCGACGGTGGCGCGGTCGTGGGGCCCCACGCCGCTGGCCGATCAGCAGATGGCCGCCGGGATCATGTGGCTGGCCGGCGACCTGCTGTTCCTGGCCGCGGTCATGGCCCTAGTGGCGGCGTGGTTTCGCCACGAGGAGCGGCAGACGGCGCGGGCGGACCGGCAGGCGGATGCCCAGCGGGCCGCGCTGCGGGCGAACGAGTCCCGGCTGGAGGAGCGCCTGGCCCGCGACCGAGGCCCGGATCAGCGCTGATCAGCGAGTCGCGAGGTACTCCCGGTAACGTTCGGGATCGACGTTACCGCCGCTGACGATCGCGACGACCGGACCGTCCAGCTCGTCGAGGCCGGCCTCCCGGGTACGGAACCGGAGCGCCGCCGGTGCGAGCGCACCGGATGGCTCGGCGACCAACCGGCTCTCCTCGGCGACGAGCCGGATCGCCTCGACGATCTCCTCCTCGCTCACGGTGACGATCCCGTCAAGGTGGGTCGAAAGGTGGGCGAAGGTCCGGGCGCCAAGCTCGGACGTCCGCGTGCCGTCGGCGATCGTCCGGCCGACCTGCTCGTCTGGCCAGGCCACGATCCGGCCGGCCGCCAGCGAGTCGCGCGCGTCCGCCGCCAGCTCCGGTTCCACGCCGATGACCCGCGTCCCCGGCGATAGGGCCTTGACCGCTGTCGCGACGCCACTGGCCAGCCCGCCACCGCCGACGGGCACGAGGATCGCCCGGACGTCGGGCAGCGCTTCTACGATCTCGAGGCCCACCGTCCCCTGGCCTGCGATCACCCGGTCGTCGTCGAACGGCGGGATGACCGCCAGGCCACGCTCGGCCGCGATTTCCCGCGCCCTCCGTTCGCGCTCGCCGCTCGACGGCCCCACCCAGACGATCTCGGCCCCGTCGGCGGCCACTCGTTCGGCCTTGATGGCCGGCGCATTGCGGGGCATGACGATCGTGGCCGGGGCACCAAGCAGGCGCGCCGCACGGGCGACGCCCTGGGCGTGGTTGCCGGAGGAGTAGGTGATCACGCCTCTACCGCGCTCCTCGTCCGAGAGCGAGGCGATCGCGTTGTAGGCGCCCCGGATCTTGAACGCGCCGATCGGCTGGAGGGATTCGGCCTTGAGGTAGTGCCGATCCGCGGGCAGGCCGAAGGCGACGAGCGGCGTGCGGAGCGCGACCCCATCGAGTACCCGCGCCGCGACGCGGATTTCGTCGAGCGTGACCAGGCGGCTGGCCTGGCCGATCGAGCTGCCGGTCATCGCCCGCGCCCGATCTCTCGCTGGCAGTCGATGCAGTGGGCCGCCCACGGCAGGGCCTCGAGGCGCTCCGGCGCAATCGGCCGGCCGCACCGCTGGCACGCCCCGAACGTGCCCTCGTCGAGTCGGGCAAGCGCGGCGTCGACGAGGGCGAGGTGCTGCTCCGCGCGGTCCCGAAGGGCGAGGTCCCGCTGCTGCTCGAAGACCTGGCTGGCGGCGGCCGCCTGGGAGCCGTATGTCATCTGTTCCGGCGCGATGATCGTGCCGGCCACCTCGGCGCGCAACCGCTCACGCTCGGCGAGGAGCGCCGAACGGGCGGCATCGAGGTTGGCGACGGGCTCCGTCATCGGCCGATCGTACGCCGGATGCGTCGCGGCGAAGTCGCAGCTACGTGGCAGCTAAGCGGCGGTTGCAACAATGTGCAGCCTCGGTGACCCATCGACCGGGCACTCCTCGGAGGGGTCGGGCGCCACCGCACGATCGGCCGCAACGGCCGGAGGAGGCGTCTCGATGGAGCCGCAGAATGCCCGCGCCCGGATCAGCACGCTCGTTCGAGTCCTGATGACAGTCGCCTCGATGGCAGCGGTCGCCCTGGCCAGCCAGGCCGGCCGCCGGTGGATCGATCCGTGACGGATGCCCGCGGCTAGAGCCGCCCCGCCGCGGCCTCCGCGCCGCTGATCCGCTGCGCCAGCCACACCGGGATCACGCTGGCCAGGATCAGCACGAACGCCAGGACGTTCACGACCGGCAGCTCGCTCGTACGCTGGAACGCCGAGTACATGAACAGCGGGATCGTCTGCGTCCCGGGCGCCGGCCGTGAACAGGGTGACGATGATCTCGTCGAACGACAGCGCGAACGACAGCAGCGCTCCGGCCATCAGCGCCGTCCCAAGCCTGGGCCCGGTCACCCGCCGGAACGTGGTCCATGGGTCGCCGCCGAGGTCGGCGGATGCCTCCTCGGGTGAAACCGGGAGCCGCCGCAGGCGGGCAATCACGTTGTTGTAGACGACCACCACGCAGAACGTGGCGTGGCCGACGACGATCGTCATGAGCCCGAAATCGACGTCAAAGATCGTGAACGTCTGCCGCAGGGCGATGCCGGTGACCACGCCCGGCAGCGCGATCGGCAGGACCAGCAGGAACGAGATCGTCTGCCGTCCGAAGAACGAGTAGCGGTGGACGGCGACCGAGGCGAGCGTCCCGAGGACGAGCGCGATCGCGGTGGCGAACGTCGCGGCGATCAGCGAATTGGTGACCGCCCGGATCACGTTCCGGTTCTCGAGCGCCTCCTGGAACCAGTGCACCGAGAAGCCCTGGGGTGGCCACGACTGGAGCCGGCCGCTGTTGAACGCGTAGATCGCGATGATGACCAGCGGCAGGTACAGGAACACGAGGACGCCACCGCTGGCGATCCGCAGCAGGACCCGGGTCAGGCGGGACTCAGTCATCGGCGGTCATAGCGACTCGAACGCCCCGAGGCGTCGGGCGATGACGAGGTAGGCGATCATGATCGTGATCGGGACGAGCGAGTAGGCGGCCGCGAGCGGCGGACTGCCGAGGCTCGAGTTGTCATAGATGACGTTGCCGATGAACTTGGCATCCGCGACGAGGTCGGGCGTGATGTAGTCGCCGAGCGTCAACGAGAACGTGAAGATCGAGCCCGCGACCAGGGCGGGAAAGGACAGCGGCAGGATGACCCGACGGAACGTCGTTCGGGCGCGGCCACCGAGGTCGGCGGATGCCTCGAGCATCGACGACGGGATCCGCTCGAGACCGGCATACAGCGGCAGGATCATGTACGGCAGCCACAGGTAGCTGAGGACGAGCCAGGCGTTGGAGAGCTCCTTGAGGCCCTGCCACGGCTGGCCGAGGCCGAACGGCTCGAAGATCCACTCGAGCAGGCCGTTGCCCTGGAGGATCGTCCGCCAGGCGAAGACCTTGACGAGGTAGGACGCCCAGAGCGGCATCAGGACCGCGACAACGAGGGCGTTACGCACCCGCGGCGAGGCGACGCGGGCCATGTAATAGGCGATCGGGAAGGCCAGCAGTGCATCGGTCACGGTGACGAGCGCCGCCATCCCGAGGGTGCGGAGCGCGACCGTCCGATAGACATCTTCCGTGAACAGGGTCTGGAATGCCTTGAACGACCAGGCAAACGGCTCGACGTTGCCGGTGAAGGAGTCCTGCGCCCAGAACGCGCTCAGCAGCAGGACGAACAGCGAGCCGAGGTAGACGATGACCAGCCAGCCGATCGGCGTCGCCAGCAGCAGGCCGAGACGCGTCCGGGGCCGCGGGAACAGCCAGATCGCGAGTCGCCGGAGCAGGCTCGTCGGAGGCCGATCGCCGGTCGCGGGAGCCGTCGTCTGCGTCGTCATCGGGCAGGCGGAATGATGAAGGGCTCCCCGCGGTGCGGGGAGCCCTTCATGTGCTCAGTGCGTCGGATCAGCCGCCGCGGAGCGAGGTCCACGCCGCGACCCAGTCCTCCTGCGTCTTGCAGGTCGTTGCCGCGTCGTCGTCGGCGCAGTCCTCCTGCGGCGTCGACCAGTAATGCACCTTCGAGAAGTACTCCTCGTCGGTCGCGTGCTGGGTCTCGCAGTGGCCGGGCGAGAGTGCCTCGGCGGCCTCGCAGGCGGCCTCGCTGGTGGCGGCCTCGCCGAACCACACGGTGGCCATGGCGTTCGCCTCGGCCGACATCATGTGATCCATCCACATGAGCATGCAGTTCGGATGTGCCGCTTCGGCGTGCATCATCCAGGTGTCCGACCAGCCGGTGGAGCCCTCATCCGGGAGGATGCCAACAACCGGGATCGGCGGATCCTCGGCCTGGAGCAGGAGCATCTGCAGCGGCCAGGTCGTGCCGAGGACGACGTCCCCGGCGGCATACGACGAGATCTGGTCGGTGTACAGCGACCAGTAGAGCGGATCGCCCGTGTCGCGCTGGGTCTCGAGCAACGCGATCGCCGCGTCGAACTGCTCCTGCGTCAACTGGTAGATGTCGTCGATACCCAGGTCCGGCTGCGTTGCCTTGAGATGCAGCGCGGCATCCGCGATATAGATCGACGAGTCGTAGATGCTGATCCGGCCGGCGAAGTCGGCGGCGTTTTCCCAGACGCCATCCCAGGTCGTCGGTGCCGGCGTCACCTCTTCCGAGTTGTACATGAGCAGGTTGGCGCCACGCCCGTGGGGCACGCCGTAGTTGACGCCGTCGACGGTGTTGTGGGGAAGGTCCTTGAGGCCGTCGAAGACGTTGGCGTAGTTCGGGAAGATCGACGTGTCGACGGCGGCAACGGTCCCGCCCTGGATCAGCCGGGTCGTCGCATCGCCGGAAGCGGAGATACCGTCGTACTGGCCCGACTGCATCAGCGACACGCCGTTGTTGGAATCGGTCATGTCGGTCGTGTTGACCTCGCAGCCCGTCTCTTCCTCGAACGGCGTCACCCAGTCGAATGCCGGATCGGTCGCCCCGGACTCGGCGTAGCCCGCCCAGATGATCAGGTTCAGCTCGCCCTCGCCCTCGCCGATCCCCGCCGGCTCCGAGGGCGTCGGCGCGTCGGACGTCTGGGGCGGGTTGGTGGCCGCCTGGCTCTGCGATGCGCTGGTGGACGGCGATGCGCCGCCCCCGCCGGTACAGGCCGCGACGACGAGCGCCAGTGACGCCAGCGCCGCGACGATCCTCCGATTTGCCATGCTTGCCTCCTCCGTTTGTCGCGCCGACTGCAGCGCGAACGATCAACTCCCGGCGTCGCCGACGGGAAGGATGTGCTGTCGCTTCCAGATCAGGCGGACAGCCCGGCCCTGTGCGGCGAGCGCCTCCATCGAGGACGTCGCCAGGTTCTGCTGGGTAACCACGAGCTCGCCACCCGCCTCGAGGGAGACGTGGTAGCGCGTATCGGGACCGAGGTAGACGACCTGCCGGATCGTGCCGGGGGCGGAGATCTCGTCGTCGGCGACGGGATCGGTCGGCTCGCCGAGCCGGATCTTCTCGGGTCGTACGGTGAACGTGCCGGACCGGCCAACGACGGCCTCCGCGGCCTCGCCCCGGAGCAGGTTGGAGGTCCCGACGAAGCCCGCCACGAACGGCGTCGCCGGTCGCTCGTAGACGGACGCCGGGCTCCCGACCTGTTCGATCCGGCCCTCGTTGAAAACCGCGATCCGGTCGCTCATCGTGAGCGCCTCTTCCTGGTCATGGGTCACGTAGATGAACGTGATCCCGACCTCCTGCTGGATCTGCTTGAGCTCGATCTGCATCTCCTCGCGGAGCTTCAGGTCCAGCGCGCCCAGCGGTTCGTCGAGCAGCAGCACCCGCGGCCGGTTGACGAGCGCCCGGGCGAGCGCGACCCGCTGCCGCTGACCGCCCGACAGCTGCGACGGTCGCCGGCCCTCGAACCCTTCGAGCCGGACCATCCGGAGGGCAGCGGCCACCCGCTTCGCCCGCTCGGCCTTGGGCACCTTGCGAACCACCAGGCCGTAGGCCACGTTGTCGCCGACCCGCATGTGGGGGAACAGCGCGTAGTCCTGGAAGACGGTGTTGACGTCGCGCTCGAATGGCGCCCGGCGGCTCACGTCCTCGCCGTGGAGGAGGATCCGGCCCGACGTCGGCAGTTCGAAGCCGGCGATCATCCGGAGGGTCGTCGTCTTGCCCGAGCCGGACGGGCCGAGCATCGAGAAGAACTCACCGTCGGCGACGTCGAGGTCGATGCCGGCCACGGCGACCACGTCGCCGAAGCGCTTTTCGACGCGTTCGAGCCGGACCGCCGGCGTGGCAGAGCGCTGTGTCCCCGCGGCGCCGGGCGCCGGGTCCTGATTCGTCGACACGTCTGCTGACGTCGAAATCGCCAAGCGCTCCTCGAACGAGCGACCCGTCTGCCGACCTCTCGCCGGCAGTCGTGGGTCCGCGATGACGGTTCCCATCGCCCCCGGCGCGTTGCCGGCGACCGCGCCCCGCGACGGGATGGCGGCACGATGCGGCCCGCCCGTCGCGGTGTCAAGCGAACGGGCCGCCTGTTCCGGCCGACGCCGTCCGGACCGCCACCGGTGGTACGCTTCGAGCCCGCGCCGGGCTGGGTCCGGACGCGTCCAGGAGGAGTCGAATGACCTACGTGATCGCCGAGCCGTGCATCGACGTGCTCGACATCTCGTGCGTCTCGGTCTGTCCAGTGGACTGCATCCACTACGACGAGGGCACGGACCGCAAGCTGTTCATCGATCCCAACGAGTGCATCGACTGCGGCGCCTGCGAGCCCGAGTGCCCGGTCAACGCGATCTTCCCGGAGGAGTCGCTGCCGCCCGAGTGGGCCAACTACACGGTGATCGACGCCACCTGGTACACCGACAAGGCGGCCGCCCGCACCGCAGTGGACGAACTTAAACCGTCGGGCTGATGCGCTCGCGGGGCTCGCGCTCAGAAACCTCGGGCCAATGGCGTCGCGGAGCTCCGCCTTGGACCTCCGTAAGCGGGTGACAGCTCTCGGCTGAGGGTGGCCCTACACTCGGGCCGATGAGGATCGTCTCCCTGCTCCCCTCCGCGACTGAGATCGTGTGCGCCATTGGGCTCGGCGATGAGCTGGTCGGGGTCACCCACGAGTGCGACTGGCCGCCGGAGGTCACTGGCAAGCCGGTCCTGACCCGCAGCGTGTACGACCTCGAGGGCACGCCCAGCCGGACGATCCACGAGCTGGTCGACGCCGCGATCCACGGCGGGTCGTCGCTGTACGCACTCGACGAAGCGGCGCTCGAGGCGGCCAGGCCGGACCTGATCCTGACCCAGGAGCTCTGCAACGTCTGCGCGGTCAGCTACCAGGAGGTCAACGAGGTGGCCCGGTCCATCGACGCCGAGATCCGGGTCGTGTCGCTGGAGCCCACCTCGATCGAGGGCATCCTCAACACGATCGCCACCGTCGGCGCGATGACGGAATCGGAAGACGCCGCCGTCGACGTCGTGGAGGGCCTGCGGGCGCGGCTTCGGGCGGTCGAGGTACGGGTCCAGGAGCGTCGCGACGGTGGCTTCGCGTCCCCTCGCGTCGTCGGCCTGGAATGGCTCGACCCACCGTTTGCCGCCGGGCACTGGGTCCCGGAGCAGATCCAGCGGGCCGGAGGCTGGGAGCTGCTGGGGGCTGCCGGCGAGCGCTCGGTCGAGACGACGTGGGAGGCCGTCCGGGATGTCGACCCGGAGATGCTCGTCCTGATGCCGTGCGGTTTCCACCTCCCCGAGACGCTCGCCGAGTGGGAGCGGACGCCAAGGCCGGCGCTGTGGGGCGACCTCACGGCCGTCCGGCGCGGCCAGGTGTTCGCGGTCGACGGCTCCGCCTATTTCAGCCGCCCGGGGCCGCGGGTCATCGACGCGATCGAGATGCTGGCCGAGATCTTCGATCCCGAGGCCTTCGTCGAGACGTCGCCGGTCGGCGCCTGGACGCCGCTCTCCTAGGGCCAGGCCCCGGACTTCATGCCCTTCCGTGCCTCGTTCGACTGCCTGTGGTGCGGCACCGCCTGGACGGTCCGCACCCCCGACGACATCGAAGGCTGGGCCCAGCTTTGCCCCGACTGCGTCGGCCGGGCCGGCGACAACGAGTTCCTGAGGTTCCGGTTGCGCCGGGCGCTGACCGAGCGCTCGGCGCCGGCCGCCGCGGGGGCCGCCACAGAGCCCGCCACAGAGCCCGCCGCGCCCCCGGACGACGAGCTGGCCGACGAGATGCGGGCGTATTACGAGGCCCGCGCACCGGAATACGACGATTGGTACCTGCGGCGCGGCCGATACAGCCGCGGGCCCGTCCACGACGCCGCGTGGAACGCCGAACTGGACGTCGCCGGTCGCTGGCTGGATGCCCTGCCGTTCCGCGGCGAGATCGTCGAGCTGGCTGCCGGCACGGGCTGGTGGTCGCCGCTGCTGGCGAGCAAGGGCACGCTCTCGCTGTACGACGCCTCCGAGGCACCGCTCGAGCGCGCCCGGGAGCGCCTGCTGGCCCACGGCCTCCGCGCCCACCTCCACGTCCGCGACGCGTGGGCCGAGCCGGACCGGGCGGTGGACGGGGTCTTCTGTGGCTTCTGGCTGAGCCACGTCCAGGCCGATCGCCTGCCGGCGTTCCTGGCCCTCGTCCGGCGCTGGCTGCGACCGACAGGGTCGTTCGCGGCCATCGACTCGCTGGCCGACCCGCAATCGGGCGCGTCGGACAATCCACCTCCGGAAGACGACGGGACCGCGGTCCGGCGCCTCGCCGACGGCCGCGAGTTTCGGATCGTGAAGGTCTTCCATCCGCCATCGACGCTCGCGGCGGCGCTGGAAGCCGCCGGCTTCGTAGACGTCGAGGTGACCACCAGCGGCCGGTTCTTCGTCCTCGTCCGGGCCACGGCCGGCGCGGCCGGCGCGGCCGGCTGACCAGCCGATATCCCGCTCGGGATGGCGGTCCGCCGGAGCATTCGCGACCGGAACAGGCCATGGAAATTCGGGGACCGTCGGTATACTCGCCCACCTGATGTCCCCCCTGTCCGAACGCACGGTTGCGACCGTCGGCTCCGGCGTCATGGCCGAGGCGATGATTGCCGGACTGCTCCGTGGCAAGCTCGTCGAGCCGGGCCAGGTCGTGGCCAGTCATCCCCGCCCGGAGCGGCGCGAGCACCTGGCCGGGGAGTACGGCATTCGCGTCGTGGCCAGCAACACGGAGGCCGTCCAGGGCGCGGATGTCGTCCTCCTTGCCGTCAAGCCGCAGATGCTGGCGCGGGTCGCCAGGGAGATCGGCCCCCACCTCCGTCGGGGGCAGCTGGTGCTATCGGTGATCGCCGGCGCGACGAGCGCCGCCCTGACCGGGCTCCTGGGCCACGATCAAGTGGTCCGGTCGATGCCCAACACGCCGGCCCGCCTCGGCCGCGGGGTCACGGTCTGGTACGCCACCCCGGAGACCACGGCGGAGCAACGCGCCCAGGCGAGCGCCCTGCTGCGGGCCCTGGGGCTCGAGATGGAGGTCGATGACGAGAAGCTCGTCGCGATGGCGACCGCGGTCAGCGGCACCGGACCTACCTACGTGTTCCTGGTCATGGAGGCCCTCATCGACGCCGCCGTCCATCTCGGCTTCCCGCGCCACGTCGCCCACGACCTGGTGATCGAGACACTCGAGGGCAGCACCCTCTTCGCCAAGCAATCCGGGATGCACCCGGCCGAGCTTCGGAACATGGTCACCTCGCCGGGGGGTACCAGCGCGGCGGCGCTCCACGAGCTGGAATCGGGTCGCCTGCGGACCGTGCTCTCGGAGGCGGTCTGGGCCGCGTTCCGACGGACCGTCGAGCTGGGCGACCAGCTGGAGGCGAGCGTCGGCCAGGCGTCGGCCGCCCACAGGGAAGGGAACGGCTGACGGCCGCCCTCGAGGTCGCGACCGCGACCGCCGCGACGGACCTCCGCCGCGGACCCTTGACCGCGTTGCGGGCCATCGATTTTCGCGCTCCGACGCGCGATTTCTGGACCGACCAGGCGGGCCTCTGGGACCGCTTCCTGGCGACCTGGGCGGGACTCGACGACGCTGCCTGGCGCCTGCCCGGGGCGGCACCGTCGGACGCCGGCGGACCGGACTGGTCGTTGCTGGAGCACGTCGCCCACGTCGTCGACTGGCAGGAACTCGCCGTCGGTTACCTCGACCGGGTCCTCGCCGGCGGAGCCTGGCCGACCGACGACGACTACGACGGCGGCGACTTCGACCGGTTCAACGAGCGTCGCCGGGAACGCTGGGCGAGCCTCGACCCCGCGGGATTGCGCCGCCAGGTCGACGACGTCCACGCGGAGCTCCTGCCCCGGGCGATGGCGCTCCCATCGGCAACGATCCATAGCGACGAAGCCTGGGGTTGGGTGTACCTCGTCCTCCACGGCCACGTCCTCGACCATCTCGGTGTCCTGGAGCCATGGGCCGCCCGGCTCCGGGCTCGCCAGATTGAGGGCGATCCGCTGCTCGACGACCCACGGCCCGCCGGCGACGGGTCGCCGGACGCGATCGAGCGGTTCTGGGTAGCCGAAGCGGCGGTCTTCGGGCAATTCGACGAGCTGGTCCGACCGGTCCCGCTCGATCGCTGGGAGGAGGCTGGCCCGACCATGGACTGGACGCTCAAGGACCACGTCGGCCACCTCGCCCGCTGGTTCGAGGAGGGCGCGACGGTGATCGCCGAGCACCAGCGGACGGGCGCCTGGCGCCACAGCCTGACCGACGGCCTGGATGCCTGGAACGCCCGCGAGATCGAGGCCAGCCGTCCGATGCCGCCCGCCGAGGCCCTTCGGCGGTTCGATGACGGCCGGGCCCGCCTGGCCGCCGAGGCACGGTCGATGGCGGGGGCGGACCTTGCGTCGCCGCAGGCGGGCGAATGGGTCTATGAGTGCCTCCACGGCCACGTCCGCCAGCACCTGGCGATGGTCGGCCGATGGTGCGCCTCGGTCGATTGGCCGGCCCCGCAACGGCCGAATCGGCAGACACCCACGGCGGGCGCCTGATGGCCAGGCCGAAGACGTCCCGTCCAGCGGAGGAAGCGCCGCCAGCGGTGGCACCGAAGCGCCGGGGCCGACCCCCAGGCCCCCGGAAACCGGTCGTCGAACCGACCGCCGCCGAGGGCACGGCCGCGGCCCCCGAACCGGCACCCGCCCAGCCTCGCCGGCGTGGCCGGCCGCCTGGCTCGCGAACGACCACCGCCGGCGTGCGAGGGACGACGATCCGCGGCAGCCGCGATCCGCTCACGGTTGAGCAGATCGTGGCGGTCGAATCACCGCGAGCCTTCCGACTCAACGCCCGCGACCGGGTCGTGGCGTTCACGGCCGAAGGCTCCGGGGCGCAGCAGCTGTTCACCCTGTCGCTGCGGGGCGGCTATCCGATCCGGGTGACCGCATCGGAGAAGCCCGTGTCCGATCCGCAGTGGTCGCCCGACGGCCGCCGCCTGGCATACGTCCGGGAAGAGGCGATCTGGGTCACCGAGGCCGACGGATCGCGACAGGCCGAGGTCACCAACCACCCGGCCGGCAACACCCAGCCGCGCTGGTCCGCGGACGGCCTCCGGCTGGCCTTCATCTCACGGCGCCGTGGCTGGGCGCAGGTCTGGGTCGTCGACGCCCCGGTTCCGCGGCGCGGTCGCCCGGCTGCCAACCCCCGGCCACCCGAACCTCGGGCGGTGACGCGCAGCGGAATCGACGTGGATTCGTTCGAATGGTCGCCGGACGGCAAGCGACTCGTCGCCATGCTTCATCCCGGCGAAGAGTCGATTGCCCCGATCGTCACCGTCGACCTGGCCGACGGGACGGAGGAGTCCGTCGCGACCGATGGCTGGAATGGCTCCGCGCGCTGGACCTCGGACGGCGGCCTGCTCTACGTCAGCGACGCCGACGGCTGGTTCCAGGTGGTCCATCGGAGCCCGGACGGCCGGCAGCTGACGACGCTCACGACCGGGGAGGTCGAGCACGGCGAGCCCGGCAACACGTTCGGCTTCGGGCCCATTCCGGCTCCGGATGGTTCCCGGTTCAGCCACGCTGCGTTCCGGGATGGCTACGTCGATCTGGTCGTCGCGTCGATGACGCCGCAGCCAGCCAAGCGCGGCCGGGGCCGGCCGCCAAAGCAGCCTCGAACGGCTGCCGCGACCGAGGCCGGCCGGGCCGTCAACCCGTGGGACGGGGTGTGGCGATCCGTGGGCTGGCTGAACGACGGAGCCTGGGTCGCGGCCATCGGCGAGAACGAGGCCCGCCCGCAGGACCTGTGGCTGTTGCCGGTCCCGGGTGTCGCACCGGCCGGTGCCAGGGCACGCCAGGTCACCGATTCGCTGCCGACCGTCGTCGCTGCAGCCTTCGCCCCGGGCCGGGCGATTGCCGGCGAGCGCTTCGCGGTGACGTCGAGGGATGGGCTCCAAGTTTCGGGAACGCTGTGGCGCCCGCAACGGGCCACCGGGCGGCGGGGCGGCGAGCGCGTCGCCACAGTGATCTCCCCGCATGGCGGCCCCGTCGCCCAGGCGCTGCGGTCGTGGGTCCCGTTCAAGCAGCTCCTCGTTCGAGAGGGGTTCGCCGTCGTCGACGTCGATTTCCGAGGGTCGTCCGGCTACGGCCGGGCTTTCAGGCTGGCCAATCGCGACGAGTGGGGCCACAACGACCTCAACGACGTCATCGACGTGGCCCGCTGGGCCGCCGACCAGCCCTGGTCGAACGGCCGGCTCGCCATCTACGGCGGTTCGTACGGTGGCTACCTCGTCCTCGCCGCCCTCGTCGAAGAGCCCCAGATGTGGCGTGCCGGCGTCGATCTGTACGGTGATTTGGAGATCGCCGAAAGCTACCGCCACGGCGACCGGGTGGGCCGACTCGATCTGCACCGGCAGATGGGCGCGCCGGACGCGCCGGAGGCATCGGAGCGCTACCGGCGTGGATCACCGGTCTATCGCGCGGACCGGGTCGAGGCGCCGCTGTTGATGCTCCACGGCCGCAAGGACAAGCGGGTCGTGCCGTTGATGACCGAGCGGATGGCCGCGGCCCTGGCGATCGAGGGCAAATACCACGAGGTCCAGTGGTACGACGACGAGGGCCACGGCTGGGAGAAGCTGGAGACGAAGCGGGACGCCTTCGGCCGGATCCTCGCCTTCCTCAAGCGCCACGTGCTCGACGAGCCGCCGACCTAGCGCCTGCGCAACGCAAAAGAGCCGCCCCCATTCGGACGGCTCCTTCGGGTGGTCCCAAACGGGACCGGATCAGATCGCGATTACCAGCGTCGGCCGGCTTCGAGCACGAGGCCTGAAGCGGCCAGCGTGCCGAGGAACAGCATCGCCCGGAACGCCTGCAGCTTGAGAACCTTCATCCCACATCCCTTCGATCGGTAGCCCCCTCCGTTGAGGAACGCAACGTACGCTGCCGATCGGGTAACACGAAATGGCGCTTTAGTACCGGTACCTGCCGCAAGACGGGGGAGTTGCCGGGGCGCACCACCCCCGGATCGGCCGGAGGACGGGTCCTGTCAGGCCGTTGTCGGCTCGCGGGTCATGCCCCAGGCGATCGCCCGCGCGATGCCGATTCCGATGAGCAGGTCGCCGAAGCTGAACACGTTCGCCAGCGGGAAGAAGGCGGGCAGGGCGAAGATGTCGGTCAGAAAGCCGAGGGCCGGATTGGCGACGACGATGCTGTTGGCGACGTCGTCCGTGGCGGACAGCCCCGCGAACTCCAGCGCCTCCCGCGACGCGGGCATATAGCCGCCGTTGGCCAGGATCGCGGCGAGGTTGCACACGGCGCCGGCGGCCACGATCCGGAGTCCCGGCAGGTGCCGGTTGGCGATCACGACCGCCAGGACGATCCCGGTCGTGGCGATGTAGAGGAGCGGAACCCACGCGCCGGCGCCGACCATGAGCGGCGAGAAGAGGACGACCTGCGCCAGCAGGGCCAGGATCGCTGCCGGGGCCCACTGGAACCCGATGCCCGCGAGTTGCTCCATCCGGCCGCCACGCAGGAACCCGATGAGCAGCCCGAGCGGGATGGCGTAGAGGATGAACACGGCTACTGCCTCGGTGCGTCGACGACCTTTCCCAGTTGGGCTACGTGGTCCTCGATGTGGCTGCCGATGAACCGATCGACGATCTCGCGGACCGAAAGGTTTCCAAGCCGGGGGTGGACCCCGATCCGGCCGGCTTCGGTGGCGTCGAGCTCGGCGAGCCGTCGCTCGGCGTAGGCGACCGACGTCGCGATCCGGTCGAACAGCGCCCGTGGGGGCAGCCGCCGGTCGCGGCCGATGACGCCGATCCTGAGGTCGTCATCGGCGATCCGCCCGAAGGGCACGGGCTCGTCGCCGGCGGCGTCGAGGATCCGCTCGATCTCGCCGGTCCAGAAGGGAACCATCTCAGCGACGTGGGCGAGCGTCTCCTGGGGTCCCCAGTCGGCTTCTGGCTCGGTCCCGAAGTGGTCGCTCAGCGGCCACGGCCGGCCGGCCTCCACCCTTGGGGCGAGGGCGGCGAATGCATCGTGGGCGCGGGTCAGCCGGGCCACCTGTTCGTCGAGGATGCTCATGGTCGCCAGTGTCGCACGGGACGCGTACGATGGAGGCCACTGCATTCCGCTCCCATGCACCGAGGAGCCACCGGATGACCGATACCGCCGCCCGCCCTGCGGGCACGCCTGCCGCCAACCAGGCGGGGGCCCGGATCAACGCGGATGCCTACGCCGAGGCGAAGGATTTCCTGCCGCTGAACGGCATCGATCACGTCGAGTTCTGGGTCGGCAACGCCCGCCAGGCGTCCGCCTACTACCGGGCGCTGTGGGGCTTCACGCCGGTCGCCTTCGCGGGTCTGGAGACCGGCGTCCGGGACCGGGCCAGCTACGTCATGCGCCAGCACGACATCACCTTCGTCCTCACCGCCCCGCTGACCCCCGATGGCGAGATCGCGGAACACGTCCGCGAGCACGGTGACGGTGTCCACGACATTGCGTTCTCGGTGGACGACGTCGACTCGGCGTTCAACGAGACCACGAACCGCGGCGCCCGGCCCGCCAGCCCGCCGACTGAGCTCGACGGTGGCGACGACGGCGTTCTTCGCCGATCGGCCGTCTTCACCTACGGCGAGACCCGCCACTCGTTCGTCGACCGGCGCGACTACCACGGCGCCTTCGCCCCTGGCTACCGGAAGGTCAAGAATCCGGCGGCCGCGGCAACCGGTTTGTCGCTGCTCGAGGTCGACCACTGCGTCGGCAACGTCGGGCTGGGCGAGATGAACCAGTTCGTCGACTTCTATCGCGACGTCTTCGGCTTCAGCCAGCTGATCCACTACGACGACAAGGTCATCCACACCGAGTACTCGGCGTTGATGTCAAAGGTCATGACCAACGGCAACGGCCGGATCAAGTTCCCGATCAACGAGCCGGCGACGGGCAAGAAGAAGAGCCAGATCCAGGAGTACCTCGACTGGTATCGCTCGCCGGGTTGCCAGCACATCGCCCTCCGGACTGACGACATCGTCGCCACGGTCCGCCGGCTGCGGGAGAACGGCGTCGAGTTCCTTGGCCTGCCGCACGAGTACTACGCGACGCTGGCCGATCGCGTTGGCGACGTCGGCGTCCCGATGGAGACGCTCGAGGAGCTGGGCATCGAGGCCGATCGCGACGAGGAGGGCTACCTCCTCCAGATCTTCACCCGACCCGTCCAGGACCGGCCAACCTTCTTCTTCGAGATCATCGAACGCCACGGCTCGCGCGGCTTCGGGGTCGGCAACTTCAAGGCGCTCTTCGAGGCCATCGAGCGCGAGCAGGAGAAGCGCGGCAACCTCTAGGGCCGGGGCTGCTGGGCGGCGTACCAGCCGCCGTCAGGGCCAAGCTGCGAAACGTGACGGACGGCGGCCCCGTCGGCCTCCATCACGTACAGCTGCGGCGTCCCGGGACTCGAGGTCCCGGCGCCGCCGAGGTAGGCGAACAGCACCTGGCTGCCATCGGCCGACCAGGTCGGCGAGCCGACCGGGCCGACGAGCGGGAACTCGGTAGCCGTGCCCCCGACCGACGGAATTGTGTAGAGGTGCATCCGGGTAACGTCGCGGAAGAGCGCTCCGGCATACGAGCGGATCGGATGGGATGAGAACAGGATCGTCGAGCCATCGGGAGACCACTCGGGGTCGCCGCCCTCCAGTGGATCGGGGGTGAGCTGCCGCAGGTTCTCGCCGTCCGGAGCGATGAGCCAAACGGCGCTCCCACTGGGCTCTCCCTGTTCGTTGTACCGAGTCAGCCCAAAGGCGATGGTCCCGCCGTCCGGTGACCAGCGCGGGTGGAAGTTCTGCGCTTCGCGCCGCACCCGGCGGGTCGCCTCCAGCTCGACGACCTCGCCGGTTTCGAGGTCGAGGACCACGAGTACCGATCCCTGCGCCTCGCCGTCGGTGAGCCTCGCGAAGGCGACCCGGTTGCCGTCCGGGGACCATGCCGCGTCGGTGTCGGCAATGCATGCCGGAGGTTGACAGTTTGTTGGCAGTCGGCCGAGACCCGAGCCATCCACGTCGACGAGCCAAAGGCGCGGGCCGTCGCTCGCCACGCTGGGGTCGTACGAGGTGAATGCCAGTCGATTCCCGGAGGGATGCCAGGCCACGGCGCTCTGAACGCCCGCAAGGTCAGGCAGGAGGTCCGTCGACAGGCCGTCCAGCCCGAGCACCCGAAGACGAGGGAGCTGCGTGACGGCCCCGGTCTCGTAGGTGACGAGGCCCTCGCCACGGAGCGCTTCGCGAGCCGGGGCAAGGGAGGGCTCGGTCGACTGGACGGGACTGGCCCCCGGTGACGGATCAACGCCCGACGTCGGCCCTGGAGTCGCGGGGCCCGGCGGCGACGTCGGCACGACGACCGGCGGGTCGCCTCGACGAACGAGCGTCCCAACGACGGCAATGCCGAGGCCGACTGCCAGGGCCGCCGCGAGGAGCGCCCACCACCACGATCGCCCGCCGTGCGGTCGCGGTCGTGTCAGCTCGACGGGTCCAAGCGGCGTTCCGGTAAGCCCAAGCTCCGAAGCGAGCCGGCCGTGCAGCCGCTCGACGAACAGCGGGTCCGGCCGCACGGGCGCGTCGACCATGCTCAGCGCTCGGCGGAGACGATCGTCAGTCATCGAGCGCCTCCGGATAGATCGAGCGGAACCGCTGCTTGGCGCGCCGGAGCAGTGCATCGGTGGCATCGACGCTGCGTCCGATCGTGGCGGCCACGTCTCCCACACTCAGGTCGTCGACGTACCTGAGCAGCAGCGCTGTGCGTTCGATATCCGGGAGCGTCCGGAGGGCGTTGACGACGGCATCGCGGTCGCTGACCGAGAGTTCGAGGTCGTCGTCAGCCACTGGGATCTCCCTGACGATCAGGTGTAGCTGCCGCCGCTTCTGTCGCTCGCGCTCGCGATAGTGGTCGGCCAGCTTGTGGCGGGCGATCGTGCACAGCCAGGTGACCGAGTCGGCGCGCCCATCGAACGACTGCCAATGGCGGACCGCCTGGACGAAGGTCTGCTGGGTCAGCTCCTCCGCAAGCTCCACATCTGCGCCCGAGCGGGCGTGCAGGTAGGCGTACACCCGGTTCACCGCGTCGTCGTACCAGGACCGGAACCGCGCGCTATCGGAGAAGGCAACCGCCAGCTCGTGCTTCCGGTCCTGCGCTGTGGCGACGTTCCCCACGTGCTCCAGCCGATTCAGCCGGGACGGATGCGCCCGGACGTCAGCTTAGACGCGTTTCGAGACTCCGAACCGTCGCGACGGATTGGGAGTCCTTGCGCCGTCTAACCCCGCGAATTGGCAATGACCGAAGTCGAACAGCGGGAGGAGCCAACGCATGTACCGGTATCGACCACTGCGCCGCATGACGGCCCTCGCCTTGGCCTTGATCCTCGGGGCAGCGGCTCCGGGCGCCACGAGCGCGGGCACGAGCGATGGCAACCACTGCATCTTCCCGGACGGCACCGACTTCAACGAAATTTGGGGCGTCTCCGAAGCCGTGGTCTGGTTCTTCTGCGACGAGATCGGGACGGGCCAGGACTGGCGGGTTGGCATGGGGTGGGGCATGGAAGCCACCTTCAAGAAGGTCCCCAAGTCGTTCGTTCCCGCCGGCGCGACGCCAGTCGAGGACTTCCTTGCCAAGTTTGCCGGTATCAAGGTGATCGTCGACCCCGGCACGTCAGGCGAGCGGACCTACACCTTCACCGACACCAGCAAGCTGCTGGTCAACGGCAGCCTCGTGAACGGCGTCACGATGGGGACGATGGACCCACTGAACCCGGGAGAGCACGCCGTGGAGGCCTACTGGACCATGAGCGGCCTGCATTGCGACGGGTTCGGCAAGACGCTCGATTTCTGCCTGCTGCCTGGCGACAATCTCGCGATCAGCCTGGGGTTCCAGGTCGTCGCGGGCAACTAGATCCGTAATCCGGGGCGCCGGCGCGCCGGGCGCCCGCCGACGAACATCGGCGGGCGGCCGATGCACCCGCGTTCGCTCATTCTTCGGGACCCGCTCGGCAGGGCGCTCGATCGACGTGTCAGGGGGTCGGGTTTCCCGGGAACCTCGGGACGAGAGTCCCATGACAACGGGACCGCGGCCGGTCATGCTGCGCGCGAGGCAGCCCAGCCGAACGCTCCACGAGGAGTCCCGATGGACATCTACCCCTGGGTCGTGATCGCCCATGTCTTCTTCGTGATAGTCGCCTTCGGGGCGCACGGGACGTCGGCCTTCGCGGTCTTCCAGGCGAAGCGAGAGACGGACCGCGGGCGCCTGGCGGGGGTCCTCGACCTCTCGGGGTCATCGTTGATCCTGGCGGGCATCACTCTGCTCCTGGCCGTCGCTCTCGGGATCTGGGCGGCGATCATCGGCGGGCATTTCAGCCGGATGTGGCCGTGGGCGTCGATTGCACTCGTGGTTGCGGTGTTCGTGGTCATGACGCCCCTCGGCGCGAACCCCATGACCGGCGTCCGGCAGGCGCTGGGCCTTCCGTCGCGGGCCGACCAGAAGGGAGCGGGGCCACCGCCACCGGCGGACGACGCCACGCTTCGGGCCGCCCAGGCGAAGCTGCAGCCGGAGCTCCTCGCGATCGTCGGCGTGGCGGCCATCGCGATCCTGGTCTGGCTCATGGAGGTCAAGCCCTTCTGACGTCGCCGGAAACCGGGCCTCCCGATCCAAACGTACTTGGGTGGTGTCGCACACACGCCCCGCGACCCTCGATAGGAGAGACCATCCCATGCAGTTCCGGACGCTCGTCGCGCCCATCCTTCTCGTGCTGGCCCTCGCCGTCGCTGCCTGCAGCCCGGCTGGCACCGCCTCGTCCGCCCCGTCCGTCGTCCCGTCGGTCGAGCCATCAGCCCCGCCATCGCCATCCGAAGAGCCAAGCCCGTCCGAGGACGCCTCGGAGGAGCCGAGCGCCGGCGGCGAGACCGTCGCCGTCGCCGACTCCGAGTTCGGCCAGATCCTGGTCGACGGGGAGGGCATGACGCTGTACGGCTTCATCCCGGACCAGGATGCCGACGGTGAGCCGACCTGCTACGACGCCTGCGCGGTCGCCTGGCCGCCGCTCCTCGAGACCGATGAGGTGACCGTCGGCGCGGGCCTCGACGACTCGAGCTTCGACCTCGCCGAGCGGACCGACGGTGGCATGCAGGTCCGAATCGGCGACCTGCCGCTGTACTACTGGGCTTCCGATTCAGCACCCGGCGACACCACCGGCCAGGGCGTCGGTGGGAACTGGTTCGTCGTCTCACCGGCCGGTGAGCTGATCCGGGAATAGCCGGCAGCCAATCAACGAGGGGCGCGTCGGGAGGACGCGTCCCTCGCGTAGACTCGGGCGGTGAGGATCGCCCACGTCCGGGAGCGGCGTGCCCCCGCCGGCGCCCCGTGGCGGCTAGCCGCCGCCCTCGACGACGCCGGCACCAGCTGGCTTGACCTGGAGGCGGCGCGCCGGCGTGCCATCGGCGCCGATCCCAACCGGGCCCACGACTCGACCCTCCACCGGCAGCCCGTCACGACCCTCGACGATCACCTGGCCCGCGGCCTGCGGATCGAGGCGCTGGCGGAGCTGGTCGAGGCCTTCCGTCCCCGCGACGTCGATGACGATGCGGTTCTTTCCGCCGGCGATGTCGGCTTCGGCCCACCCATCCTTCGACCGCCATCGCTGCGCGACTTCTACGCCTTCGAGCGCCACGTCGCGACGGTCTGGGGGCGGCGCGACCAACCGGTGCCCGAAGCGTGGTACCGGCTGCCGATCTTCTACTTCTCGAACGTTTCGGAGATCCGCGGCCCTGAGGATCCCGTCTGGGCACCGACCGGCTCCGCGGAGCTCGACTTCGAGCTCGAGGTGGCGGCGCTGGTCGACACGCCGGTCCATGACCTGGACGCGGCCACCGCGGGAGAGGCGATCGGCGGGTTCACGATCCTCAACGACTGGTCGGCCCGCGACCTGCAGCGCGACGAGACGACCGTCCGCCTCGGCCCGGCCAAAGGCAAGGACTTCGCCACGACAGTCGGGCCCTGGCTTGTGACCCCGGACGAGCTGGCCGACGCGCGATCCGGGACCGGCTACGACCTGGCGATGACCGCCCGGGTCGGCGATGTCGAGGTCAGCCGGGGGCGCTGGTCGGATGCCCGGTTCTCATTCGGCCAGATGCTCGAACGGGCGTCCGCGGACGTGCGGCTGCGACCGGGTGACCTGATCGGCTCGGGGACCGTGGGCAGCGGTTGCCTGCTCGAGATGAGGGAGGTGACGCTCGGGCGGTGGCTGCAGCCGGGCGACGAGGTCGTCCTCGCCATCGATCGAATGGGGGAGCTCCGCTCTCCGGTGGTGGCACGACCGTGATCGACCGGTCGCCGGCCACGGAGATCGTGGCCCCGCCGATGCCGGCCGGGCTCGACACGCCGTGCCTCGTCGTCGACCTCGACGTCGTGGAGACGAATGCCCGGCGGATGGCGGAAGCCATGACGTCGCGCGGCGTGGCGTTGCGGCCGCACGTCAAGACCCACAAGAGCGCGAACCTGGCGTGGCTCCAGGTCGAGGCAGGCGCGCAGGGGCTGACCGTCGGCACGCTGGGCGAGGCCGAGGTCATGGCAAGCGCCGGCCTGACCGACCTGTTCCTGGCCTATCCGATCTTCGCCGACGGCCCGAAGGCGGCTCGCCTGCGGGCACTGCTCGACGTCGTGCCGCTGGCCGTCGGGATCGATTCGGTGCCCGGCGCGGAGCGGCTCGCCGCGGCCGCCGCCGGAACGTCGCACTCGCCTCGCATCCTGATCGAGGTCGACCCAGGCAACGGTCGAACCGGCGTCCATCCCGATCGCGTCGTCGACCTGGCCCTGGCCGCACGGGCGCTCGGCCTCGCCGTCGACGGTGTCTTCGCCCACGGCGGGCACGCCTACCGGGGCCCGGACGCGGTCGCCGGCGCGGCGACGGACGAGGTGTTCTCACTGGGAACGGCCGCGGAGCAGCTCCGCTCGGCCGGCTTCGAATGCCGCGTCGTGTCGGCGGGCTCGACGCCCACCGCCCTGCAGGCCGCCGCCGGCCCGATCACGGAGATCCGGGCGGGCACCTACCTCCTCGGCGACCGGATCCAGTCCGCGCTTGGCGCCGCCCCGGCGGACGGCCTCGCCCTGTGGGTGGCGGCGACCGTCGTGAGCACCGCCGTGCCGGGCCAGGTCGTGGTCGATGCCGGTGCCAAGGTCCTGACCAAGGACAGGCCGGACTACCTCGACGGTCACGGCTTGCTGCCGGCCTACCCGGGCGCGGTGATCGAGCGGGTCAACGACTACCACGGCATCGTCCGGCTCGCACCCACTGAACCGCTACCCCGCCTCGGTGAGGTCGTTGCGATCCTGCCAAACCATGCCTGTCCGGTCGTGGACCTCTTCGATACGTTCGTAGTCGCGCGGGGTGGCGTCGCGCTGGACCGCTGGCCGGTGGATGCCCGTGGCCGGAGCGGCTGACGCCGGTCGCGCCGCGGCGGTCCGTGCCGGCCTCTGGGCGCCGTTGGCCACACTCGTCGCCATCCCGATCCTGTTCCTGGTCTGGTTCGGGATGTCGAGCCATCCGTGGCACGACGACTCGTACGCCTTCTGGAATGCATGGGCGGATGGAAGCCTCTACCCACCCTCGTGGCAGCCCGTATCCGAATACGTCTACTCACCGGCCTTCGCCCAGGCGTTCTGGCCGCTGACGACCATCCGATGGACGTGGGTGAACGCCATCTGGACGGCGCTCCAGCTGGGAGCCCTGGTGTGGATGCTGGGCGCGGCGGGTGCCGTCCTCGCGATCGCATGGCCGATCCCGTTCCTGCCCGGGCTGGGCGGGCCGGTGTTTGCGACGATCAACAACGGCAACCCCCAGATCCTGCTCGCCGCGGCGATCACCCTGGGCCTGACCCGCTGGCCGGCGGCCTTCGCCTTCGCGCTCCTCACCAAGGTCAGCACCGGGATCGGAATCCTGGCCTTCGCCGCCCGGGGCGAGTGGCGGCGCTTCGGGGTCGCGGTCGGCGTGACGGGCGCCATTGCTGCGGCCAGCTTCGTGATCGCGCCGACGCTGTGGTTCGACTGGGTCAACCTCCTGGCGGGGGCCGCCCTCCACGCCGGCAGCCCGGAGGCGATGGCCAAGGAGCGCTTCATGCCGATTCCCCTGGCCGTGCGCGGGGTCGTCGGGCTCGTCGTCGTGATCGGGGCGGCCCGGACGAACCGACTCTGGCTGGTCCCCGTCGGCTGCTTCCTGGCCCTTCCGGACATCCACCTGGGTGGGTTCGCTGTCCTGACGGCCGTCCCGGCGGTCTGGCTGCGAACGCGAGCCGCGGCACAGCCGGACGTGGTGACCGGATGACCGAAACTATCGCCATCGAGGCCCTCACCGAGGCGGACTGGCCGGCGGTCAAGCGGATCTTCGAGGAGGGGATCCTGACCGGAAGCGCGACGCTCGAGACGGACGCCCCCGGCTGGACCGAGTGGGACGCCTCGCATCGCTCGACGTGCCGCCTGGTCGCCCGCCGGCGCGGTGAGGTCGTCGGCTGGGTGGCCCTGAGCGCGCCGCCGCCGCGGCGCGTCTACGCCGGTGTCGCCTGGCTGAGCATCTACGTCGCCGGGTCGGAGCGGCGGCGCGGCGTCGGGCGCGCGCTGCTCGAGGCGCTCATCCCGGCGTCGGAGGCGGAGGGCATCTGGACGCTCCAGGCCGGCGTGCTGGCCGACAACCGGGCCAGCCTCGTCCTCCACGAGCGGGCCGGGTTCCGTCGGATCGGGGTCCAGGAGCGGCTCGGACGCGACGGCAAGGGCCGCTGGCGGGACGTCGTCCTGCTCGAGCGGCGGAGCCGGGTGGTGGGGCGGGACTGAGCACTCGGCCGATCGACCCCGTGAACGATCGGCCTCGAGGCGACCGTCATAGTGGGTGATCCGGGCCGCGGTGCCCGGGCACTCGGAGGCCGACGGTTGGATCGAGACCTGATCGAGCAGGCTCGCCGAGGGGATCGCGAGGCATTCACCGTCCTGGTGCACCAGGTCAGCGGATCGCTCTACGCAGTTGCCTACCGGATCCTGCGAGATTCGGGTCTTGCCGAGGACGCGCTGCAGAACGCCCTCGTCCTTGCCTGGCGCCGGCTCCCGAAGCTTCGGGAGCCCGATCGCTTCGAGGCATGGATCCACCGGATCCTCGTCCACGCCTGCTACGACGAGTCGCAGCGGGCACGCCAATGGACCGCCAACGTCCGGGTCCTGCCCATCGAGGGGCCTTCGACGCCGGACGCCAGCCAGGGCGTCGCCGATCGCGACGATCTGGAGCGGGCCTACCGCCGACTCTCCCTGGAGCAACGGGCGGTCTTCGTCCTGCATCACTACCTCGGGTTGCCCCTGGTGGAGGTTGCCGAACTCCTCGGCATCCCCGCCGGGACTGCCCGATCGCGCCTGCACTACGCCATCGCCGGGCTCCGGGAGGCCCTCACGGCCGAACCGGAGCCAGCCGTCCAGGGAGGACGCCTCGCATGACCGACGACCGATCGCTCGAACGCGCCGCCCGGTCCTGGATCGAGGCCGGCCCGACCCAGGCGCCAGAGGAAGCCGTTCAACAGGCGCTCTCCCTGATCGAAACCACCCCGCAGGAACGGGATCTGAGGATCCCCTGGAGGCCAACTTCGATGCTGCAACGCCTCGTATTCGCCGCGTTGAGCGCCGCGGTCGCGATCGGCGCAGTCGCCGTCGGCGCGTCACTCATCAGGACTCCGGATAGCACGGTCGCACCATGCCCCGCGACGCGCGATGAAGCCGAAGCCATAGATACGTTCGAGTCCGGGCTATCGGCGGCCGACCGCACCTGGGGCATCCCCAGGGTCGTTCCCGAACGCGTCGGGCCGGGCCTGATCGCGGCATTCACTTACAGCGAGGCGACCGACGAACGGACCCTGATCGCGATCGACCCGCTGAGCGGTCAGAGCTGCGTCCTCATCCGCCACGTGTCCGGCCCTGTCCAGGGTCCCGCCTTCACGCAGCTCGACTGGTCGCCCACGGGCGATGTGCTTGCGGTCGGGCTGGCCGGCGACGAGGGCCCGGAGGGCCCGGGGCCCGGGCAGCTGCTGATCTGGACGCCCGACCGGCTGCTTCGTGTGTGGGCAGGCGACGGCATCCCGTACCTCGACTGGTCGCCAGACGGGCAGCTTCTCGCCGTGTGGACCGGCGCATCCGATGCCGTGCTCATCCAGGCAGACGGGTCAGCGGACCGGACATTCGATGTTCGCCCTGCCGGTGCTGGTCCCCACCGGAACAGTGGGCTCGTGTGGTCACCTGACGGATCCCGTTGGGCGGTCACCACGTTTGCCGAAGACGGTGGACCGCCGGGTCCGACGGAAGTCTCGATTGTCGACCTCGTCGACGGCCGGGTGACACCAATCGAGCCTGGTATCGAGTGGCTTGGCGCCATCGATTGGATCGACGATCAACGCGTCCTCATGCAGGAGTGGGAGGAGGGCACAGGCTCCTATCGCTATCTCGACGTGCCGGTTGCTGCCCCGGAGAACTTTGCCGTCGTGCCGTTGCCGGACGATGTGCTGGGCGGTGCCTATGTCGGATTCTCGCCCGATCACAATCGGGCTGCGTTTGTCTCTCGGGCAGGGCGACTGTCCATCGTCGACCTCACGAGCGACACACCCACGAGACCCGTCGTCGTTGACCGCGGAGTCGGTGACGCGGAGAACGTCGTCCTCTGGTCACCCGACGGCTCGCAGGTCCTGTTTCACTCCCAGGAGAGCGTGGACGGAGCGCCCGTTGTCTTCGGTATGTGGATCGTCAACGCCGACGGCAGCGGCCTGCGGGAGATCAGTCGAGGCAACGTCGTTGCCGTCGACGATCCGTGGCAGCCGCTGGCCGTCCAAGGGAGGTGAACTCGATGAACCGCCTGATCTGCCTGACCGCCGCGGTCGCCCTCCTGTCGGGATGCTCCAGCACGCCGTTGGCGACGCCATCGACCGCGATCCCAACCGCAACCCCGACCGTGCCCGTGCCCGCGACGTCCAAGCCAACAGCGACGGCCACGGCGAGCGCCGAATCCCAGGTCTATCCAGTCGTCGACGGCGAAGAGTGGATCCTGTTCGATGCGCCGGCCGACGATCCGGGAGAGCCGGAGCCGCACGACGCGATCTTCCTGGTCCGACCGGACGGAACGGGGCTCCATCGCCTGGTCCGCCAGATGACTGGTTCGGAGGTGCGGGCGACGTGGTCGCCGGACGGCTCGCAGGTGGCGTATGTCCAGACACGCTGGCCATCGGACAGCTGGGACGAAGCCGGCATCTACGTCGTCAACGCCGACGGCAGTGATCCACATCGGGTCTACGAGTGCTCCGCGTGGTGCAACTCCATGGACTACCCGGATTGGGGTTCGGATGGCGCGATCTACGTCTCGATCGACTCGGACGTCCCCGACCCGAACAGTCCGCCCCTCACCTTCGAGATCTGGCGCATCGACCCGCTGACAGGTGACGCCCGTGCCGTGGTCAGCCGGGAAGATGAGATGACCGTGGAGCAGCCACGGATCTCACCGGATGGAACGCAACTGGCCTACGCGCGCGAGCGCATCGCCGACGGGAAGTGGGCGATCTTCGTTGCCGACATGGCAGGTGGCCAGGAACGGCAGTTGACCGAGTGGGACCAGTACGCGGCCTATCCCGACTGGTCGTTCGATGGACGCATCTCCTTCAATACCAACGACCTCCGAATCCGCAACGACCAGCCTCACCAGGTCTGCACGGTGGTGGTCACGGCCTTCCGCGCAACGGCCCTGAACTGCATCGAGACCCACGACCCGGAGGCGCCGGACGTCACCGTCGAGGCGGCGCACGCACGCTGGGTGCCGGCTCGGGGCAGCATGACCTACTCCCTGCTCCTTCACGGGGAGGCCTATCTCGCCCAGATGAACGCGGATGGCTCCGATCAGCGTCTCGTTCCCGGCCCGGTTTGGGGCACATTCAGCGAGCTTCGCCCCGTAACCTAGACTGGCCACCTCACCTCGAGGAGGCCAGTCGTCCATGTACTACGTCGCCCGCGGCAGCCTGCCGCGCCAGCGCCACACCCAGCACCGCGCGGCGGACGGCTCCCTCTATGCCGAAGAGCTGTTCGGCGTCGAGGGCTTCACCGGCCGAAGCTCGCTGCTCTACCACCTGACACCGCCGACGCGGACCCACAAGATCGAGCCGGTTCGACGGATCACGCTGGAAGCCGCCGATGACGGACTCCACCGCCACCGGCTCACCAAGACCGGCGAGTTCGCCCCCAGCGGCGACGCGATCACGGGCCGGGTCCCGCTCTATTTCAACAGCGACGTGATCTTCGGCATCGTCCGGCCGGCCGAACGGATGCCCGACGGCACCTTCTACCGCAACGGCGTCGCCGACGAGATGCTGTTCGTCCACGAGGGTTCGGGGGTCTGCGACACGGTCTTCGGGCCGCTCCGGTACGGGCCCGGCGACTACCTCGTGCTGCCAATCGGGACGACCTGGCGGCTCGAGCCCGACGAGGGCTCGGCGCAGCGGATCCTCTACCTCGAGGCGCCGTCGGAGATCGTCCCGCCGAAACGATACCGCAACGACTACGGCCAGCTGCTCGAGCACAGCCCGTACAGCCAGCGCGACCTCCACGCCCCAGAGCTGGGCGAGCCGCGGTCGGACGAGGGCGAGTTCGTGATCCACGTCCGCTCGTCTGACCGGATCACTGCCTACCACTACCGCCACCACCCGTTCGACGTTGTCGGCTGGGATGGCTACTTGTTCCCGGTCCGGTTCAACATCGGCGACTTCCAGCCGATCACCGGCCGGGTCCACCAGCCGCCGCCGGTGCACCAGACCTGGGGCGCCCGCAACTTCGTGGTCTGCTCGTTCGTGCCCCGCAAATTCGACTACCACCCGCTGGCGATCCCGGCGCCGTACAACCACTCGAACATCAACAGCGACGAGGTCATCTACTACGTGGCCGGCAACTTCATGAGCCGGCGTGGCGTGGAGATCGCGTCGTTCACCCTCCACCCGGCGGGAATCCCGCACGGCCCCCATCCGGGAACCGTGGAGGCGTCGATCGGCAAGGAGGCGACCGAAGAGCTGGCGGTCATGGTCGACACGTTCCACCCGCTCAAGGTCACCCAGGCGGCGATGGACCTCGACGACCCGAACTACCCGTTCACCTGGGTCCCGCCCGACGACCATGCAAGGGAAGCCTCCGAGCTCGCGGAGCGAGGCCCGGAGGCATTCCCGGATTGACCCGCTAGTGGCCCGTCCCGTCGATCACTCGATCGGTTCGATCACGAGCGTGTCGACCATGGCCTCCAGCTCGGCCCGGACCGCGGCCGTGGTCTCCGGGTAGGTCGCTGCGTCGATGACGAGCCGCGTCCCGGCGACGTCGAGGATCCAGAGATCCTGGCGCTGACCATTCTCGGCCGCCCGAACAAATGAACCCTCGCCGTAGAGGCCCATCACGCAATCGATCCCCTCGGTGTCGACCACAAAGCTGATGTGCGTGCCGTCGAATCCGCTGATCGTCACGTCAGCCTGTGGCGCAGCGGTAACGTTCGGCAGGCTTGCAAGGGAGGCCACGAGTTCGTCGGTCGCGAGGTCGTCGACCGTTGGACCGATCACCCTTGCCCCGGCCTCGGGTGCGCACGGATCAAGAATCACGCTTGTTGGCTGTCGGAATCCGAGGTTGGCACCGTCTGGGAGCTCCCGCGCCGGAGCCTTGGAGACGCTGAACGCGCCTCCCTCCCAGCCTGCGGGCACCGTAACCGTCACGCGCACTCCGTTTCCGTCGAAGCTGTATCGGCCCGGGGCAAGGTCGCCATCAGACAATCGGGGGTGCTGGCGACAGCCGAGGGCGACGCAGTCGGGGCCGGCGTCGGCTCCCGCCGATGTCAGGCCCGCCGCGATGTAGGTCAGCGCTCCGACGCCGAGGACCGCGACGATCGCGATCCCGGCGGCGAGGCGCATGTAGGTTGGCATTTGCGTGAACCTCCGCGGGATCCGGAGATCCCGCTCCTGTTGGGTCGTCTTGACCGCGAGGAGGACGGCATCGATGGCAGCCGGCGGGGTTCGGTCGGAACCGTCGTCGAGCCAGTCGCGCACGGCGTGATCGAACAGCTGGTCGCTCATGCCGGGCGTCCTTCTCGCTGGATGTCCTGCGCGCGTCCCGCCTCGAAGGCGGAGCGCAGGGCTCGCGTCGCGTAGTGCAATCGCGAGCGCGCTGTGCCATCCGGGATGCCGAGGGTCTCGGCCACCGCCACGAGGGGCAACCCGACGTGGTGGTGCAGGACGAACACCGCCCGCTGGTCGAGCGGTAGTTGGCGGAACGCCCGCTCCAGCTCGTCGCGATCAGTGATGGATTGCACGTTGTCCGCCGGGTCCTGTCGGTCGACCGGCAGCACGCGGACGGTGGCCGCCCAGCGCCGGTTGCGCGGCGCGTCCGCGTAACAGGCGTGGACGAGGATCCGGAAGGCCCATCCCTCGAAGCGGTCGACATCCCGCAGGTGCGGGAGCTTCCGCCAGATGGTCACCAGGGCGTTCTGCAGCACGTCCTCGGCGAGACCGGGATCGCGGAGGATCCGCCTGGCGACGCCGAAGAGCGTGTCGCTGACCTGGTGCACCAGATCCGCGAACGCCTCCTGGTCGCCGGAGCGGGCTCGCTCCACGAGGTCTCGGTCCATTGGACCCCTCTGGGCGCCGCGATCGTGAGATCACGGTCTACCCATGATGAGGGTCACCAAGAACGAAACCGTTCAGTCCGGATTTCGGGAGGCAGGTTCCTGACTGAGGCAATACGTGAGCCACCCAGCGGTTGAGCCTGATGCCACGAGCAACACCTGCGTCACCTGGCGCCGCATTCATCGGCGGAACCCGCCCCGAACGGGTCGAATCATGCCGACGAGCCCGAAACAGTCGGTTCCTTCGACGGTACAACCGCTGGGCGGTCAGCCGCCCGTCGGACGGTGGCACTCCGAGTTGTCTCGCGGCCCATCGACAGTGGCACACAACCAACGAAAACGGCGCCGAGGAGACGGCGCCGTTTTCCTTTCACCGGATCGGCGGGGAGGAGGAGGGAGACCGCCGCTCCGACTGGTGATTCAGTTGTGCCCGCTCAGCGACCGAGCCGCCTCCGCGAGGAGGGCCGCCGCTTGGGGCCGTCGAGGTTCAACGCCGCGACATCGACGGTCACGAGAAACGCGATCGCGATGACGAGCGTCGTGATGGGATCCATCGATCCACCTCAGGCGGTTTCAGCGGTTGGGCTCCGGTTGATTTCGCCACGGTTGACGATGGGCCATCCGCCACCCGTCGTACCACCGCCGAAGATCGCAATCCGCCTCGGCCATTCGTCCGAGGGCGAACTACGTCATCCGTCGCAGGTTGGCTCAGCCGGTGACGCCGAACAGCTCCAGCGACGCCTCCAGGCCGGCGATCGTGACCGCGGGTCTCGGCTGGGAGAGCCACGCCTCGCGCGTCATCCGCCACCGCTGCGCTTCCCTGGCGACCCCACGTGGCGCCAGGAGCTCGATGCCGTCTGGCGCATAGCCCAGGCCACGTGACACCGCGTTGGAAGCCAGATTGTCGAAGAACGCGCTGCTGGTCGCGGAACGCGCCCCGAGGCCCTCGAAGGCGAATGCGAGCGCCGCCGATCGAACCTCCCGGCCGTAGCCCTTTCGCTGATGGGCAGCCGCGACCCACGAGCCGGTGCTGACCTCGCGGAAGGTCGCGAAGTCGGCGCCGCGGATGGATTGGGCGCCGATGGGGCGGCGGTCGAGGAAGACCGCGAGGTTGAGGTTCCACTGCTCCGGCTTCCAGTTCGCGCGTCCCTGCCAGTGGTGCTGGGCAAACGACCGCTCGAACTGCGGGCTGGGCACGTCCGTCCAGGCGACGCCGAACGGCATCTCGTCGGGCGGATGGATGCCGGTCTTCGCCACCGCGATGAGCTCAGGGATCTCCGCATCGGTCGGCAGCCGGAGCACCAGGCGCTCGGTCGTGATCGTCAGGTCGAACAAGGGCCACATGGGATGCGTCATCGCGGCATTATCCCGGCACACGCAGCCGAGGTTTCCCCGTGCCGTCTCCGCCCCCGTCCGGCTCGCTCCGCGCTCGCGTCCTCGCCGGCGAGACCGTCTTCGGCACCTTCATCGGTGCCGCCTCGCCGATCATCGCCGAGCTGTGCGCCAGGGCCGGCTTCGACTGGCTCATCGTCGATCTCGAGCACGGAGCGGGCACCGAGGGCGAGCTGCTTGCCCAGCTCCACGCCATCGGCGATCGATCCGCTGCCCTCGTCCGGCCGCAGTCGGCGGAACGGCTCCGGATCGGCCGCGCCCTCGACCTGGGCGCCAGCGGACTCATGATCCCCCGCCTCGAAACTGTCGACGAGGTCACCGAGACCCTGTCCTGGCTCCGCTTCCCGCCCGATGGGATCCGGGGCCTCGCCCTCACCACCCGGGGCGCGGGCCTGGCCGACGTCGGTCACGCGGACATCGCCACGCTCAACCCGCCGATCCTCGGCGTCTTCCAGGTCGAGTCGCCGGTGGCGGTCGGGAACGCGGCGGCGATCGCCGCCCTCGACGGGGTAGACGTCCTGTTCGTGGGCCCGGCCGACCTGTCGCACTCGATGGGCATCCCCGGCCGGTTCGACGACCCGGCGTTCGACTTGGCGCTTCGGGCGGTGGCGGCGGCGACCGAGGCCGCCGGCAAGGCGGCCGGCATCCTGGTCCGGGGGCCCGGGGATGTCGCCCGCTTCCTGGATCTCGGCTACCGGTTCATCGGCGTCGGCTCGGACCTCAACTTCGTGATCGACGGCGCCCGAGCCGTGATGGACGGCGTGAGACCGTCCTGACCTACTCGTCGGCCAGCCGGACGGCCGGTCTCGCCTCACTGGCCGCACCCGAGCCCGTCTGGGCGAGCACGACCGCCCCGATGATCAGCGCGCCGCCCACCAGCTGGATCGGCTGCAGCGACTCGCCCAGGAGGAGCGCCGCCAGGGAGATCGTCCAGATCGGCTCGATCGTGCTGATCAGCGCCGCCTGCGCCGCCCCGACGCGTTGCGCGCCGGCGAAGAACGCCTGGATGGCCACAAATGTCGCGAAGACGCCGATGCCGACGAGGTTTGGCCAGACCGCGGCAGGCACCTGGCTCGGCAGGACGGGCTCGCCCGTCGCCAGGGCGATCAGCCAGTAGGCGCTGGCGGTGGCCGTCATCATCAGTGCGGTCGCGATCGCCGCCGTTGCCGCCGGGTCACCCGGCGCGGGCGCTGCCCGTGCGTCGGAATCGCGCCGCTCGCCCGACAGCCTTGCGGACAGGATGATCCAGACCGAGTAGATCAGCGGCGAGACGATCACGAGCACGAGTCCGCTGAGTGGTGGCGGGTTCGGCCCGATGCCGCCGACCGCCAGGCCGACCCCGATGGTGGCGATCGCCAGGGCGGCCCACGCCCGCGCGCCCTCGAGCCGGCGTCCGAACCGCAGGCTCAGGACGGCGACCGTCGCGGGGTAGATGTAGACGATCAGGGCCGCCAGCGAGGCGTCGACCGTCTCGAGGCCCGCGTAGTACGTCCCCGAGTTGCCCACGTACAGCAGGCCAAGGGCGAGCGACACCAGCGCGGCCCGGCGCCCGAACCTGCGCACCGCTCCCCGGAGGTTCGGCCACAGCAGGACCCAGCCCCAGGCAACGGCAGCCCCGAACAGGAACCGGTAGGCGCTGAGGACCTGCCAGTTGATGCCCTGCTCGTAGGCCGGCTTGGCAAACAGCGAACCCGAGCCGAACCCGAAGGCAGAAACGAGGACGAGGGCTACCCCGATGGCACGGCGGCGATCCACCGCGGGAGGCTAGCAGCGGTACGGGCGAGGCGGCGGGCCGGTTCAGTCGCTGGGACGGGCGTCGCCGTCACGGGACTGGTCGCCACCCTGGCGGCTGACGAATCCGCGCGCTTCCTTGCGTTCTGGCTTCTTTGACTCCTGGTGGCCGCTTCCCTTGGCGCCCTCCGGATGGCCGTAGCGTGACGAGCCACCGCGGGCGGCATCCTCGGGCCGATCGGCGTGCGTCTTGCGTCGGTCGTTCATGCTTGCCAGCCTGCGCGCCGGCGTTTTGCGAGCGTACCCGCGGTGCGCCGACTCGGCTTGCAGCGATGTGGCGGCCTGCGTAGGTTGGCCGCGATGGGCGATGGCCTCCGAACCCACCTGCTTGGCCTCGAGACCGCCCTGGCGCGACGCGATCCGTTCGCGACCGGGGGCACCCTAGCCGAGCTGGTCGCCGACGACTTCGTCGAGTTCGGGGCGAGCGGTCGAACTTGGGACGCCGACGATATCCGGGATCTCCTGTCGTCGGCCGAACCCAACGACGAGGTCCTGGTCGAGGACTTCGAGATCGCTCGGCTGGCCCCGGACGTCGTCCTCGTGACGTACCGGCTGGGCGCGCCACGGCCGGCGAATTGCAGCTCGATCTGGGTTCGGCGGGCGGGCCGCTGGGTGATCCGGTTCCACCAGGGCACGCTCCGGCCCGATGATCGGTGACCGAACGAGTGCCGATCGGGAACGGGCTACACTTTCGGCCGTGAGCGAGCTTTCGGAGCAGGCCGTAGCCACCCGCGTCCCGACGCTGGTCGATGCCCGCTTGGGCACGGTCAGCCGGCGCGAGCCGGTGACGGTGCCGGACGGTACGAGCCTGCGCGACTGCGTGGCGGCGATCCAGCGGACCGGGACCGGCGATTCGGTCTTCGTGACCCATCCCGACGGTCGTCTGGCCGGTGTCCTCACCGAGCGGGACATCTTCGGTCGGCTTGTCGGCGGCGATGTCGACCTGGACCTGCCGGTCGAAGAGCTGATGACCACGAATCCGCATCACCTGCACCTCCACGAGACCGTCAGGGACGCGATCGGGCTGATGCAGACGGGCCGCTACCGGAACGTGCCGCTGCTCGACGACGACGACCAGTTGATGGGCGTGGTCCGACCCCAGGACATCCTCAAGTACCTCGCCGAATTGTTTCCCGAGGAGCTCCTCAACCTGCCGCCGCGGCCGCACCAGCAGATGAAGAAGCAAGAAGGCGGATGACCACCGACACCCGTCCCGCCGAGCCGGAGATCCGCGACCTCGAACGCGTCACGATCCGCTTCGCCGGCGACTCCGGCGACGGGATGCAGCTGACGGGGACCCAGTTCACCCGCACGGCTGCGGTGTTCGGGAACGACATCAGCACGCTGCCCGACTTCCCGGCCGAGATTCGCGCTCCGGCCGGCTCGCTGCCCGGCGTCTCCGGGTTCCAGATCAGCTTCTCGTCGAACGACATCCACACCCCGGGTGATGCCCCGGATGTCCTCGTGGCGATGAACCCCGCCGCGCTCAAGACGAACGTCGGCGACCTGCCGGCGGGCGGCGCGCTGATCGTCAACAGCGACGCCTTCACCCAGCAGAACCTCAACAAGGCCGCCTACGCGTCGAACCCGTTGACCGACGGCTCGCTCAAGCAGTACAGCGTCTTCGAGGTCCCGATCTCCGCGCTCAACGAGCGCTCGCTCGACGGTCTCGACATGACGTCCAAGCAGAAGGACCTGACCAAGAACTTCTTCGCCCTGGGCATGATGTTCTGGCTGTACGAGCGATCCATGGACGCGACCCTGCGCTGGATCGACGAGAAGTTCGGCAAGCGGCCGGTCGTCGCCGAGGCCAACCAGCGGGCCCTCAAGGCGGGCTACGCGTTCGGCGAGACGACCGAGATGTTCCACACCACGTACCGGGTCCCGAAGGCGCAGCTCGATCCCGGGACGTACCGGAACATCACCGGCAACGAGGCGACGGCCCTCGGTTTCCTGGCGGCCTCGAAGCTGGCAAATCGGCCGTTGTTCTACGGCTCCTACCCGATCACGCCGGCCAGCGACATCCTCCACCAGCTGTCGGGCTACAAGAACTTCGGGGTCAAGACGTTCCAGGCCGAGGACGAGATCGCGGCGATCGGGGCGGCGATCGGGGCGAGCTACGGTGGCGCACTCGGGCTGACGGCCTCGTCCGGTCCGGGCATCGCCCTCAAATCGGAGGCCCTGGGCCTGGCGGTGATGGTGGAGCTGCCGCTCGTTGTCGTCGACGTCCAACGGGCCGGCCCGTCGACCGGCATGCCGACCAAGACCGAGCAGGCCGACCTGCTCCAGGTGCTGTTCGGGCGCAACTCGGATTCGCCGATCCCGGTCGTCGCCCCGGCCACGCCGGCCGAGTGCTTCGACTACTCGATCGAGGCCTGGCGGATCGCCCTCAAGTACGTCACCCCCGTCGTCTACCTGTCGGATGCGTTCCTTGCCACCGGCGCCGAGCCGTGGAAGATCCCGGCCATTGCCGACCTGCCGTCGATCGGCGTCGACAACTGGACCGACAAGGAGACCTTCCACCCCTACGAGCGCGACCCGGTCACGCTGGCCCGCAAGTGGGCGGTTCCGGGGACTCCGGGGCTGGAGCACCGGATCGGTGGCCTTGAGAAGGCGGATATCACCGGCAACGTCAGCTACGACCCGGACAACCACCACCGGATGCAGCTCCTGCGCCAGCAGAAGGTCGCCGGCATTGCCAACGACATCCCGGAGCTGGTGCCGTACGGACCGCCGCGCGGCGAGCTGATGATCCTGGGCTGGGGCTCGACCTACGGCGCGATCCGCTCGGCGGTGGAGCGTCTCCAGGCCGAGGGCCAGAGCGTGGCCCACGTCCACCTGCGCCACCTCAACCCGTTCCCGCGCAACCTGGGCGACCTGTTGTCGAGCTACCGCCGGGTGCTCATCCCGGAGGTCAACCTGGGCCAGCTGCTGATGCTCGTCCGGGCCCGCTACCTCGTCGATGCCGTGGGCTACGACAAGGTCCGCGGCAAGCCGTTCCGTATCGCCGAGATCCACGAAGAGGCCGAACGACTGCTCAAGGGCCTGCCCCCGGGCGACGGCGGCGCTGGCGGTGACAGCTCGAACGCAGCTGGGGGAGGCGACTGATGGCCGAGACCAACGGCGCCCCGGCACTCAGTCCGGAGAACGCGCAAGTCATCCAGCTCTCCCGGAAGGATTTCGTGTCCGATCAGGAGGTTCGCTGGTGCCCGGGCTGCGGCGACTACTCGATCCTGGCCCAGACCCAGAAGGTGATGCCGGACTTCGGCTACCCGAAGGAGAAGATCGTCTTCATCTCCGGGATCGGCTGCTCCGGGCGGCTGCCGTACTACATGAACACGTACGGCTTCCACACCATCCACGGCCGCGCGCCGACGCTGGCCACCGGCCTCAAGGCGGCCCGCCCGGACCTCATGGTCTGGGTGATCACCGGCGACGGCGACGCCCTGTCGATCGGCGGCAACCACGTCCTCCACTCGATGCGCCGGAACGTCGACCTCAAGCTGATCATGTTCAACAATCGGATCTATGGCCTGACGAAGGGCCAGGCGTCGCCGACCTCGGAGTTCGGCAAGCGGACCAAGTCGACACCGGCCGGGACCGTCGACACTCCGATCCAGCCGCTGACCGTGGCCCTCGCCGCGGAGGCGTCGTTCGTGGCGCGCTCGGTCGATACCCACACCGAGCACCTCCAGCAGACGTTCAACCGGGCCGGCTTCCACCATGGCTCGGCGTTCGTGGAGGTCCTCCAGAACTGCAACATCTTCAACGACGGCGCCTGGCGCGACTTCACCGACCGGGAGGTCCGCGAGGACCGGATGCTCTTCCTCGAGCATGGCCAGCCGATGATCTTCGGCAAGGACCGCGACAAGGGCATCCGCCTCAACGGTCTCCACCCCGAGGTGGTCAGCCTGGGCAACGGCGTCGCCGAAGCCGACCTCCTGGTCCATGACGAGAAGGCCGAGGAGCCGTACCTGGCACTGATGCTGTCGCGGATGTTCTGGCCGGACTATCCCGTTCCGGTCGGCGTGATCCGGGCCGTTCCGCGACCGACGCACGACCGGCTGATCGAGGACCAGATCGCCGGGGCGATCGCCTCCGGCGGGGAAGGCGATCTCGAGTCGGCGTTGCTCGCGGGGGAGACCTGGACGGTCGACTAGGAGAGGGGATGTGACGCCGGCGCCACTCGTGCGCCGGCCCGGTTCGAGGAGAGGCTGATGCTCTGCCCGGTCTGCCGGCATGACAATTTCGAGGGCGAGGACAACTGCGACAACTGCGGCGCCGACCTTCGTGCGTCCGATATCCCCCAGCCCGCCGTCGACTATCGTGGCCGGCTCCTGGGCGAGCACCTCGACGACCTCCGACCGATGCAGCCGGAGACGATCGACGCCGGATCCGACGCGGCCGACGCCATCCAGCGCATGCACGACGGTGGCTTCGACTGCGTCCTCGTGACCGATGGCGGGCGCCTCGTCGGGATCTTCACCGATCGCGACGCGGTCCTCAAGGTCGCCGGCCGGCCCGCCGGACCGTGCCCCATCCGGGAGGTCATGACCCCCGACCCGGTGGTCCTTCGCCACGACGACCCCATCGCGGTCGCGATCCACAAGATGGCCGTGGGCGGCTTCCGGCACATCCCGATCGTCGACGATGCCCGGCTCCCAACCGGCGTGGTCACCGCCCGCGACGTCTTCACCCACATCGCCGAGCAGCTGGGGTGAAGGTCGCAGTCCTCGCCGACGACCTGATCTGGTCGACCCGGCTCGCGGACGCGGTGCGGGCCGCCGGCGCCGAGCCCGTCGCCGTACGCTCCATGACCGCGCTCGAGACCGCTGACGCCGAGCGGGTCGTCGTCGATCTCACCGCCCGTGCCTACGACGGGGTGGCCGCGATCGAGGCGGCTGCCACCCGCGGCCTGCGGGTGCTCGCGGTGGGCCAGCACGACGATCACGAGCTTCGCAAGCGAGCCCTGGCGGCCGGGGCCGAGCGGGTCTACGCCTACCGGAAGCTGTTCGAGGACGGACCGGCCACCCTCAGGGCGTGGCTGGAGACCGGCGTGGCGGCGGCGCGGTGATCCCCAGCGCCCGCTACGCCGAGCGCCTTGGACGGCTGACCGACCTCGTCGCCGGGCGTGATCTCGCGGCGGTGCTGGTTGGCGTCGGACCGGATCTCGAATACCTGACCGGCTACCGGGCCCTGCCGCTGGAGCGGCTGACGATGCTGGTGGTCGCTGTGCGTGGCGGACCCAGGCTCGTCCTGCCGCGCCTGGAGCGAGGCACGGCCGAGGCCGGCGTCCGGCCAGCGGTCGAGATGGCCACCTGGGATGAGACCGGCGACCCGCACGCCCTCGTCCTCGAGGGCCTGGGTGACGGACCGATCGCCGTCTCCGACCGGCTGTGGGCCAGCCACCTGCTCCGGCTCCAGGCCCTCCGACCGGACGCGGCCTTCGTGCCGGCCTCCGGCGTGCTCCGCGAGCTGCGGATGGTCAAGGACGAAGACGAGATCGCGCTCCTCACCCGTGCTGCCCAGGCCGCCGACCGGGTCGTGGCGCAGATCTGTGGCGGCCGGCTGGTGGGCCGCACCGAGGCTGATGTCGCCCGCGAGGTCCGGCAGCGGCTGGTCGCAGAGGGCCACGAGGAGGCCCATTTCGCGATCGTCGGCTCCGGACCCAACTCCGCGTCGCCGCATCACGAGGCCTCGGACCGCGTCATCCAGGCGGGGGAGCCGATCGTCCTCGATATCGGCGGCACCCTGGGCGGTTACGGCAGCGACATCACTCGCACGTTGTGGGTCACCGGCGGCGACCCGTCGATGGGTCCGGACGCGGACTTCCTGCGGCTGTTCGAACTGGTGCGGGAAGCCCAGGCCGAGGGCACGGCGGCCGCCCGCCCGGGCGTCCCGGCCGAACGGGTCGACGCGGTCGCGCGCGGGATCATCGAGGCGGGCGGGTTCGGCGAGCAGTTCATGCACCGGCTGGGGCACGGGATCGGCCTCGAGGGACACGAGGATCCGTACCTCGTCGCTGGCAATACGGAACCGCTGGAGGTCGGACACGCGTTCAGCGTCGAGCCCGGCATCTACCTGGACGGGCGGTACGGTGCCCGGATCGAGGACATCGTGGTCCTGGGCCCCGACGGCGCGCGATCCCTCAACGAGGCGTCGCGCGACCTGTGGGTCGTGGCCGGCTAGGAATCACAGAGCCGGAGCGCTGTGCCCTGCACGCTCCGGCTCCAGCCCCGGCGATGGGCCGGGTCTATCAGACCCGCGACGGATGCTGGGGATTTCGTCGGCCCGCGTCAATAGGTCGTCCTCACTAACAAGAAAACGCCGCCGGGTGCCCGGCGGCGTTGGAGGAGCGAGAGGAACGATCAGCAGCCGCGAGTCCTACGGAGGTCGAAGGCGGAGCTCCGCGACGCCATTCGCCCGACGTTTCGGTAGCGTTACTCGCCGCCTTCGCCTGGCCGGCGTCGGAGCTGATAGTGCCCTTCAGTGTCGTTCGCGTCCTGGTTCGGCTCGAGATGCTCACCGGGTCCCGGGTGTCGGGTCGTTCCATCAGGCCCCGGCTCGCCGTGGCCCTCGGTGTCGCCGCCCTCGCGAATGAAGTCGCTCGGCTGGCTGCCGCCACCCTCGACGTTCGGCGGCAGCGGGTAGGTTCGCCGCCAGTCGTGGCCCTCGGTGTCCCAGTCCGCGTCCTTGTCCTTGTCGGTTGCGCCGTAGGTCCGATCGTCGGTTCCCATCGGTCCTCGCCTCCATCCCTCGTCCTTCGTCGGTATATCTGTCGCCACCATACGGCCTCCGTCCAGCGGTGTCGCAATCGGCGGCGACCCATGGCCTGTTCTCTTGCGGACACCCGCCACGCGTGGACCGCGCCCGCTACCATCGACGGAGCCGCAAACCCGTCTACCCGGATCGACGACCGGACCGATCCTGGCCGGCCAAAGGGAACGCCCGTGCAGACGTCCAGGGATGACCTGCCCACCGAGGCTCTTCGCCGTTCCGGGCTGTTCGGACGTTGCACCAACGAGGCCCTCACCACGCTCGCCGCGCGGATGGTCCGGCGGCGCTACCGCCGTGGCGAGGTGATCTTCCACGAAGGCGATCCGGGCGACGCGCTGCACGTGGTCATGTCGGGTCGGGTCAAGATCGGGCGCCACTCTCCCGAAGGCGAAGAGGCGATCGTCGCCTCGATCGGTCCGGGCGACGCCTTTGGCGAGCTGGTCCTGCTCGACGGGGCGCCGCGGTCCGCAACGGCGACGGCCCTGGATGCGACCGAGACGCTGACCATCGGCCGGGAGGCGTTCGCCGACCTCGTCGACCACGACGACGGGTTCCGGTGGGGGCTGCTCGGCAGCATCGCCCACTCCTACCGCCGGGTCACCGACCAGGTCGCCGAGGCCCATTTCCTCGACCTCGCCGGCCGGCTGGCCCGACAGCTCGTCCGCCTCGCCGAGGCCGCCTCGCCGGGCGCCGTCCACGATGTCCCGCTTGGCCGCCTGTACACCCAGTCCGAGCTGGCCGCGATGATCGGCGGCACGCGGCCGCGGGTGAACCGCCTGGTCGGCGAGTTCGTCGACTCCGGGCTCATCCGGATCGAAGCCGACGACCTCGTCGTGGTCGACACGGAGCGACTGCTCCGCCGGGCGGACTGGTGAGCGAGGGACGCGCCGACCAGCCTGGGCCCGGATCTCGCGATCGCGCGGCGCTCGTCGATGCACTCCTCGCCGCGGCCGCCGATCGAGCCTCGGTCGCGATCCGGCTCGAGCCGCCCGGGCTCGAGCGAATCCTGCGCTCGATCGTCGACGCCACCGCATCGCTGTTCGACGCCGAAGCCGCCTCGATCGCCCTGGCCGACGACGATGGCCGGCTGCGGTTCCGAGTCGCCGCCGGCGATCGCGGCCAGGGCGTCGTGGGGATGACGGTCAACCCCGGCGAGGGCGTGGCCGGGTACGTGGCCTCGACCGGTCAGCCCCTCGCCCTGACCGATGTCGCTCGCGATCCCCGGTTCGGCCGGGCCACCGCCGAGGCTACGGGCTATGTCCCGAATTCCATCCTCGCCGTGCCGCTGGAGCTCGACGACCGGGTCATCGGCGTGCTCGAGGTGCTCGACAAGCGCGATGGCGGTGGCTTCGACCTGGCCGACATCAGCCACGCCGCGATCTTCGCCCGGCAGGCTGCCGTGGCGATCGACGCCAGCCGGATCGAACGCGACGTCCGGCGGATCCTCGCCGACGGACTCGCAGCCATCGCCGAGGGGACGGGAGACGCACCCGAGGACGTCGCAACGCTGCTGGCCGGCGTCCTCGGCTCCGGCGAAGCCGAGGGTCCCGCCTTCTGGTCGCTGGTCGACCGGATCGCCGCACTGCGAGCGGCCGACCCGGGGAGCCTTGGGCTCGTCGGCGACCTGCTGGAGGTCGCGGTCCATCACCTGGGCCGGCCGACGGCCCAACCTCGCCGCGGATCGGCCGCGACATGGCGCGACCGCGCCGGCGTGGGCGGGGACGATCGGTGACCGCCGCGCTTCCGCCGGCGTGGAGCGAGCCGTTCGGCGCCCGGCGCCGGTCGGCGCTGGCTCGCGCGGTCCCGCTGCCCATCGATCGATCGTCGGTCTTCGACGGCGCGACCGGGGCCGGCGTGCGGGTGGCCATCGTCGACTCCGGCGTCGAGCCCGATCACCCGGCTGTCGGTGGGCGTCTGGTCCGCTCCGTCCGGGTCGAGCTGGACGGTGAAGAGACCAGGGTGGTCGACGATGCCGGTGGCGACGTAGTCGGCCACGGGACGGCCTGTGCCGGCATCATCCATGGCCTTGCGCCTGACGCGGAGCTCGTCTCGGTCCGGGTCCTCGGACCGGACAACCGGGCTCACGGCCTGGCTTTTGCCGCTGCCCTCGAGTGGCTGGTAGGCCAGGGGATCGGCGTGGCCAACCTGAGCCTGTCATCGCGACGGGAGTCGCTCTTCGGCGCCTTCCACGACCTCGCCGACCAGGCCTACTTTGCGAACACCGTGCTCGTCTGTGCCGCCAACAACCTGCCCCTGCCCAGCTACCCGTCGCTGTTCGCCTCGGTGATCTCGGTCGCCGCCCACGACGTGGCCGATCCGTGGACGTGGTTCTACAACCCCCAGCCACCCGTCGAGTTCGGGGCCTGGGGCGTGGACGTCCCGGTGGCATGGCGCCACGGGAGTCGGATCGTGGCCAGCGGCAACAGCTTCGCGGCACCCCATGTCGCGGGCCTGACGGCGCTCGTCCGGTCGCGCCACCCTGCCGCCTCGCCGTTCGAGGTCAAGGCGATCCTGGCGGCGACAGCCAGCCCCCCGGGGGACTGATCGGGAGCTCCCCGGCAGGCACGTTCGGCGGCTGGGGTATCATCCCTCGATCGGTGGTCGCCCAAAGGCCACCGGCCCTCCACGCCCGGAATCATGATCGTGACCATCCAGCGGCGGTACCCCGCCGCTCCGTCGAACCGGACGTTGATCGTCCGCCAGTCCGCGTGAGCCGTCGCTCTCACCACGGGCGGAACCATCACGCTGGCCGGCCGCCGCGTGCCGGGGACGGCCGCCCGGCAGCGGCCGGAGGACGACCGCCGACACCGGTCGAGGGACGGCCCACGCCCGTGGAGGTCGTCCGGCCGCCGGCCGAGGCCCAGCCAGGGCCGTTAGCCACACCTGCGCCGGAGGACGATCGGACGGTCGCGGCCGTCGTCACCGCGGCACCGCTCGACGCGCCCGTCACCGCCGTGCCGCAACCCACGGGCCAGCCCCGACCCGTCAACGGCGCCGACCGCGGCCAGGACCAGGGCTGCACGGCGCCCCAGCTGCGGCGCTTCATCAAGAGTCGGGCCTACGTGCCGATGCACGAGCTGCGACGCCGTTTCGGGATCAACGGCGGCGAGGATGACGTCACCCCGGTCGACATGGACGGCAGCTTCGTCTATGTCGGCCTGCCCACCCGCGAGGGCCGCCTCCTCGGCGAGCTGTTCCGGGGTGGCGAGGTCGGTTACGAGCTGTCGCTCGATCCACGAACGCCGGTGGTGATCGGCGTCTACCCGATGCGGCCCGTGCCTCGCCACTGAATTCCGGGCGACGAGTGGTGCATCGAGGCGACACGTTCTGCGAGGTACGTGTCAGGTGTCGCCTGGTGGACTTGACACCCCCTGATGCCTCTGCGACCGTCATCCGACTGCTCGCTGGTACTATCCCTGGATAGCCCGAAAGTCTTGCAAGCGCAGCGCAAGCTGACGCCAGGGCCGAACGGCTGAGCGAGGGGTCGACCGCGACAAGGGGCGCGGGATCATCTGAAGGGGATCGCGGCGTTCGCCGCCGATCCGGGAACGGAAGGATCCGGCACGATCGGACCCTTGGGGAGGCAAGTACTCGTGACGCGCGCACGTTCGTCCAGGGTCGTCGCACTTGCGGCGACTGCGGTTCTCATCGCCATGGGGATGCTGTCGGGGCCCGCCAGTGCGGCCGACAGCCGTGAGCTTTACCTCGGCTCGGCGCCATTGACGGCGCCCGACTTTGCCAATGACGGGATCCTGCTGCCGACCGCCGTGAGCCAGGGCGGAACGACCATGTTCACCGTCTCGCTGGTCAGCAACGACAACCAGACGGTCGCCCACGCGGAGATGTCGGTCGCGATCGCGACGACACCGGCCGGGCTGACCCTCGACACCTTCTACGACCCGGACGGCGGGACCGATGCCGCCAGTTGCGACGCCGTCAGCGGCGGGATCCACTGCGACTTCGGCAACCTGCCGGGCTTCGCCGAGCGAACCATCGCCGTGGTCGTGAACGTCTCGGCCAGCTTCCCGACGAGCGGCGCGGGCGCGCTCTTCAGCGCCACGGCGACGACCAACAACGAGAACGGCTCGAACCAGCAGCTGTTCACGGCGAGCTCCGGCGCCTTCGCGGTCGCCGCGGCCAACGCCAACGGCCTGCAGACCTTCGCCAAGCCGGGCCAGGCCAAGCATCTCGAGACCAGCGCGATCGGGACGGCCGGCGCCGGCAAGATCCAGACGCTCGTCGACTTCACGGCCGACGGCGGCGGCGACACGGTGGCCATCACCGATGGCACCAATCCCTCCGGCAAGTACGCCTGCCCCGCGGGCGTGACCTGCCAGGCGGACTATTCCGAGGTCCTGTTCAGCCGGACGGACTTCGCGGCTCCGTTCCTGAAGTGGTCCGTCAAGGCCCAGGTTCCGGGCACGTACACGCTGGCCAAGGGCTTCCTCGTCCACTACACCTCGGCCACGACCGCCGACCCGATCATGTTCTTCAGGGACAAGACGGTCTACTGCGGCCCGAACATCGCGGCGACGCTGGCCGCCAAGCACCAGTGCATCGCGACCGCGACGCTGAGCAAGGTCGACAAGGCCACTGGCTTCGCGACCCTCACGATCGAGGCCTACTTCGACCACAACGGCGGCGCCCGGTTCTAGCCGACGCCTAGACCGCCTGCTCGGAAGGGACCGCCGCAAGGCGGTCCCGGGCGGCACCCGCCAGGACGACGTCGCCTTTCTGCTGATAGAGCGCAAGGGCCTCACGCAGGTGAGGCCCTTGTTCATGCTCGTGGCCCGCGAGTCGCAGCACTTCGCTCAGGTCGAGGAGCGCGTCAGCCTGGAGCTCGATATCAATCGTCCCGGCTGCGATCTCGACCGCCTCCCGGGCCAAGGCGAGGCCCCCCTCCGGGTCGCCGGTCGCCGCCAGGAACTTCGCCTGAACCGTCCGCCAGCTGACCTGGCTCAACACGTCGTCCTCATCGGTCAGGTCCCTGGCAATGGCCGCGAACGCTGCCGCCTCCTCGCTTCGGCCCTGCGCCCAAAGTGCATGCGCGAGCAACGCGGAGATGGTCGACCGGAAGTAGCTCTCGCCCATCGCCTCGAGGACGTCGTAGTCGGCCCGGAGCTCGCGTTCGGCCGTGGCCGGGTCGCCTGCCAGCATCTCCACACGCGATGCCTCGAGTGACGTCGAGGCGGCGGTGACACTCGGCCCGAGGTCCGCGACGATCTGACGACCTCGTCGGTAGAGCTCACGCCCTTTCTCGAACCGACCGCCCATGGCGTGGAGCTGCGCCAGGACCCCGAGGATGATGGCCTCCGCCTTGCGGTCTTCACGGACGTACTCCATCACCTCGTTACACCGCGCGATGGCATCGTCGACCGGCGTCGTGCCGTGCAGCGTGCTGTAGGCAAAGAGCTGGGCACCTCGCGCCGCGAGGCGGACATCGTCCGATGGCGCCGCGAGCGCAACTACGCGCTCTGCTTCCTCCGCCGCCCGATCGTACCGGCCGATCGTCGCGTCGATGACGCTCAGGAGACGCCACCCACGAGCCTGGCCAGCGACGTCACCGCCGCGTTCGAACTCTGCCATCGCCTCGCGAATCTCCGAATCCGCCAGCGCCGTGTCGCCGACGGATCCGGACACGCTGAACCGGAGCTGATACCTGACGAGGAGCCCGCGACCCTCGAGGCGGCGATCTCCCGCAGCGATAGAGCGATCAATCGCTTCGCCGACGATCGCCTCGGCGCGCTCGAATGCCCCTTGCTCGATCAGCGCCTCGCCGAGCTCGGACAGCAGTTCCAGCCGACGTGGATCGTCGGCACCGAGGACGCTAGTTGCCCGCTCCAGCAGATTCGCCGCGGCCGGCGCGTCGCCCCTGGCAAATGCTCGCCGGCCGGCGCTCGAGAGTTTGTCGGCCGCTCGCCGACCGATCGTGGCCGTCTCCTCATCGATCGGACCCAGCTCGCTGCGGTATCGATAGGCCTGCTCGAGGTGATAGCCAAGGATCTCCTCGAACTCGACCTCGCGGTCGCGAGCCTTGTTGACGGGCTCCGCCCAGGCCACGAACCGCTCGTGGAGCTGCGCCCGCGCCCGCTTGAGGAGGCTGTTGTAGGCCGCGTCGCGGATCAGCAGGTGGTGGAACCGGTAGAAGTCCGCCTCGACGTCCTTGGCCGGGTGGACGAACTGCTTGCGGTCGAGGGCGCCGAGCTGGGCCTGCACCGCCGTCCGTAGCAAATCGGGGACGAGTTCCTCCACGGCCGGTTCCGGGAACACGAAGCCGATCACCGAAGCCGGCTCGATCACGGCCCGCTCCTCGCGGCTGAGGTGATCGAGGCGCGCCGAAAGCAGCGCCGAGATCGTCGGTGGGATGGTCAGCTCGCCGACGTCCCCAGCCGCCACCCACTGGTCGCCGTTCGACTGGATGACGCCGCGGTCGACGAGCATCGAGACCATCTGCTCGACGAACAAGGGATTGCCTTCTGCCGCCCGCGCGACCCGCCCCCGGATCTCCGGCTCGAGCCCGGCGCGGCCCAGGATCCGATCGATCATTTCCTCGGTGTCCGCGTCAGACAGCGGTCGGAGGATGATCCGGCGAGTGCCTGGCTGGCCGCCCCAGTCCATCCGGTGGTCGAGCAGCTCGTGGCGGGCGGAGCCCAGCAGGAGGACGCCGGCGGCTGCGGACTCCACGACGTGCTCGAGCAGCTCCAGGAAGGTGGTTTCGGCGGAGTGGAGGTCGTCAACGACCACGACGAGTGGCCGGTCGCGAGCCAGCTGCTCGAACAGCGTCCGGATCGCCCAGAAGAGCTCGGACACCGGGAAGCTCGTGGTGCTCAGGCCGACCGCGGAGCAGACGCGCTGGACGACCCGGTCCGGATCGGCGACGTTGGGGCCGATGAGGCCGGCGATCTTCAGGGCCGCCGCTTCGGGGGGTCGTCGTCGGCGATGGCCGCCGCCTGGCGGACGACCTCGACGATCGGCCAGAACGTGATCCCGTCGCCGTACGGCAGGCAGCGGCCACGGAGGACGGCGGCGCGTTCAGCTGCCGCGTCGACGAAGTCGGCGATCAGCCGCGACTTCCCGACGCCGGCATCGCCGATGACCGTCACCAGCCTGACCTTACCCTCGCCCATCGCCTCGTCGAAGGCCGTCCGCAACTCGGCGACCTCCGCGTCGCGGCCGACCAGTGGCGACCGGCGTTCGGCCTGTGGCGCGCCATCGGATCGGATGGACACCAGGCGGTAGGCGGGCACCGGCTCGGCCTTGCCCTTGAGGGTCAACGGCTCGACCGCCTCGACCTCGACGTGGTCGCGGACCAGCTGGTAGGTGAGGTCGCCGATCAGGACTTCCATCGCCGGTGACGCCTGCTCGAGACGGGCGGCGACGTTGACCGCATCGCCGTCGGCCAGGCGCTGGTCGGCGTTCGGGTCGGCGGTGGCCACGACCTCGCCGGTGTTCACGCCCATCCGGGCCTGCAGGCTGATTCCGTAGCCCAGTTCGAAGTCCTGGTTGATCTCGTGCAGGCGGGCCTGCATCCCGAGCGCGGCCCGGACCGCGCGGAGGGCATCGTCCTCGCGGACCTTGGGCAGGCCGAAGACCGCCATGATCGCGTCGCCGATGTACTTCTCGATCTTGCCGCCGTGGTGCTCGAGGACATCGGCCATGGCCGCGAAGTAGGTGTTCTTGATCTCGTGCAGCGCCTCGGGATCGATCATCTCGCCGAGCGAGGTCGAGCCCTTGAGGTCGGAGAAGATGATCGTGACGGTCTTGCGGAGCTCCTGCGGCGGCAGGGCCTGGGCAAGGGCCGTTCCGCAGTAGCCGCACAGCCGGAACTTGGCGGGGTTCTCCTCGCCACAGTTCGGACAGACCTGCATCTGCATGGCCCGAGTCTACGATGCCGTTACGAGGCCCCGCATGGCGGCGCTCCCGCGACGTACTGGCGTTTATCAACCCCCGTGGTAGCCGCCGGGCAGCGGAGGCCGAATCCCGCTCCAACTGGTGTCATGCAGCACCCGGGTTGGTATCGGGGCCGATTCGCGGTCGGCACGGGATCAGGTACCACGCGGGTTGCTAAACGCCAGCCCGGGACAGGCCGGGCAGCGACCTGCGCCGGGGCGGCGAGGACTCAGGTCGTGTAGGTCTTGGGCAGGGCCTCGGCCGTCGGGCCCGGGGCGGTGGTCCGCAGCTCGCGGAGATCGCGCTGGTCGAGACCGGCGAGGCGCGGCAGGTCTGCGGTGGTCGTTCGACCCAGTCGCTCGGTCAGCTTGGACAGGAACAACTCGCTGATCTGGGGGATCGTCATCAGCGACCGGAGCGTGTCCGCCGGGACTTCGATCAGCTCGCTCGGCTCCGCCGTCACCACGTTGGCCGTCCGCAGACTGCCGGTCAGGGCCGCGATCTCGCCGAAGAAGTCACCGGGGCCCATCGTTGAGAGCGATCGGAATTCGCCCTCCTCGGCGGGGGTGCCGGCCACGAGCTGGCCGTCCAGGATGAACCAGGCCGACGTGCTGGCGTCCCCGCGGGTGACCAGGGTCTGACCGGCGGGAGCCTGGGTCACGCGGGCCTTTTCTACGAAGGCCGCCCGCCGCCGGTCGTCGAGGAGGCCGAGCACGGGGATCCGCCCGATGAGCCGTTCGTAGTCGGCGAGCGTGGCGGCCCGGACCGGGAGAGCGCCCGCAGCGGCCGGGGCGGTTCGGAGCAGCTGCATCGCCCGCCGCCATTCGGCCGCCGGCTGGCCGAGCCCCGGGGTGAACTGCATCCAGACGGCCGTCCCAATCAGCAGCACGGAGGCGAAGAGCACGAGCACCTGGACGTTGATGAGGTCGGCCAGCCCGGCCGCGACCATGCCCAGCAGAAACACGACGTCGCGGCCGACGAAGAACGCGGAGAAGATCCGACCCCGCAGCTCCCGCGGCGTGTTGCGCTGCATCATCAGTCGCCGGGCGATCGATGGCGGGGCGTTGAGGAACCCGGACAGCATCACCAGCGCGATCGCGAAGACGATCAAGCCGGTGTGCCCGAGCCCGCCGAATAGTGACGGGCTGAGGGCATACACCACGCCCACGAGGCCCATCCCGAGGACGCCGCCCACGATCCAGGCACCCTCGCGGAGCCGATCGGCGACCCGGGCCATCAGAAGGCTGCCGGCGACAAAGCCAACCGACGTCAGGCCCTCCTGGAGGCCGTACTCGAACTCGGTCGCGTTGAGGGCCCGGATGGCGAACGGCAGCAGCAAGACGTTCCACAGGCCAAAGCTGAAGAACACGGGCAGCCCGGTCAGGAAGTTTGCCCGCAGGATCGGCGAGTCCTTCAAAGCCACGACCCCAACCTTGAGGTTCGCGATCACCGCCCGGACCGTCGTCTCCTCGTGAATCTCGAGCTTGCCGATCCGGACCAGGGCCACCAACAGGGCGCCAACGAGGAAGGACGCCGCGTCGACGTAAAACGCAATGTTCAGGGTGTCCTGCCCACCGGTCGCCAGCAGGCCGGCGGCCGCGAAGCCCACCGCGGTCGACCCGAACGAGCTGATCGACAGGAAAGCGTCTGCCGCGGCCAGCTCCTCCTCCTCTGCGACCTCGGGAATGACGCTCTCGTGCGCTGGGTCGAAGAACTGCGCAACGGCTGAGTTGAGGAAGACCACCACGTAGAGCCAGGGAAGGCCGTTCGCGTAGGCCAACGGGATCGACGCGACCAGCAAGGCCCGCAGGATGTCCGAGGCGATCATGATTCGCTTGCGATCGAAGCGATCGACAAAGACCCCGGCGATCAGGCCGAAGACGAGGCTCGGCACCGCGGACGCCATCAAGATCAAGCCGACGGCAAGAGCCGAATTGGTCTCTCGGAAGACGATGATCCCTGCCGCAAGGTCGGTCAGGGACGAGCCGATCGTGGAGATCAGCTGGGCGAACCACAGCTTCGTGAAGTCGGGCTTCCGGAAGACCGCGAACATCGAGGGCGCGGTCGTGGCGGCAGTCACCGGCGCAGTGTATCGGCGAGAAGGCCCTCGGGTTGGCCCAACCCGCAGTGGCGGTCAGTCGTCGAAGCGGCGAACCGGGAGTTCGATGCCCTCGAGGGACAGCAGCTCGCGCTTGATGGCGAGCATCTGGTCGCGGGTCCCCATCCAGGTCCCGCCGTAGCCGCCGATGGAACCGTCGCCGGCGATGACCCGATGGCAGGGGATCAGGATCCCGATCGTGTTCCGGCCAACCGCGCCGCCAACCGCCCGGGCCGCACCCGGGCGGCCGATCCGGCGCGCGAGCCGGCCGTAGCTGGTCACCCGACCCCAGGGCGTGGACCGAACGCCGTCCAGCAGGACCGCTCTATCCCAGGCCGGCTGGGGACCCGGATCCAGCGGCTGTTCGAAGGGGTGGCGCTCGCCGGAGAGGTACGACCCCAGCGCTGCGACGACGTCGTCCAGGGTGTTGGCCGGCCGGCCCGCTTGCGCGGGGCGCGGGTCGAGGCCGCGATCGCGGAGGCGGTCGAGGAAGGTTTCCGTCGGGGTCATGACCTCCAGGGCGGCCACGCCGCGGGGCGTGGCGGCGACGTGGATCGGACCCCAGGGCGCATCGACCAGGGCGTACGTGGCATCCGTCACGCGGTGACCGCCACCCCGACGAGGATGATCACCGCGACGACGCCGGCGACCAGGGCGCAGATCGCCCCAGCGCGGCGCCCGAAGCCGAGTGGCGTCGCGACCTGGGAGCCCACGATCCCGGCAAGCGCCGGGCCGAGCGCCAGCCCAGCGACGAGCAGCCCGCCGCCGATCTCGAGCTCGGGGCGGTCGAGCTGGATCGCCCGGCCGGCGAAGACGACCGCCAGGTCGGCGGCAAGGAGGTACGCCGCCGCGGCCCCGAAGAGGGCGTCCTCGCGGGTCGCGGCCATGGCGATCGGGTAGGAGGCGGCGACGACGCCGAGGGCCAGGACGGCGGGCGCGAGGACGAGCGCCGCGGCGGGGCCGGTCGGCAGCGGGTAGGGTCCGGCGGCGGTCGATAGCTCGGCGCCCAGCAGCGAGGCGATCGCGACCAAGGCAGCAACGATCGCGGCCTCGACCGACCGTCGAAGCCAGGTGGGAAGGGCGAGTCGGGGCATCGGTCCGCATCCTACACTCGGTCCGTGGCCACGCCTGAATCAGCCCGCATCGAGGTCCCCGAGGATGCGCGGGACCTCCCCGGACCGTTCGCCCATCGGCGCGCCGTGGAGGTCCGCTTTGCCGACACCGACGCGATGGGCCACGTCAACAACGCGGCCTACCTGACCTACTGCGAGATCGCTCGGGCGGCCTATTACGAGGCGGTCACCGGCGAGCCGCTGCCGCTCGGCGTCCACGGGGCGGAGGAGGGGATGATCCTGGCCGAGGTCCGGATGACCTACCGGGCGCCGGCGTTCTACGGCGAGACGCTGACGGTCGAGACACGGGTCCTCCGGATCGGCCGGTCGAGCTTCTCGATGGAGCATCGGATCACCGCGCCGGAGTCCCGCTACGGCGCGGCGCGGCTCGTGGCGACCGCCGATTCGGTGCTGGTCAGCTACGACTACGCCGCGGAGCGACCTATCCCGATGCCCGACCGCCTGCGGCGCGGCATCGACGCCTTCGAGGGCCGCTCAAAGGATCGGTAAGGTCGCCGCACGGTGAGGCCGGGCCGCGCCCGAGCGGTCGATGATCACCAGGTGGGCATTTCTGGCGGAAGGACGCCCACAACGCGGCCCGGAGCATGGCGCAAAGCCCCTCACCAGCTCACTTCAAGCGTGGCCAACCAAGCCGAGACCCGTCAGAACGGCTTCATCCCCGGCTTATCATTTGAAATGCTGCAAGAGCGGATCTCTCGGGACCGTGCAACGCGGACATCGCCCGACCCCTCGTGACGTCGTCACCACCTCGCAGGGCGCTGCGTCATACCGCAACAAGACCACGAGGACCCTGGATGCGTTGCCGCGGAGTTGCCCTGGCCGCGCTTGCCCTTTCCGTCGGGCTCCTTGCCGGGACGCCGGGCGCCGTCAGCGCCTGTGTCGGTGAGCAGCCAACGTTCGCCGAGGCCGTGCGAGGGGCCGCCGCAATCGCCCGCGTCACGATTGTCGAAGGTTGGGACGGATACCCGGCCGAGACGAACAGCGAGACGTTTCGCGTCGAGCGGCTACTGAAGGGCACGCTACCCGAGGAGGTCACGCGATCCCCGGCCTGGTCGTCGCTCTGTCACGACAGCGTCGGGCACTTTGCGGGATCCGAGGAGTCCGACGGCAAGGTCATCGTGGTCGCCTTCGACATGCCGTACGCCGACCAGACCCTCCACCCGATGTGGATCAGCGACGACCACCGGGGCGTCCGCGGCAGCGCCGGCGTGCCTCCCGGGATGACCACCCTCGCCGAGCTCGAGGCGGCCATCGTGGCTGAGCTCGCGCTGCCGCCAACGTCGACGCAGGAGGCCGTGCCCGCCAGCGGCGCTCCACTGCTACATGTGGTCGTAGCCGCGATCGTGGCCTTCGCCGTCGGCTTCGGGCTGATCAGTCCTCGAACCGGCGGAAGATCGCGACCGCGTTCTGGCCGCCGAATCCGAAGCCGTTGATCATCGCCGTGTCGATCTTGGCCTCCCGCTTGACGAGGGGCACGTAGTCGAGGTCGCACTCCGGGTCGGGCGTCGGAGGAGATCCCGGACGGCGCCACGCAGTTCAAGTGCTGCCCGCCGATCCGCGAGGCGGCCAACCGCGACCTGCTGTGGGAGGGCCTGCGCGACGGGAGCCATCGACATGCGTCGTCTCCGACCACTCGCCGTCGACCGCCGACCTCAAGCACTCGACACCGGCGACTTCGGCACGGCGTGGGGCGGCATCGCGTCGCTGCAGCTCGGGCTGTCGGCGGTGTGGACCGCGGCCGCGCCAGCGCGGCTTCGCGCTGTCCGACGTCGTCGCGCTGGATGTCGCGCGGCGCCCGCCGACCAGGCCGGGCTCACGCCGCAAGGGGCGCATCGCGGTCGGCGCCGACGCCGACTTCTGCGTGTTCGCGCCCGACGACGTCGTTCGTCGTCGACGCCGACGCGCTGCACCACAAGAACCCCGTCACGCCGTACGCCGGCCGGCCCTCACGCGGCGTCGTCCGCAGCACCTGGCTGCGCGGCGAGCGGATCGACATCGACGCGGAGCCGCACGGCCGGCTCCTGACCAGAGGAGAGTGCATGACCGACCGAGACGACTCCGCCTTCACCGGCTCCCCGACCTGGCCTCCCGGGCCCTGGCCGGGAGCGTGGTCTACGCCAACGACGAGCTGTTCGCGCGAGCGCGAGAACCTCATCAAGCCGGGCCGGCGGTGTTCTCCGACCGAGGACTTCGGCCACAAGGGCAAGGTGTACGACGGCTGGGAGACCCGCCGTCGGCGCGAGCCCGGCCACGACTGCGCGATCGTGCGGCTCGGCGTCCCCGGCGTCGTGCGGGGCGTCGTCATCGACACCGTCCTGGTTCAAGGGCAACTACCCGCCGCACGCCTCGGTCGAGGCGCGCCGCGTCGAGGGCTACCCGTCGCCCGAGGAGCTGCGTCAGGCCGACTGGGTCACGCTGGTGCCGAAGTCGCCGCTCGCGGGCGACACCGACAACCCCTTCGACGGTCGACCGACGAGCGCCGGTTCACCCACGTGCGGCTGTCGATCTACCCCGACGGCGGCGTCGCCCGCTTCCGCGTGCACGGCGTCCCCGTGCCCGACCCGCGGCTGCTCACCGGCACGGTCGACCTCGCCGGCGCTGGAGAACGGCGGCGACGGTCGTCGACTGCTCCGACATGTTCTACTCGTCGCCGACGCAACCTCCTGCTGCCCGGCCGGGCGCGGATCATGGGCGACGGCTGGGAGAACGCCCGGCGTCGTGACGGCGGCAACGACCACGTGACGGTCGCGCTCGGCGGCTCGCGGGCATGGTTCGCCGGGTCGAGATCGACACGTCGTACTTCGTCGGCAACGCGCCCGGCTGGGCGGTCTGTCCGGGGTCAACGACGGCCACCGGCGATCTCGACGACGTCGACGCTGGAGGAGCTGGTCCCGAAGACCCGGCTGCAGCCGGACACGCGCCACTTCTTCCTGGTCGCGCCGACGCCCGGTGACCCATGTGCGGCTGGACGTCTTCCCCGACGGCGGCCTGGCCCGGCTGCGGATCAACGGCGAGGTCGACGAGGCGGCGCTGCGCGCGGCGGCAGTTCGCTGGCTGGACCTGCTGCCGGAGAGCCACGCGGTCCAGGTCCTGACCACCGGAGCGGGACTGTCGGCCGAGGAGGCCGAGGCCCTGGTCGGCAAGCGCCCGTTCGGCGAAGGCGCGGTCCCCGACGAGGTCGTGACCGCCCTCCTGGCCGACTGACCCGCGGTTCGCATCTTCTCGGACAGTCTGCGTAGTCGTTTTCAGCCCGGTCATGGGGGTATGCGGGAGGTAGCCGGTCCGACTGTCATGAGTGATCGTCCCGACATCGGGCGTAAACCGGGCATGAGCCGGACTCGTTCCTGTCCGCGACCCCCTCAGGCGAGGGTCTCAGACGGCTCACAGCCATCGCATAGGGGGCGCGCCCAGTCTCGGCAGGGTCAGGTCGGCATCAGCCCGGCCGCGTCCACCGAGGAGGCGCGTGATGGGAGCCCAGCCGATGCCGTTACCCAGCGACCACCCCACGAACCGGCTCGACCACGACCCGCGCACCGCGCTGAGCAGACCCGCATACGAGTGGCCTCTCTGGTCCACCACCATGCGCGTCGTCACGGCGGACCCGCGCGCGCTCCCGTCCGCCCGCCGACTGGTGGAGACGGAGCTAGCCCACGTCGAGCTCGCCGCGGGCCGAGGGCGGCGGGACGCCGAGGTCTCGACGCTGCCCTCCGGGCGACGGACCCGGATCAGCGGCACCCTGACGGCGATCCGGGGGCCGCTCTCCGCGCGGCGGAGGCGACCGACGCGGCGTCGAGCTGAACCTGGACCCTCGCCCGGGCCTGGGCCGCCGACCGGTGTGCGGCCGTGGTCGCGGACATCCTCGACGTAGGCGTACTGGTCAGTCTCGGGCGGCGACATCGCGACCGCCGGCCCCGCGGGAGGGGGCGCCTGGGAGGTCCTCGTGGCCGACCCCGACGACCAGCCGACCGGCCCCGTAGCCCTGGTCGCCATCCCGACCGGCCTGGCCGTGGTGACCTCCACCTTGCCCTCGACGGCCATCGAGACGGCCGCCTTCCGAACCGTCACCGTCGTCGCCCAGGACTGCGTCACCGCCGCCACCTGGTCCGCCGCCGCCCTCGCCGATGATGGCCTCACCCACCTGACCGAGCGAGGCCTGCCCGCTCGCCTCGTCGGCGTGCAGGGCTCGCTCACCTACCTCGGCGGCTGGCCGGAGGACGGCGAGCTGGCACCGACGCGCCGAGGATGTTGAGCGTTAACCCCATCGGTCGAACCCGCTCGGCTACCCTGGAGTGGTTTAGACGTCAACTTGCGTCAAAGCCCCTGATCAGCTGAAGGCCCGCGATGTGTCCCCTGTCTCGCGGGCCTCCAGCATGTCCGGGCTCCGAGGGTCGGCACGCATTGGATACCCTCGCCGCGACCCAAGTTGGATCCCAGGGCGGAGTGGTCATGTCGACCGAACAACAGATCGGTGTCCCGTCCGAGTCCCGGCCGGGGGAGACGCGCGTCGCGGCGACCCCGAAGACCGTCGAGCAGCTGCGCGGCCTGGGCTACGAGGTCGTCGTCGAGTCCGGAGCCGGAGCGCGGGCGAGTTTCGCCGACGCGGCCTATGAGGCGGCCGGCGCGCGGGTCGCCGCCCAGGACGAGGTGTGGGCCAGCGACCTCGTCCTGAAGATCAACGCCCCGTCGCGACGAGGAGATCGCCCGCCTGCGCGACGGGGCGATCCTGGCCAGCCTGGTCAGCCCCGGCCCTCGACCCCGACCTCGTCGCGCAGCTCGCGGCGCGCCGGATCACCGTCCTGGCCATGGACGCCGTGCCGCGCATCTCCCGCGCCCAGTCGCTGGACGTGCTGAGCTCGATGGCCAACATCGCGGGCTACCGCGCGGTCATCGAGGCCGCGCACGAGTTCGGCCGCCTCTTCACCGGCCAGGTCACCGCCGCCGGCAAGGTCCCGCCGGCCAAGGTCCTCGTCGTCGGCGCCGGGCGTCGCCGGACTCGCCGCGATCGGGACCGCCGGCAGCCTCGGCGCCGTCGTGCGGGCCTTCGACGCCCGCCCGGAGGTCGGCGAGCAGGTCGAGTCGATGGGCGCCGAGTTCCTGCGGGTCGAGCGGTCGAGGACGAGGCAGGCCAGTCCGCCGACGGGCTACGCCCAGGCAGACGTCGCGAGGACTTCGACCGCAAGGCCGCCGAGCTCTATGCCGAGCAGGCCGAGGACGTCGACATCATCATCACCACGGCGCTGATCCCGGGCCGGCCGGCGCCGCGGCTGATCACGGCGGAGATGGTCGCCTCGATGAAGCCGGGCAGCGTCATCGTCGACATGGCCGCCGCCAACGGCGGCAACGTCGCGGGCTCCGGTCGCCGACCAGGTGGTCGTCACCGACGAACGGCGTCACGCATCATCGGCTACACCGACCTGCCCGGCCGGCTGCCGACGCAGGCGTCCCAGCTGTTCGGCACCAACCTCGTCAACCTGCTCAAGCTGCTCACCCCGGGCAAGGACGGGCAGCTGGTGCTCGACCTCGACGACGTGGTCGCAGCGGGGTATGACGGTGTCCGCGACGGCGAGATGCTGTGGCCGCCGCCGCCGGTCCAGGTGTCCGCCGCTCCGGCCGCGCCGGTCCAGCCGCGCCGCGATGCCGGCGGTACGCCGGAGAAGCCGCACCGAACCCACGGCCCGGCGCAACGTGCTGCTCGCCGTGGCCGCCCTGCTGCTTCGGCCTCCTGGCGCTCTCCGCCGCCGGCGCTGCCTCGGCCACTTCACGGTGTTCGCGCTGGCCGTCGTCGTCGGCTTCTACGTCATCGCCAACGTCGCACCACGCGCTGCATACGCCGCTGATGTCGGTCACCAACGCCATCAGCGGGATCATCGTCATCGGCGCGCTGCTGCAGGTGATCAGCACGACACCCGTCGTCACGGTCCTGGCCGTTGTCGCGATCCTCGTGGCCAGCATCAACGTCGTTCGGTGGGTTCACCGTGACCCGGCGCATGCTCCAGATGTTCCGGAGGGCGTGAGCGCATGTGCACCACGGCAGTCCGCGGTCCACGGCCGCCTACATCGTCGCCGCCCTGCTCTTCGTCCTCAGCCTGGCCGGCCTGTCCAAGCACGAGACGGCCAAGACCGGCAACGCCTACGGCATCGTCGGCATGGCCGTCGCCCTGGTCGCCACCATCTGGTGGTCTCGAGACCGCGGGTAGCCGTCGGCCGGCAGGCTCGCGCTGGTCTTCCTCGCCGATGCTCGGTCGGCGGCGCGATCGGGCTGTGGCGCGCGCGCGTCGTCGAGATGACCGGGATGCCCGAGCTCATCGCGATGCTGCACAGCTTCGTCGGCCTCGCCGCCGTGCTGGTCGGCTACAAACTGGCTACTCGAGGTCGAGGCCACCGCCGGCGACCGCCGGCCGCCCGACGCGGATCCACCCGTCGAGGTGTTCCTCGGCGTCTTCATCGGCGCCGTCACCCTCACCGGCTCGATCGTGGCGTACCTCAAGCTGCAGCGCCCGCATCGTCCTCAGCCCCTGATGCTGCCGGGCCGGCACGTCATGAACCTCTTCGCGCTCTCGTCTCGGCCGGACTGCTGGTCGTGGTTCGTCCTGCACCGGCGGCGCCGTCCCGGTCATCGCCATGACCGTCGTCGCGCTGGCCTTCGGCTGGCACCTCGTCGCGTCGATCGGCGGCGGCGACATGCCCGTCGTCGTGTCGATGCTCAACAGCTACTCCGGGTGGGCCGCGGCCGCCGCCGGGTTCATGCTCGGCAACGACCTGCTCATCGTCACCGGCGCCCTCGTCGGCTCCTCCGGTGCGTACCTGTCCTACATCATGTGCCAGGCCATGAACCGGTCCTTCGTCTCGGTCATCGCCGGCGGGTTCGGCTCGAGGCGGTCGCCGCCTCCGACGACACCGACTACGGCGAGCACCGTGAGACCGACGCCGTCGACGTCGCGGATCTGCTGAAGGACGCCGGCATCGTCGTCATCACGCCCGGCTACGGGATGGCGGTCGCCCAGGCGCAGTACCCCGTCGCCGACCTGACCCACAAGCTGCGCGAGCGGGGCATCGAGGTCCGGTTCGGCATCCACCCCGTCGCGGGCCGGCTCCCGGGCCACATGAACGTGCTGCTGGCCGAGGCCAAGGTCCCCTACGACATCGTCCTCGAGATGGACGAGATCAACGAGGACTTCCCCACGACCGACGTCGTCCTCGTCATCGGCGCCCCGGCGCGACGGCCACCCTGGCCGAGATCGCCGGCGCCGGCGCGATCCAGCAGATCTGGATCACCACCCACTACGTCAACTGGCGGCGGCTGGTGCTGCGCTTCTTCTGGGACGGCGACCCGGCCCCGGCCGTCGAGGTGCCGCTCGGCGACTTCTTCTGCAACGGCTGGGGCCAGTTCGCCCAGGTCAGCTCGCTGCCGGTCGCGGTCAACCCGAACGGCGGGATGAACTGCTTCTGGGAGATGCCGTTCCGGACGGGCGCGCGGATCACGCTCGAGCATCGCGCGGAGGCCGGCAACTTCCCGATCGGCGACCTGCCCGCGCCCGTCGATGCCGACCGAGGACGCGACCGTCTACTACCAGATCAACTACACCCTGACCGACGTGCCGGACGACCTGCGCCTACTTCCACGCCCAGTGGCGGCGCTCGAACCCGCTGCCGTACCAGGACGGTCCACACCCTGGTCGACGGGCTCGCAGGGGACGGGCCACTACGTCGGGACCTACCTCGCCTGGGGCGTCAACAACAACGGCTGGTGGGGCGAGGGCGAGATCAAGTTCTACCTCGACGGCGACCAGGAGTTCCCGACGATCTGCGGGACCGGCACCGAGGACTACTTCGGCGGGGCCTGGAACTTCGACGTGCCCGGGCCAGGGCTACACGCCGTTCTCGACGCCGTTCCTGGGGCTGCCCGCAGGTGCTCCGCCCGGACGGCCTCTACCGATCCAGCAGCGGTTCGGGATGTACCGCTGGCACGTCATGGACCCGATCCGCTTCGAGTCCGACCTGCGGGTCACGATCCAGGCGCTCGGCTGGCGCTCCGGCCGGCGCTACCTGCCGCTCCAGGACGACATCGCCTCGACCGCGTTCTACTACCTGCAAGCAGACCTCCTCGCCCCGCCCGGCCCTGCCGGGCCCGGACGGCCTGGAAGTCGTCTGACTTTGCCCCCAACATTGCCATTGCCGAGCGGCTCACACATCCCTGGGGCCTGGCACAGGTCAGGTCCCTGTAGTAAGTCTCCAGAGCGGCTGGTTCGCCACCAAGGCGGATGGGGCACGTCACCAGCCGGTGGCTGTCATGGTTGCTCAAGCCTGTCTCTGAGCGCTTGCCCTTTCAGGAGACCAGGGCACCGCCGTTCTCGCGGAGGAAGGCGTCGGCGTAGCTCCAGTTGAGGAACGTGAAGTCGTGGGTGTCCTCGTACCAGCCGCGGTACGCCACGGCCGGCCCGACCGCGACGCACGTCGGCCTGAGCAGCGCTTCGAGCTGCGACTGGTACTTCGTGGCGCCGTAGAGCGCGTAGGCGGCGCTCCCGAGGCCGATCAGCAGGCCGAGCGGCCCGCCGATGAGGGCGCCGGCGACCGCGCCGCCCGAGGTTGCCGCCCGGCCGCTGGCTGTCGAGGCTGACGTGCTCCAGGCACTGCGAGCAGTACGGCACGTCCCAGCCGCGCGTCTCCTGGAACAGCCCGAGGAAGCCGCCGCCCGTCGTGTACTCGACGCGGAACGCCGAGTCGGCCGGCTCGAAGCAGCAGGCGCAGTTGCGGCGGCCAGCGGAGCGTCGCGCCGGTCGACCTCGACGTCGTACGGGCCTTCGTACGGGACCGGCGGGCGCCAGGTCGGACGGGGCATGCGCGGCGGAGCCGGCACCGGTGGGGGCGGCGCGGCTCGGCGTCGGCCGGGGCCGGCCCTGGGCGGTGCGGGCCTGGACGGCGCGGGCGGCACGGTCACGCGGGGCGGTGGTGCGGGCGCCGTCAGCGGCCTCCGCCGACGGCAGCGCGTCCAGGAACTCGCGGACGGTCTGCGGGCGCTGGTCCACCCGCATCGCTCATCGCCCAGAGGATCGCGTCGCTGGTGATCTGCGCTGACCGCCGGGTTGAGCGTGCGCGGCGGCACCAGGTCGACGCCGCTGGCGCGGTCCGTGGCCGGGGCCGGCATCTGGCCGGTCAGGACGTGGTAGAGCGTCGCGGCCAGGGCGTAGACGTCGGTGAACGGCCCGAAGCGGACGCTCTGCCCGTACTGCTCCAGCGGCGCGTAGCCGGGCGTGACCATCGTGGTCATCCGGCCGGTCTTGCCGGCCGCGAAGGCGCGGGCGGTGCCGAAGTCGATCAGCACGACCTCGCCGTCGCCGGTCAGCATGATGTTGTCCGGCTTGAGGTCGCGGTGGAGCAGGCTCGCCTCGTGGACCACGATCAGCGCCTCGCCGACCCGCCGGATGTAGCCGATCGCCTCGGCCTCGGGGAGCGGGCCGCGCTCCTCGACCAGCTGGCCCAGCGTCTTGCCGCGCAGCAGCTCCATCACCATGTAGGCGGTGTTGTTCTCCTCGAAGGTGCCGTAGACGTCCACGATGCCCGGGTGGTCGAAGCGGGCCAGGATCGCGCGCCTCGTCCAGGAACCGGTCGCGCGTGCTGGCGTACTCCGAGGCCGGCAGCCCGCCGAACGGGTGGACGTTGTTGCCGCGGCGGGTCGAGCCGTACGGGAACAGCTCCTTGATCGCGACCGGCCGCCGGGACGCGGATGTCGCCGCCCAGGTAGGTGATCCCGAAGCCGCCCTGCCCGAGCACCTTGCCCACCGAGTACATCCCGCCCTGGAGCTTGGTGCCGGGCGGCAGGGCGCCGCTGAAGGCGCTGGACGGATCGCTGCCCGAGCGGCGCGCCGCAGGTGCCGCAGGCGACGGCCGACGGCGGGTTCTCGGCGTTGCAGATCGGGCAGGCGCAGCGTCGTCGGCGGTGGCCATCAGAGCACCGGCCGCTGGACGCAGCGCGCGACGACGGCGGCGGCGTTGTCCGGGGCGCCGCCCGCGAGCGCCCGCTCGACCAGGGCGCCGGCGGCGTTCTGGCAGCTCGAGCGCTTCGGTCAGGACGACCTGGATGCTCGCGGTCCGTCGACGGTGCCCCAGACGCCGTCCGAGCAGAGCAGCAGCCAGTCGCCCGGCTCGCAGGCGGAGGCTGGGCTGGCCGTACGCCGCCTCCAGGCCGTCGACGTAGCCTGGCCGGCAGCTCGCGCTGGCTCCCGAGCGAGCGGAGCACCTTGTTGCTGTCCGGGTGGCCCTCGCGCCTCCTCGGGGGTGATGACGCCGCTGGCGACCATCGCCGCGACCAGCGAGTGGTCGGCCGTCAGCTGGGTGAGCACGCCGTCGCGCAGCAGGTACGCCCGGGTGTCGCCGACGTGCGCCAGGGTCAGCTCGCCGTCGTGGACGACGACGCAGGTGATGGTCGTGCCCAGGTTGCGGCCCTGCGCGGCGGCGTGGACGGCCGTGGCCGCCTGCCGGACGAGCGCGGCCGGATCCAGCCGTGGCCCGCCGGCATCGCGCGACTCGCCGTCGTGGGCCAGCCGCATGCTGCGCAGCCGGGTCGGCGTTCGCGACCTCGGCGGCAGTGGCGTCGCGGGCGCCTGCCGCATGGCCGGCCACAGCGCGCTGACGGCTCCGCGCATCACGACGCCACGGCCGTCTGGCTGGCGACCTCGCCGGCCTCCATCCCACCCATCCCGTCCGCCACGCAGAGCAGCGCCGTCTCGCCGGCGCCCTCCGCGCCGGTCCGCGACCAGACGGCGTAGCAGCACGAGTCCTCGTTGACCAGTGCGGGTCGGGTTCAGGCCCAGCGGTCGTGGCGCTGGCGACCTCGAGGCTCAGCGACGCCGCGGCCTGGCGGCCCTTGAGCGCGAGCAGCCGGCGGTAGAGCGCCTCGAGGTCGAGGCGCTCGTCGGCCGGGGCCAGGGCGTCGGCGAGGAGCTGCGGGCCGCCCGGCAGCCGGACCGCGTCGGCGAGGTCCGCCAGCTCGACGCCGCTCCGGCAGCGGCCGGCCGGTCAGCGCGTGGTAGAGGATCGCCCCGAGCGTGTAGACGTCCTCCTTGCCGGTGACCGTCTCGCGGTACGCCAGCTCCGGCGCCGAGTACCCGGCCACCTGGAGCGCCTGCGGCGGCGCCTCGCCGATCCGCCCGGCCTGCCCGAGCTGCGCGATCCGGAGCGGCTGGCCGAGCGACGACGTCGGCCGGCGTGAGCCCGAGCAGCGCCCAGCCGGCCTGGTGCAGCCGCCGCACGACCTGGACGAGCTGGAGGACGATCGAGAGCGCCCGCTCGACCGGCAGGCCGGCCGCGAGCGCCTGCTCCAGCGTCTCGCCGTCGAGGCGGTCGACGGCGAGGTACCGCCGGCCGTCCTCCTCGAAGGCCAGGTAGGCAGCGCGGGAGCATGGCGTACTGGACGGCCGTCAGGATCTCGGCCTCACGCTGGAGCCCGGCGTGGTCGGCGGGGCCTTCGCGCAGCTCGACCGCGATCTCCTGGCCGTCGTCCTGGCGCCAGGTGGCGGCGTACCGGTTGACGCGCCCGCGCGTCCCGAGGTGCTCGACGACCCGCAGCCGCCCCTCCGGGCCGAGCTCGGCGCCGGGAGCCAGCGGCTCCGGCGCGCTCGACCAGCGAGGGCAGCACCAGCTCTTCGAGGTCGCCGTCGTCGGCAGCGTCGTCCGGCGAGCTCGGTCGCTGCCACCGTCGTCCTCGGATCATCGGGCTCGGAGCATCGCGCCCGAGCAGCGACGCCGCTCGGCCGAGCGAGCTCGCGGCAGGGCGGCGGTCGCATCGAGCTCCGATCGACGCTCAGCGGTGGTCGCTCATCGTTCATCGATCAGGTCGTCTTGAAGATGAAGCGGGCGTTGCCGAACGCCAGCTCGTCGCCGTCGTTGAGGGCGCGCGGCGCCGTGATGCGCGGCCCGAACGACGCGGCGTCGCCGCTCTTGACGAAGACGCCGTTCGTCGAGCCGAGGTCGCGGACCATCCAGCGCCGTCGCCCTCGCGGTACAGCTCGCCGTGCTGGCGCGAGATGTGGCCGGCCTCGGCAGCCTCGCGACAGGTCGACGTCGACCGGCCCGGTCTCCGGGTCGAAGCGCCCGACCACCAGGCGCTGGCCGATCAGCGGGATCTCGTCGCCGGTCGGCGCGCCGTAGCGGATCGCGAGGAGCCGCGCCTGGCCCGTGCCGGCCGTGGACGGCGTGCTCGACGCGGGCGCCTGACGACGCGGCGGGCGCCGACTGCGCGACCGGTCGTCGGCCTCCGGCGGGCGCCGTCAGGCGAGGCTGCCGCCGAGCTTGACGACGACGTTGGCGGCACGGTGGGTACGGCGTCGGCGGCCGGCGGGGCCGAGGCGTCCGACGACGTCGCGGGGCCTTCCGGCGCCAGCGACCCGACCGAGCCGGCCGCCGAGGCGGTGGGGCCGGTCCCGGTCGCGCTGGCGGAAGCTGAGCCGCCGCCCGACGACGCCGGCGCCGACCGGCGTCGGGGCGGGCGCGTTCAGCGCCGCGCCGCAGTCCTCGCAGTACTCCGCGCCGGCGGGGTTCTCCTTCTGGCAGACCTGGCAGATCGTCATGGTTCTTTCTCCCTGTCCAGGCGCTCGGGGCCTGGCTCGACGTGCGTGGCAGGGCCGGCCGCGCGGCCCGGCTAGGCGCCGGTCAGGCGCCGGATCTCGTCCTGCGACGGGATGTTCTGGGGCACGTCGTCGCCCGGGCCCGACCTTCATCGTCTGGGTCCGCGCCCCGAGCTTGATCGTCTTGCGGGTGCCGATGGCGATGGTGCCGCGGCTGCTGCAGCTCGTCCTCGGCCTTGCCCAGCGCCACCGTCATCCCGCGATTGCCGAGCCGCTGGGTCATCGAGCGGGCGATCCGCAGCGTCTTGGCGGCCTGCTCCGGGTTCGTCTCGGCCTGCTGGGTCGCCTGGCGGACCAGGTTGTCGACGTTGCGCTGCTGGACGTAGCCCATCACCTCGGGGTCCACCGAGGCGGCCAGCGCCTCGTCGGTGGTGTACTCGACCGTCACGTCGATCGGCGGGATCTCGCCGCGATACCCCTCGGCCGGGCACCCGGTAGGTCACGCCGATCTGGGCCAGCCGCGCCCGCACGGCCGGCCGCTCCGGCACGTCGAGCTCCAGGATGAAGATCGTGTGGTCGCCGGCCTCCAGGCTGCCGAGCTGGAGCGGCGCCTGCGCGGCGTCGAGGTCGGCGAGGCTGGGGTAGACGCGCGCCGCCGAGACGAGCCGGACGTCGCGCACGGTCTTGACGGTCGCCTGCACGTCCGAGACGACCTGGCGCGTCGCCGAGCCCAGCTCGGCCTCGAAGATCTCCGGCAGGACCGTCATGTCGCGGAAGTCGTACGGCTTCCCCTGGGTGGCGCTGGCGAGGTCGGCCAGCAGATCCTCGTTGTACTCCTCGCCGACGCCGAGCGCGATGATCCGGGCTTGCATCGCGGCCAGGGCGGCTGCGGCCTCGCGGCACTCCTCCTCGTCGATCGCCAGGCCGTCGGTCAGCAGCAGGACGGTCCGGGTGGCGTCCTCCCGACCTCGCAGCTCGGCCTCGGCGTTGCGGAGGCCGGGCGCCATCTGGGTGCCGCCGCTGAACTCGCGCAGGCGGTCGATCGCCGCCACGAGCCGAGCCGCGCCCCTCGCCCGACCGTCTCGGAGGCCAGCACGTCCGACCTGATCGTCGAAGTGGATCAGCGCGATGCGGTCCTCGGGCCGCAGATGCTCGCTCTCGACGAGTCGACGGGCCGCCTCCATCGCGACGTCGAGCTTGCTGGCGCCGCGATAGGTGGCGTTGTACGTCTTGCCGTCGACGGTGACCGGATCGGTGGGCACGAGCTCCGGCGTGGTGCCGGGCGCCGGCTCGCGCATCGAGCCGCTGGTGTCGACGATGACGGCGATGGCGACGTCCGGGCGGGCGTTGGCGGCCTCCGGCGTCGGCAGCAGCTTCAGCATCAGGAACAGCTTCTGTCCGCCGGCCGAGGCCCGCAGGTATGGGCGGTGGGACTTCAGATCTACGTGCAGCATCATCAACAGGCCTTCCATTGCAGTAGCATGCGATCCCCGGCCACAAACGACATCGACCGTCGGGCACAAGCTATCACTGGCCGTCGGATTCCTTACGGAAATCTCCTGCGCCTCGTGCCGACGATCGGTATGGCAAGACGCCTGCCATGCGAAACCGCCCGGGAGAGCATCTCTTGCAGCAGGCTGACCGGGCACGAGTAGGGGATGTAGGTGACGATCGCGAGCGAGGGGAGCAGCTCAGCGCTCGCGCCTGTCGCCTCAGTCGAGGTTGGTCACCGTCCCACCAGGCTGAAGACCCACCAGCAACCGTCGCTCTCGAAGTGCACGTCGTACGTGCCCGACGCCAGCCCCAGGAGCGGCGTCTCCCCCTCGGCCGTCGGCGCCGCACTGAACCGCCGCGCGACCTCGACGGGCCGGTGAGCGCGAACCCGGCCCGGTCACCCAGGCTCACGTGTGACCCCCGTCACAGGCCCCTGCCGGGCCGCGTGCTATCCTGGCGCCGTCGCGCAGCGGGGCAGGGCAGCCGGGGTGGACGTGATGGCGGACGATCGCGACGCGAGGATCGCGCAGTTGGAGGCGGAGCTTCGCCGCGTCACACGCAGCGGGAGAGCTGAGCTCGCGGGACTCGGAGGAGCCGCGACGATGACGGGCGCTGGAGCAGCAGACCGCGACTGCCGAGATCCTGCGCGTCATCGCATCGTCGCCGACCGACTCGCAGCGCCGCTCGTAGTCGATCATGGCTAGCGCAGCGCGCTCGGCGCCGTCGACGCAGGCCTGGTGATCTGCGGCAGCTGGATGGTCGGCGAGTGGAGCAGGCTCGTCGCTGCGGGGCCGACGATCGCAGCTCAGTCCGGGTGGGACGCGCATCTGGATCGCGACGCTGCCGATTCACCTGGACGGGCGACAGTCGAGCGGACAGGCCGTGCCGAGCGAGACGCGCCGGCATCGGTCGATCGAAGCACGACTGGAGATCGTGCCGGTCGATCGCCAGACGCGGCGGCTTGTACGGCACCGACGCTCGGTGGTCCCGCTCCGCGCGTGAGGGCGTGCCCATCGGGCACGCATTAGCGAGTCTCGCGTCGGAGGTTCGTGGCGCCGTTCACCGAGCGGCAGATCGCGCTCGTCGAGACGTTCGCGGACCAGGCGGTCATCGCCATCGAGAACGCCCGGCTGTTCTCGGAGCTCCAGGAGGCGAACAGCCAGCTCGCCGAGGCGAGCCAGCACAAGTCGCAGTTCCTGGCGAACATGAGCCACGAGCTGCGGACGCCGCTGAACGCCATCATCGGCTACTCCGAGATGCTCCAGGAGGAGGCCGAAGACCTCGACGAGGAGACGCTGCATCCCGGACCTCCAGAAGGTCAACGCGGCCGGCAAGCACCTGCTCGGCCTGATCAACGACATCCTGGACCTCTCGAAGATCGAGGCCGGCCGCATGGACCTGTTCGTGGAGACGTTCGAGGTCGGGCAGCTCGTCCGCGACGTCGAGGCGATCGTCCAGCCGCTGGTCGAGAAGAACGGCAACGCGCCTGGTCGTCTCCTGCCCCGACGACCTCGGCACGATGCACGCCGACCAGACGAAGGTCCGTCAGACGCTGTTCAACCTGCTCTCGAACGCCGCCAAGTTCACCGACCACGGCACGATCAGCCTGACCGTGCGAGCGGGAGTCCGGACGACTGGCTGACGTTCGCCGTCTCGGACACCGGGATCGGGATGACCGAGGAGCAGCTCGGGCGGCTGTTCGAGGCGTTCTCCCAGGCCGAGGCCAGCACCAGAGCCAGTACGGCGGGACCGGGCTGGGCCTGGCGATCAGCCGCCACTTCTGCCGCCTGATGGGCGGCGACCTGACCGTCGAGAGCGTCTACGGCCAGGGCTCGACGTTCACCGTGCGGCTGCCGGGCGAAGTGCCACAGCCTGCGTGACTGGAATGGTGGAGTCCGACATGGGAGTCATAGATCGAAACCGCCGACAGCTCCTGCAGGGCAGTTTGGCTGTCGCTGGACTGGGCTTGGTTTCAGCCTGCGGGCTCCAGCGACTGCCGTGGCAGCGTGAGAAAGTCCCGAGGATCGCCTTCTTGGCAGCCGGCTCGCGAGAGGCTCGGGCACATCAGGTTGAGGGCTTGCGGCAGGGGCTTCGCGAGCACGGGTACGTCGAAGGCCGCGAGATCGCGTTTCGAGTACTGGTTCTCGGATACAAGTGATGACCTACTCCCGGCTATGGCGGCGGAGCTTGTCGGTCTCAACGTCGCGGTCATGGTGACCTCCGGCACCCCGGCTACGCTGGCCGCAGCGCCGGGCCACCAAGGCCAACCCGATCGTGCTGGGCGCCAGCTCTGCCGATCCGGTCACCACGGGGCTGGTCGCGAGCCTGGCGCGCTGCGGGCGGCAACGTGACCGGGATGAGCTTCTTCTCGCGGCAGTTGGTCCCGAAGCGACTGGAGCTGCTCCACGGGATGATCCCGAACCTCATGCACGTCGCCGTCGTGTGGAACCCGATGAATCCGAGCCGTCGGCTCGCCCTGGAGAGTCTGGAGGCGGCGACGAGAACGCTCCGGATCGAACTCCAGCGCCTGGAGGTGCAGGCCCCCGAGGACTTCCAAGTCGCCTTCGCGGCCGCCCGCGCCGAGCGTTCCCAAGCACTCGTCGTACCGGCTCATCCGCTCAGCGTTAACCAGCCGGGCACGATCGCTGACCTGGCGGCGAAGCACGGGCTGCCGGCGATCTACAAAGGCCGGGAGTTCACGAGAGGCCGGCGGTCTCATATCCTACGGACCGAACGCCGTCGACCTGTACCGCCGGTCGGCGCGGTCACGTGGACAAAATCCTCGAAGGGCGCCAAACCCGGCCGAGCTACCGGTCGAGCAGCCCACCAAGTTCGACCTCATCATCAACCTCAAGACCGCGTCGGCCCTCGGACTGACGATCCCGCAACCCGTTCTCGCCCAGGCCGCCGAGGTCATCCAGTAGGTAACACCCTGCTGGAGGCGTTCGCCGTCTCGACGGCCGTCAACAGCCCGGGCGGGACGCGCCGAAGATGGTGGAGCCGCTGGCGGGCTGACAGGGTTGCCGCGCTCTCGCCAATCTCCCGCAGCATGTGATCCCCGTCACTACGGCCGGCTCCTGGCGCAACTATAGTGGGCGCATGCGCGAGCTGATCCTGGGCCGCCGTCGCTTTCTGCGGGCCAGCTTGGCCGTGGCTGGAGCTGGCTTGATTTCAGGCTGCGGCTCGATGCCTTCCTTGACTGCCCAGCCGGCCCGAGTCCCCCGTGTCGGATGGCTGATCCTCGGATTCTCTGGACCGCCGGGGCCGTTGATGCAGGCCTTGTCCGCTGGGCTGATCGAGCATGGCTACGTCGAAGGGCACACTATCCTGGTTGACCCCCGTTACGCCGAAGGCCGGGAGGAGCGACTCCGCGAGCTGGCAGATGATCTGGTCGGCCAGAAGGTCGATGCTATCCTGGCCGGCTCGCAAGCGGCGGCCTTCGCGGCTAAGACCGCGACGGCGACGGTTCCGATCATCGTCGTGCTCACAGGTGATCCGGTCGAGCTCGGGCTCGTCGCCAGTCTGTCCCGTTCCGGGCGGCAACATCACCGGCTTGACCACGGGCGATCCGAGAATCCACGGCAAGCGTCTCGAACTGCTCAAGGAAACCGTACCGCAGCTCGCCCGCGTGGCGGTTTTCGTTGATCCCGGTGGGGGTCCGACTGCCGTCGCCAGCACGATGAACGTCCTGCAAGGCCCGGCTAACGCCCTGGGTGTGGAGCTCCAGCAAGTCACGGTCGGGAACGCCAACGACCTGGAGGGGGCCTTCGATGCCGCTGTCCGCCAGAGGGCCGACGCGGCCATCGTGTATGGAGGCGAGCTCTTCATCACCGAGCGTGCGCATGTGGGCAATCTGGCCCTCGCGCGGCGACTCCCGACGCTCTACGCGCGGCGCGAAAGCGTCGAGGCCGGCGGACTGATGGCGTATGCGCCGAACGTGGCCGACCTGTGGCATCGCGCCGCCGACTACCTGGACAAGATCCTCAAGGGCACCAAGCCCGCAGATCTCCCCGTTCAACTGCCGACGAGCTTCGACTTCGTCGTCAACGTGAAGACCGCGCAGGCGCTCGGGTTGACCATCCCGCACGTCGATACTTCAGCAGGCCACGGAGTTGATCCAGTAGGCAACGACCTGCTGGAGGCGTACGCCGACGCGACGGTCGTCAACAGCCCGGGGCGGGATGCGCCAGAGATGGTGAAGCACCTGACGGGCTGATGCACACCGGATGTCCCGCACGGCAGTCCGTGGGTGGTACGCCCAGAGGGACTCGAACCCCAGGCCTCGTCGGTCCGCAACCACGCGCTCTATCCGCTGAGCTATGGGCGCATGAGCGCGGCCTACTCGCCGACCCTACCGCGATCAGGGCACAGGTCGCCTGAACGACTTCCTGAAGCACCGACTTTCACGGCTGCTCCGTACACCGGGTCAACCGCTTGGCAAGCTCCCCCGGCGCATCCTCGAACCGCGCTCCTTGTCAGGATAGCACGTCGCGCCTCATGCTACCCACCCGCCATGCCCGCCGCCCTCCTGGCCGTCCTCCTGCTCGCGGCCACCGTCGACCCGCGACTGACTGAGCCGCTGCGCCTGCTCAGCACCTGTTCAGCGAGACCAGCACCGATAGCCGAACTTTGCGGCGAGCGTATCCGCTCCGTCGCGGCGATCCAGTCTCTGAAGCTGCGTTACACCTCCGAAAATGAGGTCCCCTCAACACCAGCGTATGCACGACCCGCTGACAATGCGGGGCGTGTTCTATGCGGCCGCCCTGATCTCCGCCACGAGCTCATCCGGGTCGAATGGCTTGCGCAGGAACGCCGTCACCAGGCCGTCGCGGAGAGCCCGACCGATCCCGGGCTGGCCATCGTTCGCCGACATGAGAATGATCGGCGGCTGATGCCAACGAGGATCTTGACGAAGCAGGATCAGTAGGTCGAGCCCTGAGGTGCCGGGCAGGTTCACGTCGATGACCAGGACCTCGCTGCGGACGTGCCGGAACACCTGCCTGGCCGCATCGGCGCTATGGACGACCGTCGCGCCCCAGCCTACCTCGTCGTTGAGGACCGTCCGGATCATCTCAGCTATCGCCTCGTCATCCTCGACGACGAGGATCGACAGCGTGTGTTCAGAACCCTGTTCCATGACATCTGCCTTCACCACGTCGTTCTAGGAAGCTCCTAACGCAACTTGCGAGCCGTGCCGTCCAAGCGACACCCGGTGCGGGGCGTTTGACACCGCGGGGTGCGCCCGGTCATAGTGGCGACTGCCTCCCCGGCTGACACCATCGGTGGGGCGGACAGGTGCATCCCGTGCGCTTCATCGGCCTGGCGCTGCTGATCGTGATCCCCGGCATGCTGCGGCAGATCGTCCAGATCGCGGTCGGCTGGAGCACCGTCATGCTGTTCGGGAAGGTGCCGCGCACGCGCGAGCCGCACCTGTTCGTGATGTCGGTCGGGTCGATCTGCTGGATCGTCGCCGCCGTGAGCGTCGCCGTCCCGCCCGTGGGCGCCTTCCTGCTCGGCTTCCTCCCGCTCCCGGAGCGCATCGACGGCCTGATCGCCTGGTACGTCATGCTCGCGCTTCATGATCGTCATCCCGCCGCTGGTGACCGTCGCGATCCTGCGGGCGCTGGCCCCGGATGATCGACCGCACGGCCTCGTGGCGCTCGCGGGCATGCTCCTCAAGGGATACCCCTTCGTGCTCTGCCTCGCCCTGATCCTGGTCATGATGTCCGTCGTGCGGCTCGTCACGACGCTGCGAAACCATGGACGGCGCTGGACCGAACGGCATGTGCCGGTGATCGTCCAGCCCGAGGATTACGCCTCGGTGCTGGACGACATCCGGAAGGTGCTCGCCCAGGGGGACCTGGCGGTCCGGGTGACCGAGGCCGGCTGGCCCCTGAGCGTCCCGACCAGGATCTTGACGATGGCCGGCACGTTCGCGGTGCGGGGCCTCTTGACCGAGCGGCCGATGGCGCTGACGTCGGACAAGCTCGAAGCGGTGCTCCACCTGTCCGACCTGGTGCTGTGGGGGCGTGAGCACGACGTCAACCGAGCCCGCGCCCTGCTGGCGGAACAGCTCGCCTTCAGCCGTGCCTACCTCACCTGGAGCGAGGAGGCGAACGCCATCGAAGATCGCCTCCGCTCGATCTGGCAGGACTTCAAGGATGCTCCCGATACGCGCGTCGACCCGGCCGTCGTCGACCGCCTCGAAGCCGTCGAAAAGGAGCTCCGCACCGCCGATCTCGCCTTCGAGGAGTGGGAAGTCCTCATGCGCGAGAAGCTCCTGGTGGAGCGCAGCCTGCTCCACGTGGCCATGGGCCTGATCCGCGAGCCGATGGACCTCACGGAGGTGGCACCCGAGGACATGGGCGCGGCACGTATCCACGACGTGGTCGACTCCCCGCCTGACGCGGGACAGACGGCAGCCGCCGCGTCTCAAGGAGCAGCGCTGACCGGCGGCCCCCAGGCGCAGGCGGCGCCCTCTTCGGCCGCGCCGACGATCACGCGCAACGCCGACGGTACGACCTCGAAGCGTGATCGGGGTCGCGCCGATCGCGGTGCCGTCCGCGTGGACGGGGAGCGTCCGTCGTCGGCGCCGTCCGGCGATCCGGATCGATCGACCGCGGAGCATCCGGGCCTCCGGCGGGATGCTGAGGCGCCGCCCGCCCGCCACCGCCAGCAGGTGGAACAGCATGCGCGGCACGCTCGCCCCGTGGAAGATGACCACGTCGAGCAGGCCGTCGTCGACCCTGGCGTCCGGTGCCAGGGCGTAGGCCGCGCCGACGAACGGGCCATTCGCGACGGCGACCATCGGCGCCCGCACCTGATGGGCTCGACCGTCGACCTGGACGGTGAGGCGTCGGCGTCCCGAGGCCGCGCAGGAACCGCACGGCGGCCCCGAGGACGTTCCGCCGGAGCCCCTTGCTCTCAAGCTGCTCGAAGTAGCCGAACAGCCCCGCGTCCAGGCCCACGCCGGCCGCCTCGAGGAAATAGACGTCGCCGACCTTCCCGAGATCCATCGCCAGCACCTGGCCGCCCGCGATCACCCGCGCCGCCCCCGGCAGGTCGCGGGGGATGCAGAGCGTCCGCGCCACATTCATGACGCTGCCGAGGGGCATGATGCCGAGGACGACGTCCGTTCCGGCCAGCGCCTGGGCGACCTCGCCGGCCGTCCCGTCCCCGCCGGCCGCGATGACCAGGGCGCGCCCCTCGGCCACCGCCTGCTGCGCCAGCTCGGTGGCGTGGCCCGCGCGCTCGGTCGGCCACGGGTCGAAGGGAACACCGGCCGCGCGCAAGGCGTCCTGGGCCTCCTCGGCGCCACCGGCATTCGTCGACATGCCGAGCTTCTGGCCCGAATTCGGGTTGAAGATCAGGACGGCCGGTTGCGCCAGGCCGCAGATATCCAGGCTGGCGTGGCGCGACGCAGCGCAGCGGTTCAGCGGCGATCGTCATCGTGCATCCTCACCCCCCGACGTCCTGGCACCGCGGCATGGCGAAAGGTGGCAACCCAGGCCCGGATGCCACCTTAAGGCCCGTCGCGGCCTAGTGGGTCGCGGTCACCAGGTTTGAGGCTTGCTGAACCGCCTCGTGGCCGTTCGACATGACGTCCTCGTCGCTTGGTCGGAGCAGCTTGTACGCCAGGGCGAACAGGATGAAGGTCGGCGGCCACTGGCCGACGAATACGGCGGCATCCTTCTTCCCGAGCAAGCGCAAGAGCATGGACACCCCGATGGCCCCCAGCGCGGCACTCAGATACGCCCGCGTGGGGACTTCTTCCATCATCTCAAGGTAGGTTTCCATCACGTCACCTTCTCCAGGGTACGATCCTGCCGGTTTCAGTCTTCAGGTCTTGCTTGCGCACCGGGCCAGCACGCAGGATGCTCCGACCCTGTGGGAGGACAGGGCCGGAGCGAGGCCACCCTCAGCTCCGAGTCACGAGCCGAGGGCGGATTCGAACGCGACGGGCTAGCGGCGAGCGCTATCCGCCGAGGCCGCCCGGTCGTAGGCGCGGACCTCGGAGCCGTACCGATCGAAGACGTCGCGAGCTTCCTGCGACTGCTCCGCCGTCGACGCCTGCGCGGTGATCAGAATGCGCCCTTCCTTGACGTGCGTCTCGTAGGTGCGGGCATCCTCTTCAGGAATGCCGGCCCCCACCAGGGCACCGATCAGGCCGCCAGCCGCGGCGCCAACGGCCGCGCCGCCGAGCGTCGTGGCCAATGCGCCGGCGGCCACGATCGGGCCGATGCCCGGGATCGCCAGTGCGCCGATGCCGACCAGCCAGCCGGCCGACGCCGCCGAAGAGGCCCCCGAGCAGCGCGCCGGTCCCGATCCCGCTGGTCTCCGCGCCGCCCATGGAGGAGCCCTCGACCATCGACTTGGTCTCGCTGGTGTCCTTGGCCACCACCGAGACCTGGTCCGGCGTGAAGCCCGACGTCCTTCAGCTCGTTGAGCGCCTTCTCGGCGTCATGCTGGCCGTCGAAGATGCCAACGACGGTCTGGCCAGTGGCCATGTTCTGCGTGCGCGATCGATCTGCCATCGTCATGAGGTTCGCCTCTCTGTTGTGCGCTGGCCACGACCACGGTCGAAGCCCTCGCGAATCTCTTCCCGCAGGTGCTCCCACGACTCGCCGCCGGTATGGGCGCGTCGCAGCTCCGGCTCGACGTCCGCGAAGTCGCGGCCGGCGTAGCGCTCGTCGTGGGCCGCCTCGTAGCCGCGCCGATAGTGCGGCTCGGCATCGGCGAAGGTCCGGGTGTCGGCGTTCGCCCCGAGCCCCGACTTCCGCTTGCCGAAGTGCTCCTCGAACCGCGAGCGGTCACGCTGATAGTTCTCGTCGACGTCCACCCGCTCCTTGCGGACGGTGTCGCTGATCGTCTGGCGCTCGGTCTTCATGTCGCGATCGACGACGACCTCGCCGGTGACCATGGCCTCCTTGCTGACGACGGCTTCCTCGCCCCGTACGGGGACGCGGATGGTGCCCTCCTCGAAGGCCCCGGCCATCTCGCCGGCCGCGACCGGACGGTCCTTGACGTCGACCCGGTTGACGGTCACTTCCTCATGTCGAAGCTCGACCGGGATGTTGACCTGCTCGGTGTCGACGTCCTTGCGGATGTCCACAGAGCCCATCTCGCCCGATCGCTTCTCGACATTCAGCCGCTCCTCCACGCACCGGGACGCGGATCTCGCCCTCGGCGGCCGCCGGTCATTCGTCTCGAAGTACTGCCGACCCTGGTCGCCGATGTAGAGGCGATCGTTGTCCGTGCGCTCGAAGGCGCTCATCGGAATCCGGCGCTTGCCGACGTAGGCGTACTGGTCGTCGTACCGGTCGACCGTGCCGTACTCCCGATTGTCGGTGCCGAAGATCTTCAAGCCCTTGCGGAGCTTACCCTTCAAATCCATCAGATTCCTACCTCCGTAGGTTTGCGGGAGATGTGGCTCACATGGAGCCACACGAAACTCGCGTTATTGCAAAGAAATGACGTGCCAGAAATCTCGCTGTTTCTTAGAATAGTCATTCGCCCGATTCTTCAATCGATATCGTCGGTATCTGAGCAGATGCGTCTCTCAGATTCTTGGGCCTCCAAAATTCTTCTGTATTCTGCTGCGTGTTTCAACGCAATGTCCAGGCCAGTAGTCAACAGAAGAGAGTTACAACTCGGCAGAATTCTCTCGATAATGCGTCGTCAAGGCGTTCAGAAATCATCGTTTCCTTTTCCGCCCTGGCGCGACGCACCATGACTCACCTGTCGTGACGGGGTCTTTCATCGGATGACGGCGCAGTCGGAGCGATCGAACGAGCTGCTGACTTCTGGGGGTCAGCAGCAGCTCGGCGGCCCGGGTCGGCAGTGTGAGGCTGGTCGTCGCGAGCAACGGAGACGCGTTCGCGTCGGAGCGTCACCGGGATCACGCGCTGCTCGCTCACCGAGGTACGCTCGACGACGATCTCGCTCGTCACCACGACGTCCTTCTGGATGACGGCTGTCTCACGAAGGACTGGGATGCGGATCACGTCGGGCTCGAAGGGAGCGGGGGCGCCCGGCGTGTTGTTCGATCGCCCCCCGAGCCTCCTGCGCATCCACGCGGCGGACCTCAATGACTTCGCGCCGGAGCTCGACCGGGATCATCACCTGCTCCGTGATGACGGTCTTCCGAATCTCGATGTACCCCCGGTCCACGAGCCGTTTCTCGACGTGCCCCTGCTCTTCGACCACGGGGAGGCGCATGTCGGTTTCCGCATTCAGAGCCAGAGAATCCGGACGGTTGGCGACCTGGGATGCCCCACGGCCTCCGAGATAGAGACGACCGTTGTTGACTCCCTCAAAGGCGTCGTACGGGATCGGTCGGCCGCGAACATAGACGTGCGTATCGTTGAAGCGCTCAATCGTGCCGTGTTCGGCGTTGTCTACCCCGACGACGGCCATACCGCGACGTAGACGCCCCTTGAGATCCTGGTTCATGACTCCCCTTCGGCGGTGAGACCGGAGTCGGCTGGTTGTCGAACAACCAGCCGACTGACGGGACACTCAGGCGGTCGGCCCGGCGTTCGGAACCGGACGGAGCATCCGACTGGACGTCAATCCGTCCTGGGGCGGGGATTGCCGACTTCCTGCTGCCCCGTTCTCCGATGCAGCACCAGCAGCCCCGGCAGCCTGTGCCAGCCTCGGCGCCGCCTGCTGCCCCGCTCGTACCAGCCGCCACGATCTTCGCGGCCGTCTCGCGACCGCCGAGCCCGAAGGCCAGGCCGATCGCCAGGGCGGCGGCACCGACGGTCGCCATAAAGAGGGTGTTGACCAGCGTGGTGGCGATCCCGAGCTGGTTCACGGCGATCACGATGGCGAAGGCCCAGATGGCGCCGCGCGCGACGTTCGCCAGCAGATCAGGATTGCCGAGGTCGGCTTGCGCGGTTGCACCGCGAACGAGGGCATGGACGGCGTTCGCCGCGAGGCCGGCCAGCACCAGCACGACCAGGGCAACCACCAGATTGGGGATCCAGAGCAGAAGCTGCTGGAGAACCTGTGAGACGGCGGGCAGCCCGAGGGCATCAAAGGCGACGACCAGGACGATGAGCCGGACGAACCACTTCGCGATCGTCGCCAGTGCCCCTGCCGCGTCTGTCCGGATCCCCGTCTTCTGCACAAACGAACTGAATCCCGAGCGTTGCGCCAGGTCGTTGAACTTGACCGCTCTGAGCAGCGCGGCAACGGCGGTCGCAATGAGGCTGGCGACGATCCAGCCGACGATCAGAATGACGGCGAAGCCGAGAATCTTCGGGATCGCCCCGAGGAACATTGCGAGCGCGGCGGCGATCGACGTCATGATCGCCTGGCCCCAATCGGTCACGGGTGCTACGGGCATGTGCTCAATCTCCAAGCAACCCGCGAACGGGTCGTCACGAGCCCAGGAAGAGCTGGGACTCTCACCCGAGGCGACGTGGGTGAACCGTCGAGCACGAGCCGCGATAGCCGATCGGCACTGGACACCGCGAGATCACACGGGAGCGATCAGCCGTGACTGTCCCGACGCTGAACTGGTTCGAGCAGACGAATGCCGACGGCCAGGACCGCCACCTGGGTCCGACTCCGGACGTCGAGCCGGCGGAAGATTTGTTGAACGTGATTGCCGACGGTGCCTTGGCTCAAAACCAGGTGCTGCGCGATCTGTTGATTTGTCAGCCCCCGGCGATGAGACGCACCACCTCACGTTGCCGCGGTGTCAGGTTGTCAAGGCGCGACGAGGCGGCACGTTCCATCGACCCCGCATGGCTCTGGTCGTCGAGTCTCTTAGGAACGTCCGCTCGGTCCATAACCAGGCCGAGCCACCGACCTACGGCATCCAGAAATGACAGGTCAGCTTGGGAGAAATGATTCGCACGGGTGCTGACGGCGCGGATCACGCCCAGGTGCACCCCATCTACGTGGATCGGACAGACCAAGAAGGTGACGACATCGAGATCCATCAAAGGCGTTCTGGCCTCGGCCAGATCCGGATCGGCCTGACCGACGATGAAGGGACGACCGGACCGGAACGCTTCGACCGCGGGCCCGCCATCCGCGAGCGCCACTCGACGGGCGTCGCTCGCGCATCGCCATCTCCCCAGCGGGGTGGAACTGGTTGCGACAATGACAAGGCTGTCGGATGCTGCCTCGTAGGCGAAGACGTCGATCTGGTCGACGTCGAGCGCGTCCAGGAGCAGCGCGGCAGCGCGGTCCAGCGTGGTCTCCACCACGCCCAGGTTGAGCCCAAGCAACTGCTCGAACGTCTCGCCAAAGCGATCGCGCCTGCGCTCGTCGCCGATGCGGGGGTCACGCATCGTGGCCGTTTCCTCTCCTGATGATGTTCGCCCTAGGCCGCTTTCTCAGGATTGGTCCCGGGCAGGCCCTCGACCATCGCCCTGATCTGCTCATACAGCCGGTCCTCTTCTCGCGCCTCTTCTTCGAGACGCATCCCCACGAGGAGATCGCCACGCTCGTTGGCGAGGACGGCGAGGCGTCTGGCCAGGGCGGCGTTCTCGGCGAGGGTGCGAGCGCCCGTGATCAAGGCGCGGTTCCGCTCGCCACAGTGCTCGATCCAGAGCTCAGCCTGGGCGTAGCGATCACCGATGCGGCACTCGAACACGGCGGCGATGCCGTCGCGTAGCTCCCAGAGGGCGCCGCCGCAGCGCGGACAGATGAAGCCGCTCGATCCGTTGGTCGGATAGTCGTTCGGCATCGGTCAGCCCGTCCCGGTCGCAACGAGTGACGGCCTCTGGTCCACCGTCGACATCCGCGGTGCGACCGAAGCCGGCACGTCGACGAAGCGTTCGACCTGCGCGAGCAGAGCGTCGAGGTCGAACGGCTTGGCGATCCATCCGTCAAGGGGTAGCGAGGTGCCGCCGAGCTCGGCTGGCCGCCCGGTCACGGCGATCACCGGGATTTGACTCGTGACCTGGCTCTGCTTGAGCCTGGCGAGGACGTCTGCCCCCGACACGTGCGGCAGGCCGAAATCCAGGAGGATCAGGCCCGGGAGATCGGACGCGGCGACACGGAGGCCAGCCTCGCCATCGAACGCTCGGAGGACGCGGTACCCTTCGTCCACGAGAACCTCGTGGACCAGTTCTTGAATCATGGCGTCGTCCTCGATCACCAAAACTGTTCGTGATGTGTTCATCGCCATGATCACCTTCTGAGGCTGCGGTAGCTCTCACACACCTGGACGCGGGTCCGATGTGTTGCCTACCTTCTGTTCACTGTACGCTCGTGGGATCGCACCTGTCGGTCACCTGGATGACGGACGCCGAGTACCTGGCGAAAGAACGGCCATGCTCAACAAGGACATCGAATCGTTCGCGAGCGAGAACCGCCTGATCGCGGCCCTGCCGTCTGGGGACCGTGAACGGCTCTTGCTGCGCTGCCGGCGGGTCATCCTGCCGAATGAGCGGGTGCTCGTGGCACCACGAGAGGAGGTCCGGTACGCCTACTTCCCGACGGACGGGGTCGTGGCGCTGCTGATGGTGATGGAAGACGGTACGCCCGTTGAAGTCGCGACCGTGGGTACCGAGGGGTTTGTCAGCGTCGAGTCGATCCTGAGCTCGAACCAGAGCCCGTATGAAGTGAGCTGCCAGACCGATGTGGAGGCGCTACGAGTCGACCTGGCTGATCTCCGGACTGCATTCCGTGAGAGCGAGCCGCTTCGGGACATCCTGCTCCGGTATGCGTCGCTGATCTTCAGCTGCACCGGCCGCTCGGTGGCCTGCAAGGTGACCCATCCGGTCGAGCAACGCCTGGCACGGTGGCTCTTGATGACGCGGGACCGCGTTCGGGCAGACGAGCTGACGATGACCCAGGACACCCTGGCTCGGATGCTCGGCGTTCACCGCCCCACCATCTCCGAAGCGGCCGACTCGCTGCGCCAACGAGAGCTCATCGCGTACCACCGAGGTCGGATCACGATCACCGATCGGCGCGGACTCGAGGCGGCGTCCTGCGAGCATTACGCCGAATTCCGAACGGACTATGAGCGCCTGCTCGGGCCAGCACCCAGGACGCCGTGATACCCACGTCCTTGGGCCGACCAGCGAGATCTGGCCCAGCCTTCCTGTTCGACTTGGATCGGTTGGCACATCATCACGGCATGGAGCACCGAAGCCAACGAGGACAAGCAGTGCCCCAGGTATCGTCGTCGTTCGACGAAGCCGTGGTGATGTTCTTGCCGAACGTGGTGGATACCCGTCGCAGGTCCTGACCGTGCTGGTCATGTCGAGAGATGCAGCCCGGTGGTCAGTCGTAGCCCGGCATGCCGCCGGCAGCCGCCCCGACCCGTTCCGGCCGCTCGGTCACCAGGGCCTCCGTGGTCAGGATGATGGCGGCGACCGACGCCGCGTTCTCCAGCGCCGATCGCGTCACTTTGGCCGGATCGATGATGCCGGCCTGTACCAGGTCCGTGTACTGCTCGGTCACGACGTTGAAGCCCTCATTCGGGTTCTTCTTCTGCCGCTCGCGCAGGTTTTGCACGATCACCGAGCCTTCGAGGCCGGCGTTGTTCACGAGCTGACGGGTCGGCTCCTCGAGCGCTCGCTTCATGATCTCGACGCCGACCTGCATGTCCGGCTCAAGCCTCAGCTCGTCCAGCGCCCGGGCCGCCGCCAGCAGCGCGATGCCGCCCCCCGGGACCACGCCCTCCTCGACGGCTGCGCGGGTCGCCTGGAGCGCGTCCTCGACCCGGGCCTTCTTCTCCTTCAGCTCGAGCTCGGTCGCGGCTCCCACCTTCACGACCGCCACGCCGCCGGACAGCTTCGCCAGCCGCTCCTGGAGCTTCTCGCGGTCGTAGTCCGAGGTGGTCTCCTCGATCTGGGCCCTGATCTGGCTGATCCGGGCCTTGATCTCGTCCTCCGAGCCGTGGCCCTCGACGATCGTCGTCTCGTCCTTGTTCGCCGTGACGCGCCGTGCGCGGCCGAGATCCTCGATCGTGGTGTTCTCAAGCCGCTTGCCGAGCTCCTCGGAGATGACCTGGCCGCCGGTCAGGACGGCGATGTCGCGGAGCATCTCCTTGCGGCGGTCGCCGAAGCCCGGCGCCTTGATCGCCAGGACGTTCAGCACGCCGCGCAGCTTGTTGACCACCAGCGTGCCCAGCGCCTCGCCGTCGACGTCCTCGGCGATGATCACCAGCTCCTTGCGCCCGCTCTGGATGAGCTCCTCCAGGACTGGTAGCAGGTCGTCAAGGGAGTTGATCTTCGTCTCGGTGATCAGGATGTACGGCTCCTCCACCTCCGCCAGCATCCGCTCCATATTGGTGATGAAGTACGGCGAGATGTAGCCGCGGTCGAACAGCATGCCCTCGGTGTATTCGATCTCGAGCTTGAGGGCCTTGCTCTCCTCGACGGTGATGACGCCGTCCTTGCCGACCTTCTCCATCGCCTCGGCGAACAGCTTGCCGATCTCGGCGTCGTTCGCGGAGATGGCGGCGATCCGCTCCAGGTCCTCGCGGCCGTTGACCGGGGTCGCGATCCGCTTGATCTCGGCCACGGCCGCGTCGGTCGCCCGCTCGATGCCGCGCTTGATCAGCATCGGGTTCGCGCCGGCGGTGACGTTGCGGAGGCCCTCGTTCACCATCGCCTGGGCCAGGATGGTCGCGGTGGTGGTGCCGTCGCCGGCGACGTCGTTCGTCCTGGTCGCCGCCTGCTTCAGCATCTGGGCGCCCATGTTCTGGAAGGGGTCCTCGAGCTCGATCTCCTTCGCGACCGTCACGCCGTCATGGTGACCGTGGGCGGTCCCCACTTCTTGTCGATGGCGACGTTCCGGCCCCTAGGGCCGAGCGTAACCCTGACGGCATGCGCCAGGGCGTCGATGCCACTCTTGAGCTGTCGGCGTGCCGACTCGTCGAAGACCAGATCCTTCGCGGTCATACTTTTCCATTCCTCATGCCAGGTCATGCGCGACACGCTTCAAGCAGCCTTCCAGGCTGATCCCGGTACGGGGCGGCCCGTCGAGTGACCTGTTGCGGTGGGCCGTCACCACGAGGGCGCCGATGGCGAGCATCAGGACGACCAGCGAGGCAAGGGCCCACTCTGGTCCCACCGGGGGCATCATGGATGCAAATGGTCCATTCATGATCGATACGCTCCTTCTCAATGAGGTGCGCCACGCCTAGCTCGGCGCGCCGGCCCGGCGGGACGAGCACGGCCACGACGGCCGCTACTGCTCCCCGCTGTCGGAGATGCCTCGCCACACGACCGCAACAAGGTGGGTGCCGGCAGGTAGACCGGCGGGCTCGGCCCCTACAGGCCCTACTGACCCAGGTTCAGTATTTCACCTCAACGTGCACCCGTCATGAGCATCTCCTCATGCGGGTACGAGGGGGAGCGTGACTCGAAAGGTGCTTCCCACACCGAGCACGGACTCGACGGCGATCGAGCCGCCGTGCGCTTCCACGAGCTGCCTGGCGACGTGGAGCCCCAGGCCGAGACCATCGGCGTGTTGCGTGGTGGCGGCCACTCGATAGAGCTGATCGAAGAGGTGGGGGATCTCGCCCGGCGCGATCCCCATCCCCGTCTTGGACGCCGACCTGCGCCATCGTTCCGAGGTTTTCGACCCGCACCACGATCTCACTTCCGGCCGGGGAATACTTGACGGCGTTACCGAGCAGGTTGGCGAACACCTGCATCAGGCGGCCACCATCCCAGACACCATCGACCGGCTCCTCTGGAAGCTCCGTGCGAATGGTGTGGCGCGGCTCCAGGAGCTCCGCCTGCTGAGCCGACATGCGGGCCAGAGCTACGAGGTCCATCCGACGCGGCTCCAGACGGAGCTGCCCGGCTCCCTGGCTCGCGCCGTCCAGCAGGTCGTTGACGATGCGGCTCAGTTGTCGGGCCTGGGTCCTGATGACGGCTAGCGCCTCCTCGACACTGCCCTTGTGCTCCTGCATACGCTGGGCGTACCCCATGATCGCCGTCAAGGGGTTTCGCAGCTCGTGGGCGAGCAGGTGGATGAAGCTCCGGCCCTGCTGCACCTCCGTCTTGCGCTCGGTGATGTCTTCGATCGCCACCA
>CAVSKS010000005.1:0-59911 GCA_963728605.1 uncultured Chloroflexia bacterium | reverse complement strand
GATGGCCGGCCGTTGCAGGGCCCGGCTCCTGCCGCCTACTGGAAGCGCCAGAGGTACTCGCGCGGCGTGAGGTCGGAGGCGTGGATCGCCGCGGCGGTCTCGCGACCGACGTAGCGGTAGTGCCACGGCTCGTAGGCGTAGCACGTGTCGGCAATCGCGCCCTTCGGGTAGCTCATCACGAAGCCGAACTGCCAGGCGTGCTCCCGCATCCACGCCCCGGCCGGGGTCGTCGCCCAGTCCGCGTATTCCCAGGGGGCAAGGCCGCCCCGGCTCGTGAAGTCGAGCGTCGTTCCCAGCTGGTGTTCGGAGTGCCCGGCCCGCGCGCTGACCTGTAGCGCCCGTTCGTAACCGACCACGTCCACCCAGTGCTGGAACGTTGCGATCTGCTGATCGTAGCTCCGGTAGGCGCTGGCTACCTGGATCGGCGCGCCGGCGAGGTGGGCGGCATGGGTCATGGCCCGCAGGTCGGCGATGACGAGGGCGCGGATCTGGTAGGCGGCGGCCAGTCCCGCGGCGGACGTGGATCGGAGGTCCGTTGGGGCGTAGGCGCCGGGGAGCCGGTAGATCGTGTCGAGCAGGGTGACCGGCCAATCGCGGTAGGCGTGGTGCTCGGTGAGGAGGTCGTCATAGGCGCACGTCGGCGGGCCGGTAGGCGTGGGAGCTGGCGTCGGCGTGGGGACGGGCGTTGGCGTGGGGCTGGTTGTCGGGCTGCCAGGCGGGATGGTCGGCGGCGGCGCCGTCGGCAGGATCGGACCCGCGGTCGGGGGGACGGTCGGGCCGTGGCTCGGGAACGGTGGCAGCGCGCCGACCGGCCCGGGCGCCGGTGCCCGGAAGCCGGCGACGAGGACGAGTCCAAGCCCCAGGATGACGATCTCGGCAAGCACGACGAACCGTGCCGGCCCGGACGATCGGGTTCGGCGAGGCTGGCGGGCGACTGGCCGGGGTTCCATGGCCCGACCCTGGGCGTTCGGGGGGCGTTCGCACAGTGACGGACGCTGCACGAATTGCTGGACGTTTGGCCGCTACGGGGTTGACGTCCGACGAGACGGGCACCGCCGGGGACGCTATCGCCGTTGCAGTTCCCGGAGGCGTTCGTCGCTGATCCCGAAGTGATGGGCGATCTCGTGGCGGACGACGTCCTCCACCGCCGCGGCAAGCGCCGCCGGGTGCCGATGGGCACGTTCCAGCGGCCCACGGAAGATCGTGATCTTGCTGGGCACCGGCGCGCCTTCGGCACCCCAGCGGGTCCGGGGCACGCCCTGGTAGAGGCCGAAGAGCCCGCGGGCTCCGACTGACGCCAGCTGGTCCGGCCCGGCCTCGTCCTCGACGACGATCGCTACCGAGCCGAGCTGCGAGACGAACGGCTCCGGGATCGCGGCGATCGCAGCGTCCACCAGGCATCCGAATTCGTCCGTCGAGCGTCATCCATACGGGACAATACGACCACGTGGTCTCTGCCGTTGACTACGCGAGGATGTCCACGAAGTGGTCGACTGCCAGGACAGTGGCCCTGGTCGTCGAACAGTGCGGGACCGCGTAGGAATGTGCCGGCCAGCCATTCGCCAGGGCGTACGGCACCATCCGGTCGTGGCGGCCTTGCCAGACGTGAACTGGCAGCGGATCTCGTCGAGGTCAAAGCCCCACTAGAGATGAACGCCATGTCGTCGTCGAACCAGCCCCAGTATGACTCGCGAAGCGCCTCGCGGAAGGATGCTGGCGGTCCATTGAGCGACGTCTCCGGTCAGGGCGCCCAGTCAACTTCGTCCACGAGGTTTCCGAACGCCTGGGCGACCTCCATCGGCCGTGACCGCCCGGAGATCGGCCAGTTCCGCTCTTGAACACGATCAGCTCGTCCGGCCCGGCCAGGCTCGTTGAACTCCTCGACGTTCTCGGGGCCTCGCCAGCCACCATTCAGGCCCTCCGCGGGGTATGGCGCGACACCGCCATAGTGCCACGGCTCGAATCCGTCGGGCATGACATCGCGGCGCAGTCCAGGCGTGCGGCCCGCCAGCCGGACCAGCGATCGTGCCCAGCCGTTTCGGCCCCGGCGTGATCGAGGACCGTGACCGCGTCGTCGACGACGTCCGCCATCAGACCGCCCGGCCGTCGCGTCGACGATCCGTATCCGGGCCGGCTGAAGGCGACATACCGGAGCCCGCGGTCGACCATCGGGCGACTGCCGGCTCGTTGGGGATGCAGCGCGGCCGGGTGTGCCGACGTGGAACAGCAACGCCATGCCGTCCCGCGGCCCGGCGGCGTACATCGTCCAGGCTGCGGCCGTCAGACTGCGGGCCTGTGATCGTTTGGCGGTGCGTGGACGTCATCCGGTGGCTGGAAAGCGGACCGCGTCTTCGCGGAGAAAGACCAATAGCCCGCGCAAGCCACTGGGATGGGCATCGGTGACGACCCTCGCTCCCAACGACTTCACCCACCTCCACGTCCATTCCGAGTTCTCGCTGCTGGACGGCCTGGGCCGGATCACGGAGCTGGTCGACGCGGCCGCGCAGCAGGGCTTCGACTCGCTCGCGCTGACCGATCACGGGGCCCTGTACGGGGCGGTGGCCTTCTGGCAGGCCGCTACCAGCAAGGGCATCAAGCCGATCATCGGCGTCGAGACCTACGTCGCCCGCCGGGCCATGACCGACCGCGAGGGCAAGGCCGACGCCCAGCCGTTCCACCTCATCCTCCTTGCCAGGAACTGGACCGGCTATCTCAATCTCTGCCGGCTCGTCACCGACGCCCACCTCGATGGCTACTACTACAAGCCGCGGATCGACCGCGAGCACCTGGCCAGGTACTCGGACGGGCTGATCGGGCTGTCGGCCTGCCTCAACGGGGAGGTCCCGCGGGCCCTCGAGGTCGAGGACTGGGAAAGCGCCCGCCGGCTGGCCGGCGAGTACGAGGACATCCTGGGCAAGGGCAACTTCTTCCTCGAGCTGCAGGACCACGGGCTGCCGGAGCAACGGCGGCTCAACGAGCAGCTTCTCCGCCTGGGGCCGGAACAGGGTCTGCCACTGGTCGTGACCAACGACCTCCACTACGTTCACGAGCGCCAGTCCGAGGCCCACGACGTGCTGCTCTGCGTCGGCACCGGCAACAACCTCGACACGCCTGGCCGGATGAAGTTCGAGACCCACGACTTCTGGCTCAAGTCCGCGGCCCAGATGGGAGCGCTGTTCCCCGAGCAGCGCGACGCGATCCTGAACACCCGCCGGATCGCCGAGATGTGCGAGATCCAGATGCCGCTGGGTAACCTTCGGATCCCGCACTTCCCGGTGCCCGAAGGCGAGACCGTCGAGAGCTGGCTCCGCAAGGAGTGCCAGGCCGGGCTGGAGCGTCGCTACGGGACGGTGACGCCGGAATTGCAGGGGCGGCTCGACTACGAGCTGGGCGTGATCCTGTCGATGGGCTACGCCGGCTACTTCCTGATTGTCGCCGACTTCATCCGCTTTGCCCGCGAGCAGCGGATCCAGACGACGTGCCGGGGCAGCGCGCCGGGCTCGATCGTTACCTACACCCTGGGCATCACCCCGGTCGACCCGATCAAGTACCAGCTGCCGTTCGAGCGCTTCCTCAACCCGGACCGGGTGACGATGCCCGACATCGACGTCGACTTCGAGGACAGCCGCCGGGACGAGGTCATCGCCTATGTCACCCGCAAGTACGGCAACGACCGCGTTGCCCAGATCATCACCTTCGGGACGATGCTCGCCCGGGCGGCGATCCGGGACGTGGGCCGGGTGCTCGGCCACTCGTACGGCGAGGTCGACCGGGTCGCCAAGGCGGTTCCGAACCAGCTGGGGATCCGGCTGGAAGAGGCGCTGACGATCGCCCCCCAGCTCAAGGAGATGTACGACGGCGATCCGCCGGTCAAGCGGATGATCGACTTCGCCCGCCAGCTCGAGGGCGTGGCCCGCAACGCCTCGACCCATGCTGCCGGCGTGGTGATCTCGCGCGAGCCCCTGACGGAGCTGATGCCGCTCCAGAAGGCCACCAACTCCGAAGCGCTGATGACCCAGTACGAGATGCACGCCATCGAGGCGCTTGGCCTGCTCAAGTTCGACTTCCTGGGCCTGTCGAACCTCACGATCCTCCGCCACGCGGTGGACCTCGTCCGGGCCCACCGCGGCGTCGAGATCGACCTTGACGCCATCCCCCTCGACGACCCGGCGACGTTCGAGCTCCTCGCCTCGGGCGAAACGACCGGCATCTTCCAGCTGGAGTCGGCGGGCATGCGGCGCTACGTCCGCGAGCTCCGCCCGACGTCGGTCCACGACCTGGCCGCGATGGTGGCGCTCTACCGCCCGGGCCCGATGGACAACATCCCGGCCTACATCCGCCGCAAGCACGGCCAGGAGCCGGTGACTTATCTCCACCCGCTGCTCGAGCCGTACCTGGAGAAGACCTACGGGATCTTCGTCTACCAGGAGGACATCATGGCCGCCGCAATCGCGCTGGGCGGCTTCACCGGCCCCGAGGCGGACACGTTGGGCTACGCGATCCGCAAGAAGAAGTCGTCCGTGCTGCGGGCCCAGAAGGAGCGGTTCGTCCGCCAGGCCGCGGAGCGGGGCGTCGACGCCCGGGTCATCGACCAGGTCTTCGCCGCCTTCGAGCCGTTCGAGCGCTACGGCTTCAACAAGGCCCATGCCACGTGCTACGGGCTGATCGCCTACCAGACGGCGTACCTCAAAGCCAACTTCACCGTCGAATACATGACCGCCGTCCTGACGGCGTTCCGGTCGAACGAGGAGAAGGTCGCGGCCGCGATCGCCGAGTGCCGTCGGATGGGGATCGAGGTCCTGCCGCCGGACGTCCATCGATCGGAGCTCGAATTCACCGTCGAGGGCGAAGCCATCCGGTTCGGCCTGCTGGCCGTCAAGAACGTCGGCCAGGGGGCGATCGAGTCGATCATCGCCGCCCGCGCGGAGGGCGGCCAGTTCAAGTCGGTGACCGACTTCTGCTCGCGGATCGACCTCCGGCTCACGAATCGCAAGGTGCTCGAGTCGCTAGCGCGCGTCGGCGCGCTCAAGGCCTTCGGTCATCCCGCCCAGATCCTGCTGGGGCTGGACGACGCCGTCGCCGCGGGACAGATGACCCAGCACGACCGGATCACCGGCCAGACGTCGCTGTTCGACCTGGCGGCCGATGACGCGGCGGGCCTCGAGCGGCCCCTCCCGACGACGGCCGAGGTGCCGGTCCGCGAGCTCCTCCGCTGGGAGAAGGAGCTGCTGGGCCTGTACCTCTCGAACCACCCGCTCCGCGAGATCGAAACGGTCCTGCCCGACTACGTGAACACCTGGAGCGCCGACCTCAAGGACGAATCGCTGGAAGGGCAACGGGTGGTCGTCGGCGGGATCGTCGTTGGCTCGCGGACGATCGTCACCAAGACCCGGGCCCAGATGGCGGTCGTGACCCTCGAGGACCTCCAGGGCTCGATCGAGGTGGTGGTCTTCCCGCGGCTCTACGAGCAGACCGTCGGGGTGTGGTCGGACGGGTCCACGCTCCTGGTCGCCGGCCGGGTTGACCACCGCGGCGAGGAGGTCTCGGTCCTGGCCGACGTGGTGATGGACTGGGACACGGCCGTGGCTCGAGGGCCGCAGGCGTTTGCTCGCGAGGTCGCGGCGGCTGATCGTGGCACGTTCCGCCGTCGCGACAGCCGGCCATCCGGGCCGTCCGGGGCGAATGGTGCCGCTGGGAGCAACGGCAATGGCCACGCTGTGGCAGCGCGACCGCCGGTGGCCGTCGGCCCGGGCCCGGCCGTGGCCCCTGATGCCGAGCGTGGCGCCGTCGCGACCGCGACCCGCCCCGAACGCGTCTCGCCCCTCCGCGCCGAGTTCCTCGCGGAGCTCGCTGCCCTGCCCCCGCCGCCGGCCGAGCCCATCCCGACCTACGCGCCGCCCCCGGACCTCGGGCCGCTGCCGGTTGACGATGACGAAGAGCCGTCGCTACCCGACGAGGCGAGGGCGGAGGCGGCCAGCGCGGCAGGCGCGCCCACGAGCCCGGTGGACGCGGGCCCAGGCCAGGTCCTTCACGTCCGCTTCCTCCGTGCGCCGACGGAGCGCCTCCTCGAACAGATGCGGGCGTTCCGGGCCGTCCTCCGAGAGCGCCCCGGCGAGACGCCGGTCATGGTCTCGCTCGAGGTCGACGGCGCGGGTGGCCTGCCGATGGCCCTCAAGCCGGTCGCCTACGACGCCGAGCTGCTGGCCGAGGTCCGCCGACGGCTGGGCGATGGGGTGGTGGAGCTGCGCCTCGCCTGAGCGCCGGGTCAGCTCTCCGCCTGGAGCTTGCGGATGGCCTTGATGGCGGACATCCGCTCCACGAACTCGTCGCGGACGTCGTTGAGGTCCTCGCGGGACACGTCGAGCTCGCGGGCGATCTGGTTGACCACGGATGCCTCATCGGCGTTGATGGTGTCGTCCACCGCGCCGATCGCGAAGCAACACCGGATCAGCGCCAGCTTCTGATCGGGCGTCGCGATCCTCGAGAACTCGCGGGTCACGAGGAAGTCCTCGGTCATCCCGTGGAGCTGCGTCTGGAGCTTGGCCATCTGGACGACGAGCACCGCCTGGGCCTCGTCGATCCCGCCAAGTTCGACGACGAAGCGCTCCATCGCCGCGGTCTCGGCGTCACTTACCTCGAGGTCGGCATGGGCTGCCCGGCTCATGACATAGGCGAATGCGGCGAGGTATCGCGCCTGGGCGGCAGGCAGCGCCTCGAGCCGGCTGACGATCCGGCGTACCGTGGCGGTCTCGGCGGCGGCGACGTCCGGAGCCGGGAGGGCGTCGATCGCCGCGAGGTCGGCGGCCTCGTCGGGTTGGACCTGGCCGCCGGTTCGAAGGAAGCGCCGGAAGAACGCCACTACCAGCGCCCCCAGGCGGGGTGGTCGGGCCCGACGGCAACGAACGTGCCGCGGCAGGTGGCGGTGGTCCGGCCATCGGCCCACAGCTCGGCCTCGACGGTTGCCCTGTTCCCGGAGGATTCGACGACCCTGGCGCGGAGCTGGACCCGGCCGTCCATCGGCGTCGGGCGAAGGAGGCGGATCGCGTAGTCGGCGGTCACGCAGGACGGCGGCGCGTCCTCGCCTCGGGCGCGCATGAGGTGGATCGCGGCCGTCCAGTTCGAATGGCAATCGAGGAGCGTCCCGATGACCCCGCCGTTGAGCACGCCCTCGAACGCAGCGTGGTGTGGTTCGGGCGTCCAGTCGGCCACGAGCCCGTCGCCATCCTCGCGGCTTCGGATCCGGAGGCCGCGCTCGTTCGCCGGCCCGCAGCCGTAGCAGCGGCCGTCTGGCGCGAACCGCTCCTGGAGGCTCGTCGTGGTCCTCGGCGGGGTCCCGGTCATGACGCGGAGTCTAGCCGTGATCGGGCCACCAACCCGGTCTGTCAGACGCCCGCAATACCGGCTTCGAAACTGACAGTCGCCCGCAAGCGGAGTTCGTCACCCTCCGAAGAGATGGCTCCACCCAATGATGGAGCGCCCGAGCGGTCAAGGGACGGGCCACTGGAGCGTTCGGCAAAGAAGGTCCTCCGGGAGGACTCCGACCGCCTTCTCGAGGCGGTCGAGGAACTGCGCGCCCTCGAGCGCAAGAAGCGGGCCACCGAGATCTCGAGCGAGCCGTTCCACGAGCTGGCTCGTCAGGTCGAGGACAAGGCGCGGGAGGTCTTCCGACTCGCGGAGGAGCAGCAGGTCGACGGCGAGGTGGTCGATCGCCTGGAGGAGAGCGTCGGCGACGGCACGGCCGGCACGATCGATGCGTCGTCCGAATCCGCCGGGCCGCCGGTGGACGGCTCTGGCCGCCCCTGAGGTTGGTGCCGAAGCCGGGATTTGAACCCGGACGAGGTTGCCCTCAACGGTGTTTGAGACCGTCGCGTCTGCCGGTTCCGCCACTTCGGCACGGATGAGGCGAGCCAGATCGTAGCAAGCGACCGCGGATGAGCGGTTCCCGTCAGCTGCCCATCACCTGACTGATAACCGGGTCCAGCGAGCGATTCCAACCACTTGGCTGGCGAGCCCGTGCGTGGATGTGCCGTCGGCGGCTGCCGTTTCCGTGGTTTCGCTCGCGTACCAGTCACGGGGCGGATAGGCGACGGAATCCATCGTTCCTCTTGCTTACCAGTCACTGGGCGGGTAACCGACGGGACTGGTGGCCCAGCACCGCCATGCGAGCACCGCCCCGCGGGACACGAGGGAACCTGTCCGTTGCCCCATACGTCACGCCGGGGACCGATGCTAGACTCCGCCAGCCTGCGTATCGACGTCCGGAGGGACCCCCAGACCGTGGAGGACCTTCGCTCGGGCACGGTCTCCGACGACCCCGTCCAGCGGCGCGACCTCATCCTGCTCGAGCGAGCCCGCGGGGGCGACCTCGATGCGTTCAACGACCTCGTCGTGCTCTACCAGGACCACCTGTACGCCCTCGTGGTGCGGATGGTCCCGGATCGCGACCAGGCGTCGGACGCCGTCCAGGAAGCGTTCTTCTCCGCCTACCGCAACCTCGACGGGTTCCGCGGCGGCAGCGTCCGCTCGTGGCTCAGCCGGATCTGCGTCAACGCCGCCATGGATGCCCAGCGCGCTCGCAAGCGCCGGCCCGTCCAGCCCTACCCGGAGCTCGAGGACGAGAGCTGGCAGCCGCCGGCGACCGACGACGCCGACCCCGTCCGAACCGCCCTCACCACCGAGCGCCACCGCGCATTGAGCGACGCCCTGGCCAGGATCACCGATGACCAGCGTACCGCGATCGTCCTGTTCGACATCGAGGGCTACGACTACGCCGAGATCGCCGGGATGACCGGCGTCTCGCTGGGAACCGTCAAGTCCCGGATCCACCGCGGGCGACTCGCCCTGCGGGCGATCCTCGAAGGGCGGATGGAGCTGTTCCGTGGCTGAGCGTCGCCTGTTCGACCGCCCGGACGCACCGCATGGCACGCACGATCTGCTGTTGATCGCCGCCCTCGCCGCGAAGGACCTGGAGCCGGCGGACCTGGCCCGGGCCGAGGCGCTCGTCGCCGGCTGCGCCGAGTGCGCGACGCTGGCCGCCGATCTCAGGCTGCTCACCACGGCGTCCGCGGCGTTGCCGGCACCGGCGGCACGGCGCCGCGATTTCCGCCTCACGCCGGCTGACGCCGACCGGCTCCGGCCGCATGGCCTCCGTCGCGTCGTCGGCGTGTTCGCCGGTCATCACCGCCAGCTGGCCCAGCCGCTCGCCACCGGGCTCACGATGCTCGGCATCGTCGGGATCCTGGTCAGTTCCGGGCCGGCGTTCCTGGGCGGCGCGCCGGCCGGCGGCTCGGCCCCAGAGCATCAAGCGGTCTCATCCGAACCGCCAAGCCAGGCATCGAGCAGACAAGAGGATGCCGCCGCATCGCATGGGTTCACCGGTCCGGTCGACGTCGCCCGCACGGCCGTGCCGATGTCGTCGCTGATCATCACCGGCTCGAACCCTTCCCCGGACCCGTCGGCGGAACCTGCCCCGCAGGCGCCTACCGACGTGGCCGACACCCCCGATGCCACAGGTCCGTCGCCCCTCCTGATCGGCTCGGTGGTCGCCCTCGCAGCGGGACTCGCGCTGCTGGTGGCATCGACCCTCGCCGCACGCCGCCAAACGTGACTGGGAACCGCTCGGCCAGTTCACTCGTCAAGACATCGACATGACCAACCTCTCGTCCAACCACGCCGACCACGATCTGCTCCTGATCGCGGAATTCGCCACTGGCGAAGCCTCCGCGGAGCAGGGCGCGGCCGCAACCGCGCAGGCCGCTGCCTGCGCCGACTGCGCGACCCTCGCCGATGATCTCCGCGCGCTGTCACTCGCCACGGCCGAGCTGCCGCGACCGGCGCGACCCCGCGACTTCAGCCTCACGCCGGAGATGGCGTCACGGATCCGTCGCCGCGGCTGGCGCCGCCTCCTTGCAGCCTTCGGTACGCCTCGATTCGAGCTCGTCCGACCGCTGGCCGCCGGTCTCACGACCCTCGGCCTTGCCGGGTTCCTCCTGGGCGCGTTGCCGGGCCTGGGCGGGTCTCCCGCGGCCGCACCGACGACGAACGACATGTACTACCTGGAACGAAGCAACGCGGGAGCCTCGGCGCAGCCGCTCCAGGGAGCCGCGAATGGGTCCGGCCAGCCGGCGGCCGGGCAGGCGGGCGACAGTGGCTCGCTCGCTGGCGGTGAAGCCGACCCGGACGAAGCGGCTGGGCCCGGGACGGATGCGGCCACCCGGGTCGGCGCCCGTCCGGCGTCGCCGCTGGTCGTGCTCTCCGGGACGTTCCTGATCGTCGGACTGGGCCTCTTCGCCCTCCGCTGGACAGCCCGCCGCCTGGGTGACGGCTAGAATCCTCGGGCCAATGGCCTCGCGGAGTCCTCGGGCATCGGAGGGCGGCGTAGACGCTCGTCAGGGAGGGTGCGGATAGCCCGGTACATGCCAGGGCGCGGGGGGGCCGCCGCTACACTTGCGTCGTGCCCACCGAACACCTGATGCTGCTCGACGGCTACGGGCTCGTCTACCGCGGATACTTCGCCCTGCCGCCGCTGACGACCAGCAAGGGTGACCTTGTCAACGGCGTCTTCGGGTTCTGCAGCATCGTCCTGCGCGGGATCGCGGACCTCAAGCCGGACTACGTCGCGGTGTCGTTCGACCTCCCCGGCCCGACGTTCCGGCACGAGCAGTACGCCGACTACAAGGCCACCCGGACGAAGATGCCGGACGACCTCCGCGACCAGTTCCCGAAGGTCAGGGAGGTGGTCAAGGCCCTCCGGATCCCAGTCTACGAGGCGCCCGGATTCGAGGCCGACGACGTCATCGGGACCATCACCCGCCAGCTCGAGCCCAACGAGAACCTCGAGACGACGATCGTGACGGTCGACCTCGACATGCTCCAGCTCGTCGGCCCGCGAACGAGGCTGATGACGACCCGCTCGGGGGTCGAGAACACGGTGATGTACGACGTCGCCAGGATCGACGAACGGTTCGGCCTCCGGCCCGACCAGATGATCGACTACAAGGCGCTGAAGGGCGATCCCACCGACAACATCCCCGGCGTGCCCGGGGTGGGGGAGAAGACCGCCGCCAAGCTGATCCGGGACTTCAACTCCCTGGACGAGCTGTATGAGCGGCTGACCGAGGTCACGCCCGAAAAGCTCCGCATCAAGCTCGAGGAGCACCGACCCCAGGTCCTCCAGGGCCGCGAGCTGACGACGATCGTCCGCGACCTCCCGATCACCCTCGACCTTGCGGCCGCCCGCCTCGACGACTACGACCGCGACACCGTGGTCCGCCTCTTCCGGGAGTACGAGTTCCGGACCCTGATCGAGCGGCTCCCGCCGATGCACGGCGAATCGCCCGCGGAGGCGGCCGAACGGCTCCGCGACGTCGCCCAGAGCGGCTACGTGCCCGCGGCCCGCGTCGCCGGCCGGCCCGAGGGCTGGGGCCCCAGCCGAACGGTCAGCCGGCCCGAGAGCGGCGAGCTGCAGCTCCGGCTCGACTTCGACGCGGTCACCGGACCCGCGGCCGCCACCGTGGCCTCGTCGGGCGACGACAACGGGGCACGTCCGTTCGAGCCGACGGACGACCTGCCGTCCGCGCTGGCCGCTGCGATCGTCGACCCGGGACGGATCGAGGTCCGTGGCCCGGACCGCATCGACGACCTCGCTACCTGGCTCGCGTCGCAGCCCGCGGTCGGCGTGGCCCTGGTCCAGGACGATCCGAGACCGCGTCGGGGCACGGCCCTGTCGCTCGCGATCGCGGGCACGGACGGTCGCGTCGTCGCCGCCGATGGCGCCGAGGCCTCGGACGCGCTGCGGCACCTGGTCGAGCGCGCCGGGACGCCGCTCGTCGGCCACGAGGTCAAGCCCGTGCTCGTGGCGCGCTTCGCCGAGGACCCCGGCGGGCCGGCGACTCCCGTGGCGTTCGACACCCAGGTCGGCGCGTACGTCCTCAACGCGGCGCTCCGCAGCCAGACGATCGCCGACGTCGTGGCTGAGCAGCTGGACCAGATCCTGCCGCCGGCGACGGAGCTGCCCGCTACCGCTCGCGCCGGGCTGGAGGCACTCAGTGCGCTGGCGGTCCGCGATCCACTGGAGCGGCGCCTCGCCGAGGTCAAGCTGGACCGGCTCCTGCGCGACATCGAGCTGCCGCTCATCCCGGTGCTGGCTCGGATCGAGGCGACCGGGGTGGCCCTCGACCTCGAGGCGCTGGCTGCGCTCGACCAGGAGTTCAAGGCGGAGACCGCGCGGCTCGAGCAGGAGATCTACACCGACGTGGGCCACGAGTTCAACCTCGGCAGCCCCAAGCAGCTCGAGCAGGTCCTGTTCTTCGAGCTCAACCTGCCCAAGGGCAAGCGGACCAAGACCGGCTACTCGACGGACGCTTCGGTCCTCGAGGACCTGCGGCCGGCCCACCCGATGATCGACAAGCTGCTCGAGTGGCGGGTCTACACCAAGCTCCGGTCGACGTACGTCGAGGCGCTGCCGGTGCTGATGGCCTCCGACGGCCGGCTGCACACGACCTTCCACCAGGCCGTGGCGTCGACCGGCCGCCTGTCATCGTCAGACCCGAACCTCCAGAACATCCCGATCCGGACGGCACTCGGCCGCCGGATCCGCCGGGCGTTCGTGGCGGGCGCGCCGGACGTGACGCTGATGGCCGCCGACTACTCCCAGATCGAGCTCCGTATCCTGGCCCACGTCTCGGGCGACGAGCACCTCAAGGACGCCTTCGCCCGCCAGGCGGACATCCATCGCGAGACCGCGGCCCGGGTCCTCCACAAGGACCCCGCCGACATCACCCACGCCGAACGGTCGATGGCCAAGATGGTGAACTTCGGCCTGGCCTACGGGATGAGCGACTTCGGCCTCGCCAGCCGGGCCAACATCCCGCGCCAGGAGGCGCAGGAGTTCATCAACAGCTACTTCGCGGCCTATTCCGGGATCAGCTACTACATGATGGCGATCAAGGAGACCGCCCGGGCCCAGGGCTGGGTCGAGACACTGCTTGGCCGCAAGCGCCAGATCCCCGAGCTGCGGGCGTCCAATCCGACGCTCCGCGGGGCAGGGGAGCGGATGGCGATCAACATGCCGATCCAGGGCACCGCGGCGGACATCCAGAAGATCGCGATGATCCGCCTCGACCAGGCCCTCCGCGACGGCGGGTTCGGTGCGCGGCTGCTCCTGTCGGTTCACGACGAGCTGCTGCTCGAGGTGCCGCGCGACGAGGTCGAGCGGCTCGCCCTGGTCGTCCGCGAGACGATGGAGGGCGCGCTCCCGCTGTCGGTGCCGCTGGTCGTCGACATCAAGGTCGGTGACGACTGGGAGTCGATGACGCCGCTCACCCGGGCCGACGCGGTCGCCGCCGAGGCCGACGAGCTGCCGCTCGAGGCCCCGATCGCGCCGTTGGGCTGACGGCCACTCGCAGATGCCCGAGCTGCCCGAAGTCGAAACCGTCGCCCGCGACCTGCGACCGCAAGTCGTGGGGGCGACGATCACCGGTGCGAGGATCCACTGGCTTCGGACGCTGCGCTCCGGGGATCCAGTGGCATTCGTGGAGGCCGTCGGGGGCCGCCGGATCGACGACGTCTCACGGCGGGCGAAGCTCGTCGTGCTGGAGCTGTCGGGCGGTCTCGTGATCACCGTCCACCTCAAGATGACCGGCCAGCTGTTCGTGGTCCCCGCCGGGCGACCCGAGGATGGGTACGTGCGAGCGGCGATCGAGCTGGCCGACGGACGGGAGATCAGGTTCCGGGATATCCGCAAGTTCGGCCGGATCGGCGTGGCTCGACGGGACCCGTCATCAGGCGACCTCGTTGGTGAGCTCGGCGGGCCGAAGGGGTTCCGCGGCTTCGGGCCCGAGCCATTGGCGCCCGAGTTCACCGTCGCGGTCTTCCGGAAGCGCCTCCGGGCCCGTCGCGGACGGCTCAAGCCACTCCTCATGGACCAGGCGTTCCTGGCCGGGGTCGGCAACATCTACGCCGACGAGGCGCTTTGGACGGCGCGCCTCCATCCGCTGCGATCCACGGGGACGCTCCGCCCTGCCGACGAGGGCCGGCTGTACCGGGCCATCCGGTCGATCCTCACGGAGGCTGTCGAGCGGCGAGGCTCGTCGATCGACGACTACACCGCCCCCGATGGCGACGGTGAGATGCAGGAGCGCCTGCAGGTCTACCAGCGAACCGGTGAGCCGTGCCCGCGCTGCCGCCGGCCCGTGCGGCGGGTCGTCGTCGGCGGCCGGGCGACGCATTTCTGCTCGTGGTGCCAGCGCCTCCGCTCAGCTGATCGGGCCGGCGCCGCCGCGATCCTCCGCTCCGTCACGCGCGACCGGCTGCCGGAGGATGTCGCGCTCGCCCGGACCGACCGGACGAGACGAGCGGCCGCCAGCCGGCGGGCCGCGGCGCGGGCCAGCGCGGCCGGCTGATGTCGATCCTGCGCCTGTCGGGCGTCCACCGCGAGGTGGGCACCTTCGTCATCCTCGACTCGATCGATGCCGCGGTCGCCCTCGGCGATCGGATCGGCCTCGTCGGGCCGAACGGCGCGGGCAAGACGACGTTGCTGCGGATCGCGGCCGGCCTCGATGAGCCCGACCGTGGCGAGGTCCACCGCAAGCGTGGCCTCAGCCTGGGGGTGCTCGCCCAGGAGGCCCATTTCGACGCCGAGTTCATGGCGGCGCCGAACCTGCGGACCGCGGTCCGCCACGGGGCCGTCCACCTGGAGCACATGGCCGAGGAGCTGGCCACGCTCGAGCGCGATCATCTGGCCGGCGACCCCGAGTACGCGGAGCTGCAACACCGCTTCGACGTGCTGGGCGGCTACACCCTCGACCAGCGCGTGGACGAGACCCTGTCCGGGCTCGGTTTCGCCCGGGAGGAGTGGGTCAAAGCGCCGGCACGGATGTCCGGCGGCGAGCAGACGCGGGCGGCGTTGGCTCGGCTCGTCATCGCCAACCCGGACCTGCTGCTCCTCGACGAGCCCACAAACCACCTGGACCTCGATGCCCTGGAGTGGCTCGAGGAACATCTTCGACGACGCGCGGGATCGCTCATCGTCGCGTCCCACGATCGGGCGTTCCTCGATGCCACCGTCGGCCGGATCTGGGAGCTGCGCGACCGCCGGCTCACGACGTTCCGGGGCGACTACGGCGCGTTCCATCGGCAGCGCGAGGAGCGCGATGCCCGCGCCGCCAAGGACGCCGGCACCCAGGCAGAGCAGATCGCCCGCGAGCAGGAGCTGGTCCAGCGCTACCGGAGCCATCGCAAGTTCTCGAAGATGCACGAGCACGAGGCCCGCCTCGAGCGACTCCAGGCCGAGCGCATCGATGCACCGAAGGCCAGCCGCCGTCTTCGCCTCCCGGGAGCGGGCCTCGGTGTGGACGGCCCGGTCCGGTCCGGCGAGCTCGTCGTCCGGCTCGAGGGACTCGTCGCCGGCTACCTGCCGGGGCGGGGCAATGACCTTTCCGCGCCACGTACGGTGACCCGGGTCCCGTTCCTGGCCGCGCAGCGCGGCGACCGGATCGGGATCGTCGGCCCGAATGGGGCCGGCAAGACGACGCTCCTGCGAACGATCGCGGGCGAGTTGCCGCCGCTCGACGGCGTCCTGGCATTCGGTCACCATGTCCAGCTGGGATACCTCGCCCAGTTGCGCGGCGCAGCCATCCCGGGTGCCACGGTCATCGACGCGTTGCTCGAGGCGATCCCGGTCACGCCCGGCGAGGCCCGCAGCTACCTCGCCAGGTTCCTGTTCCGGGGCGACGACGCCTTCAAGGAGGTGCGCTCGCTCTCAGGCGGTGAGCGATCGCGGCTGGAGCTGGCACTCCTCGGCATCATGCCCGCCAACCTGCTGTTGCTCGACGAACCCACCAACCACCTTGACATCCCGGCGCGCGAAGCGATCGAGGCGTTCATGGTCGAGACGCCGGGCACGCTCCTCGTCGTGTCGCACGACCGGCGGCTCCTCGAGACGGTCTGCGAGCGCCTGTGGGTCGTCGACGACGGCGTGGCCGCGCCGTTCGACGGCGGCTATCGGGCGTGGCGGGCGGCCGTCGCCGGCGGGTGGACGCTCCAGGCGGCGATCGAGCAGGAATCGCGGCGACTGCGACATGGATCGTCAATTGCGTCGGCGTCGGCGTCGCCTGCGCCCGCCCCGCCAGCGGCCGTCGGCGCGCCGGCAGCGAAGCCCGCCCGTCGCCCGTCGCGCCGCGAGAAGCTGTCGAAGGACGCCTACCGGCGCCAGAAGGCCCAGGCCGACGCCGAGCTCACCCGCCTGGGGCTGCGGCGGAGCCACCTCGAGCTCCAGATGGGCGACCCGTCCGTCGCCGCGAACTTCGTCGAGCTGCGGCGGGTAACGAGCGAGCTGGCCGACGTCGAGACCGCCCTCGCGGCCGCCGAGGAGCTGTGGCTCGAGATCGAGGAGCGGGCGCCGTGAGGATCGGGCTGACCGGCCCGATCGGCTGCGGCAAGTCCACCGTCGGCCGGTGGCTCGAGGCGCTCGGGGCGGTCGTGATCGACGCCGACGACGTCGCCCGGGCCGTTACCGAGCCCGGCGGGCCGGCGCTGGAGGCGGTCCTCGAGGCATTCGGCCCGAACGTCCGGCTCGCCGACGGGACGCTCGACCGGGCCGCCCTCGGCCGGATCGTCTTTGCCGACGCGGAGCGCCTCCGCGACCTCGAGCGGATCGTCCACCCCGCCGTCCGGCAGCGGATCCTCGCCGACCTGGAGGCTGCCGAGGTCAGCGGGTCCGAGCTCGTCGCAATCGAGGCGATCAAGCTCGTCGAAGGCGGCCTCAGCGAGCTGTGCGACGAGGTCTGGCTCGTGACCTGCGACGGTCCGACGCAGCGCGACCGCCTGGCCGCCCGGGGCATGCCCGACGCCGATGCCGCCCAGCGAATTGCCGCCCAGGGGAACATCGTCGCCCGCCTCCGACCCCACGCGACGCGAGTAATCGACACCAGCGCCGACGCCGCGTCGGTGCGCGCCCAGGTCGAGGCCCTCGTCGACCGGACCGAGCGGTCACCGTAGGACGGGGCAATATCATTTGCCGCAATCATCGACCACCACCCGCGGGCGGGACGGTTGGCTGAGGAACGGCCCGAGGAGCAGCGGAAATCGGTCCATGACGCGCTCGACGAATGGCGCGAAGCGGAACGCGACGCCGAACATTGACAAGCCCGACAGCGCCGCCCGGCGCATGGCCCGCAAGCTGGCGAACTACGCCCGCGACGAACTCCACGATGTCGAAGACGAAGAGCGGGAGCAGCAGGGCAACCATCGCCCGCGGCAGAAGGCTGACGATCCAACGTGACAGCACCGCTGACGTCTAGCTGACTCGCCCCCGGCCTCGACACGGGATTACGATGCCCCGGCATCGGTCGCCAGCGTGCACGTGGCTGGACGGCGGTGCAGGATAGTCGGATTGAGGCGGGCGACCCAACGTCCGCTCCTTGGGGAGGCTCTGTTTCATGCTTCGTCGCACCACGCCACTCCTCGTCGCCCTCGCGTTCGTGCTGGCGCTCGTCGCGCCAGCCGCAGCGGCGAGGCCGAACGTCGCCACGCTGATCGGCGTCGACGAGCTCCGCATGGCCGCCAAGCCCGGTCCTGCAACGGCCAACTGCTCGAATGACGGCGCCGGCACCAACCAGTTCGCGCTGACGGGCTGGGCTGTGGCATCGGGCGGGCAGACCGCCTACCTGACCACATCGACCATCCCGTCGGGCCTCGGCAGCGCCAGCGCGGTCGCCAGCGTCATGCAGGCCAGCTTCAACGCCTGGACCGGGGCGCCGCGGATCACGGTGACGACCAGCGGCACGGTGACCAGGTACACGGCCAACCATCGCTACGAGCTCCTGTTCGGGCGCACCGGTGGCTCGAGCATCGCGGTCACCTACACCTGGCTGTGGTCGGACGGCACGATCGAGAGCGACACCGTCTTCAACAACCGGCTGCCATGGTTCATGGCGTCCAGTGAGGGCGACGGCTGCTACGAGGCGACCGCCCGGTACGACCTGCGCAACATCGCGACCCACGAGTTTGGCCACACCTACGGCCTGGACCACGCGACGAGCGCCCGCTTCAACACGATGTACCCGTATGGGTTCACCGGCGAGACCCTCAAGTGGACGCCGGAGAGCGGCGACCTCGCCGGGATCAACGCGATCTACTAGGCCGACCCTTCGCCGACCGATGCGGGCCGCCCGGCTGACCGGGCGGCCCGTTCGACGTTCCAGGGACCTCTGCAGTAGGCACCACGAGGCCGTTTCCCCCTCGGCCCGTTCCCGTCGGATATCCGCCGGCTGACTCTCAAGTGAGTCCCAGGGTCCCGTTGCCCCCATGAGTCGGCTCGATCCGTGCGTGGGCCGGCGCCGCCGGACCCGTTTCCGGCCGCCCGTTCCTCGCGTATCAGTCAGGTGGCGGGCAGGCGACAGGCACCAGCGGACCGATGGCCGCGCAGCAGGCGGCAACGCATGCATCGGGATGCACCGCGGCGCCGTGAACATGAGCAGGCCACTCGGTCCCCGCCGGTGGGGACCGAGTGGCCCAGGGAGGCGCGCCGGGTCAGCGGCGCTGGTGGAGGCGCGCGCCGGTCAGGGAGTCGTGGAGGCGTCGGGCTCCGGGGACAGGGCCGGCGACGACGTCGGCTCGGGGATCGGCGACGGGATCGGGCCGTCGCCGGGCGGGTAGACCTCCGGCAACGGCAGCCCGTAGCGCAGGATCAGCCGGTTCGTCGTGGCCCCCAGCGCGGAGGCATCCACGGTGCGGACGTCGATGTTCGGCCGGAGCGCCATGCTGAACTGGACCGTGCCAGTGGCCTGCATGTGGGCGATTTCCTCGGCCGTGCGGAGGTCGGCCCGGACCACGTACGTGCTGCCCGTCTTGGCCAGGATCACCATGTTCTGGTAGGTGATCTTGGTCGACTTGTCGGTGTAGTAGATGCCCTCGTCGGCGACGCTCTGGGGAACGAGGACCGTGGCGGTCATGAAGACGTCGACGGTCATGTTCGGGGTCACCATGCCGCCGACCGCCCGATCGTCGGGCACCACCAGGGCAACCGCCCGCCAGGCCGGCGAATCGGGTGCGATCGTCTCGTCCGGGAGGAGGATCGAGAACTGGCCCCCGGTCGTATCGGACGCCAGGAGGTTGGTCGTCACCAGCTGGCCCTGGAGGATCGTGACGCTCGACACGCGACCCAGGACCATGTCGGGCGTGCTGACAATGCCCTGGGCGTTGGTCGGGTCGATGGGGACCTCGCGGACCTCGATGTCGATCTCTTCGATGGGCTTGCGCGCCGGGATCACCTGCTTGGCGACCACGACGGCGACTCGCTGCAGGCCCCCCTGGCCGGCCTGCTGCTGCGCCTGGTTGATGAGGAAGAACGCCGAGCCGCCCGCCGCCAGGGCCAGGACGATCCCGAGGACGATGATCACCTTGCCGCGCCGGCTCGTGTCCTTGTATTCCATTTCCATAGGGGTTGCCTCCCGGTGTCAGGTCGGCGCCGAATGCGCCGCCTGGAGGTTGTGCCGTGCCCGCCCGGCTAGTTCCAGGGCACGAGCCGCACCAACTGACCTCGGCGCAGCGCGGGATCGTTCTGGTCGGCGTAGACGCCGGTGATGGCATAGCCCTCGACGGCGTTGGCCGGGCAGGCAGCGACGCCTGCCGGTGGGGAGTAGTCGGGGACGCAGGTAATGCGGAAGACCGCGAAGCCCAGGACGTCGACGTACTCGTTCGACGTGCTCCCGGTCGCGATGTCGAGGACGAACGGGATCATCCGGGTGACCTTCTGGCCGACGGCGTTGGTCCCGGTGGCCCGGACCGTGAGCGGGTACTCGCCGGGACCGAGGGTCCCCGCGTTGACGGACAGGTTGACCGTCCGGTTGTCGCCCCGGTTGAGGGTGATGGTGCTGGGGCTGACGCTGACCGCGCCAATCCCCGCAGGCAGCACGCCATTGGACTGGGGTCCGCCCTCGATCGAGAGCGTGACGTCACTGTTGAAGGCCGTGCCGCCGTTGTTCGGCGTGCTGAAGCTCATCGTCCCGGCCGCGGTCAGGCCGGTCGACGCGATCGACAGGACCGTCCCCGAGCCCGAGCTCGAGAAGTCGCGGTTGACGCCGCCGATGTTGACGGCGACCGGGTAGTAGTGGTCGGTGAGGTACGGGCTCGAGGAGTGGCCCTTGATCCAGACGGTATAGATGCCGGTCGGCGCTGCCGTGGTGTTGAAGGTGACCCACCGGATCGTGGTATTCGGCGTCGCCGGCTGGGGGGTGAACGTCAGGGCCGATAGGGTTGACCCGTACGGGTTCGCCGCGTCGCCCCAGTCGGTGAAGGCCGACGTGTCGACGGTGCCGGCGAAGGCGTTGTTCTTCGTCACCGACATCGTGATCAGGTTGTCCCGGTTCTGGGTGTTGTTGATCGTGACCGTGTTGGCGACGGTGACGCTGAAGTCCGGGATGGTCATGACGGTCCCGGAATAGACGGCGGCCAGGACCTCGTCGCCCGGCCAGTAGCGGCTGTTGATGGCGTCGACGACCAGCCCGGTGGAGTTGCCGTCGATGATCCCGATCTGGTCGTTCGGATCGGGTGGGGTCGTGGCTGGCGGGAAATCCGGGCCCGGATAGCCGGGAATGACCCAGCCCGCTTGCATGGCCTTGAGCACGTTGGCCTGCGTCCCCGCCGTGACGCCGTTGTAGAAGATGTTCGACGAGGCCGATGCGAAGTTCCGGATGTCGAGCGCGACGAAGCCGCGGAAGCTTGCCCCGTTGCTCGGGGTGGCTCCCTGGCCGACGAGGGCGATGATCGGGCCGTGGTTGGCGGAGTCGCCGTCAGGGTTGTTGGCATCGAACGGCTGGCCCGCGTTCGGAGCGGTCCGGATGTTGAGCGTCTCGCTGCCCTGGCATGCGGTGTCGGCCGTGGCGATCAGGTCCTGGAAGACGGTCGTGGACCCGTCGCAGGGGTAGGTGCCCGTGTTGTCGCCGGGTGCGTTGATGTAGTGGCGAACCGCGATTGGCAGCATGTCGCCATTGGTGGCAACGCGCGCCTGGCCACCGATGGTGTTGTTCGTCAGTCCGGCCGCCCGACCGAAGGTGTAATTGACGTCGCTCTGGACGGCGACGCGCACCTCGCTGCCCGTGATGAGGATCCCGTTGATCAGCCATTCGGGGTCACCGGCGTGCCCGACCGCATACACCGGTGTTGCCGGTGGCAATTGCGGATTCGAGCCGTTGGGGCTGCCGAGAAAGTTCCGGGCGAGGACGTCGCGGGCCTCGGCCTCGGCCGTGGCCGCATCCTCGCCCCGGACCAGCGCGTTGGCGGCGGCCAGCGCGCCGGCGTCGGCGGCGTTCTGGAGGAATCGCTTCTCGCTGTAGAACCGCCCGATGTCGAACGCCAGGCCGGCCGCGACCATCAGGACGATGATCGCCAGGGCGAAGACGATGAGGACCTGCCCCTGTTCGTTCTTGCGTCGCCTCTGGCCGCTACGGCCGCCCGCAACCGTCGCCATCAGTTGATCACCATCGTCACTTCGCCGACCAGTCGCAGGCGGCCACCTGCGTCCTGTGGCAGGAAGTTCGAGACGATCGGGATGATCAGGTCCTGGTGGTAGGTCGCGGTGACGGTGATCTGGTAGCCCGTCCGGGCATCGGTCGCGGTGACGCTGGCCGGCAGGGTGTAGATCACCTTGAGGTCGCCATTGGTGTACGTCAGCCCGCTCTGCGTCCACGTCGAGCCCGTCGTGAAGTTCGGCGAGGTCTTGCCCAGCAGGTTCATGGAGGCGAGGACCGCGGTCTTGATGGACTCGTTCCTGGCCAGGTCGTTCTGGGCCTGCGACAGGCTCCGGTCGTAGATGACGATCGTCCCGGTTCGGGCGCCCTCGCGGGCGGCGTTGGTCATCGTCACGAACGTGTTGAAGATGAAGCCGAACTGGATGATGCCGAGGAGGAGCAGGAACAGCGGCGTCAGGATCAGCGAGAACTCGACGAGACTCTGGCCGTCGCGACCGCGGCGTCGACCGCCGCCCAGGGCGCGACGAACCGGGGACCGGCCCGGCGGGCCCTCCCGGTCCTGCCGATGTGACGCGCGGCGCATCGGCGCGCTGAACCTCCTGACGGGGTGCACCCGGCGAGTCTCTGCCCGGGGTGGTCCGGGCGGTATGGGTCCTTGGTCCCACCGGCCCCACTCCTGCGGTACGTCGCATCCTTGCGTCACGCACGGCCATGGTTCGAACGCGCGTTCGAAACATGGCCACCGGTGATATGCTGGTGACCCGTGCCCGAATTCGATCTCGCTGCCCCATTCGAGCCCACCGGCGACCAGCCCGGGGCGATCGACAAGCTCGTCGATGGCCTGGGTAAGGGCCTGCGTCACCAGACGCTCCTTGGGGCGACGGGAACAGGGAAGACGTTCAGCATCGCCAAGGTGATCGCCCAGCACCGCAAGCCGACGCTGGTTCTCGCCCACAACAAGACACTGGCCGCGCAGCTGTATGCCGAGTTCCGGGAGTTCTTCCCGAACAACGCCGTCGAGTACTTCGTCAGCTACTTCGACTACTACCAGCCGGAGGCGTACCTGCCCCGGAGCGACACGTACATCGAGAAGGACTCGAGCCGCAACGACGAGATCGACCGGCTCCGGCATGCCGCGACGCATGCCCTGTTCGAGCGGCGCGACGTGATCATCGTGGCCAGCGTCTCGTGCATCTACGGCCTCGGGGCGCCGGTCGACTATGGCGCGACCGTCGTCCGCCTCCGGCAGGGCGGGCAGTACCGGCGCGACGCCGTCCTCCGGCAGCTGGTCGACCTCCAGTACCAGCGCAACGATGCTGCCCTCGGCCGTGCCAAGTTCCGCGTCCGGGGCGACACGCTGGAGTTCCAGCCGGCGTCCGAGGAGACGCTCGTGCGGGTCGAGTTCTTCGGGGACGAGGTCGAGCGGATCACGGAGCTCGATCCGCTAACCGGTGAGCTGCTCGCCGAGCGACGCGAGGTCAACGTATACCCGGCGTCGCACTACGTCACCCCGGCTGACAAGATGAAGCTCGCCCTGGTGACGATCGAGGCGGAGATGGAGGAGCGCCTCGCTGAGATGGAGGCCGAGGGCCGGGTGCTCGAGGCCGCTCGCCTGCGGCAACGGACGACGTTCGACATCGAGATGATGCGCGAGCTGGGCTTCTGCACCGGCATCGAGAACTACTCGCGCCATCTCTCCGGTCGCGAGCCGGGTTCACGGCCCTGGACGCTGCTCGACTACTTCCCGCCGGACTGGCTGCTAGTCGTCGACGAGTCGCATATGACGATCCCCCAGGTGGTCGGGATGTACAAGAACGACCGGACCCGCAAGGAGATCCTGGTCGACTTCGGGTTCCGGCTGCCGTCGGCGCTCGACAACCGGCCGCTGACGTTCGAGGAGTTCGAGGGCCACCTCAACCAGGTCGTCTACATGAGCGCGACGCCGGGGCCGTATGAGCTGGAGCGGAGCCAACGGGTCGTCGAGCAGCTGATCCGTCCCACCGGGATCGTCGACCCGGGCATCACCGTCCGCCCCACCGAGGGCCAGATCGACGATCTCCTCGAGGAGATCCGGGGACGGGTCGATCGAGGTGAGCGCGCCCTCGTCACGACGCTGACCAAGAAGATGGCCGAAGACCTGGCCGACTACCTCAAGGAGCTGGGCGTCAAGGTCCAGTACCTCCACAGCGAGGTGGACACGCTCGAGCGAGTGGCGATCCTGCGCGACCTGCGCCTCGGCGTGTACGACGTGCTCGTCGGGATCAACCTCCTCCGGGAGGGCATCGACCTGCCCGAGGTGACCCTCGTCGCCATCCTCGACGCCGACAAGGAGGGCTTCCTGCGGAGCGCCTGGTCGCTGATCCAGATGATCGGCCGGGCCGCGCGCAACACCGGCGGCGAGGTCGTGATGTACGCCGACCGGATCACCGAATCGATGCAGGCCGCGATCGGCGAGACGGATCGCCGCCGCAAGGTCCAGGAGACGTACAACCAGGACCACGGGATTGAGCCGACCACGATCATCAAGGGCATCCACGACATCAACGAGCGCCTCCGATCGGTCGCCGAATTGACCGTCGTCTACACCGGCGAGCGCGGCGCCGAGCTCAGCGAGCTTGACCGGACGCGGGTCGAGCAGCTCGTCAACCAGATGGAGGCCGAGATGAAGGCCGCCGCCAAGCAGCTCGAGTTCGAGCGGGCGGCCGCGCTGCGCGACGAGATCCAGCAGGTCCGATTGCGGGTCCTCGAGCAGGATGCGTCGGTCGTCGTTGCCCGGGCGGCGGAGCGGGCCGCGACCGGTGGCGGGCTGATCGGGGCGGCGGATCGGAAGCGCGACCGGATCGCCAGTGACACCCGGATGGCCGGCTCGGCGACGCTCGAGGTCACCTCGGTCACCGTCCTGCCGGCCGACGAAGATCCCGGCGGGGTCCTTGACGGCGACGGGGCCACCGACGAGGGCACCGCCTCCGACTGGCTGCCCGGGATCCGCGACGAGCACGACGATGGATCGGGCTGGCAGGCCAGGTGGCTCGAGCGCCCCACCTGGGACCGGACGGTGACGCCCAACGTCATCCGCCGGACGGGCAGCCGGCCACCCCGCCCGGGGCGCCGCCGAAGGTAGACCCGAGCCGGTAGAGTCGGGGCGTGGATGCGACAACGCCCCGGCCTCGCCGGACGAAGATCATCGGCACCATCGGGCCGGCCTCGATCGGGCACCTGCCGGAGCTCATCGAGGCCGGCCTCGACATTGCCCGGTTGAACTTCTCGCACGGCGCCCCCGAATTCCACGCAACGGCTGCGCTTGGGGTTCGCGACGCCGCGACGGCGGCCGGTCGACCCGTCGGCGTGCTGGTCGACCTGGCCGGCCCCAAGATCCGCCTGGGCGACCTCGACGGCGGAGCTGCGGTGCTCATTGCCGGGTCGCGATTCGTGCTCCGACATGGCTCCCGCCAGCCGGGCGATGCGGACGGTGCGGCGGTCGGCTACCGGCGGCTGGGCCGTGACCTGCGGGTGGGGGACCGCATCCTGCTCGCCGATGGCGCCGCCGAGCTGCGGGTCACCGGCACGAGCGACGACGTCATCACGGAGGTGGTTCGTGGCGGGATGATCCGGTCGCAGGCCGGCGTCAGCGTCCCGGCGGAACGTCTCTCTTCGCCGGCACTCACGTCTCGCGACCGTGCCGACCTGGAGCGGGTTCGGGCCTTGAACGCCGACTACGTCGCCCAGTCGTTCGTCCGTTCCGCAGCTGACGTTCGGGCCCTGCGCGAGGCGCTCGGCGCCGATGGGCCGCCGATCGTCGCCAAGATCGAGACGCGACCGGCAGTCGACGCCATCGACGAGATCCTGGACGCCGCCGACGCCGTCATGATCGCCCGCGGCGACCTCGGCGTGGAGCTCCCATTCGAAAACGTGCCGATCGTCCAGAAAGCCCTGGTTCGGCGGGCGCTGGACCGCGGCGTGCCGTCGATCGTGGCGACGCAGATGCTCGAATCGATGACCGCGGCGCCCCGACCCACCCGCGCCGAGGCGAGCGACGTCGCCAACGCGGTCTTCGACGGCGCCGACGCCATCCTCCTCTCGGCCGAGACGGCGATCGGCGCGCATCCCGTCGCCGCCGTCAACGCGGCCGCCCGAATCTGCCTCGTCTGCGAGGTCGATGGGGCCGCCTACCTGGCGGTCCGTGGCAGGCCGGCTCGGGGGAACGAGGCGGTGGGAATCGCGTACGCGGCGACCGCCCTGGCCGAGGCGGACCCGGCGGTCGCCGCGATCGCCTGCTACACGCGGTCCGGTCGCACGGCAGCGATCTTGTCGGCCCTCCGCCCGCGTGTCCCGATCCACGCGTTCTCCCCCGACGACGGCGTCGTCCGCCGCCTCGCGATGGTCCACGGCGTCGTGCCCCACGCCTGTGGCCCGGACGAGGAGGGCCATGCCGGGCTCGACCGGATTGCCACGCTCCTCGCCGACGTGCCCGGGGTTGCCGTTGACGGATCGGTCGTCCTCGTGGCGTCCACGGCGGACCCCGGGACCGGTCCGGACCTCCTCGAGGTGCGCCGTCCGCCGACGACGTCGCGTCGATGAGCGGCGATCTCGCGCCTCTCCGGATCTGGCTTGAACCCGGCTACGACTACGGGCGCTTCGGAGCGTGGCTCCTCGACCTGCCTGGGGCGTTCCGATGGGCGGCGGACCGGGAGCTCGCGATGTCGCAGGCGTCGTCCACGGCCGCCTGGTATCGCGACTGGCTGGCCCGCCATGGTGAGCGGATCGCCCTGACCTGGGACCGGCCGGTCGTCGTCGAGGAGGTGCCCCCGACACTCGTCGACGGGTACGAGCGGAACGCGCTGTTCGAGGACGATCGACGGCCGGTGAGCGCCGATGAGCTGGAGACCGCCATCCGACGGCTCGGCTACGCCCGTTCCGACCTCCTCGACCTCGCCGACCGGGTCGCAATCTTCGAAGGCGCCGGCAGCCGGATCTCGGAGATCGACGCGGATCGGCCGGCGAATGAGCGCAACGAGACCGGTCGCGAGCGGACGAGCGAGGAGATCCTGCACCACATGGCGCGGGCCGAGATCTGGCTGACAAGCCGCCTCGACCCAGCCGGTCGATTCGAGGGCGCCGACCGTACAACTGACCTTTGGGCCCTGCTAGACGCGACCGGCATCTGGTCGGCCATGCATCTGCGCGGGATCCACTCCGCTGATCCGGCCGCGGCCAGGGTCGACGGCAAAGGCGAGGCATGGACCCTTCGAAAGGTCCTCCGACGCCTGCTGTATCACGCCCTCGACCACTTCCGGGAGCTCGACCTCCGGCTCGCCCGAGCCGAGCGGCGGGCGGACCGGCTGCGGTTCGGCCGCGAGCGGCTGACCGAGGTCGACCCGCTCGTCCGGCTGCTGCGGGCCGTAGGCTGGGATCGTCGGACGCGGGACCGGGATCGGCTGTGGCAGGCCGTCAGCGGCAGCCACCAGATGGTCAGTGCCTGGGACGGCAACGAGCTGGTCGGCTTCACCCGCGAGGTTGGCGACGGCATCTACACCGCGGTCGTGGCGATGGTGATCGTCGACCCGCGCTGGCAGGGCCTCGGCATCGCCGACCGGCTCATCCGGATGATCGTCGACGGGCGGGACGACGTCCGCTTCTCGCTCGGTGCCGCACCCGGGCTCAAGCCGTTCTACGAGCGGTTCGGGTTCGTGACCGACGACAGCGCGATGATCCGCCGGCCGACTGGCCGCTGAGGCCGCGCTGACAAGAACACCCGTTCTGTTTCCATCCGTTCGCGTACACTTCGACGTGCAATGCCCCAGGACCAGCTCGTCGTTCGCGGCGCCCGCGAACACAACCTCAAGGACGTCACCGTCGCGTTCCCGCGTGACCGGCTGGTGGTCATTACCGGGCTGTCCGGGTCGGGCAAGAGCAGCCTCGCCTTCGACACCATCTACGCCGAGGGCCAGCGTCGCTACGTCGAGAGCCTGAGCGCCTACGCCCGCCAGTTCCTGGGCCAGATGGAGAAGCCGGACGTCGACCAGATCGATGGACTGAGCCCGGCGATCTCGATCGATCAGAAGGGCGCCTCGCGCAACCCGCGGTCGACGGTCGGAACCGTGACCGAGATCTACGACCACCTCCGGCTGCTGTTCGCCAGGACCGGCCACCCGCATTGCCCCACCTGCGGCCGGGAGATCGAGCGGCAGACCGTCCAGCAGATCGTCGACCAGATCCTCGCCCTGCCGGAGGGGACCCGGCTGCTCGTGCTCGGACCGCTGATCAAGGACCGCAAGACCGAGGGTGACCGGGTCTTCGAGGCGGCCCGCAAGCAGGGCTTCGTCCGGGTGCGGGTCGACGGCGAGATGGTCGACCTCTCGGAGACGCCGAAGCTCGACAAGTACAAGCGCCACAGCATCGAGGTCGTCGTCGACCGCTACGTCGTCCGGCGGGCCGACCTGCCGGAGGGGGCGGAGCGGGACGCAGACGGCCGGCCGATCGACCCCGAGACCGGCGAGTCGATCGGCGATCCGGACGCGGCCCGGCTGGCGGATTCGGTCGAGACCGCGCTCCGCCTGGGCGAAGGCCAGATGCTCATCGCGCCGGCGCCGCGGGACGACGACGCGCCGGGGTTCGAGGAGCGACGGTTCAGCGAGCGCTACACCTGCCCCTACGACGGGACGACGATCGACGAGCTCGAACCGCGGAGCTTCTCGTTCAACTCGCCCCACGGTGCCTGCCCGGCCTGCACCGGCCTGGGCACCCGCCTCGAGATCGACCCGGCGCTCGTCATCCCGGACCGATCGAAGAGCCTGGCCCAGGGTGCGCTCGTGCCATGGGCCAGGATGCCGACCGACGCATCGTGGCGGCTCAAGATCCTCGAGTCGATCTGTGGGGCCCACGGCTGGGACTACAAGGCGCCGCTGCGCGACCTCCCGCCGGAGGCGACGCAGTACCTGCTGTATGCCAGCAAGGACGAGAAGGTCGTCGTCCGCTACCGCCACGACCGCGGCGAGAACACGTACACGGCCACCTTCGAGGGCGTCGTCACCAACCTCGAGCGGCGCTACCGGGAGACCGATTCGGAGTTCGTCAAGACCGAGCTCGAGAAGTTCATGGTGACCCGCCCGTGCCCCACCTGCGGCGGCAAGCGGCTCAAGCCGGAGATCCTCGCCGTAACCGTCGACGGCCTGAACATCTGGGACGTCTCGATCATGTCGATCACCGACGCCCTGGGCTGGGCCGAGCGCCTGCCCAAGCGGTTGTCCGATCGTGAACGGACGATCGCCTACCAGATCCTCAAGGAGATCACCGCCCGGCTCGGGTTCCTCGTCGACGTCGGCCTCGACTACCTGGCCCTCGATCGGACCAGCGTGACGCTGTCCGGTGGCGAGGCCCAGCGGATCCGGCTGGCCACCCAGATCGGGACGACCCTGATGGGCGTCCTGTACATCCTCGATGAACCGTCGATCGGGCTCCACCAGCGTGACAACGCCAAGCTCATCGCGACGCTGACCCGGCTGCGTGACCTGGGCAACACGGTGCTCGTCGTCGAGCACGACGAGGAGACGATCAGGACGGCCGACTGGGTCGTCGACATCGGCCCCGGGGCAGGGGAGCACGGCGGCGAGATCATCGCCAACGGTCCGCTCGAGGCGGTCCTCGAGGAGCCGCGATCGATCACCGGTGCGTATCTGCGCGGCGAGCGGGCCGTGCCGATCCCGGCCCAGCGCCGGGCGGGCAACGGCAAGGAGCTCGTCGTCCGCGGCGCGCGCCAGCACAACCTCAGGGGGATCGACCTGAACGTCCCGCTGGGCACGTTCATGGCAGTGACCGGGGTATCCGGCAGCGGCAAGTCGACGCTGGTCACCGACGTCCTGTACCGGGCCCTCGCCAGGGAGCTCAACGGCTCGCGCGAGCCTGTCGGCGACCACGACGCGCTCGAGGGAGCGCGCGAGGTCGACAAGATCATCGAGATCGACCAGAGCCCTATCGGCCGGACGCCGCGCTCCAACCCCGCGACGTATGTCGGCCTCTTCACGCCCATCCGGGAGCTCTTCGCCGGGGTACCCGAGGCGCGAGTCCGCGGCTACTCGCCGGGCCGGTTCTCGTTCAACGTCAAGGGCGGCCGGTGCGAGAACTGCAAGGGCGACGGGATCCTCAAGATCGAGATGCAGTTCCTGCCCGACGTCTACGTCACCTGCGAGGTCTGCAAGGGCAAGCGCTACAACCGCGAGGCGCTGGAGATCCACTACAAGGGCCGCTCCATCGCCGACGTCCTCGAGATGACGATCGAGGAGGCGCTCGACTTCTTCTCTGCGGTGCCCAACGTCCGGGCCAAGCTGCAGACGCTGTTCGATGTCGGGCTGGGCTACGTCCACCTCGGCCAGCCGGCGACGACGCTCTCGGGCGGGGAGGCGCAACGGGTCAAGCTGTCAACCGAGCTGTCGCGCCGGGCGACCGGCAAGACGCTGTATGTTCTGGACGAGCCCACCACCGGCCTCCACTTCGCCGACGTCGAGAAGCTCCTCCAGGTCCTCCATAGACTCGTCGATACCGGCAACACCGTCGTCGTGATCGAGCACAACCTCGACGTCATCAAGACCGCCGACTGGATCGTCGACCTGGGCCCGGAAGGCGGCGCGAGGGGCGGCCGGATCATCGCCGAGGGCACGCCGGAGCAGGTTGCCGCGACTCGTGGCTCGGCCACCGGGGAGTACCTCGCCCGGGTCCTGCGCGGCGAGCCGCTCGTTCCCCTGAGTGACGTCACCTTTGCCGACGAGGCCGGCCGCGGGTCCCGGTCGCGGACCAACGGGCGGCCGGCACGGGGGGTCCGGATCGAGCCCTCCAAGAAGCGGGCCGCGGCGGCGCGCTAGCGCCGCCGCGGAGGAGGTTGCCCGCGGGTGTCGTCCGCGATCAGTCTCCGAAATCCGGCACCGCGAGCTCGGCGAGCTCGAGCGCCTGTTCCGGGAACCAGGCACCGGCCGGTGGGTCGATCCGGCCCCACTCGGGATCCACGGTCGAGCCGCCCGGGCCGAGGCCGCGGGTGCACTCGCCGTCCGACTCACCGGGGACCTTGACCCACAGGTAGGCATCGATGAGGGCGTTGCCGGTATCGGCCGTCGGCCGAACGCCGAGACCACGACCCGGCGGGTTGCACCAGTCCTGTGGATCCGGATAGGCCGGTGGCGTCCAGGGACCCTGGCCGTTGCGGCTCGTGTCGACCACGAAGTGCTCGAGCAGCGATTCCGTGTACCACCACGTCTGGCTCTCGACGTTGTCGGCGTACCACTGGTCGGTCAGGCCCCAGGTGCTGAAGACATTGGGGTTTGCCGGGAAGTACTGGCTGGCGCACCACTCCGCGTGGCCGACGCCCCACGACGCCGGGTTGGAGGCAAAGGCGATGCACTTGGCGGTCCACGTGCCGTACTTGGACAGGTGGGCGTCGAGCCGGTAGTTCGAGACGTTGACGAAGAAGCCGTCGGCATCGGCGACACCGGCCTGGATGAGCCGGTCGGCCGCATCGCCGGACCCCAACCACGCGCTGTGCGTGCCGTCGAGGTAGACCCGGGCGTTGGGGTTGGCCTTCAACGCGTCGACGGCGTAGTTGAGCATCGCGAAGCGATCGGACGCCGCCGTGGCCGCGTCGGCCTCCGCGGGCTGGCACCACTCGAGGGTGCCCGCGGGGACCCACGTGTCGCGGTCGGCGAACGGGTTGTACCAGGGGATGATCCCGAGGCCGTCCGGTTCGAGGATGACGATCGCCGGCTGGTGGCCGATGCCGGACGCGAAGCCGTCGATCCAGGCCTCGTACTCCTCGACGGTCGTCGCGCCACCGGCCGAGAACTGGGCGCAGTCCCGGAACGGGATGTTGTAGGCGACGAGCACCGGGATCACGCCCTTGTCGGCTGCCCGGTTGACGTCGTTGCGGACGTCCTGCCTTACGGTCCTGGGCGTGCCCTGGGTGTACCACTCCGCGGTCGGCGTCCGGATGAGCTCCCGGATCAGCTCCGCCTCGTCGTGCTGGCCGGAAGAGCGCAGGTCGGCGATCTGTTCGATCGCCCCGTGGTTCGGCCTCGCCACGTAGAACGCCGTCCCCGGGTCGAGGGCGGCGGCCGGGCCGGCCGCCCCGAGGATCAGGACGGTCGTAGCGAGCAGGGCTGCGGGTCGTCGAAAGCCGGGCGCGGTCATTCGATGGACCTCCTCCTGGTCATGCGGTTCGTCGCGCGTTCGCCGCGCGGCTGGGCTCGCGTCGACGGCAGATCTTCAATCTAGCAGGCGCGTCAAGAGAGCGCTTTCATCACCCAACGTGGTTGTCCCGTGAGCGTTTCAAGAGGGGTATTGACTCCGCGTGCTACAGTGCCGCCGATGAGGTGAAAGCGCTCTCACGCGCATGACCGCACGAGGAGGCAGCGTGGATGTCGGCTGACACCGGCAACGGACGAGGCGTGACGCTGGACGAGGTCGCGAGGGTGGCCGGGGTTTCCCGGGCGACCGTCTCGCGCGTCGTCAACGGCAACCCCAAGGTGGGTGGCGAAGCCAAGCGCCAGGTCGAGCGGGCCATCGCCCGCCTCGGGTATACGCCGAACCAGGCCGCACGCGCCCTGGTCACTCGCCGCAGCGACTCGGTCGGGGTGGTCATCCCGGAGCCGCCGGGCATGCTCTTCGGCGATCCGTTCTTCCCGCGCCTGCTCCGCGGCGTCAGCTCGGAGCTGTCGGCCCGCAACCTCCAGCTCGTGCTGCTCATGCCGCAGTCCTCGGACGAGGAACGGCGAGTCGAGCGCTACCTCACCGCGGGCCACGTCGACGGCGCACTGCTGGTCTCGCTCCACGGCAACGACACCCTTCCGGACATGCTGGCCGCCCGCGGTGTCCCCGTTGTCGTCGGGGGCCGCCCGCCGAGCGGCGACGTCGTGAGTTACGTCGACGTCGACAACATCGGCGGCGCGCGGGCTGCCGTGGGCCACCTGATCACGGGCGGTCGACGGACCATCGCGACCATCGCCGGGCCACCGGACATGTCGGTCGGGATCGACCGGCTGGTCGGCTATCGCGAGGCCCTCGACGAGGCTGGCCTGGAGCGCGATACGGCGCTGGAAGCGGCTGCCGACTTCACCCAGGACGGCGGGGCCCAGGCTATGCGACGCATCCTGGATGCGCATCCCGGGGTGGACGGCGTCTTCGCGGCATCCGACCTCATGGCCGCCGGAGCCCTCCAGGTCCTGCGGACGGCGGGCCGCCGAGTTCCCGAAGACGTCGCAATCGTCGGTTATGACGACTCATCCATCGCCGCCACATCCGAACCGGCGCTGACCAGCGTCCGGCAGCCGATCGAGGAGATGGGCCGGGAAATGGTCCGGCTGCTCCTCGAGCAAGCGTCCCGACCAGGCTCGGTGCCGCGCAAGGTGATTCTTGCCACCAGGCTCGTGCAGCGCCGGTCGAGCGAGGGGGTGCCGAAACGATAGGACCGAGAGCGAAACCCACTTGCGATCCCGGTTGGGGGTTGGTGAAGGAGGAGATCGATCGCAATGAATCGCATGAGCTCCGCACGGTTCGGCCCGTCGCAGGGCCTTCGCCTGGTTCACGGTTCTGGCGCTCGTCGCCGCCGCGTGTACGCCGACCGCGTCGAGCCCGAGCCCGAGCGCGAGTGCAACCGGCGGCCACGCCGCCGCCGACGTCGGCCACATCCGAGGAGCCGGGTGAGCCCGTCGAGATCGAGTGGTACGTCGGCCTCGGCACCGGCGAGAACGAGGAGCAGATCCCCCGCGAGCAGGCGGTCGTCGACGCCTTCAACACCGAGCACCCGAACATCAAGCTCGTGATGACCGTCGTCGACAACGACGAAGCCGCGACCACCCTGGCGACGAGGATCGGCGCCGGCGACGTTCCGGACATCATCGGGCCGATCGGAATCCGGACCCTCCAGACGTTCGGCGATCAGCTCCTTGACATCGGCCCATACATCACCGAGTCAGGCGTCGACCTATCGGAGATCGAGCCGGAGCTGGTCGAGGCGTACAACGTCGGCGGCAAGCAGATCGGCATCCCGATGGCCGTCTACTCATCGTTCCTCTACTACAACAGGACTCTCTTCGAAGAGGCCGAGCTGCCAGAGCCGCCGCACGCGGTCGGGGAACAGTGGAACGGCAAGGACTGGACCTGGGACACTGTTCGGGAGCTCGCGATGCAGCTGACCGTGGACACGAACGGCAACAACGCGACCAGTCCCGATTTCGATCCCGCCAACATCGACGTCTACGGGCTGGATGCCCAGTTCACCGGCAATGACGCCCGAGCCTGGTCGACCGTCTTCGGCGGTTCCGGATCGGCAGTGGCTGACGACGGTACGACCGCCCAGTGGCCGGACAACTGGCGGGACGGCCTCGAGTTCTTCTACAACGGCATCCACGAGGACCACATCATCCCCGACCAGGCAGCCGCGACCGCGATGGGCGACGGCAACACCTTCCAGTCCGGACGGATCGCGATGGACGTCGTCCACCAGTGGTACACGTGCTGCATCGTCCCCGCCACCGGCGAGCCGCCGGTCACCGACTGGGACATCGCGGTGCTGCCGGTCGGCCCGGACGGCAACATCACCTCGAAGCTCCACGCCGACACCATCGGCATCATGTCCGCGACCGAGAACCCGGACGCGGCCTTCGAGGCGCTCTTCTACCTCACCCAGTCGGAGGAGCTGACCTCGACGTGGGGCGCCATGCCCGCGATCGAGAGCCACCGCGCGGCGTTCTTCGAGGGTCTCAGCGAGCAGTTCGCGCCACTCGAGATCGACTGGAACGTCTCGACGCTGATGCTCGAGTACCCCGACAATCCCAACCACGAATCGTTCATGCCCAACTTCGATGAGGCCGACTCGGCCAACAAGGACCTCGGAAGCAAGCTTTGGAGCACGCCTGACCTCGACGTCCAGGCTGAGATCGAGGCCCACGTCGAGGTGCTCCAGGGCCTCTTCGACCAAGGCTGACCGCCAGCCATCACGCAACCCGGGGCGGTCTTGCCGGCCGCCCCGGACTCACCCGCTCGCAGGCCAGGAGAGCCTCGTGAGGTCACCATGGCGATAGGTCCCGGGCAGGGCTTAGCTGTTGCCGTCCCGCGACGCAGGCGGCGTGACGCCTACCTGACGCGAGACGCGCTGTCGGGCTTCGTGTTCGTTTCGCCGTTCATCATCGGCTTCGTCCTTTTCTCGGCGCTGCCGATGCTCGCTTCGCTGGCGTTGTCGCTCACCGATTTCGACCCCAGGGCCCCCGACGAGACGAGCTTCATCGGCCTCTCGAACTACCTCCACATGTTCGAGGACCCGGTCCTCCTGGAATCGCTTGGGCGTGACGGTCCGGTTCGCGTTCCTGGTGGTACCTACGACCTTGGCATTCGCCTTGGGCGTGGCCCTGCTCGTCAACCACACCCTGCTGGCGGGCCGGAGCGTCTTCCGGACGCTCTTCTACCTGCCCATCCAGATCCCGATCGTGGCCAGCACGATCGTCTGGATCGGTGTTCTCAACGCCAACAACGGCTGGCTGAACTTCCTCCTCGAATCCATCGGCATTCCGGGCCCCAACTGGCTCCAGAGCACGACGTTCGTTGGGCCGGCCCTTGGACTCATGGGGCTGTGGGGGATCGGCAACATGATGCTGATCTTCCTTGCCGGCCTGCAGAGCGTTCCCACCGAGCTGTACGACGCCGCCAGGGTCGACGGAGCGGGTCGTTGGGCCAGCTTCCGCAACGTGACCTTGCCCATGATCTCGCCGGTGCTGTTCTACAACCTGATCATCGCCCTGATCGGGACGTTCCAGTACTTCACCCAGGCGTGGGTGGTCAGCAACGGCCGGGGTGACCCGGACCGGGCAACGCTGTTCTTCAACCTGAACCTGTACCGCGAGGCCTTCGCCTTCTTCAACATGGGCTACGCGGCGGCGCTCGCCTGGCTGCTGTTCGTGATCGTCCTGGGCCTGACCGCGATCCTGTTCAAGACGGCCGGTTCGTGGGTCTACTCCGGTGGCGAGCGATGAGCGCGCTGACCGTCGAGGTACCCGCGCGGTCCTCCGCGTCCGCCCTCCAGCGCCAGTCGCGACGGTTCGCCGGCCGGGCCGGAATCACCCTTCTGGCGATCACGGTCGTCTCGATCTTCCTCATGCCGTTGGCCTACATGCTGTCGACGGCGTTCAAGATCGAGGGCCAGCTCAGCGACCCGCATGCCCCGCTGTGGCCGGCGGTGGAGGAGAAATTCGTCTACGAGGGAAAGGAATACGACGTCTACGACGTGCCTACCCCGGACGGCCAGATCCACGCCTGGGCGCTGATCGAGCCACATCGCGAGAACTCCACGTTCATCGATCCGGCGAATGTCGCGGCCGGGCCCATCGAGTGGGAGGGACGTGCCCGCACGCTCGAGAAGCATTGGAAATTCCACCTCAACTTTGACAACTTCCAGCTGGCGTGGGACCAGATAGCGTTCCCGCGGCTGTTCTTCAACACCTTCACGATCGCGGCCCTGTCGACCATCGGTGCCGTGGCGTCGGCGATCTGCGTGGCCTACGGCTTCAGCCGATTCCAGTTCCCTGGGCGAAACGGACTGTTCCTCGTGATGATCGCGACGATCATCCTGCCGTTCCAGGTCACGCTCATCCCCAGCTACGCCGTCTACCTGGCCTTCGGCTGGGTGGGCACGTGGTGGCCGCTGATCCTGCCCCACTTTTTCTCGAACGCCTACAACGTCTTCCTGCTCCGCCAGTACTTCCTGTCGATTCCGCGCGAGCTCGACGAGGCCGCGATGATCGACGGCGCCGGCCCGTTCCGGATCCTCCGCTCCGTGATCATTCCGCAGGCGATCCCGGCGATCGTGGCGGTGACGCTGTTCCACTTCTTCTTCGCCTGGAACGAGTACTTCCTGCCGTTGGTCTACCTGCAGAGCAAGCCGGAGCTGCAGCCCCTGGCCGTCGGCCTGGCCAGCTTCAACTCGCTGTACTCCCAGGAGCCGACGCTCATCCAGGCCGCGGCGATCATGGCGATGGCCCTGCCCGTCGTCGTGTTCTTCCTCGCCCAGCGAGCCTTCATGCGGGGCGTGGTCTTCGGCGGCGTCGAGAAGTAGGCGGGCCATGCCCATCCGCATCCCCGAGCACGCCTGGTCGCGCGCGATCGGCGAGGGCTACGAGCCGGCACCGCGACCGCGGGTCGACCAGCCGATGATCGACGACGGGCCGTGGGGCGGCGTCCCCATTGGTGGCATGGGGGCTGGATCGATCGGTCGGACCCAGCGCGGCGACTTCGCCCGATGGCACCTCCGGGTGGGCGAGCACCGGTTCGAATCGGTCGCCGTCGACGGGTTTTCGCTGTGGGTCGACGACGGTGAGCGGACGACGGCCGCCGTGCTGCGGACCACCGTGCCGCCCCCGGGCTGGGGTCCGGCACTGCCGGTTGGTGCCGGCATCTACCGGGCCCTCTTCCCGCGGTCGTGGATCGAATACCAGCCGCCCGGCGTTCCGATCCGGGTCGTCGAGGAGCAGCTGAGCCCGGTCATCCCGGGCGACGCCGCGTCGGCAAGCCTGCCGGTTGGCGCGTTCGAGTTCGAGCTGATGAACCCCCTCGACCGGCCGGTCGTCTCGGCCATCCTGTTGTCGTGGCTCGACCCGCTGTGCGGCCGGGCCGAGGCCTTCAACGACGGCGACATCGCCGGCGTGATTTTCGATGCTCCCGACGGCTCGGGTGGCATGGCCGGCACGTTCGCGATCGCCGCCTCGACGGCCGGCGCCGAGGTGACGACGACGCGATTCGCGCCCGACGATGGCGGCTCGGCGTGGCAGGCGTTCGCCGCCGACGGGCGGCTGCCGCCGGCAACGGGCGACGACGCGCGCGACGCCGTCGGCGCGGTCGCCGTGCGCGTCACCCTGGCACCGGGAGAGACGCGGACGATCCGGTTCGCGGTGGCGTGGGACCTCCCGGTGGTCGAGTTCGGCGCCGGCCGTCGCTGGTACAAGCGCTACACGCGGGAGTGGGGGACCACCGGTACCCGGGCCGTCGACCTGGCCCGGCACGTGCTCGCGCGCGCGACCGATTGGCAGGCCGCGATCGAGCGCTGGCAGGACCCGATCCTCGAGTCCGGGAACCGGCCTGGCTGGTACAAGGCAGCCCTCTTCAACGAGCTCTACTTCCTGGTCGACGGTGCCACGATCTGGCCGGATCGCGCCGAGGAACCCGGTCCCGAGACGGATGGTGCGGCGACGCTCGGGATCATCGAGTGCTTCGATTACCCGTTCTACGACACCCTCGACGTCCACTTCTATGCGGCCTCGGCGCTGGCCCGGCTGTGGCCGTCGCTGCAGGCATCGATCAGCCGGGCATACGCCCGGAGCGTGGCAATCGACGATCCGGAGCTCGTGACGATCCAGGCCAGCGGCCTGCGGGCGATCCGCAAGGTTCCGGGTGCGCTGCCGCACGACCTTGGCGGACCGTCCGAGGACCCCTTCGTCCGGCTCAACCACTACACCTTCCAGGAGGTCAACGCCTGGAAGGACCTGAATCCCAAGTTCGTCCTCCAGGCCTGGCATGACCACCTCCTTGACCCGGATCCCGACGGGTTCGTGCGCGACGTGTGGCCGTCGATCCCGGTGGCCATGGACCACCTGGCGAGGTTCGACCGCGACGGTGACGGGCTGCCGGAGCACGACGGCGTTCCCGACCAGACCTACGACACCTGGCCGATGACCGGGGCGAGCGCCTACGGCGGTGGCCTGTGGCTGGCGGCGCTCAGGGCGGCAGCGGCCTTTGCCCGGGCAGCCGGCGACGAGGCCCGCGCCGTCGCCTGGGATGCGGACTTCGCCCGCGGCGCCGCGACGTTCGAGCGATTGCTCTGGAACGGCCGGTCCTATGACTACGACGCCGGCGGCGGGCCAACGTCGGACAGCGTCATGGCCGACCAGCTCGTCGGCCAGTGGTTCGCCGACCTTTCCGGCCTGGGCGACATCGTCCCGCCGGCCCACGCCCGGAGCACGCTCGAGCGGATCTACGAGCTCAACGTCTGCGACTTTGGCGACGGGCTGATCGGCGCGGTCAATGGGATGCGGCCGGACGGGACCGTGGACCGCTCGAGCGAGCAGTCCCAGGAGGTGTGGGTCGGTACGACGTATGCCCTCGCCGCGTTCATGATCGGGCGCGGTCTCGTCCAGGAGGGCTGGACGACCGCGCAGGGCGCGGCCCGCGTCGTCTGGGAGCGCGGGCTGTGGTTCCGGACTCCGGAGGCCTATGACCGCAACGGCAACTACCGGGCCCCGCTGTACCTGCGGCCGCTGGCGATCTGGGCCATCGAAGAGGCACTGGACCGTCGAGAGCGGGATGCACCCGGCTGATTGGGTCATCCGGAGGGCGGAGGACTAGCATTAGCGGGTGCCTGAAATCGACTACGCCTTCCTCGCCGATGCTGCCCAGACGAGTCCGGGGCAGAAGTTCCACGTCATCGGCGGCGGTCTCAACCGGATCGGCGGTCGCACCTGGCCGCTCCGGCACCCGCACCTGGCGCTCGTCGTTGGCCTCCGGGTGAGCGTCACCGAGATCGAACGCCAGCACGAGATCCGGTTCGTCCTCCTGAACCCGGACGGCGGCGAAGTGGCATCGGCGACGGGCAGCCTCGTCGCCCACGGCCAAACCGATGCTCGCGACTCGACGCTGACCCTGTCGATCGACCTGTGGAACCTGGTCTTCCCAGTACCCGGCGACTACTCGTTCCGGGTCCTCGTGAACGGATCGGAGCTCCGGCGCCTGCCACTGGTCCTCGTCCGCCTCGCCGACGGCGATGGCGAGGCGGCAGCCGGCCAGCCGCCCGTCCAGCAGAACTGACGGCCAAGATGGCGGGTCCCCGCATCCGTCGTGGCCCCGCGCGTCACGAGCGTCCGGCGATCGACGAGGCGGCGCTGGCGGCCGCGCGCCACGCCGATCGGCTGGTCGCTGCCGCGGCGCAGCTCGGAGCCACCCGCTGGGAGACCTTCCTGCGGCCCCTGCCGGACCGGCTGCGGGACGACGACGTGCACGCCCTGCGGTCCACAGCGCTCCGAGCGAGGGCGGCCTATGGCCCCAAGGACTCGGTCCGGGACGCCTTGCCATGGGACCTCACGGAACCGTTCCTCGACGCGATCGACCGCCTGCTTCGGGAGCTGGCTCGCAACGCGGCACAGCCGCAGGACGAGCCCGCCTAGTCCTCGGCGATCGGTGGCCTGAGCGGTTCGCGGGCTCGCCGCTCCGCCCACTCGGACCGGAGGATGGCCATTCGGTCGGCGTCAATGAACTCGCCGGCCCGGTGGTAGGCGTTGCGGAACGTGCCCTCGCGGATGAACCCGGCCTTCTCGTACGACCGCCGCGCACGAGGGTTGGACGTGTAGACGTCGAGCCACATCCGCTCCAGGCGCAGCGTTCCGAACCCGAAATCGAGAAGCGCCTCGAGCGCGTCCGTGCCGAGACCCTGGCTTCGGTTCGATGCGTCGCCGATGGTGATGCCGATCCCGGCGCTGCCGTTGCGGAAGTCGATGTCGTCGAGTCCGCAGTTGCCGATCGCCGTTCGGTCGCCAAGCCGGCAGATCACGAAGAACCAGTGATCCTTGCCCTGGCCTTTGAGCGCTTGCTCGTACCGGGCCTCCCACTGCGCTCGGCCGAGCGGACCCCGGGGCATGAGCCATTGCGTCACCCGCGCGTCGTTGGACCACTCGACGAAGGTGTCGATGTCCTCGCGTTCGGGCGACCGAAGCCAGGTCCGGCGGCCGCGGATGACGGGTTCGACCGGCGCCGAATCCGGCTCGGTGGATTGCATCGCGAGCAGTCTAGGCTGCCGACGGCAGGCCCAGTTCCTCCGCGGAGAAGGCCTCGAGCAGGAACGACGACGGGGCTTCCGGGTCGTAGCTGAGCGTCAGCGAGCGACGGGCGCGGGTCCAGGCGACGTACGCCAGCCGGCGCTCCTCCTCGAACGCGCGGCCCGGGTCATCAGCCTCGGCGACCGACCGCCGGCTGGGGAACCGGCCCTGGTCCATCCCGATGACGGCGACGTGATCCCATTCGAGGCCCTTGGTGCCGTGGGCGGTCGCCAGGACGAGCGCGGCGTCGTCACGCCGAAGTCTGGCCAGGCGCTGGCGGGTCGCCTCGATGCCGACCCGGAAGGCGTGGAGGTCTGGAAATGCGGCGGCCCAGGCGACGAGCGCGGCGGCGAGGGCTGCATCGTCGCTGTCGGCCGAGGACCGCAGCCCGCCCAGCCCGGCGAGCAGCGGCAGGCCGGTCGCCGTACCTGCCGCTTGGTCGAGCAGGCGGTCGACCGCCGGGGATTCGACGAGCAGCTCGATGCCCGGGGCCTGGAACGGGATCTCGAGCTGGAGGGCCGCGGTCACCGCCGGGAGAAGCTCGCGATTGGTTCTTGCCAGGATCGCCCGACCCGTGCCGTCGTCCGGCCAGGACCGCAGCAGGCGCCGGATCCGGACAGCGTCGTCGCGGCTGTCGGGAGCCAGGATCAGCCGACCGTCGGCCCGCGGACCGGCTCGGATCTGCTTGGCGAATCGCTCCCGGTTGCGCTCAACCAGGCGGACGGCGCGCTCGACCACCGCGGCCGGGCAGCGGTAGTTAGTGACGAGGTCGACCCGACCCAGCCCGGGCAGCGATTCGGCCAGGCCCAGCACCCGGCGGACGTCAGCCAGCCGCCAGCCGTAGATCGACTGGTCGTCGTCGCCGACCAGGAAGACCCAGTTCCGCGGCGCGGCGAGCAGGAGGGCCAGGTCCAGCTGGCTGCGGTCGAGGTCCTGCGCCTCGTCAACCAGGAGGTGGGCCGTCCGGGAGCGCCACGCAGCGAGGGCCTCGGCATCCACCTCCAGGAGGGCCAGCGCCTGGGCCACGAGATCGTCGAAGTCCAGCGCGCCGCGGTCGCGCAGGACCCGCTCGTAGTCGACGAACGCCAGGGCGATGGGACCGGCTGCCGGGTCGCGACAGATGGCCGCCGGGTCGGCCCGGACGTCGAGCTTCAGCCTCGAGAAGGCGGTGTCGAGCCGCCGCAGCGTTCCCGGGTCGGCCTCCGGCATCCGCTCGCCGAGTACCTCGAGCCGGTCGACGAGGTTGCCGACGTCGACGCCCCCGTCGGCGAGGATCTCGCGACCCAGCGCGTGGAACGTCCTGACCCGGACCGCGCCGCGAACGACGCCCAGCGGAACGAGGGCATCGTCGAGGCGCTCCCCGAGCTCCTGCGCCGCGCGCTTGTTGAACGTGATCGCGGCGATCGTCGATGGATCCACGCCCGTGTCCACGAGCCAGGCGATCCGTGCGACGAGCGTCGTCGTCTTGCCCGAGCCCGCCGGCGCGACGCATAGCAGCGGCCCCGGTGGCGCGGTCGCGGCGGTGCGCTGGTCGGGGGCGAGCCGCGCGAGGCGAGTCTGCACCGAGGAATGCACGGTCCAAATGGTCGTCGGCGGTCATGCACGCCCATCCACCCACCGCTCACCACGCAGTTTTCGCGAGCTCGTGACCCGTTTCGACGAGTGCCTCGTTCTATCCGGGCGACCACGTACGCACTGACTTCAGGAGGGATGGAACCATGAACCGACTAAGCCTCGGAATCGGACTCGCCATGATGGTGGCCCTGCCGCTGGCCGGCTCGGCCGCCGCGGGGAATCAGCGGCCCATGGCCGGCGGCTTCACGATCGGCGTCGTGCCGGCCGAGCAACGCTGCGGACCGGCGGCGCTGACCCTCGGCTTCGAGGGCACCGGAATCGCGACCCACCTGGGCGCCTTCACCGGCGGCGGGACCAACTGCACCACGTTCGGTTTCATCACCAGTGATGTTCCGATCTATGACGGCATCGCAACCTTCGTTGCAGCCGACGGCTCAACGGTGACGACGCACTACAGCGGGACGCAGCGCGCACCCGTCGCTGGCATCGCCGCCGTCGAGGCGACCCATATCGTCGTTGACGGCACCGGGCGATTCGCCGGGGCGAGTGGCGTCTGGGAGTCGGCGGGGACGATCGATTTCGCGACCGGAACGTCGAGCGCGACGCTGTCGGGCTGGGTCAGCTATTGACCGCCGCGACGACGACGGCGTCGTGATCACGTCGGGTCGAGGCTAGGATCGGGGCGGTGATCGGCCGGCCGTTGGCTGGAGTCGGGGAGGAGGCGAAGGCGCTCGATGCGCAGCTCGCCGACTTTTTCGGACTGCACTACGACCGGCTGATTCGCCTCGCCGGACTCATCTGCCACCAGGGCGTCGGCGTCGAGGATGCCGTCCAGGCAGCGATGGAACAGGCCTGGCGTCGACGGGCGACGCTCCGCGACGCCGACCGAATTCGGCCATGGCTTGACCAGATTGTCGTCCGGGAGGCGATCCGGATGAACCGGGGATCGTGGTGGTCGCGGTTGCGTGGTGGTCAAGAGGCTGCTGCGCCCGCGGACCCCGTCGACCGACGAGCGGGCGTCGACCCAACGTGGGTCGCTCTGGCAATCGCCTACCGCACGCTGCCCGCTGAGCAACGGGCCGTCGTCGCCCTCCACCTCTACGCCGGGTATTCCGTCGATGAGACGGCCGAACTCATGGGCATAGGCCTGGAAACGACTCGCTCCCGGCTCCGTCTCGCGCGCCAGCGCCTCCGCCGCGAACTTGCCGAGGACGTCCGATGAACGGCACGGACCACTTGGACCAGCGGGTCCGGGCCGCACTGGAGTGGGAGGCCGATCAGACGGCCTCGCGCCAGCCGTCGTTCAACCGCGCGATGACCACGTTGGCGGCCCGGGTCGGGGATACCGGAGGGACAGGGGTGGTGCGCAGAATCGAGGGCGCTCCGGCCTCGCATCGCGCCATCGGCCTCCTCGCCGCGGCCCTCCTCCTCGCCGCGCTGCTGGCCCTGATCGTCGCGGGGTCGCGCCCCGAAGCACCGCCCAGCGACCTCAATCCGGGTCTGTTCGGGCTGGCCCAGCCTTGCACTGCTGTGTTGGCCGATGGCGTGGTGCACGAGTTCACCCTGCCGGACGAAGCCCGTCGGATCCGTTTCCTCAGCGACGGTGTCGTCCTCCACGTCCGCTCGCCAGACGCCGAGCGGTTGGCTCATCCAGGCCCGGAATTGACGTTTAGTCGCCAGCAGCTGTCCGAGACGGGGCGTGCCGCTGTCCAGGAGGTCGTCGACAGCCTGCGCCTGACGCCCGGCTGCCGGGTGCACGCCAGCGCCCCTGTCGTGTTCACCACCAGGCTCGTCGGAGGGTTCGGCCGTTTCCAGACGGGCGGCTGGCCCGGAGCGTACCCAGGGTACGACCTGCTCCGGTGGATGACGCTGGAGGAGGACCAGATCGCCACCGAGGCCCTGGAAGACCTGACGGTCGGCCTCGACGAGCTCGTGGGGCCAAGCGGATGGGTGGAGGAAACCGAGCGGCCGGTGGATGCAGCTGTCTGGCTGCCCGAACCGGACGTCCCCGCGCTCCCGCTCCCGGCTCTGCCGTCCGGCGACCTCAAGGGCCTCGATGCGTGCGACGTCCTGTCGGCCGCGGCGGTGGGGGCGGATCGCGTGCTCGCGCTTGGTTCCCCGTTGCGCTTCACCTACGCGAGCCCAGCCTGTGAGTACTCAGCCGCTGGCATTCGGGTCGCGATGCTCTCCGTCCGCGGGCAGAGCACGACCATCGACGAAGCGGAGCGGATTGTCGATGGGCTGTTCGGCGGCGACGCGACGAGGGGCATTGACCGGCACCGAATGAACCCCTGTTGGCTCGACCGCCGCGTGGGATGCCCGTATGCCGTCGCCGGCTGGGTCGAGGGCCGCCTGGCGGTCCTTGTATATCCGCCCGCGGAGATCGGCGGCCGTCCCAGTGTGACGCTCGCTGAGGGCGCCGCGGCAATGACCGAGGTCCTGATCGGTCTCAGCCGTTGACTCCGGCCGACGGAAACCGTCCCAGACCAGCCCTGTCTGCCCCGGACCGATCGGATTGTGGTGCCACGAGGCACCGCTCGCGCTCATCGCTCGACAGCACGGCAGCAGAACTGACGTCACGGCCGCGAATACGGCGGTATCGTTGGCGCCCCACCGTCGTGTGGTGCGGTCCGGAGCCGTCCGACATCCTCCGAACCGAACCCGATCGCGCCAACCCATCGCCGCCCGCGCGTGTGCACCGTCCGTCGTGGAGGTGTCCCGGTGATTCGATCCCGTCGGTTCCGACCGTTGGTCCTGCTCGTGACCCTGTCGCTGCTGATGCCAACCATCATTGGCTCGGCATCCGCGGCCAAGCCACCGAGCGGGAAGCCGAGCACGGACAAGATGATCATGTTCGCCTCGGACGGGATGCGGCCCGACAAGATGGAGCAGTACGCCGCCGCGGGGCTGATGCCGAACTACGCGGACCTGATGTCCACAGGCGTCATCGGTCAGAACGGCCTCGTCCAGGCCTTCCCCCCGAACACCGGCGTCGGCTGGCACACCCTCGCCACGGGCACCTGGCCGGGCGAGCACGGCTCGATGAACAACACCTACTTCCGGGTCGGCGAGGCCAACTTCAACAACCGGACATCCTTCGCCACGACCGGTGCCCTCCAGGCTGACCACATCGCCCAGGCCGCGGAGCGCGCTGGCAAGAAAGTCGCCTCGGTCGAATGGGTCGGCGTTCGCAACGTCGTGCCGGCCATCCAGGGTCCGGTCGTCGACTTCAGGACGTTCTTCTCGAACCGCGGCATCGTCCTCAACTACGACCTGCCTGGGCAGCCCGCCGGCGCCAACGCGTTCGGCGTCAGCTACCAACGCGTCGACCTCGACCTCGCCGACGGCTGGACGAACGTCCCGACCAGCTTCACCCCGGCGCGCCAGGAGCAGTTCACCGTCACCAACACCGCGTTCCCCGCGAGAGACAATGTCACCCGGGTCTACGACCTGTACATCTACGATTCCACGAACGACGCGACGATCAATTTCGACAGCACGCTGATCGTGCCCTCGACGGCCCTCAAGGACGGCAGCCAGGCCGTCGCCGGTCCGCTGGGCGCGGGCGAGTGGGCTGAGGTCAAGGTCGCCTTGACCGGCGATCGCGCTGGTCAGACGGCCGGCTTCTACGTCAAGGCCATCGACATCGCCCCGGACCTGTCGACGTTCCGCGTGTACTTCACGTCGATCTCCCGCGTGAATGCCACCTACAACGCCCTCGGCGCTGCCGGCTCGGCCGCGTTCGAAGAGACCCTGGCGCGTGACTTCCCGACCTCGACCGCCGGCGACTTCGCGCCGCTCGAGGCAGGGATCGTCGACGAGGACACCTACGTCGAGCAGGGCCTGCAGTGGAAGGAAGCCCACTTCGCTTACCTCCACTACATCATGGAGACGCTCAACTACAAGCCCAACCTCCTGATGATGGGCAACCCCGTCACCGACGAGTTCCAGCACCAGTTCCTCGCGCTGACCGTCCCGACCGACATGGATGGCGACCCGAACCCGTACTTCGACGACGTCACAAACGACAACGTCCCGGACGGCCGCGTGGCGATCCGCGAGGGCTACATCCGGGCCGCCTATGCCGAGGCCGACGAGACGCTCGGCCTGGGCCGCGAGCTGATGGGCTCCAACACGACCGTCTTCGCCTCGTCCGACCATGGCTTCGCGCCGCAGTGGTTCGCGGTCAACGCCGGCAAGATCCTGGCCGACGCCGGTATCACTGGCGCCGAGAACATCAGCAACTGTCGTGCACCCGCGGCGCCGGCCCGGGCCAAGGCCTGCTGGGCCGGCGGAACGGCGCAGATCCACATCAACCTCGCGGGCCGTGATCCGGCCGCCGTCTCGCCGCCCGCCGTCGATCCAAACCAGGTCCCGGCGAACCAGTACAACGCCGTCCGCGACCAGATCATCGCGGCGTTCGAGAACCTGACCGACCCGGCCAATCCGGGGAAGCAGGTCGTCCTGGACATCATCAAGAAGGAAGACCTCGAGAACGTCGACGGCTCCAACTCGCTCCATCCCAGCCGCAGCGGCGACGTCACCGTCGTCCTCCGGCCGCCCTACCAGTACGACGCTGCGACCCCCGGACAGCGGATCGCATTCAGCCAGTTCTTCGGCCAGCACGGGTACCTCCCGGAGCTCGTCGACATCGCCCACGACGTGAACATGCACGCGGTTTTCCTGGCCTCCGGGCCCGGGATCCGCAAGCAGGCCCCGGTCGCCGGCATCCGCGCCGTCGACGTCGCGCCAACGGCGTCGTTCCTCCTCGGCATCCCCGGTCCGCAGAACGCCAGCGGCAAGATCCTGCTTGGATTGACGACCAAGCCAAACCTCAAGATCGGCACGATCCTCGATGTCAGCGACTTCCACGGCCAGCTCGTGCCGCTATCGGAGACGGCCGACAACCTGCCGGCTCCCGCGGTCAACCCCGCGTTCGACATCGGCGGTGCCGCGTTCCTCAAGCCGTGGTTCGACCTGTACCGCGCCCAGGCGCCGAACGGGTCGATCACGATGGCGGCCGGTGACTCAGTGTTCGCGTCGCCGCCGATCAGCTCGTTCTTCGGTGAGACCACGACGATCGAGTTCATGAACCTGATGGGCTTCGACGTCGACGGCCTCGGCAACCACAACTTCGACGCCGGCCAGGCGTACCTCCGGAACACCCTCATTCCGCTGGCCGACTTCCCGTTCATCTCGTCGAACGTCGTCTTCCCGAACGGCCAGACCCCGGCCGAGTGGTCACCATCGCACGTCTTTTCGTTCGACGGCTTCAAGCTCGGGATGGTGGGCTTCACCAACGAGGACGCGCCGACGCTCGTCTTCCCCGGCAACTTCGACCCGTTCGAGGTCCGGCCGCGGCTCCCCGCGGTCCAGGCGGAGGTCAACAAGCTCAAGGCGAGCGGCATCAACGCCATCGTCGTCATGGGCCATGACGGCGCGGATGCCGGAACGCTGACGGCGCCGCTCGGGCCGATCGTCGACCTGGCCGCTGTTTCGGGTGTTGACGTCATCGTGGGCGACCACACCAATCAGCAGGTCAATGCGGTCGTCAACGGCAAGCTGATCGTCGAGAACCTGAGCAAGGGCGCGCGCTTCACCCGTGTCCAGGTCGTCGTCGACCCCACAACCAAGGCCGTCGTCTACTCGACTGCCGACTTCCACAAGCCGTGGGCCATCGGCATCACGCCTGATCCTACCCTCCAGGGACGGATCAACGAGCTCAATGACATCCTCCGACCGATCCTCAGCGAGGTGATCGGCGCCTCGACCGTGGCGATTCCGCGGTCCGACAAGTGCGGGCGCGTCGACGGCCGGCTGTGCGAGTCGTTGATCGGCAACACGGTCACCGACGCCATGCGGCAGACCGAGGCGAGTGATTTCGCGATCACCAACAGCGGCGGCATCCGGGCTGCCCTGACCTGCCCGACCAATGACAGCGCCACCGATTTCTGCCCCCCGTTCACGCCTCCGCCGTTCCCGATCACCAAGGGCCAGACCTTCACCGTGCTGCCGTTCGGCAACTTCTCCGTAGAGGCGACGATCAATGGCGCGGAGCTCAAGCTCGAATTGGAGAACGGCGTCTCGTCGATGCCGACCGCGAACGGCCGGTTCCCGCAGGTCTCCGGCCTGTGCTTCACCTATGACATCGCACAGGCGGTCGGTAGCCGGGTCACCGGGGCGGTCCGCCAGGCGGCGGACGGCAGCTGCACCGGCGCCGCGGTCGACCTCACCGCAGCCTCCACGTACACCGTCGCCATGAACGACTTCATGGTGATCGGCGGTGACGGCTACCTGAAGCTGCCGGGGCGGTTCACGTCCAACGGCATCACCCTCGAGCTGGTCGTGCGCGAGTGGATCACCGCGCATACCCCGATCGCGCCAACGTTGCAGAACCGAATCGTCTGCACGGACACCAACGGGGCAACAGCCCCGAACTGCCCCGTGATCACGCCGTAGCGCCGTTGCGTCCGGCGTCCTGGAGGAGCGGGGAACATCCCCGCTCCTCCCATCAACGGGTCCGCCTCGCGGTCGTTACCGGCCTGACCGCCGCCGTTCTGGCCATGGCCTGGCCGGTCGCCGTGACCGCCCACGGCGGTGGTCCGGCCTTGCTTCTCGAGCCCGACCGGGTCAATCCGGGCGGTGTCCTGACCGTTCGCGGCGAGGACCTCGGTGCCGACGAGCCGATCAAGTTCCGGGTTGTCGGGACCGCCGGGGCAATCGACGTCGGGGAGATGACGGCGGACCCCGTCGGGCACCTCACCGTGGCGCTGCGCGTTCCGGCTGAGATGCCGGTCGGGGTCTATGCCCTCGAGGCGTACCAGGCCAGCGGCATCCGAATTGCAAACGCACCCGTGTTCGTGGAAGGCCCGCCGATCCTCGATGGCGAGGGCGGTGCCGGCGGGAAGGACGAGGACGACGGACTCCTGATCGCGCTCCCACCCGGTTGGCAGCAATCGCTGTCGTCACCAGTCGTGACCGCGGTGCCCGTCACGTCGGCTGGCAACGACCAGGTCGCCGGCGCCGCTGAAATGGGGCTGGTTGCGGGGCTGGGGCTCCTCGTCCTTGCCGTGTGCGTGATCGGCTTGGTCCTCGCGAGTCGGCTGCGCCGCCGGCGAGCTCCGAGCCCGGAATCGCCGCCCGCCTGAGCATCAGCGGTGCGCTGGTGCAACGTTGTCGCCATTCCTAGTTCAAATTGGGGATGACCCACTCAGGACCCAGGTCCTAGCCTGAGCGACCGACGGTACGGCTTCGCCTCCGAAGTCGTGCGTGTACGACACCGCCGCCGGTGCCGTCTGGCACCGCCAACGTCGGCGACGTACTGGACAGCGGATGGCCCGGACGTACCATCGGCTCTCCCAGTCGGGGGAACTTCATACGGACCGAAACCGATCGGCCGGGTACGGATAGCGCAACACAGCACTCATCGTCGCTGCTTCATCTTTCGACCCTGACCCGTACCCAACCCCTCGGTTGAGGTCGCCGCCAGACCTTGGATGTCTGTCGGTCGGCGCGCCCAGCCGGCTGCCATGGTCCCCGGTGGCTCAGAGCGCGCGAATGGAAGCGTTGAAACGCGCTTCCCGCCGGGTGTCGTGCAAGGCAGCACGACCCCGGCGAGGGGAAAAGGGGAACACGTGTCGTCGATGGGGATCTCCCGGTCGAGGCGCTGGCGCATCGCCAGTACCTCGGTAGCCGTTCTTCAGGTCTGTCTGCTTGTCTTCAGTCTCGTCGCCCCGATCGGGGTCCTGGCCGCTGAGCCAGAGGCGAGTGAGCCGCCGCCGAGCAGCGAGCCGTCGCCGTCACCGACGCCCGAACCGACCCTCGACCCAACGCCCGCGGCGACCCCCGACCCAACGCCCGCGGCGACCCCCGACCCAACGCCCGCGCCGACCCCCGACCCCACGCCCGCCCCAACTCCTGATCCCACGCCCGAACCGACGCCCGATCCCAGCCCATCGGGCGCGGCTACTCCGCACATCGTCAGCTTCGCCGCAGGCGTGTCCGCAGCCGATCAGCTCGCGGCCCTCGCCGCGGCCGGCCTCACGAGCGACGATTCGATCGGCGCCCTGCGGATGCACGCCGTGCGCGCCACCGCTTCGCAGGTCGATGCCCTCCGCGCGGCTGCCGGCGTCGCCTCGGTCGAGGTCGACCGCTCCCGCGCGGCCGAGGCCGCGCCGTCGGACCCGAGCTATGGCGACCAGTGGTCACTGCCCCGGATCGGATGGGACCTGGCCCGCGACGGATACACCCCGGCCGGCTCGGCCGTCGTCGCCATCCTCGATACCGGCGTCGACGCCTCGCACCCGGACCTCGACGACAACCTGCTGACCGGCGCGTCCTTCGTCGCCGGCGCGACGTGGAACGCCGACGCCAACGGCCACGGTACCGCCATGGCCGGCATCGTCGCGGCTGAGACGGACAATGGCGTCGGGATTGCCGGCGTCGGCTACGCCGGCGTTCGGGTCCTGCCAGTGACCGTGCTCGACGCGGCTGGCCTCGGTCGCGACAGCGACATCATCGAGGGCCTCGTCTGGGCGGTCGATCACGGCGCGGACGTTGTCCTGATGTCGTTCTCCGCCTATGGATACTCGGCCGCCCTCCAGGCGGCGGTGGACTATGCCTGGTCGCGCGACGTCGTCCTCGTCGCCGCGGTCGGCAACGACGCGTCGTCGTCGGCCTCGTTCCCGGCCGGCGACCGCGGCGTCATTGGCGTTTCCTCCACCGATTCCGCCGACCTGCTGGCCGTCACCAGCAACGTCGGCGAGTCGGTATTCGTCGCCGCCCCCGGCGAGTCGGTCCTGACCACGGCCGTCGGGGGTGGCTACACCACGATCAGCGGCACGTCCGCCGCCGCAGCCGCGGTGGCCGGTGCCGCCGCGATGGTTGCCGCGAACGACGCGTCCGCATCGAACGGCGTCATCGTAGGCCGGCTGGCGCGCAACGCCGATGCGGTCGGCACGCTCGCCGAGACGGGCAACGGGCGGCTGAATCTGTCCCGCGCCCTGTACGACCAGGCGACCGATTCAGTGCAGCCGGCCGGCGCCGAGCCGGGCGATGGTGGTCCGTTCGTCGGTCCGTATCAGATCACCGCCATCGGCAACTTCGAACAGTGCCGCAATGGGACGTTCGCGAGCCCACAGCCTTGTGCGCAGGCGTCGCCGCTCGTCGTCAACTATCAGAACGGCAACCTGGGCGGCGCAAACTCCCATTACCGCGAGGGTGATTCAGTTCCGTTCCGGGCGTCGGTGACCGGCGTCGCCATCAACACGGCCAACCGATTCATCGACATCCAGTACGACAACACCGCGAGCGGTGAGCACGCCTATGACTACCTGACGACCTGGAACCTGACCGAGTCGGCCAACAACGATCCGTGCGTCAGCTTCCCGTGCTCCGGCGCCCCGCTCCTCTTCAACATCCCGACCGACCCGAGCTTGGCACTCGCCACGCCGCCGGTCATCCCGCTGCCCCAGGCACAGCGCCAGATGGCGATGTGGGGCGGCACGATCCAGAGCATCACCTACACCGCCGGTCCGGGGGCGGGACCGAGCGTGCCGGAAGGCTCGTCGCTGCAGACCACGGTCCGCGTCACCTACACGGCCACGACCTCCACGGTCGTCTTCGCCTGGGGTGGTCACGTCGCGACCGAGATCGACTGGGGAACCGGCGACAGCGCCGGCAACATCAGTGGCTCGCCGTACCACATGCGGATCATCGCCTCGAGTGAGGGCAACGTCGGTAACCAGGATCGATCGGCCAGCGCCTTCGCTCCGACGCCGACGCCGATCACGACAACCGCGAGTGCCTCCGCGATCGACCTCGGTCAGTCCGTGACCGACACTGCCACGGTTGTCGAAGTCGACAACGATGGGCCCCCCAACGGCACGATCACATTCTTCGTCTGCGGACCTGCGACAGCTGCGCCTGACTGCAGGACCGGCGGCACCCAGGTCGGCGCACCGGTGACTGCGGCGGCGTTCGCAGGGGGTGGCGACAACCGGCGTGCCACGTCCACGGCATTCACGCCGACGATCGCGGGCTTCTACTGCTTCCGGGCGCAGTACGTCCCGGCGGCTGCCGCACCGTATTCGCCGGCGCATCACACGAACCTGACCACCGAATGCTTCGTCGTCCGCGCGGCGCCGGGCATGTCGACCCAGGCCAGTGCCTCGTCGATCACGAGCGGATCTGTCACCGACACGGCGACGCTGACCCAGACCGGCCAGCTCGGCACGGTCGCTGGAACCGTCACGTTCTTCGTTTGCGGTCCGGCCACGTCGGTGCCCAACTGCGCCACGGGCGGAACCCAGGTCGGGAGCGCGGTGACCGTGTCCGGTGGCAGCGCCACATCGGCGTCCTTCACGCCGACGACTCCCGGGACGTACTGCTTCCGGGCCGTCTTTGCCCCGGGTGTCGGATCCAACTACCTGGCCACCTCCCACACGAACCAGACGTTCGGGACCAACGGCGAGTGCTTCGTCTTGCGGGCCGTTCCGGGTCTGTCCACGCAAGCCAGTTCGGGCTCGGTGTCCTTGGGGACGCCGGTCACCGACACCGCCACGTTCACCCAGGCGGGCCAGCTTGGGCCCATCGCGGGTACCGTCGACTTCTATGTCTGCGGCCCATCGGCAACCGCGCCGAACTGCGCGACCGGTGGCACGCTCGTCACCGACGACGCCGCCATTGCCGGCGGCGTCGCCACCTCGACCGGCTTCACGCCCCTGCTCGTCGGGACGTACTGCTTCCGGGCAGAGTTCACGCCGGCGGCGGGCTCCAACTACCTCGCCACCTCGCACACCAACCAGTCGATCGGGACCAATGGTGAATGCTTCCAGGCAGCCGGGACGCCCAACATCGATGTCGAGAAGGACATCTCCGTCGACGGCGGCCTGAACTACGTCGACGCAGACACCGGTCCCGGGCCGTTCACGGCGATCAATGGCGCCGTGAAGATCCGGTTCACCGTCACCAATAGCGGCACGGTCCCGTTGACCGGCATCACCTTGACGGACTCGGACTTCAGCACAGCAAGCTGCACCGTCCCGGCTTCACTCGCCGTCGGTGCTTCCTTCACCTGCACCATCGACGTGACGCTGGCCGTTGGCGCACACACCAACACCGCCACGGCGACCGGCCAGTTCCTGCTCGTGACCGTATCCGATACCGATGACGTCCACGCCTTCCGGCCGGCGCCGGCCCTCAGCCTCGACAAGAGCTCGCCCGACACCAGCTATGACCTGGCCGGCGACGTCCTGTCGTACAGCTTCCTCGTCACCAACACCGGCAACGTCACCCTCGCCGGGCCGATCACGGTCAGCGACGACAAGGCGACCGACGAGGCCTGCCCGGCCGTCCCGGTCGGCGGCCTGGTCCCGGGTGGCTCGATCACCTGCACCGCCAGCTACACCGTGACCCAGGCCGACCTCGATGCCGGCTCGGTGACCAACGTCGCCAGCGCCAGCACGACCTACGCCGCGGCGCCGGTCACCAGCAACACCGACACCGTCACCATCGACGCCGACCAGCAGCCCGAGCTGACCCTCGTCAAGACGGCCAGCCCGGCGACGTACGACAGCGTCGGCGACACGATCAGCTACAGCTACCTGCTGACCAACACCGGCAACGTCACCCTCGTCGCCCCGTTCAGCATCGGCGACGACCAGGCGGCCGACGAGGCCTGCCCGGCGAGCCCGACCAGCCTGGCGCCCGGCGCCTCGATCACCTGCACCGCGTCCGACACCGCCAGCCAGGCCGACCTCGATGCCGGCTCGATCACCAACACCGCCGTCGGCTCGGGCGTCTTCGGCCTCGTGACCATCTTCTCGAACGCCGACAGCGAGACCGTGACCGCGGTCCAGAGCCCGGCCCTCAGCCTCGACAAGAGCTCGCCCGACACCAGCTATGACCTGGCCGGCGACGTCCTGTCGTACAGCTTCCTCGTCACCAACACCGGCAACGTCACCCTCGCCGGGCCGATCACGGTCAGCGACGACAAGGCGACCGACGAGAGCTGCCCGGCCGTCCCGGTCGGCGGCCTGGTCCCGGGTGGCTCGATCACCTGCACCGCCAGCTACACCGTGACCCAGGCCGACCTCGATGCCGGCTCGGTGACCAACGTCGCCAGCGCCAGCACGACCTACGCCGCGGCGCCGGTCACCAGCAACACCGACACCGTCACCATCGACGCCGACCAGCAGCCCGAGCTGACCCTCGTCAAGACGGCCAGCCCGGCGACGTACGACGGCGTCGGCGACACGATCAGCTACAGCTACCTGCTGACCAACACCGGCAACGTCACCCTCGTCGCCCCGTTCAGCATCGGCGACGACCAGGCGGCCGACGAGGCCTGCCCGGCGAGCCCGACCAGCCTGGCGCCCGGCGCCTCGATCACCTGCACCGCGTCCGACACCGCCAGCCAGGCCGACCTCGATGCCGGCTCGATCACCAACACCGCCGTCGGCTCGGGCGTCTTCGGCCTCGTGACCATCTTCTCGAACGCCGACAGCGAGACCGTGACCGCGGTCCAGAGCCCGGCCCTCAGCCTCGACAAGAGCTCGCCCGACACCAGCTATGACCTGGCCGGCGACGTCCTGTCGTACAGCTTCCTCGTCACCAACACCGGCAACGTCACCCTCGCCGGGCCGATCACGGTCAGCGACGACAAGGCGACCGACGAGGCCTGCCCGGCCGTCCCGGTCGGCGGCCTGGTCCCGGGTGGCTCGATCACCTGCACCGCCAGCTACACCGTGACCCAGGCCGACCTCGATGCCGGCTCGGTGACCAACGTCGCCAGCGCCAGCACGACCTACGCCGCGGCGCCGGTCACCAGCAACACCGACACCGTCACCATCGACGCCGACCAGCAGCCCGAGCTGACCCTCGTCAAGACGGCCAGCCCGGCGACGTACGACGGCGTCGGCGACACGATCAGCTACAGCTACCTGCTGACCAACACCGGCAACGTCACCCTCGTCGCCCCGTTCAGCATCGGCGACGACCAGGCGGCCGACGAGGCCTGCCCGGCGAGCCCGACCAGCCTGGCGCCCGGCGCCTCGATCACCTGCACCGCGTCCGACACCGCCAGCCAGGCCGACCTCGATGCCGGCTCGATCACCAACACCGCCGTCGGCTCGGGCGTCTTCGGCCTCGTGACCATCTTCTCGAACGCCGACAGCGAGACCGTGACCGCGGTCCAGACGATCACCATCTCGATCGACAAGGAAGGCAGCCTCGATCTGGGCCTCGACGGCGTCGCCAGCCCGGGCGACCTCGTCAGCTACACCTTCGATGTCACCAACACCGGCAACGTGACCCTGACCGGCGCCGTCGTGTCCGACCCGTCGGTCAGCGTCAGCTGCCCGGCGGCGATCGACCCGCTCGGCCCCGGTGAGACCGTCACCTGCACCGCCAGCTATGCCATCGACCAGGACGACATCGATGCCGGCCAGGTCGTCAACACCGCCGATGTCGACGCCAGCGGGCCGCAGGGCCAGCCGGCGACCGACAGCGACACCGAGAACGTCCCCGTGCCCCAGGTCCGGACGATCGATCTCGACAAGGAAGGCACGCTCGACCTGGGCCTCGATGGCATCGCCAGCCCGGGTGACGTCATCAGCTACACCTTCGATCTCGAGAACACCGGCAACGTGACCCTCACCGGCGTCGTCGTGACCGACCCGTCGGTGACCGTCAGCTGCCCGCCGGCGGCCAGCACGCTCAGCCCCGGTGAGACCGCCACCTGCACCGCCAGCTATGCCATCACCCAGGCCGACATCAACGCCGGCGAGGTCCTCAACACGGCCTCGGTCAGCTCGACCGCGCCGCAGGGCCAGACCGTCAGCGACACCGACAACGAGACCGTCGACGTGCCCCAGGTGGTGACGATCTCGATCGTCAAGTCGGGCGTCCTCGACGACGGCCCCGACGACGTCGCCAACCCGGGTGACACGATCGGCTACACCTTCCTCGTCACCAACACCGGCAACGTGACCCTCACCGGCGTCGTCGTGTCCGATCCGCTCGTCACGATCAGCTGCGCCACCTTCGACGGCAGCCTCGATCCGGGCGAGTCGGTCACCTGCAGCGCGACCTACGTCATCGACCAGGACGACATCGACGCCGGCGAGGTCGACAACACCGCGACGCCGACGGCAGCGGCCCCCAGGGCCAGCCGGCCAACGACGAGGACAGCGTCACCGTCGACATCCCCCAGGTCGTGACCATCGCCTCGACAAGGAAGGCAGCCTCGATCTGGGCCTCGACGGCGTCGCCAGCCCGGGCGACCTCGTCAGCTACACCTTCGATGTCACCAACACCGGCAACGTGACCCTGACCGGCGCCGTCGTGACCGACCCGTCGGTCAGCGTCAGCTGCCCGGCGGCGATCGACCCGCTCGGCCCCGGTGAGACCGTCACCTGCACCGCCAGCTATGCCATCGACCAGGACGACATCGATGCCGGCCAGGTCGTCAACACCGCCGATGTCGACGCCAGCGGGCCGCAGGGCCAGCCGGCGACCGACAGCGACACCGAGAACGTCCCCGTGCCCCAGGTCCGGACGATCGATCTCGACAAGGAAGGCACGCTCGACCTGGGCCTCGATGGCATCGCCAGCCCGGGTGACGTCATCAGCTACACCTTCGATCTCGAGAACACCGGCAACGTGACCCTCACCGGCGTCGTCGTGACCGACCCGTCGGTGACCGTCAGCTGCCCGCCGGCGGCCAGCACGCTCAGCCCCGGTGAGACCGCCACCTGCACCGCCAGCTATGCCATCACCCAGGCCGACATCAACGCCGGCGAGGTCCTCAACACGGCCTCGGTCAGCTCGACCGCGCCGCAGGGCCAGACCGTCAGCGACACCGACAACGAGACCGTCGACGTGCCCCAGGTGGTGACGATCTCGATCGTCAAGTCGGGCGTCCTCGACGACGGCCCCGACGACGTCGCCAACCCGGGTGACACGATCGGCTACACCTTCCTCGTCACCAACACCGGCAACGTGACCCTCACCGGCGTCGTCGTGTCCGATCCGCTCGTCACGATCAGCTGCGCCACCTTCGACGGCAGCCTCGATCCGGGCGAGTCGGTCACCTGCAGCGCGACCTACGTCATCGACCAGGACGACATCGACGCCGGCGAGGTGGAGAACACCGCCGACGCCGACGGCAGCGGCCCCCAGGGCCAGCCGGCCAACGACGAGGACAGCGTCACCGTCGACGATCCCGCGCCTGCCGTCGATCTCGATCGTCAAGACCGGCACCCTCGACAACACGATCGTCGCGCCCGCCAGCCGGACCGACGCCGGCGACCGGATCGACTACACCTTCCTCGTCACCAACACCGGCAACGTGACCCTGACCAACGTCACGATCACCGACCCGGCCTTCCCGAGCCTCAGCTGCACCATCCCGAGCCTCGCCCCGGGTGGCGTGTGGAACGGCTGCTCAGCCTCGACGACCCTCAGCCAGGCCCAGGTCGACGCGGGCTCGGTCAGCAACACGGCGACCGTCACCGGCACCCCGCCGGCCGGCGCCACGCCGAACCCGACCACCGCCTCCGACACCGAGACCGTGACCATCGATCGGAGCCCGTCGCTCTCGATCGTCAAGACCGGCACCCTCGACAACGACGACGTCGCACCCGCCAGCCGGACCGACGCCGGCGACAAGATCGTCTACACCTTCCTCGTCACCAACACCGGCAACGTGACCCTGACCAACGTCGTCGTGACCGACCCGCTGGCCGGCCTGTCGCCGATCAACTGCCCGCCCGCGGCGAGCACCCTCGACCCGGGTGAGTTCCAAGTCTGCACCGCCAGCCTGGTGCTCAACCAGGCCCACATCGACGCCGGCTCGGTGGGCAACACCGCGACCGTCTCGGGGACCCCACCGGCCGGCTCCACCCCGAACCCCACGACCGCTTCGGACGACGAGACCGTCACGATCGACCAGGTCGCGACGATCTCGATCGACAAGGCAGGGATCCTCGTCACCAGCGTCGTCGGCCAGTCCGGCCGCGCCGAGGTCGGTGACCGGATCGACTACACCTTCCTCGTCACCAACACCGGCAACGTGACCCTCAACGGGGTGACCGTGACCGACCCGTCGGTCAGCGTGAGCTGCCCGGCGGCGATCGACCCGCTCGATCCGGGCGAGAGCGTGACCTGCACCGCAAGCCACACGCTCAGCCAGGACTGACATCGACGCCGGTCGAGGTCGAGAACACCGCCGACGCCGACGGCAGCGGCCCCCAGGGCCAGCCGGCCAACGACGAGGACACCGAGACCGTCGACATCCCGCGCCTGCCGTCGATCTCGATCGTCAAGACCGGCACCCTCGACAACACGATCGTCGCGCCCGCCAGCCGGACCGACGCCGGCGACAGGATCGACTACGCCTTCCTCGTCACCAACACCGGCAACGTGACCCTGACCAACGTCACGATCACCGACCCGGCCTTCCCGAGCCTCAGCTGCACCATCCCGAGCCTCGCCCCGGGTGGCGTGTGGAACGGCTGCTCAGCCTCGACGACCCTCAGCCAGGCCCAGGTCGACGCGGGCTCGGTCAGCAACACGGCGACCGTCACCGGCACCCCGCCGGCCGGCGCCACGCCGAACCCGACCACCGCCTCCGACACCGAGACCGTGACCATCGATCGGAGCCCGTCGCTCTCGATCGTCAAGACCGGCACCCTCGACAACGACGACGTCGCACCCGCCAGCCGGACCGACGCCGGCGACAAGATCGTCTACACCTTCCTCGTCACCAACACCGGCAACGTGACCCTGACCAACGTCACGATCACCGATCCGGCCTTCCCGACCCTCAGCTGCTCGGTCGCCTCATTGGCCCCGGGCGCCTCGTACAGCGGCTGCACGGCCTCGACGGTCCTCACCCAGCCCCAGGTCGACGCGGGCTCGGTCAGCAACACGGCGACCGCCACCGGCACCCCGCCGGCCGGCGCCACCCCGAACCCGACCACGGCATCCGACACCGAGACCGTGACCATCGATCGGAGCCCGTCGCTCTCGATCGTCAAGACCGGCACCCTCGACAACGACGACGTTGCTCCGGCGACCCGGACCGATGCCGGCGACAAGATCACCTACACCTTCGTGATCACCAACACCGGCAACGTGACCCTCAACGGGGTGACCGTGACCGACCCGCTGGCCGGCCTGTCGGCCATTAGTTGTCCCGCCGCGATCAACCCGCTGATCCCGGGTGAGAGCGTCACCTGCACCGCCAGCCTGGTCCTCAACCAGGCCCACATCGACGCCGGCTCGGTGGCCAACACCGCGACCGTCTCCGGGACTCCGCCGGCCGGCGCCACCCCCAGCCCGACCACCGCCTCGGACGATGAGACCGTCGCGATCCAGCAAGTCGCATCGCTCGACCTGACCAAGACGGCCAGCCCGATGACCTACAACACGGTCGGCCAGACGATCACCTACACGTTCGCGGTCCGGAACACCGGCAACGTCACGCTCGACAACGTCGTCGTCACGGATCCGCTCTGCTCCGCGGCGCCGGTGTACTCGACCGGCGATGTGAACAACGATGACGAGCTCGACGTCAACGAGACCTGGCTCTTCACCTGCACCTACGCGGTGACCCAGGCAGATATCAATGCCGGCTCGCTCACGAACACCGCCACGGCCACCGCCACCGGCCCGCAGGGCCAGCCGGCAACCGACACCGATTCCGAAACCATCAACGTCCGACTCGTGTCCACGAGCCAGATGACCAACTCGGCCTTCCAGCTGGTCGACGACCTCTCACCGTGGGCCGTCCCGGACTTCGAGATCCTGCTGAACGGCCAGAACATCGTCGCGGCGACGAATCCCGGCCAGTTCTACTACCACCAGCGCGCGACGAGCCCGTACTCGATCCCGACCAACTGGACGTTCCAGTTCAACTGGCCGTGCCAGTTCGAAGTCCGGAAATTCAATGGATATACAATATACCAAATCCTTGCTCCAAACAAAATTCCATCGCAAGGTGCAAGCTCACGGGTGGATTGCTATTCCCAATGA